>CAZMGT010000004.1:47832-80973 GCA_964565895.1 uncultured Armatimonadia bacterium
ATGGCGTGCTCGTCTATGAGATCGAGTTCAAGACCGCTGAGGGCGAAGTCGAGGTTGAAGTCAGCGCGGCAGGCAAGGTGATTAAGATCGAGAAGGAAGACGAAGACGAGGAAGGCGAGGAGGACGAGGACTAGGGCAGGCTAGCGAGAAAAAGTTTTCTGGCATGAGGGCAGCCCGGCTGGCCCGCGCCGCCGGGCTGCTTCATTCCCCGCGGGGCGAGATTTCACCGTGAGAGTGCTGATTATCGAGGACGACAAGCAGCTGGGCAAGTTCCTCGTTAAGGGCTTGCGCCAAGAGGGTTTTACCGCGCAGTGGGCGACAAACGGCGACGACGGCCTGCGCCGAGCGCTTGTCGGCGGCTACGACGCGATCGTGTTAGACCTGATGCTCCCCGGGATGGATGGGCTGAATGTTCTGCGCGAGCTGCGCAAAAATAGCGTGAGCACGCCGATCTTAATCCTCACCGCGCGCGACGCGATCAGCGACAAGGTAGAGGGGCTAAACGAGGGCGCGGACGACTACTTGACCAAGCCGTTTGCCTTTGAGGAGCTGGTGGCGCGGCTGCGCGCGCTGGTCCGCCGGGCGACGCAGGTGCCCGAGCCCGTGCTCCGCGTGGGCGACCTGGTGCTGGACACAATCTCGCGCACGGCCAAGCGGGGGAAGCGCAAGCTCGCCCTTTCCCCCACGGAATATGCTGTGCTCGAGCTGCTCATGCGCCACGCCGGCCAGCCGGTAAGCAAGGCGCGCATTTTCCACAGCGTGTGGGGCGAGGAGCGGGAGACGTTTAGCAACGTCGTGGAAGTGTATATCAACTACATCCGGCGCAAGCTCGAGGCAGGCGGCGGGTCGCGCCTCATTCGCACCGTGCGCGGCGTAGGCTATGTGATCGAGGATCCGGGCAAGTCATGACGAGCATCCGGGCGAGGCTGCTTGCCTATTACATTACCGTGCTTACCATTGTGCTTACGGCGCTCGGGCTGGCGCTTTATTTTGGGGTAAAGCTTGCTCTGCAGCGGCAGCTGGACGAGCTGTTGCGCAACCACCTGGCGTGGCTCGAGGGGACGCTGGAGTGGGAGCGCCGCGGGGTGGAGTTCGAGTGGCACGCCGAGGAAGACACCTTGGGCGGCCCCAAGAAGCTGTTTTGGGAAGTGCGCTCGTCCGGGGGGCGGATGTTAGAGCAGGGCTCGCTCCTGCGCGAGGCTAACGCTTCGATCCCGGAGATCGGCGAAAACCCGCCGCCCTTTCCGGAGGTCGCCTTCGCCAACGGCGAAATCGCCGGCCTGGGGCCCGTGCGCATCGCCGAGGCCCGCCTGCAAATTAGCGCAGACGACGACCGCAAACGGGCGCAGGACATTATCGCACGCGCCGCCGTTTTGCGCGCGGAAACGGAGGCAACGATCGCCGCCCTGCGCCGCGTGCTGCTTGTTGTGTTGCCGCTTGTCGAGGCGCTGGTGATCGTCGGCGGGGTGGTGCTCGTCAACCGTGCCTTGGCCCCCGTGGGGGCGATCGCGCGCACGGCGGCGGCGATTAACGAGCGCAACCTGTCTGAGCGCATCGAGACGACCTCGCGCGATGAGCTGGGGCAACTGGCGCGGACGATCAACCAAATGCTCGACCGCATACAGGACCAGTTCGAGCGGCAGGTGCGGTTTACCGCGGACGCCTCGCACGAGCTACGGACGCCGCTGGCCAGCTTGCGCAGCGGGCTCGAGGTGCTTTTGCGCCAGGGGGTTCCCCCAGTGGTAGAGAACGAGCTGCGGCAGTGCCTGAGCACGGTAGACTCCATGACGCGCATGGTCGAGCGGTTGCTACTGCTGGCGCGGGCGGACTCCGCGGACTTGGCCACGAACTTCGAGGAGATCCCCGCGGCAACGCTCGCCGCGACTCTGCGCGACACCTACGAGGCGCTGCCCGGGGCGGAGCGCGTGGTTACCGTAATGGGCGAGGAGCTTTCTGGAACGCTGTGCGCGGACCTCGAGCTGATGCAGTGCCTGGTTGTTAACCTCGTGGAAAACGCCCTCGTGCACGCCGGGCCTGAGGCGCAGGTCACTGTGGAGTTCGCCACGGCAAACGGAGCGTTTACCATCGCCGTCACGGACAACGGCCCGGGCGTTCCCCCGGAGCACCAAAAGCACCTGTTCGAGCGCTTTTACCGCGTAGACAAGGCGCGCTCACGCGAGCGCGGGGGCGCGGGGTTGGGGCTGGCGATCTGCGCCGCGGTAACGGAGCTGCACAACGGCGAGATTCGCTACGAAGACGCCCCCGGTGGCGGGGCGCGGTTTGTCGTTACCCTACCGCTGCGGCCCGACGAGCAGCCTAGCGATGGTGATTCTCCGCCGGCGAGACCTTCACCGCCTCGATAAGCTTTTCGTCAATGACGATGCGGTCGTCGCAGGCGTGAAGGAGCTCCTCGTGCGGCAGCGGGGTCATCCCGTGGTAGAGCTGGACGATGGTCCCCGCGTCGCGTGCCACCTGAATGGCTGGGACGAAGTCGCTGTCGCCGGCAATGATCACCGCGCGCTGAATTTGCCTCTCGCAGCTTAGGCGGACGAGGTCCACGGTAAGCAAGACGTCGACCATCTTCTGCTCAAAGCGCTCGGTGCCGTCGGGAAGAATGCGCCGAGCGAGCCGCCCGAGACGGACCTGGCAGCGAGAGACGTTGTCCTCGAGCGCAGTGATGAACCCGTGGAAGCGGTTGGCGCGCTCGATCTCCTCAGCGGTGGGGACGCGCGAGCGAAATGGCGGGCAGTCATAGTAATAGGTGCGCAGGCGCTCGTCGCCGTTGGCGAAGTAGTCGGAAAGCTTCTGATAGGAGATGCGAGGCTCTCCGAATGCCTGAAGGACCTTGCGCACATACCCACCATCTATGAATACCGCGTAACGAGCCATAATTACCTCCTGCACAGAAAATGGCAGCAACCGCAGAGGTCACTGCCGCGGATTAGGACGAACCTACAAAAGTCGCCCCAGCGGCGATGTCGAAAATGATTATGCGACGGTGATCATCGTTTGTCAAATCCCGCCCAAACGGCGGCGATGACCCGCCGTCGGCTGGCGCCTGCGGGCTTGATGAACCCTCGCTTGCCGCTAGCTGTAGGACAAACCAGGGCGGCAAACGTCGCGGGCCAAGCGCAAGAAGCGGTGCGGAGGGCAAGGCCGGGCGAGGGCGCCGCTTGTGCGGAGCGGGGAGGCCGAAGGTAATGTGGCTGCACTTGCTACGGGCGTTGCGCCCGCGGCAGTGGATTAAGAATCTGCTCGTATTTGTCGGGGTAATTTTCGCCAAGAAGCTAGGCGAGGTGCCTCTCGTCCTGCTTGCCGTTGAGGCGTTTTTTGCCTTTTGCGCCCTGGCCAGCGCGGCGTATCTGCTCAATGACCTAATCGACCTAGAGCGCGACCGCATGCACCCGCGCAAGCGGCAGCGCCCGCTCGCTGCGGGGGATCTTTCCCCGCGTGTGGCGCTGTGGGCCTCGCTTGTGCTAACCCTCGTCGCCTACGGCTTGGCGGCGCACGTCGGTGTGCCGTTCGTCCTCGTCTTGCTGATTTATCACATCCTTACCCTAAGCTACACCTATTGGATGAAGAACGTCGTTATCTTAGACATTCTCGCCGTGGCCACAATGTTCGTCATCCGCGCCGTTGCCGGGGCAGTGGCTGTGGCCGTAGAGATCTCGCCCTGGCTTGTCGTGTGCACCACGTTTCTGGCGCTGTTTTTGACGATAAACAAGCGGCGCAGCGAGCTGGTTACCCTAGAACGCGCGGCCATGGAACACCGCGAGACGCTTGCCGAATACTCCCCGCAACTGCTCGACCATATGAGCACGGCGGTGACCGCGGCGACGATCATCAGCTACGCGCTGTATACCCTAGACCCGGGGACGGTCGCCCGCGTGGGCGGGCGCGGGCTGGAGCTGACTATTCCGTTCGTGCTCTTCGGCATTTTCCGCTACATGTATCTCACCTATCAGGCAAACGAGGGAGGAGCGCCGGAGCACGTGCTGCTCACCGACCGGCCGCTGCTTCTCTCCGTGCTCCTCTGGGCGCTGGTGGTCATCGCGGTGCTCTACCACGCGCAACTTGTGGAGTGATCGGCGATCCTCGGCGATGTGCGGCGACGCGTCCTGTGGGGATTGGGCCTGGGCGCGCTAGTGTTTGTGGGGCTTGCCGTCTACGGCAAGGCGCCGGCCATTGCCCAGGCCATTTCCGCGTTTAACATCTTGCTGCTTCCCTTGGCCCTGGGGCTGTCCTGCGGCAACTATGCGCTGAGGTTCGCCAAGTGGCAGTACTACCTCGGCGCACTAAACATTTCCGTGCCCCGGGGCCAGAGCCTGCGCGTGTTCCTCAGCGGGCTGACCCTGTCCATCACCCCGGGCAAGGTGGGCGAGCTGCTTAAGTCTTTTTTGCTGCGCGAGCTGCGCGCGGTGCCCCTCGCGCATTCGGCGCCGATCGTGTTCGCCGAGCGGTTGACGGACCTTATCGCGATCGTCGTCCTATGCGCGGGCGGGGCAGTGGCTTTTGGCTTTGGCTGGCGCGCGTTGGCCGTCGCCGGCGGGCTGTGCGCGGGGCTTATTGCGGGGGCAAGCAGCCGCCGCGCGGCGGAGATCGTCGCCCGCCAAGTGGGCCGCTGGCCGCGGCTGGAGGGCCTTGAGCAAGCGGCGATCGACGCCTCGGAAAGCGCGATTTGCCTCCTCCGCCCCAAGCGCTTGGCCCTGGCCACGGCGCTTTCGGTTGCGGCGTGGTTTTGCGAGTGCGCGGAGCTTTATGTCGTCCTCCGTGGGCTGGGGGAAGGGGTGGAGTTTCTCCAGGCGGTGTTTACCTATGCCTTGGCCACGCTGGTGGGCGCGCTAACGCTTCTTCCCGGCGGGTTGGTAACGACCGAGGGCTCGATGGCCGGGCTGCTGCAGCAGTTTGGCGCAGGGCGGGCGGGGGCTGCCGCGGCGACGTTAATCGTGCGCGCGTGCACGCTGTGGTTTGCCGTGGCCATCGGCGTTGTCGTGCTCGGCTACGTTGCGCGCGAGCTAGGGCGAGAGCAACAAGGGCAGCCCTCCGCCTAACGTACCGAAAACGCCCAGCGGTTTTGCCCGCCGCGGCGGAGGTGGATGCGGAAGGTACGGCTTGTTCCGCCGGCCAGGCGCAGGGTCGCTTCGTCCCACACGTCCTGGGGCCTGGGGCCGACGATGGGCTTGCCCGACGACTGCGGGATGAACTCCGTGATGTATATCGGATAGCCCAGCGCGGCGAGCTCGTCGTAGCACCGCCACAGTTGCTCGGGCGAGTACCAAAGGCGGCCCTTGTGTGGCTCGTGCGCCTGAATGCCCAGGGCGGAAATGGGCGCGCTCCGACGCTTTAGCTCACGCACAAGAGCAACAAAACGCTCGCGGCGCGCGCGAGGATGCCGCTATCTGCGGCATGCGCCGGGCGAGGGCCCGTGCTGAAAACGAGGGCAGCGAGGGCAAGCAAAAACAAAACTCGCCGAGGCCAACGCAAGCCCCAGCGAGTAAAAGCCAGCGGGAACAAGGCCATGTTAGCGGGGCAGAGGGGAGCTACTCTCCCTCTTCCTCTTCGCCGCCTCCGCCGCCCTCTTTCTTTTTCTTCGCCTCGCGATAGGGCCAGCCGAAGCCGACGATATAGTTAACGTTGCGCTTGGTGTAATAGCGCACGGTAACGAAGGCATTTTTGCGCAGCTTAGAGGCGACCTCTTTAAGCTTCTTCGCGCCCACCACGCGCTCGTCGATGATATACAGCGTTACGTCGGTTGCATCGACGGCGGTCTTGAGCCCGATCTGCCGGCCGTCTTTGGAGACGTACTCCACATAGCCGTCAAAGCGCATAATTCTGTGCGATTCGCCAGCGAGCGCAGCGGACAAAGCGCAAGCAAAGGCGACCAGAGCGATCCAACCGGCCAACTTCCACGAGCGCATGAACGCTCACCCCTTGCCCCAGGGCGAAACTGAGTTGCTGCTGCATGTATAACGATACCACAGGGGAGAAAGTCTCAGCAACAAAACTTTGCCCGACCCGCCCTTGCTTTGCGCGGCAAGCAACAAGCGCTCGCATAGCGCTCACTGGACGAGCCGCGGATACATTTGCTCATCGAAGACCACCCAAGCGCTTCCGTGGGCGAGGCTTAGGCGAACGGCCTCGTTTACCGCGGTGCCGATGAGCGCCTGGTTGGGCAGGGCGCGCGTTTTTTCGAACTGGGCGAGCATTTGCTTACGGATGTTAAGCGCCTCGTCGGCGCTTTTGCCCTCGGTGGCTTGGAGGATGCGGCGCACGTCGTCTAATCCCTGAACGATGCTGTCGTAGCCATAGCCGACATATTGCACCTCGTCCGGGTTGTCCCAGTCGAGGTATTCCTTGAAGAAATTGGGGTTGTAGTGCTCAAAGCCGCGGGCCTGGGTAACGAAGTGCAGGTGGCGATCTTTGTGGTCGGCCCAATATTCGCCCTCCGTGCCCAAAAGCTGCAGGCCCTGGTTTGTCAGGGCGCTGTTGTGCTCGGAGTTCACCCAGCTCGTTTGCACCCACAGCGCCGAGCCGTCCTCCCACTCGATTACCGCTTGAATGGCGTCGTAGGCGTCCTTGCCATGCTGGGGGAGGAACTTTTTCTGCCCCAGGGCAAGCACGCGCCGCGGCACCAGCCCGGTGATGAAGTAATACGCGTCGACATAGTGCACGCCGATATACTCAAACGGCGAGCTCTCCTCGCACCAACGGGCGAACACCTCAAGCGGCATCTCGCGCCGCTCTTCGATCCACGCATGGCCGTGGAGCATCTCCCCCAGCTCGCCCTTGCGGTAGCGATATTGCGCGGCGCGAATGGCGCGGTCGTGACGCTTGTGGTAGTCGGTGAGCACGTAGCGGCCGAGCTGGCGCGCGGCGGCGAGAATTTTGTGCGCCTCGGCGACCTTTAGGCAAAGCGGCTTTTCCACGATAACGTCGTAGCCGGCATCCATTGCGTCGAGGATCATTTGCGTGTGCAAATGGTCGGGCGTGGCGACGATGACCACCCCGTGGGGGCCGAGGTCTTGAAGGGCGCGACGATAGCTTTGCTCGTCGGTGGCCTCCGGGCCCTCGGTTTGCGGGTCGGGATAGCCGAGGAACTGATTGCGGGGAAACTTTTCGCGCAGCTCAGCGACGCGCGCCGCCCGGCGCGTGGCCAGGCGCACCTCGCCCACCTTGCCCAGCTTTTGCTCCTGAAAAACGGTGGGAAAGATGACCTCCTCGGTAATCATTCCCCCGCCGATGACCAAAACGTTTAGCTTGCCCTCCCAGCTTGCCACAGCGCACCACGCCCTTGCGCAGCAGTTTTGCCCAAGACCACGCCCGGCGAAGCTTCGGCGGAGCAGCGGCGGGGTCCTTTTACATTTGCCGCGGTGGTTTGTGGGGGTTACCATAGTGCACGGGAGGAGATCGTTGAGCGAGCGGGAGAGAAAGCAGCCGGCCGGCTTGTGGCGGCTGTTTGCCTTGGCGTTTGTCACCGGCCTTTCCGGAGCAATGATGCCCGGGCCCGTGCTCGTCGCCGTAATCGGGCAGACGACGGCACAGGGGTTTCGGGCGGTGCTCGGGCTAATTACGGGCCACGCGCTGCTTGAGCTGGCGATCGTCGCGCTGTTGATGGCCGGGCTGCGGGCGACGCTTAGGCGGCCGGCGGTGCGCGGGGCGATTGGGCTTGTCGGCGGGGCGGTGCTTGTCTGGATGGGCGGGGACATGGTGGCCAGCGCGGGTGAGGTTTCCCTTAGCCTAAACGCGCAGGGCTCAGCGGCAGCAAGTTGGCCGCTGTTGCTGCTTTGGGGTGCGGGCCTTTCTGCAGCAAACCCTTATTTCAGCGGCTGGTGGGCGACAGTGGGCGCGGGGCAGCTGGCGCATATGGCCCCGCAAACGCGCGCGGAATATGGCGCGTTTTACCTGGGCCACGAGGCCGCTGACTATGGTTGGTATTCCGCAGTCGGGCTGGCGATCGTTTCCGGCAGAGGGTGGCTGCTTGAGAATACGGGGATATATCGCGCGCTGCTTTGCCTATGCGGAGCGGCGATCGTTGGGCTTGGGCTGTGGTTTGTATATTGCGGAGCTGCGCTGGTCTTGCGGAGGAAGGCGGGAGAGGGACGAGACCAGACGGTGTGAATAACTATTCAGGTTGACACTACATAGTCGCCATTTCTACAATCCCTGATTGCCCTCTCCCCTTTGCCTTTGCCGCTGCGCGGAGGCCAGGGCTGAGGGCGCGAAGACGGAGAAGTCGAATGCGGCGGGAAAGCCGCGGCGAGAGAGTTGCGCAGATGAAACCGAAGGATTTTGGCAAAAATCTCGGCGTGCGCCAAGAAAAAGAGTCCCAGGCTTGCGGACTAACCGGGTTTATCAACGAAGACGGGACGGCGGTTAGCGGAGAGATCATTTGGCGCAGCATTTGCAACATGCGCGAGCGGGGCAACGGCCTGGGCGGGGGATTTGCGGGCTACGGTATTTACCCCGACTATCGCGAGTGCTATGCGTTTCACCTAATGTACGACGGTGAGCGCTGCCGCGAGCAGGCCGAGGAGATGTTAAGCCAGCGGTTTGAGATCGAAAAAGACGAGCCCATCCCCGTAGACCGCATTCCCGAGCTGGTGGAGCACACGACGGAGCCTATTTTGCGCCGCTATTTCCTACGGCCGCGGGAGATCCCCCTCGACGGCTCGGAGGACGAGGAAAGCGCGCGCGACGCCGAGGCGGAGTATGTCATCAAAGCGGTAATGGACATTAACCTGCACGTTGACGGGGCCTATGTATTCTCCAGCGGCAAGAACATGGGCGCGTTTAAGGCGGTGGGCCACGCCGAGTACGTCGGGCTCTATTACAAGATCTACGAGTATAAGGGCTATATGTGGATCGCCCACGACCGGTTTCCCACGAACACCCAGGCGTGGTGGGGCGGAGCGCACCCGTTTACCCTGCTCGACTGGGCCGTGGTGCACAACGGCGAGATTTCCTCGTATGGAATAAACAAGCGCTATCTCGAGGAGCACGGCTATTATTGCACCCTGTTTACGGACACCGAGGTAATGGCCTATCTCATGGACCTGCTTGTGCGGCGGCACAAGCTGCCCGTGGAGGTCGCCTGCGATGTGATCGCCCCGCCGTTTTGGCGGAGGATCGACCGCATGCCCGCGGAGCGGCGGGAGCTGTATCGGGCGATTAGGGCCATTTACGGCTCGGCCGAGGTTAACGGGCCGTTTGCGGTGATCATCGGCTCTACGGGGCGGCTGATTGGGTTTAACGATCGCATTAAGCTGCGGCCGATGGTTTGCGCGCGCAAGGGCGATACGCTCTATGTCGCCTCGGAGGAGGCGGCGATTAGGGAGATTTGCGACGCGCCAGACATTGTTTGGACGCAGCCCGCGGGGAGCCCGGCCATCGGGCAGTTGAAAAACGGCGCGGCGAAGGTTGCCGGCGAGCCGGAGTGGGCGGAGCGCCCCGCGGAGCAGCCTGCCCCCGCTGGCGGGAGTGCCGGTGGATGATGCGCATCGACGCTTTCGGCCTGCACTATCGCGAGCTAAACCAGATCGTGCGCGACGCCGTGGCCCAGGGCGAGCGGGAATTTGAGCTCGTTAACGTCAACGGCCAGCGCTACATCGCCGACGGGATTACCGCGCCCATTAAAATGGACATCTACGGCGTCCCGGGAAACGACCTTGCCGCGTTTATGAGCGGCCCGCGGATTGTCGTTTGGAACAACGCCCAAGACGGCATCGGCAACACGATGGACGATGGCGAGGTCGTCGTCCACGGGCACGCGGGCGACGTTTTAGGCTATGGAATGCGCGGGGGGCGGCTGCTGATTAAGGGCCGGGTGGGCTATCGCGTGGGCATTCACATGAAGGAGTATATGGGCAAGAAACCGGTGCTCGTCGCGGGGGGCTGCGCGCGGGACTTTTTCGGCGAATACATGGCCGGCGGCGACCTTATTTTGCTCGGGCTTGAGCGGCGCGACGGCGAGCCGCTCGTGGGCGACTACTGCGCCACGGGAATACACGGGGGGCGCATTTTCCTCCGCGGGGAGTTCGACGAGTTTGCCGTAATGACGGCGACGGCGAAGATCTGCGAGGCCACGGCGGAGCAGATGGAGGAGATCCGCCCGCACTTGGAGGCATTTTGCAAGCATTTCGGGGCGAGCATGGAGGAGATCCTCGCCGAACCGTTTTTCTGCATTGCCCCGAAGTCGCACCGGCCGTATGGGGCGAAGTATGCCTAACGCGTTCGGGCGCGTGGAGGAAGCGGTGCTTAGCGAGGAGGACCGAGAGCGGTTTTTGCGGCGCGCGCTTGAGGCGGGGGCCCACGAAGCGAAATATATTTCGCCCCGCGACGTGGTTACCGCGCACTGGGTGCGCTTGAAGTGCCAATATGGCTGCGGGGCCTATGGCGAGCGGCTGACCTGTCCCCCCTACTCCCCCACGCCGGAAACTACCCGGCGGATGCTCGACGAATACCACACCGCGCTGCTGCTGCACTTTAAGCCGGGCAGGGACGTGCGGCGGATTTGCGCGGAGCTTGAGCGCGAGATTTTCCTCGCCGGCTACTACAAGGCGTTCTCCTTCGCCTGTGGGCCGTGCAACTTGTGCGAGGAGTGCCCGGCGGAGGGCTGCCGCTATCCGCGCTATGGCCGGCCGGCGATGGAGGCCGCGGGGATCGACGTGTTCGCCACGGCCCGGCGCGCGGGGTTTCCCATCGAAGTGGTCGCCTCGCGCGAGTGCGACCAGGACTACTACGGCCTTGTGCTAATTGACTGAGCACGCCCCGGGCCAGCCCCAAAGCACGCGCGGCGTTTGCCAGCGCTCCCCAGCGCAGGATAAGATCATGGCTGCCATGAGCGAGGGGCCGAGGGATACGATCGCCCAGGTGGCCACGCCGGTGGGCGAGGGCGGGCTGGCCGTCATCCGCCTGAGCGGGCCGGAGACGCGGCGCATTATGGGGGCCATTTTGCGCAACGAGGCTGGGACGGCGATCGACATGCAGCCGCGCTTCGCCCACCACGGCTATGTGTTCGACCCGGAGGCGGGCGAGGCGGTAGACGAGGTTGTCGCTACGTTTTTTCCCGCGGGGCGGAGCTTTACCGGCGAGGACATGGCCGAGATAAGCTGCCACGCGGGGCGGATTGTCGCCCAGCGCGTGCTCGACGTTTTGCGGCGGCAGGGGGCGCGGCTGGCCGAGCCGGGCGAGTTTTCTAAAAGAGCGTTTTTAAACGGGCGCATTGACCTCGCCCAGGCGGAGGCGATCTGCGACCTGGTGCGAGCGAAAAGCGAGGAGGCGGCGCGCGCCGCGTTGCGCCAGTTGCGCGGCGGGCTTTCGCGCAGGTTGGCGGAGATTCGCGAGAAGCTGTTGCAGCTCGTGGTAGATATCGAAGCCGCGGTGGACTTTCCCGAAGACGACATTACGCCCATTGACCCCGCGCGCGTGCGGCGGGAGGTCGCCGAGGGGCTTGAGGCAGTAGAGGGGCTGCTAAAGCGGGCGGGCGCGGGGCGCGCGCTGCGCGAGGGGACGGTGGTGGCCATTGTCGGGCGGCCGAACGTGGGCAAGTCGAGCATCCTCAACGCCCTCCTCGGCCGCGACCGAGCGATCGTTACTCCCATGCCGGGGACGACGCGCGACACGCTGGAGGAGTTTGCGAGCATCGGCGGCTGGCCGTTTTGCCTAATCGATACCGCGGGGCTGCGCGAGAGGCCGGAGGAGATCGAGGCCGCGGGAATCCAGCGCGCGCTGGCCGCGCTTGAGACGTGCGACGTGTGCCTGGCGGTGTTCGACGGCTCGGAGCCGCTAGACGAAGAGGACGAGCAGGTGGCTCAGGCGGTGCGCGAGCGCGGGGCGCCGACGATCGCCGCGCTAAACAAAAGCGACTTGGAGCAGGTGGTAAGTGTCGAACAAATTGCCGCGCTGCTTCCCGAGGCGCGGGTGGTGCGCTCGTGCGCGGTGCGCGCGGACGGCGTGGAGGAGATCGAGGCGGCGCTCGTTGCCGCCGTTTCCGCGCCGGAGGGCGCGGGCGGGGAGCCGGAGATTTTGACCAACGCGCGGCATATCGAGGCGCTTGAGCGCGCGCGCGAAAGGCTGCGCGGGGCGCTTAGCGCTTTGGACAGCGGCTTGGCGCTCGACCTTGTCTCGCTCGACGTGCGCGAGGCGCTTTCGCACATGGGCGAGATAACCGGCGAAACGGTAACGCCGGAGCTTATTGACCGGATTTTCGAGACGTTTTGCCTAGGCAAGTAAAGCGGCTCCCACGGGGGCCGCGCAAGTGCTGGAGGCGAGTGGGCGTGGCGTTTTGCATTTCCATCGACCGCCTCGACGCAAACATCGAGGAGATAACCGTTGGCCGGTGGCTGAAAAAAGAGGGCGACCCCGTGGCCCTCGGCGAGCCGGTGGTGGAGATCATTACGGACAAGATAACGTTTGAGTACGAGGCCGAGGCGGAGGGGATTTTGGCGAAGATCGTCGCCCCGGAGAAGAGCGTCGTGCCCGTGCATTACATTATCGGGGTAATCGCCCAGCCGGGGGAGGAGCTGCCGGACTACGAGGCGCACAACGCCGAGCTCATGGAGGCGTTGCGGGAGAAGGCCCTCGGGCCCGCGGCGCGCGAGCGGCGGGAGATTAGGCGCAGGCCGGCCGGGCCACGGGGGCGCGTGCGGGCCACGCCGGCGGCGCGCCGCCGCGCACGCGAGCTGGGCGTAGACCTCGCCCAAGTGGCGGAGAAGGTGAACGGGCCGATTTCCGCGCAAGACGTAGAGCGCTTTGCCGCGGGTGAGCTGTAATGCGCGTGTTGGGCATTGGCGTGGACATTGTGGACACCTCGCGCATCGCGGGGATGATCGCCCGGCACGGCGACCGGTTCCTCTCGCGCGCGCTGACGCCGCGGGAGCGGGCGAAGCTCCCCAAGGACCCCTCGCTGCCCATCTACGCCGCGCGGCGCATTGCCGCTAAAGAGGCCGTGATTAAGGCGCTGGGGATGGGCCTGCGCCCGGGGTCGAACTGGCACTGCTTTGAGGTAGAGGACATTCGCCCGGGGTGGTGCGAGGTGCACCCCAGGCGGAAGGACCTGCAGCAGTATCGCTTTCACGTGGCCATCTCGCGCCACGGGAAAATGGTTATTGCCATGTGCACGCTGGAAGGGAACTGAGGGCCATGGCTGAGGAGCAAGGGCGCGTGGCGGTGATTACCGGCTCGGCGCGGGGCATCGGCAGGGCGTGCGCCGTGGGCTTGGCCGAGGATGGGTTTAACATCGTCATTAACGACCTCGCGCTGGACGAGAACACGGAGAGCGCAGTGGCCGAAGTGCGGGAGAAGGGGCGCGAAGCGATCGCCATCGCCGCCGACGTAACCCAGGCGGAGCAGGTGAAGCAGCTTGTCGGCGGAGCGCTGGAGAAGTTCGGGCGGATAGACGTGCTCGTTAACAACGCGGGGATCATTCGCGACATGTACGTAACGTTTATGAAGGAGGAGGACTGGGACGCCTGCGTGGACGTTTCGCTTAAGGGGGCGTTTTTGTGCACAAAGGCCGTGCTGCGCGACATGGCCAAGCGCAAGTGGGGGCGGATAATTAACATTTCCTCCGACGCGGGACTGATGGGGGACATGATGCGCGCCAATTACTCCGCGGCCAAGGCCGGGCTGTTGGGGTTTACCAAGGCCGTCGCTCGAGAGGTAGCCAGCCAGGGGATAACGGTAAACGCCGTCGCGCCCGGGGTAATCGAGACGCAGCTTATCGCAGACATGAAGCCTCAGCGGCGGGAGCAGATGCTCCAGCGCATTCCTCTGGGGCGGTTTGGCGCGCCGGAGGAGGTGGCCGCGGTGGTGCGCTTTCTGGCCTCCGAGGAAGCCTCATATATTACCGGGGCAACCATTTGCGTTGACGGTGGTCTGAAGATGTAAGCGCCGGGGAGCGGGGAAGAGCTGCCCCACCCCGGGGATATTTTCGCCGAGGTTGAGCCTGCCATGGGCGAGCGGCGCGTAGCCGTTACCGGAATGGGCATCGTAAGCTGCATCGGGACGAACGTGGAGGAGTTCGCGCGGCGGCTGTTTGCCGGGGAGAGCGGGATCGCGCGCATCGAGCGCTTTGACCCGACGGGGCTGCGCAACGAGGAGGCGGGGGAGGTTAAGCAGGAGCTTTCGCCGCCGGAGTGGGCCCCGGGCGACTGGCCGCTGGACTTTTTGTTTACCCTAGTGGCCACGGACGAGGCGCTGCGCGATGCCAGCCTGCCCCCGGACCTGGGCGATGTGCCCACGGGGTGCATGCTCTCCACGAACTTCGGCTGTGGCGAGGCGTTCGAGGAGTTTGCCGCCGACCCCGAGGGGGCGGAATGCTTTGCCGACGTTCCCTTTCACGCGGTTGTCGAGGCGCTGAAGGAGCTGCTCGACCTGCGCGGGCCAGCGGCGGCGGTGTCTATCTCCTGTGCCTCGGGGACGGCGGCGGTGGGCCTTGGGGCGGACCTCATTCGCCTGGGCTACGCGGAACGGGTGCTCGCCGGGGGTTACGACATGCTCTCGCTGTTTTCGCAGTCCGGCCTAAGCATTTTGCGCACGATTACCGCGGAGAAGATTCGCCCGTTTGACGTGCGGCGCAGCGGGACGATTTTCGGCGAGGGAGCGGCGATTTTGGTCCTGGAGAGCCTCGAGGAAGCGCAGCGGCGAGGGGCAACGGTTCACGCGGAGATCCTCGGCCACGGGCTAAACAACAACGCCTATCACCTTACCGCGCCGGACAAGGAGGGCGAGGGCATTGCCGTATGCATCGAGGAGGCGATCCGCGACGCGGGCATTGACCCGCGCGACATCGACTACGTTAACGCCCATGGCACGGCGACGGAATATCACGACGTAACGGAGGTTAAGGCAATCAAGGCCCTGCTCGGCGAGCACGCGTATGAGATTCCCGTAAGCTCGATTAAGGCGGCGACGGGGCACACCATGGGCGCGGCGGGCTCGATGGAGATTATCGCAACGATCCTCGCCATGCACAAAAATCTCGCCCCGCCCACGCTGAACCTCGACGAGCCCGACCCAGAGTGCGACCTGGACCACGTTCCCTGGCGGAGCAAAGAGCACGAGATTCACGTTGCCTTGTCCAACTCCGCGGGAATCGGCGGGGGAAACGCATCTATTGTTCTCGCTGAGCCCGGGTGGGTGGAAGGTCGGAAGTGAGCGAGAAAGTAGCGATCACGGGCATTGGGCCGGTCTCGCCGCTTGGGATAGGGCGAGAGGAGTTTTTTTCGGCGCTGCGCGAGAAGCGCTGCGCCGTGGGGCGGGTTTCGCGCCTTAGCACGCCAGAGGGGTATCCCGTGCTCGCCGCGGAGATCGGCGAGTTTAACGTAAACGACTACCTGGAGAGCGCGAAGACCTACCTGGACCCGATCTCAGGATATTTGCTTGCCGCGTGCGCATTGGCGCTGCGCGATGGGGGTTTTGACTTAGAGCGGGCGGACAAGAAACGCGTGGGGGTAAGCGTGGGGAGCATGTTCGGCGCGCTGCAGACATCGGACACATACTTTCAACGGCTTGTGGAGAAGGGGCCGCGGCTGGCGAGCTCGCTTTTGTTTAGCCACACATATGTGAACACGCCGGGGAGCTTGGTGGCCATTGAGTGGGGGCTGATGGGCTATAACGCGACCTATTGCAGCGGGCTAACCTCAGGCGCGGAGGCCATTATCCGCGCCGCCGACGCCCTGGCCCAGGGGCGGGCCGAGGCCATCCTCGCCGGTGGCACGGAGGCCCTGTGCGAGCTGGTCTATCTCGGCTTGGCCAATGAGGGCCGGGTGACGCTTGCGCCGAGCCCCGCGGAGCGCGCGGCGCACCCCGGGCTGGTTCCCGGCGAGGGCGCCGGGGTTTTGCTGCTTGAGGCGGAAGAGGCAGCGCGGGCGCGCGGGGCACAAGTCGCGGCAACGATTTGCGGAAGAGGCCAGGCAAGCGACACCTCGCCCGCGGCGGCGCTTGAGCGCGCGGTGAAGCAGGCGCTTAGCGTGTGGGACGGGCGCGAGCCAGATATCGTTATCTCGCCGGCGAACGGCGAGCCTCAGGTTGACGAAGCTTGCCGCGCGGCGCTGCCCTCGTGCGAGGTGTTTTGCGCGAAGGAGTTGCAGGGGGAGACGTTTGCCGCGGCCACGGGGTTAGATGTCGCTGCCGCGCTGGCCTTGGCCGAGCCTGGGCAGCGGGCGCTCGTGGCCAGCGTGGACCCCGCGGGCTGGGCCTGCGCCCTGGCGCTTGATGTGGGAGGGGAGAGCGATGGAGGTTGAGACGGGGCTGCGCTACTTTCGCACAATGCTCACCATCCGCCGGCTAGAGGAGCGGATAAACGAGCTGTTTGGCCAGGGGCGCATTAGAGGAACAACGCACCTTTCCGCGGGGCAGGAGGCCGTGGCCGTAGGGGTATGCGCGGCGCTGCGCCCCGACGACCAGGTAACGAGCACGCACCGCGGCCACGGGCACTTCATCGCCAAGGGCGGCGAGCCAAAGCGCATACTCGCCGAGCTCTATGGCAAGGCGACGGGCTATGCCCGCGGGCGCGGAGGAAGCCAGCACATGGCCTGCCACGAGATCGGGTTCCTCGGGGCAAACGGGATTACCGGCGGGGGGATCCCCATTGCCACGGGGGCGGCGCTGGCCGCAAAAATGCTCGGGACGGACCGCGTGGTTGTCTGCTTTTTCGGCGACGGGGCGACGGCGCAGGGGACGTTTCACGAGTCGCTAAACATCGCCAGCCTGTGGAAGCTGCCCATCGTCTACGTGTGCGAGAACAACCTCTATGCCATGTCTACGCCGGTGCATGAGGCGTGCGCGGTGCCCGATATCGCGGCGCGCGCCGCGGCCTACGCCATGCCCGGGGTAAGCGTAGACGGGTCGGACGTGTTCGCTGTGCGCGAGGCGACGGCAGAGGCCGTTGCTCGCGCCCGGCGGGGCGAGGGGCCGACGCTTTTGGAGTGCAAGACATACCGGTTCTTCGGCCACAGCAAGAGTGACGACTGCGCCTATCGCTCGCGCGAGGAGGAGGAGTATTACAAAAAGCGCGACCCGGTGGCGCTTCTTCGCCGAGCACTGGTAAACGAGGGCGGGGTTTCTGAGGAGGAGCTTTGCGAGATCGAGCGCGAGGTGGAGAAGATAATTGACGAGGCGGTGGAGTTTGCCGAGGACAGCCCCCTGCCCGAGGGGCTGGCCACAGACGGCGTTTATGCCTGAGCGCGAGCGAACCCCGCGCAGTTTCGCGCGCGGGGTTTGTGGGTAGCTAGAACGTGGGGCAAGGTGCGCTTTGGCGCGGGAGGCAAAAGGAGGCCGGCCATGCCTGGTGAGCGGCGCCGATCGTTTCGCCGGCGGCTCCAGGAGGCAATCGCCTGCTATGTAGGCCTCATGCTCGTGCTCTCTTTCGTTGCATTTTTGGCTACCGCGCTTTTCCTCTCTCCCCCAATACCCGCCCCAAGCGAGCTGCGCGCCGCCGTTCTGCGCTACGGCCTGGCGCTTGTCGTTTTATTGGCGGTGGGCGCCGCGGGGGCGGCGGCGCTTGCGCGCTGGCTTGCGCGGCCCGTCGCTGAGCTTTCGGAGCAGGCCCAGCGGCTGGCGGGCGAGGAGGGCGAGGAGCAACCCGCCGAGGTCCCCGCGCAGGTGGACGCGGAGCTTGCGGCGCTCGCCGAGGCCCTGCGCGAGATGGCCCAACGCGTGCGCGCGCAGCGCGAGGACCAGCGCCGCTCGGCGCAGGCGATCGCCGCCTCGGAGCGCATGGCGGCGATCGGCCAGCTTGCCGCAGGGATCGCTCACGAGCTGAGCAACGTAATGACCGTGGCCATCGGCCACGCGCAGCTCGCCCAGGCGACACAGGACCCGGAGCGCATCGGGGCATATTTGGGGCTGATTACCTCGGCCTGCGCCCAGGCGAACGAGATTACGCGCAACCTACTGGAGTTTGCCCGGCCGTCGGAGCCGAAAAAGAAGCTTTCGGACATCGGCGAGTGCGTGCGCACGGCGTGCAGCCTGATGGAGCCGAGCTTCGTTAAGGCGAAGGTCGCGCTTGAGGTGGACATTCCCGAGGAGCTGCCGCGCTGCGTGATTGACCCGCGGCAAATTCAGCAGGTGCTCGTAAACCTTCTCCTCAACGCGCTGGAGGCGTGCGATGTCGGCGGCCGGGTGGCGGTGAGTGTGCGCCGCGCGCCGGCGAGGGAGGAGGCGGAGGCGGCCGTCGAAGTTGTCGTCAGCGACGACGGCTGCGGGATTGCCCCCGAGGACATGGAGCGCATCTTCGAGCCGTTTTACACGACGAAGACGGGCGAGCCGCCGGGGACGAAGGTGGGCACGGGGCTCGGGCTTCCCGTTGTGCGCAGCATTATCGAGGCGCACGGGGGAGCGATTAGTGTCAAAAGCGAGCGCGGAGCAGGGGCGACGTTTACGGTAACCTTGCCCGCGCAGGCGGCTGAGGCTCCCGCGGGCGAGGCGGAGGAAGAAGCGGCGCCTGTGGGCCGGCGGCTGAGCGTGCTTGTCGCCGACGAGGAGATCGGCGTGCGCGGGCTGCTTAGGGCGTTTTTGACCTCGGAGGGGCACGGCGTGATCGAGGCGGAAGATGGCGAACAAGCGCTTTCCGCCCTCGCCCGGCGGCGGTTCGATGTGGTCGTTCTCGACCGCGCGCTGGGCGGGATCAGCAGCGACGTGATTATCGAAGCGGCGCGAGCGATAAACCCTGCGCCGCGGATAATCGTTACCACGCGCTCGGGGGAAACACCCCCGGGGGCGGACTTCGTTCTGCGCAAGCCGTTTGGCGTGCGCGAGATACGGGAGGCGCTGGCTGCGCTGCTTGGCGTGGCGCGCAGCGCAGGGTAAAGAAGCGCCGAGGCTGGCGCGCGGAGCACGGGCTGAGGGGGAGGCTCTCGCGCTCAACGGGAACAGGAAACCGCAGCAAGGCGCATTGCGCGGGAGTTTTTCCGCCGAGGAATCGTTTCCGACAGGAGAGAATTGAGGGAAAGCAGCGGTGCTGTGCCCGAGGTGTATGTGTGGGCGCGGCGCTGCGTTTTGGCGGGAGGACGAGCGATGAGAAGCGTGAGCAGAAGGCAGTTCATCAGGATGTTGGCCGGCGGAGCAGCGGCGCTCGCCGCCCCAGCGGCGGCGGGGATGAGCTTTGCCGCACAAAGCAAGCGGCCGAACATCATCCTCATTATGTGCGACGACATGGGGTTTTCGGACATCGGGTGCTACGGCTCGGAGATCCCCACGCCGAACATCGACCGGCTGGCGCGCGAGGGGATGCGGTTTACCCAGTTTTACAACGGGGCGCGCTGCTGCCCCACGCGGGCCTCGTTGCTCACCGGGCTATACGCGCACCAGGCGGGCATCGGGCACATGGTGCGCAACCTCGAGGCGCAGCTCGGGCCGGCGTATCGGGGATACCTTAACGAGCGCTGCGTAACCATTGCCGAGGCGCTGCGCCCCGCGGGCTATCGCACGCTGATGGTGGGCAAGTGGCACGTAGGCGAGGAGCGGCCGCACTGGCCGTTGGACCGCGGGTTCGAGCACTACTATGGCCTAATCAGCGGGGCGAGCAACTATTGGAAGCTCGACGCCAACCGCAAAATGGCGCGCGACAACGAGCCCATTGTGCCCCAGGAAGAAAACTTCTACATGACCGATGCGTTTACGGAAAACGCGCTTAAGTTCCTCGACGCCTACGGCCGGAGCGACAAGCCGTTTTTCCTTTACCTAGCGTATACCGCGCCGCATTGGCCGCTGCACGCCTGGCCGGAGGACATCGCCAAGCATAAGGGGCGCTATGCCATCGGCTGGGACGAGCTGCGACAAAGGCGCTATCGGCGGCAGATCGAGCTGGGGATCATCAACCCGGACTGGAAGCTCAGCCCGCGCGACCCACGCGCGCCAGCGTGGCAGGACGCCAAGAACAAACAATGGCTGGACATGCGCATGGCCGTTTACGCGGCGCAGATTACGCGCATGGACCAGGGCATCGGGCGGATTTTGGCTAAGCTGCGCGAGCTGGGGATCGAGCGGGACACGCTGATTATGTTTCTCTCAGACAACGGGGGATGCGCGGAGGAGCTGCGCGGGAACGACCCGCGGGTAATGCCCGGGCCGGTGGATACGTTCCAGAGCTATGGCCTGCCCTGGGCCAACGCGAGCAACACGCCGTTTCGGCGGTTTAAGCACTGGGTGCACGAGGGGGGCATTGCCACGCCGTTTATCGCGCGCTGGCCGGCGGTCATTAAGCCGGGGACGATAACGCACCAGGTGGGGCACATCATCGACGTGATGGCCACGTGCGTGGACGTTGCTGGGGCAGAGTATCCGGAGGAGTACAACGGGCGCAAGATAACCCCGCTTGAGGGGAAGAGCCTGCTCCCCATTTTCCAAGGCAAGCAGCGCGAGGGGCACGACGCGCTGTTTTGGGAGCACGAGGGCAACCGCGCCGTGCGCCAGGGCCGGTGGAAGCTCGTCTCCATGTATCCTCAGGGCTGGGAGCTGTTCGACATGGAGGCCGACCGCACAGAGCAGAACGACCTCGCTCAGAAGTATCCGGAGAAGGTGCGCGAGTTAGAAGCGTTGTGGAACGCCTGGGCGAAGAAGTGCGGCGTTGCTCCGTGGAGTAAAAGGAAGAAACAGCCCAAGCGCGGCTAGGCGCAACGCACGGCGGACGCTCCCACGCAAGCTAAGACCCCAACGCGCCCCGAGCCCCGGCCCGCGGGTTTCGGGGCGCGTAGCTTAGTTCAGGAGGCCAAGATGCGCGCGAAGATCAAAGTCGACCCCGAGCGGCAGATCGGCCCCATCTCGCCGTTGATTTACGGCCAGTTTCTCTCGCGGCGGTGGGGCGTTGCGGAGCGCGGGCTGCACGACCCGGAACACCCCAAGGCGCGCCCGGACGGCATTCGCGTGGATGTGCTGGAGAAGATCATCGAGGCGCGGCCGACGGTCATCCGCTGGCCTGGGGGGTGCACGGGGACGACATATCACTGGCAGGACGGCATCGGCAAAAGCCGCCCGCGCAAGCTCGACCTGCACTTTGGCTTTCCCGCGACGTATGACTTCGGCACGGACGAGTTCGTCGCTTTCTGCCGCGAGGTAGGGGCGGAGCCGCTTATCGTGTGGGCTATGGCGGTTAGCACGATAGACGAGGGAATGGCCTGGCTGGAGTATTGCAACGGCAGCGCGGACACCTATTACGCCAACCTGCGCCGGGCAAACGGCCACGAGGAGCCCTATCGGGTGAAGTTTTGGCAGATCGGCAACGAGATGTATGGCCGGCACGAGATCGGGCACATGAGCTCCGCAGAATATGCCGCGGTGGCCCGGGAATGGGCCAAGACGGCCAAGCGCGTGGACCCTGCGATAAAGATCATCGCCGTGGGCGGGACAACGCGCGACATTAACTGGTATTTCGACCCCCTGCGCGAAGCGGGCGAGTTTGTGGACTATATCTCGATGCACACCTACTGGGGGCTTAACGGGCAGGATGCTGGCTATGAGGCGATTGTCTTCGGCCCGAACTTTACCGAGGAAGTCGTCGCCGACGTGGCGCGGGTGATTAACATTGTGCGCCGAGAAAAGCGCCTGCGCCACAACATCGGCCTGGCGTTTACGGAGTGGAACGCCTGGCGCCCGCACACCCACGGAATGCGCGAGACGGGCGAGCCATATCAGCCCGACTATCGGCTTACCGAGGCCCTTGCCGTGGCCGCGTTTATCAACGTTATGCACCGGCAGTGCCGGACGATTACCCTGGCCACCGTGGCGCAAACGCTAAACGTCGTGGGGCTGCTTACGGTAAACGCCGAAGGGGTCGTCGTCGAGCCCGTATACTGGCCGCTGTGGATGGCGCGGCGGGTTGCGGGCGAGATAAGCCTGGACGTGTGGCTGGACTGCGAGGGCACGGTGGCCCGCGAGGTGGGCAGCGGCGCGGAGAAGGATGTGCCCTACCTCGACGTCGCGGCGACGCTCGACCCCGAGGGCGGGCGGATCGTCATCTCCGCGGTAAACAGGCACCCCAGCGAGGAGGCGGAGACGGAGCTAGTGCTTTCGGACACGGAGCTTGCCCCGCGTGCCCGCGCGTACATTTTGTATCACGACGACGCGCAGGCGATGAACACCCTGGCCGAGCCGGAAAACGTCTCGCCGAGGGTGGAGGAAGTCACAGTCGCCGGGCCGCGCTTTTCGTATGCGTTTTTGCCACACTCGTATACCCTGCTCGAGCTTTTCCTGAGCAAGGGGTAGGAGCAGCGGCCAAGGGGAGCGCAGCTACGCGGGGGCAAGGCCGGCCGCCCACAGGGCGACAAGCGCCAGCGCTTTAAGGGTTTGCTCGCGGCCGGTTATGTCGTGCCACTCGTCGAGCGTGTGCACGCCACCGGAGCGCCCGCCGGCGGGGAGGGCCACCGCGGGCAGGCCGCGGCTCATGGGCAGGTTGGCATCGGTGGAGCTTGCCGCAAGGTGTGGCGCGATGCCCATGAGCGAAAACGCCTCTGCCGCGGCGCGCACGAGGGGCGCGTCGGCGGGTGTTTCGCCCCCCGGGCGGTCGCTGAGCACGGTCATCTCCGTGGCCAGGGAATAGCCGGGGGCGCGCCCCGTTTCCTCCTCCGCGGCGGTGCGCAAGCATGCGGCGAGATGCTTTTCGAGCCGGCCCAGCTCGTCCTCGGACAGCGAGCGCAGGTCTACCTCGGCGCGCGCGGCCTCTGGGATAGCGTTTACCGAACAGCCGCCCTGGACGACGCCGACGTTGAACGTCGTCTTCGGCTCCTCGGGTGCGGGATATTGCGCCAGGCAGGCGATGGCTTTGGCCAGGGCGTGGACGGGATTGGGCAGGCCGAAGTCGGCCCAGCTATGGCCCCCGGGCCCGCGGAAGATGAGCTCAAACCTGCGGCAGCGCACGCCAACGTTTACGATGCGTCCGGGAACAGCGCCGTCGATGGCAACGAACGCCTCTACGGAGCGGGCGAGGGGATGATGGTCGAAAAAGTGGCGCACGCCGCGCAGGTCGCCGCGGCCTTCCTCGCCCACGGTGGCTAAGAAGACCAGCCCGGCTTTTGTCCGCACCGCGCCGGCGCGCAGCGCGCGGGCGATGGCCAACAGCGCAGCGAGGCCGGCCGCGTTGTCGCTAATCCCCGGGGCGCGGAGCAGCGTTCCCTCGCGGCGCACGGTGACGTTGGTTTCCGCGGGAAAGACGGTGTCCAAGTGCGCGCAGAGGACGACGACGGACTCGCGCCGCACACCGCGGCGCAGGGCGACGACGTTGCCCGCGTCGTCCAAAGCGACATTGCGCAGGCCGGCGCGGCGCAGCCGCGCAGCGACCTCACGCGCGCGCCGCCCCTCGGCGCCGACAGGGGCGGGGATTTGGCACAGGGCAATTTGTTCCGCGGTAATCTCAGCGGCGTGGGCGTCGAGCCACGCCAGAGCGGAGGAGACGGCTCGGTGGCGGAGGAGATCGCTGACCATCGGCGGGCCGCTCCGGGGCGAGCGCTGGGGGTTCGTTCCCCGCGGGGGCGGAGATTCCTGCGCTACGTTGAGCTAGAGGCGGACGATCCACAGGTCGGGGTTTCCCGCGCGGTCGGACTCAAAGACGAGGCGCGAGCCATCGGGCGACCAAGCGGGGTCGAGATCGCCGTGTGGGCCGGGGAGGGCGAGAAGCTGGCGGGCGAGGTCCGCGGGGAGGGAGCCGTAGCCGCGGGTAACGGGGCGGGGATTTGTCCCGTCGGCGGAGATCGTCCAAATGCTTGCCCAGCCCTCGGGCGAGGCGCGGATGTAGGCAATGGTCTTTCCATCGGGCGACCAGCGGGGCCGCCACTCGGGCAGCGGGTCGTGCGTAAGGCGAATGAGCCGCTCCGTGCTTAGCTCAAGCAGCCAAATATCGGCGCCTGCGCCGGCGTCGCGGGCAAAGGCGATGTAGTTGCCGTCGGGCGACCAGGAGGGGGTAGAGTCGTTCGCTTCGCCCGCGGTAAGGGGGAGCTTCATTTTGCCGTCGCTGTTCATCACCCAAAGCGAGGTGCGCTCCTCCGAGCCGGACTGAAAGGCAATGCGCTGGCCGTCCGGGCTCCACGTGGGAAAGCCGTCTACCCCGAGGAAATCTGTGAGCCGGCGGACCTTGCCGCTGGCGATGTCTACCACGTAAATGTCGGAGTTGCCCCAGCGGTCGGAGTGAAAGGCGACGCGCGTGCCGTCAGGAGCCCAGGCGGGGCAATCGTCGGCGGCGTCGCTCGCGGTGAGCTGCGACGTCGTCCCCGTGGCCAGGTCGAGCAAGAACAAGTCGCCGTTTGACCGCTGCTTTGAGGAGAAAACGATTTTCGTTCCGTCGGGCGACCAATCCGGCGCGCGCTCGGCAAACTGGCCGAATGTTAGCTGGCGCGGGCCAGAGCGCGAGCAGCCGCAGGCCAGCGCGAAAAGCGACAGCGCTGCGCATAAAAACGCGATTCTGCAGCTCACGCGCTTATTGTATCCTGAAATGCGCAAGGGAGGAGAAGAGGTGAGCAAAACGAGCGGCGCCGTGGGCAAGGCAAGCGCGGCGTTGGCGCTGCTTGCGCTGTGCGCGGTGCTCTGCGCAGGCTGCCGCACGGAGCGCACGGAGGCGCCAGAGAGGAGAGCGCAGGGGCGCGCGGAGCGCACGGTAACGATATTCCTTGCCGCAGGTTTGCACCAAACGTTTGACGAGCTGGCGCGGGAGCTGGAGCGCAGGGAGCCGGGGCTGAAGATAAACATCGAGGCCTCGGGCAGCTTGGAAGCGGCGCGCAAGCTTACCGACTACCAGCGCACGGGCGACATCGTTGTCCTCGCCGATAAGCGGCTGATGGAGGCGATGCTTATTCCGCAGTATGCCGCTTGGGCGATTGAGTTTTGCACGAACGAGCTTGTCCTGGCCTATAGCGAGAACAGCCGCTATGCCGCGGAGATTAACGAGGAGAATTGGACGGACGTTTTGCTGCGCGAGGACGTGCGTATCTGCCGCGCAGACGAGCACCTCGCCCCCATCGGCTACCGCACGCTAATGGCCTGGCAGCTTGCGGACAAGCTCTATGCCGACAAGCTGGGCGGGAGGAGCATTTACCAAACGCTCATCCGCCGCGTGGGCAAGGAGCTTATCCGACCCGATGTGGAGGAGGTTATCCCGCTTATCGGCACCGAGGCCGACTATGCGATCATCTACCGCAGCACGGCGCACGAGCACAACCTGCCCTACGTCAACCTGCCGCCGGAGATAAACTTGGGCGAGCCCGCGCAGGCGGAGTTTTACGCCCAGGCAAAGGTTTTAGTGCGCCAGCAGGGGGGCGAGCTGAACGAGCTTCGGGGAAGCCCCATTGTGTTCACGCTGACTATTCCCAAGGAGGCGAAAAACCCCGCGGATGCGGCAGAATTCGTCGCGCTGCTGCTTAGCGAGGAAGGGCGGCGGGCGCTTTCGGACCATGGCTTTTCGCCGATCGTTCCCGCGCGCTGCGCGCAACGCGCGGCATTGCCCGAAAAGCTGCAGCCGTTGCTTGAGGAGGGCGAGCGGTGAGCCGGCGCTGGAGCGACGCCGCGGCCTTGCTCGGGCTGCTTTGCCTGGGGCACGGGATTTTGCTTGTCGGCGAGCTGCGCGGGCTTCCCCTGCGCCTGGAGCATTCGCAAAACGCAGCGCTGTTTGGAACAAACGCCTATGCCCTTTTGCTTGGGCTGTGGTATGCGCGGGCGTTTAAGCCGTGGCTGCTGGCGCTGTACGCCGGCGGATATGGGGCGTTGTTCTATCTGTTCTTCGTGTTTAACGAGCAGTGGCGGCCGATGTTTTTCATCTACGCCGTGCTTTATGCGGGAACGTTTCGCTTGCCCGTGGCGCAGGCGCTGCTGTGGATCTTCGTAGCGGCAAACACGGTCGCCCAGCCCTATGGCCTTGCCGCATTTTTCGCAGGCGCCGCTGTTTTCCTCGTAGCCTATGGCGCGCGGAAAAGGGGTGCGGAGTGGTTTAGCGTAGCCTGCCTGGGGGCTGGGCTGTTGGCGTTTGTGCTTCTTTTGTTTCCCCTGCTTTGCTTTGTGGGGAGCAGCTCCGTGCAGGAGCTGTTGCGGACGTACGCCGAGGAAGATGTGCGCGGGGCGCTGCGCACGAGCCTTCTTTCGGCCTCGCTGGCCACGGTCGCGGTGTTTGTGTTCGGCGTTCCCTTGGCCTATGGCCTGGCGCGCACGCAGTTTCGCGGCAAGGGGGCGCTGGAAAGCGCCATTGATGTGCCCATCCTCATCCCGCACTCCGCCGTGGGCGTGGCTTTTCTCTGGCTGCTCGGCGAGAAGGGCGTTTTGGGGAACATCGTGCGCCTGCCCGGGACGCTGACGGGAATCGTCGTCGCGCAAGCGTTTGTCAGCGCGCCATTTTTGATAAAAGCCGCGCTAACCGCTTTTGAATCTGTTGAGCCGCGGCTGGAATATACCGCGCGGACGTTGGGGGCAAGCAGCGTGGGTGCGTTTTTTCGCGTTTCGCTTCCGCTTGCCGCGCGGGGGATTTTCGTGGGCTGCATCCTTACCTGGTCGCGGGCGATCAGCGAGCTGGGCGCGGTGCGCATGATCGCCTACCACCCGCTCACGGCGCCTGTGCTCGTGTTCGACCGCGGGCTGCAGGCGGGGATCGAGCAGGCGCGGCCCATTGCCGTGCTCCTCGTCCTCTCCTGCCTGTGGGTGTTTATTGGGCTGCAGGTCATTCGCTCCGTAGGGTTTAGGCGGTTCGTTGCGGAGGGCGGGCGATGATCGAGCTGCGCGGGGTGCGCAAGCGGCTGGGCGAGTTTGAGCTCGACATTCCCAACCTTTGCGCGCAGGCGGGGGAGTACCTCGTCCTGCTCGGGCCGAGCGGCGCGGGGAAGACCGTTTTGCTCTGGCTGGTCGCGGGGATACTTAAGCCCGACGCAGGGCAGATATTTCTCGAGGGCGCGGAGGTAACCGCGGCCCCGCCCGAGCGGCGGAATGTGGGGCTGGTGAGCCAGGGCGACACGCTTTTTCCGCACCTTTCCGTGCGGCAAAACATCGAGTTTGGCTTGCGCTATCGGCGGAGCGAGCGCCGAGCTTTGGCCGAGCATGTCCGCCGGCTGGTCGCCCTGCTGGGCATCGAGCGGCTGCTCGAGCGCGGGGTGCGCGGGCTGAGCGGGGGCGAGCGGCAGCGGGTGGCCATTGCCCGAGCGCTTGCCATTAGGCCGAGGATCTTGCTGCTCGACGAGCCCCTTGCCACGCTGGACCACAACACGCGGCTGGAGCTGCGCGGAGAGCTGCGCAACATTCATCGAGCAAGCGGCACGACCACAGTCCACGTAACGCACGACCGCGGCGAGGCCCTGGCCGTGGCCGACCGCATCGCCGTGCTCTTCTGTGGGCAAGTGCTGCAGGTGGGCCCGCCGGAAGAGGTGTTTTTCCGGCCGGCGTGCGAGTTTGTCGCGCGGTTTGTCGGGGCGGAGAACCTCTTTGCAGCGCGCGCCGAGCCAGTTGGCGGAGGGCTGGCGGAGCTGCGCGCGGGGGCGCTGCGGGTTGTCGCGCGCACAACGCTGCGCGGCGAGGTTCAGTGTTGCATTCGGCCGGAAAAGCTGCGCCTGCAAGCGCGCGAGCCGCAGGGCGAGGGCAACGCCCTGCGCGGCACGATCGTCGGCGCACAGGTTGAGGCGGGCGGGGTGCGCGTGGAGCTGCGCTGCGCCGAGCTGACGCTCGTTGCCCTGTGCGGGCCGGGGGAAATGCAGCGCGCAGGGCTGCACGTGGGCGGGACGGCGTGGGCTACTGTCGCGCCGGACGATGTCCACGTTTTCCCAAGCAAGTGCGACCGCCGCTGCTTCGCACAAGCCGGCCACTGCCCTTGGGTCTACGGCAAGGGCGGGGGCAATTGACTGCGCCGCAGGGCGGTGCTACGGTAGCCTGCGCTGAAGGACCGAGCGGGAAGGGCGATGGCTATGACCTCGCGCGAGAGGGTGCTGCTTGCCCTGGAGCACAAGGAAGCGGACCGCGTGGCGATCCACGACAGCCCGTGGGCGACAACCATTGCCCGCTGGCGCAAAGAGGGGCTGCCCGAGGATGTGTCGCCCGCGGAGTACTTTGGCTTTGAGTTCGCCGGCCAAGGGTTTAACAACACCGCGCGCTTCCCCGCGGAAGTCATTGAGGAAACGGAAGAATATCGCATCGTCAAAAACGCCGACGGAGCGATTCGCAAGGACTGGAAGAACCGCACGTCTACCCCGGAACTTTTGGGGTTTACCCTGTCCACGCGCAGGGCGTGGGAGGAGCACCGCGAGCGCTTTGCCTGGTCGGACGACCGCGTGGACTGGGACAACGCCCTGGCCCGCAACCGCGAGCTGCGCGAGAGCGGAAAGTTCGTTACATTTAGCACGGCGTTCGGCTATGACCGGATGGCCATGGTCGTCGGGCCGGAGAACCTGCTCATGGCCATGGTCGAGGACCCGGAGTGGGTCTACGACGTGCTCGGGACGAGCATTGACATTTGCATTGCGGCGCTGGAGGAGATGACCGGGCGGGGGTTTGAGTTCGATGGGTGCTACGTGTGCGACGACTTGGGTTATAAGCACCGGCCGTTTTTCTCGCCGGCGATGTATCGCGAGCTGCTCTTTCCCCACCACAAGCGGTTTTGCGACGCCGCGCACGCGCTTGGGCTAAAAGTCATTCTGCACTCCTGCGGCAACGTAAACCAGCACGTGCCCGCGCTTATCGAGGCGGGGTTTGACTGCCTGCAGCCGCTTGAGGTTAAGGCGGGGATGGACCTGTTGCAGCTTAAGCGCGACTATGGCGACGTGTGGGCGTTTATGGGCGGGATTGACGTTCGCGCGATGGCCCACCCCGACCCGAAAGTCATTGAGGAGGAGATCCGCACGAAGATTCCTGTGGCGATGAAAGGCGGGGGGTATATCTTCCACTCCGACCACTCAGTGCCCGACAACGTAAGCTTCGAGCAGTATAAGCGGGTAATCGAGCTTGTGCACCAGTATGGGACATATCGCTGAGGAGCTAAGCGACGGGCTCCATGTCGCTCCAGTTAGGCCCGGCCTTGGCGTCGACGACGATGGGCACGCTGAGCTGGAGCGCGCCGGCCATTAGCTCGCGAATGCGCCGGGCCACCTTGCGCACCTTTTTCTCGGGCACCTCAAACAAAAGCTCGTCGTGCACCTGAAGGATCATGTGCACGTCGGGCCAATTTTCGCGCAGCTCGCGGTCGACATCGAGCATTGCTTTTTTGATCAAGTCCGCGGCGGAGCCCTGAATGGGAGTGTTTACGGCAAGCCGCTCGCCCAGGCGCACCGTTTCCATGCGCCGGCTCTTGAGCTCGGGGATATACCGCCGCCGGCCGAGGATGGTCGTTACGTAGCCCTCGCGCCGGGCGCTGGCGATCGTCTTGTCGATATACTCGCGCACGCCGCTGTAGGTGTTAAAGTAGCGGTCCATAAACTCGCGCGCCTCGGCGGTGGTAATTCCGATGTCCTTGGCCAGGGCGGTTGGCCCCATGCCGTAGATAATGCCGAAATTGACGGCCTTGGCCCGGCTGCGCATGGCGGGCGTAACCTCGTCGGGGTTAACGCGGAAAACCTGCGCCGCCGTTTGCGTGTGGATGTCCAGCCCCTCGGCAAACGCCGAGACGAGGTTTTCATCGCGCGAGAAGTGAGCCAGGATGCGCAGCTCGATCTGGCTATAGTCGCAGGTAAGCAAAACGTAGCCACCGGGGGGAGCGACAAAGCACCGGCGCACGGCAAGCCCCCACTCCGTGCGAATGGGAATGTTCTGCAGGTTGGGGTCGCTGGAGGAGAGCCGGCCGGTGGCCGTGGCCGCCTGGTTAAACCTCGTGTGCACACGGCCGGTGCGCGGGTTAACGAGCTCGAGCAAGGCGTCGACATAGGTGGACTTGAGCTTGGTAAACGTGCGGTAGTCAATGATGTGCCGCGCGATCTCGTGCTGTTCGGCGAGGCGCTCGAGCTCCTCGGCGTCGGTGGAATAGCCGGTTTTCGTGCGCCGGCCGGGGGGCAGGCCGAGCTTTTGGAACAAAATTTCCTGCAACTGCTTGGGGCTGTTGATCGTAAACTCCTGGCCGGCAAGCTCGTAGATTTTTTTCTCCAACCGCTGGGCCTCGGCCTCAAAGCGCTCGCCCAGGGCGCGCAGCTCGTCGCAGTCAATGCATACCCCATGGCGCTCCATGCGCAGAAGGACGTCGGCGAGGGGGAGCTCGATGTCCCAGTAAAGGTCGGCCATGTTGAGGTTTTTTAGCTCAGAAAGCAGCGGCTCTTGCAGGCGCTGGACAACGCGCGCCGCGGCGCACGCCCCCTCGGCCGAGGGCGACTCGGAAAGGGTTACTCCCAAATACTTCTGCGCCAGGCGGGGGAGGGACAAACCGCCCTCGCCGGCGCTCGCCAAATATGCGGCGAGCAGCGTGTCAAACGCCCCGCCGCGCAGCTCGACGCCCAAAGCGAGCAAGTCGCTCGCCGTTTGCTTGAGGTCGTGGCAGGCTTTCTCCACGGCCTCGTCGCAAAGCAGCTCCACGAGCGGCTGGGGGAGCTCTACCGGCGTTTCCGCCTCGAACAAGCTGGGCTCATCCTCCTCGGCGAGGGGGAGATACCACGCGCCCTCGGCCCCCGCGGCAAGGGCGATGCCTAAAAGCTTGTTCCGCGCGCGGGCGAGATAGAGCGCGCACCGCCCCTTGCGCCGCGCAGCAGAAGCCGCGCGATGGGCCTCGGCCTCGGACTCGATCTTTCGCCACTTGACATCGGAGGGGGCCGGTGGGCGCTCACCGAGCACGCGCTTAAGCAGCGTTTTTAGCTCAAGCGTGTTAAACAGCTCAAGCAGGCGCTTTTCGTCCGGGGGCTTGCGGGCGAGGTCGCCGAGGGAGAGGCCGAGGGGGACGTTGCGCACGATGCGCGAAAGCTCGCGCCCCAAGCGCACCTTGTCCGCAGAGGCAAGCAACGCCTCGCGCAGCTTCTTCTGCGGGATCTCCCCCGCCGCAGCGAGGACCTTCTCCGCGTCGCCGAACTTCTGGAGCAGCTCCGCGGCGCGCTTTGGGCCCACGCCAGGGACCCCGGGGATGTTGTCCGAAGGGTCGCCCACGAGAGCCTTAAAGTCCACGACCTTCTCCGGAGGAACGCCCAGGCGCTCCTCCACGCCGCGGCGGTCGAGAACAATGTTCTTGCGCAAGCTGCGGTCTTGCGTGCAGATGAGGACGTGGTCGTCAACGAGCTGAAACGCGTCTCTGTCGCCGGTGGCGAGGATTGTCTCCACGTTTTCGCGGCGGGCCATCTCGGCGAGCGTGCCCATGATGTCGTCGGCCTCGAACCCCTCGCGCTCGACGATGGGAATGTTAAACGCGCTGGCGATCTCGCGCACGAGGGGGATTTGGCTTTTTAGGTCGTCGGGCATGGGCGGGCGGGTGGCTTTGTATTCGGGATATTGCTCGTGGCGAAACGAGGGGCCAGGGGCGTCCCAGGCGATGGCCACGGCGTCGGGCTGAAACTCGTCGATGAGGCTGAGGAGCATTTGCGTAAACCCGTGGATGGCGTTGGTCGGCTGGCCCTGGGAGTTGGAGAGATAGGGGAGGGCGAAGAACGCGCGATACATCAGGTTCAAGGCGTCGATGACCAGCAGGCGCTTCACCGCAGCCGCCTCCAGGAAGAGGCTGAGATTCGCTTCGCCAGCGGGCGCAGAACGTCCTTCCGGCCGGCTTGGGGCCGCTTGGGGAGAGGAAGGAGAGAGCCATGTGGGGGAGAAGGGGGCGGAAACGAAGGGCAGGGAGCGGGAGGGGGGAGGACGATGGCCGAGGAGCGCACAACGTGCCCCCGGTGCGGGGCGGAGGTTTTTGTCACGGATAACGTTTGCCTGCATTGCGGGGCAGAGCTACGGACGGAGGAGGGGCCGGCGGCGGAGATCGAGCGCAGCCCGCTGGCGCCGGAGCAGCCTTGGCCCGCGGAGCGCAGCCCACTTGCTCCGCAGCCTCCGGGGGAGCCCCGGCCCGCGCCCGGCCCAGCGACGGGCTACCTGGCGCGCCCGGGCGCGTTTGCCCCGGATGTGACCACCTACCGCGGAGGGGGCGGGCTGCTCGAAGGCATTGCCCGGGCGTGGCGGTTTTTCGTGCAGAGCATCTCTATGTGCTTCCGCGACAAGGACCTTATCCTGCCCTCCCTTTTCGCCATGGCGACCAACTTGGTGATCGTAGGCCTAGCGCTGGGCGTAATTTTGCTTGTCCCCAGCCTGCGCCACTGGTTTTTGGAGGAAAGCGCGACTAAGGAGACGGTGGAGAAGTACATCGTCACGGGGATGGGGCTTGTGGTTACGTTTTGCGTTTTGCTGGTGAACTACTTTTTCGCGGCGATGACCGTAAATATGGTGGACGTGTTTCTTTCGGGGCGCGACGCGACGCTGGGCGAGGCGTGGCGCGACGCGCGGAAGAACTTTTGGGCCATCTTCTCCCTGGCCGTGGTTTCGCTTATCGTGCGCCTGGCCATCGGGGCGCTGCGCAGCAGGCGCGGGCGGGGGCTGGGAGACATTGCCGCGGACGCTCTGGACAGGATTTGGACCGTGGCTACGTATCTCATTTTGCCGATTATCATTCTCGAGGATACCTCGCTGGGCAACGCCGTTAAGCGAGCGACGCAACTGCACCGGCGGAGCATCGTTGGGGTTGTCGTGGGCGAAGTTGCCGTGGGGCTGCTTGGCGGGCTGCTCACGTTTGTCGTGGCCTTGGGGGCCGTCGCCGTGGGATATCTGCTGTTTCAGATCGGGGGCATCGCGGGGCTTGTTTTAGCAGTCGCCGGCGGAGGGACGGCGTTTATTACGGCAACGGCATTTACCACATATGTGCGCACGGCGTTTTACACGTGTCTTTATCTGTGGGCCGCGGCGCAGGAGACGGTCGGGGAGTTTGCCCCGGCGCCGGCGCCGCTTGCCCCGGCGGTAGCCTAAAACGGAGCGCAGGGGGCAGGGCACCGCCGAACGAAGCATACAGAGGGCAAAGGCTTTTTCGCGGGAGGCTTGCGGAAATGAACAAGGGCAAGCGCGTGAGCAGGCGAGAGTTTTTGGCTAAGTCTACGGCGCTGGCTACGGGGATAACGTTGCTCGCTGCCCAAGCGGCACGGACACAAGGAGCTAACGAGCGCATCGGCGTTGGGGTAATCGGCGTTGGGGGAAGAGGCGGCGGGCACGTGAACCTGCTCCTGCGGCTAAAGGAAGAGGGGCACCCTGTGGATA
>CAZMGT010000004.1:80983-101114 GCA_964565895.1 uncultured Armatimonadia bacterium
GTCTACAAGCCGCGGGCGGAAGCCGCTGCGCAGAAGACCGGGGCGAAGATATATGGCGATTATCGCAAGTTGCTCGAGCAGAAGGACGTAGACGCAGTGTGCATCGCTACCCCCGACCACTGGCACGCGCGGATGACCATTGACGCCGCCGACGCGGGCAAGGATGTTTACTGCGAGAAGCCGATGACGCACTGGCGCGACCTGCGCGAGCCGCAGGAGGTCGTCAAAGCCATTGCCCGCAACAAGCGCGTGATGCAAGTGGGCACGCAGGGGATGTCGGACAGCATTTGGGACCAAGTGGCCGAGCGGATAAGGGCAGGAGCGATCGGCCAGCTTATCCACGCCCAGGCAAGCGACATGCGCAACCGCTACTATCGGCTCTACGATCCGACGGCGAAGGACCCCAACGTAAAGCCTGGGGAGACGCTGGACTGGGAGATGTTTCTCGGGCCGGCGCCCAAGGTGCCGTTTGACGTGGGGCGGTTTTTGGCGTTTCGCTGCTTTTGGGACTACTCCGGCGGGCTGTGCACGGACTTTTTCCCGCACATTCTCACGCCGCTGGTGTATACGATGGGGCTGAAGTTTCCCCGGCGCGCGGTAGCCTCGGGCGGGCTGTATCATTACGCGGACAAGCGCTGGGAAGTGCCCGATGTGTTTACCCTGTGCTTGGAGTATGAGGGCGGGCCATCGGTCTTGCTCGTGGCCAGCTTGGCCAACGACACGGGGCTGCCCATGCGCATCCGCGGCTATCGGGCAACGGTGGACTTTACCGGCCCCGGGGCGATAATCACCGGCCAGCGCATGGTTGTCGGGAGGCAAAAGCCGGAGGAGATCAAGCGCACACGCGCGGGCTCGGTGCTCGACCACTGGCTGGACTTCTTACAGTGCGTTAAGTCGCGCGAGAAGCCGCGGAGCAACGAGGTCTTGGGCTATTACGTGATGACCGCGCTGCATATGGGCGTGCACTCGTATATGGACGGCCGGGCGTGGGAGTTTGATCCGAAAACGGAGACGGCCAAGCCCGTCTAGCGCGGCCTAAGCGAAGAGGCGTTCGGCCCCGCAGGCGCGCGGGGCCATTCTTTTTTGCCGGCTGTGGGCGAGAAAAAAGACCAGGCCCCCACAGGGGCCTGGCCGCAAGAGGGAAACTACGACAAGCGCTCCTTAAATCGTCCTGCCCGGGAACACGTCAGCGGGATCCGGCTGAACTTCGTTGTCCCACTTGACGAACCAAGGCGCCTCATAGCGATGCCAACCCTGGAGGAGCTGGCCGCGGGAGATCCACTTGGCGTGGCCGTCGCGGAAGGCCATGTTCGTCCCGCCGTTGTGGCGGTCGAGGTTCTCGCCGTTGGTCTTGCGGCTGTCGCCGTCGCTCTTGAGCATGGCGCCAAGGTCGTCATCCTTGTCGAAGCACCCGTCGCCGCAGTCAGCGATGAGAAACGCCTGCGCCGCGGGAGCGAGGTCGCTGTCCAAGCGATCTTTCGTGTCGTCGCAGGACTCCTCGGCCCAGCCGTAGTTTCCGTCGTAATCGTTAACCGGATTTTTGTTCGCGTAGTCGGGACTAGTGGGGCAGTCGAAGATGCCGATGTTCTTGACGTAGGGCCAGATGTGCACGGGCCAGCCGTCGTGGTCGGTAATCGTGCCGTTGGCGGGCCAGCCGGGTGGAGCCTGGCTTTGGGGGATGTCGTTATCCGGCGTCACTCCGCCCCAGTCCTCGGTATACTGGATCATCGCCGTGGCGAGCTGGCGCAGGTTGCTTAAGCACTGGGTCGAGCGCGCTTTCTCCCGCGCTTTGGCGAATACAGGGAAAAGAATGGCCGCGAGGATCGCGATTATCGCGATCACGACCAGAAGCTCAATAAGCGTAAACCCGCGCTTTACCTGCACTATGCACCTGCCTCCCTTCGACAATATCCGGCGCGGCAAGATTAGGCACGCCCCCTCCCTTCCGCCGCAGAGTTGCTTAGGGGCTTCAACCCGCGGATTACCGCTCCTTCAGGAAATCGTGAAAACCCAGGAAAAAGCTTAAAAGGTTTTAACCATTTCTCGTGAAACCGCCCATGTTGCTACGTAACCGACGCACACGAGGAGCTTTTGTTCAATTTTCGCGCAAAACTTGAAACTTTAGGTTGTCGTCAACGAGGCAATGTGCCCAAAAGCCGCCGTCGGGGAAGTTTGTCCGCGCGGTAGGGAAAGCTTCGGCCAGCTCCGGCGGGGCGTTGTGCAGGCTCTCCTCGGTAAGCAGGAGCGCGCACCGGTATTCGCCCGGGGGCAGCTTGGCCTGCCCGGGAACCGGCCGCCCGGGCTCCCATTCCGCATAAAGCGGGACCACCGCCGGCCTAACTTGGCTGCTGTAGGCATAGATCTCGCCCGTGCGCTCGTCTCGCGCCGACTGCACGAGATAGGGGCGGATGTCGCCGTCGCGGTCGCCTCTGGGCCTCTGGTCGAAACGCCAGACGACGTGAAAGCTAGAGTCGAAGCTTAGCTTAACATCGGCGTTCCCCAGGCCATCGGTAACGAAGTAATCGAAGAGCACATAGCCGTAGATCATATGCCCGCGGTGGTTTTTAAGCTCCGCGTCGGCGACATTCCAGCGGCAGGTATCGCACCACCAGCGGCCGAGCTTGCCAAGCTGAACGTTGGCCCAGTTGCGCGGGTCGCGCAGGGCATTTTTGGGCCAGGGATAGGGGCAGGTGGGCCGGCCCTCGAGCTTAACCTGATAGGCGAAGTTTGGCTTTAGCCCGCGGACGTGCAGCCAGCCGGAAAGCGTTTCGCCCCCGGAAAGCTCATGCCACGCGCATCCCTCGCGATAGGGCGTGGTCTGCCTGAACCGCTCGCTATACGGGTTGTCGAGGATGTCGCGCCAGCGGTAGTGCTGGGTATGGTCGGGGTCGGGGAACGGGCGGAGGTACACGCGCTTTGGCCGGGGCGTGGGAGGGGGAGAGGGCGTGGAGGGGTGCTCCGGCTCGCGGCGGCAGCCGGCGAGGCCCACTACCAGCGCGGCATATATGGCAAGCGCGATAAGTTCCGCGACTCTCATAGGCAAGTGCCCCGCCTTTTCCCTGCGCGCCCTGGTTGTGGCGGGCGCTCGGACGGGTGCAAGAGAACGCGTCTGCTGCAAATAAGACCTTTGGCCGGGACAGGGGTTTTGCCGCAGGCGAAGAGCAGAGCGCCGGGGCTAGCGGATGGTGAGCTGGACGAGGCCCGCGCTGTCCTCGGGGTTGAAGCTGAGCACAGGATAGCGAGCGGCGGATGTCGCGCCCCTGCATGAGCCGCTCCAGGCAAGCTGCGTCTGGCGCCACGAGGTACCGTCGGCGTCGTCGATGACGATGTCAAACCCGATGCGCTGCTGCCCCTCGGCGAGGCCGAGGGCGAACAGGGGCAGGGAGATGCGCAGGCCATAGCCCTTGGGATAATACAGCGACTCTGCGCGAAAGTAGCGCGCGGCGGAGAACCGATTTAGGGTAGCGACAGCGGGGAACCCGCCGGCAAGCGCCGGCGGGGCGACGAGAAGGACCATTGTGCGCTTTGTGTGATAGGGCAGGCCGCGCTTTTGGTCGGGGTTTAGGTCGAGCATGAGCTCTACGCAGTCGTTGTCGGCGAGCCACTTGCCCCGGCCCAGGGTAAGCATATCGTCTTTAACGAGAATGGTGAGCTGGACCTGCTCGCCGTCGAAAAACGCGGCGAACTGCGCGCTGCAATCGTCCGGCCCCTGCCAGTGCGCCGCCCCTTGGCACAGGCACTCCTCGCCCAACGTGCCGCCGTGGCGGGCGACAGTGCGCGGGCTGGGGCGCGAGGGCGCGGGGCCCGCGCGACAGGGGACCACAGGCGTAACGGTTATCCGGCAATTGGTAAACCCCAACGCACCGTGGACCTTCGCCGCGGCGAACACGCGAAACTCCAGCGAGTGCCGCTCGCGCAGCAACCCCTCGGACAGGGCGATGGGAAACGTGAGGAGCACGGCGCTGCTAGGCTCGGCGACCTCCACCGTTTGCGTGAACTGTTGGCCGTCCAAAGAAAGCCAGAGGGTCGCCTCGCCGGCCTTCGTGGCGCTGATGGACACGGGAAGATAGACCGTTGTCTCCCCGGGAACGATGGCCACGCGCTGGCGCACGGAGACGGATACGGAGCATTGGGCGGGAAGCAGCTCGTCGAGGGCGAGCCAGAGCTCCTTGGCCATTTGCAGGTGGCCATACCAGTTGGGGTGGCCCCAGTTGTTGAGGGGAAAGAAGCCGCGCCAGTCGTGCTCCTTGGTGCGCAGGGCGGTGTTAAAGTCGGCGAGGGGGACATCGGCGGCGACGGCGCAGCGACGGAGGGCGTCGATAAACCGGTTTTCGCGGGGGGCGTCTTTCAGCTCATACGGGGGAATGCACAAAATGGCTTGGGCGCCGGCGCGCTGTATTTGCCAGAGGATTTGGGCGATGTCCTCCTCAAACGCGGCCACCGGGCGCTGCTGAGGCGGTTGGGCGGCATCGTTTCCCCCGAACTGGACGACGACAAGGTCGGGGTTTTTGCTGAGCACGTGGCTTTTCAGGAACGTTAGCCCCCACCACGCGGCCGCGGCGGGATCGGCGCATACGTAGGAGCGAATGTTTGCCTGCGGAAAGCGCAGCCTAAGCGCACGGGTAACAAGCGCGGGAAAGGCGTCCACGTCCGGGCGCTCGACGCCGATGCCGAAGGTAACCGAGTCACCGAAAAAGACAATGGTTACCTCGTCGCCGCGGGCGAGCTTTTCGGCGAGCGACGGGCGCGGAGCGGGCGGGGAAGGAGGCTTTAGCGTAAGCAGCGGAGGTTCGGCGCAGCGGGCGCGAGAGAAGCAACAAAAGAACGACAGCAGAAGAGCAAGGCAAGCGAAAACCCGCCCTAGGCGGAAACAACGGCAGGAGCATTGCAGACCAAGCATGGAAGACAGCGACCGCTTTCTTTGTTTTCCCAAAATGCCCTGCTGTGCAAAGGCGACACAGCAGCCACGGCGACGCTTTTCGAAAAACCGCCAAGCAGAACCTTCCACCAAAGCGCAAGCCGCTCCCCTGAACCCAAGCGGCGCGACAAATTAATTCATTGACCGTTTCCCTGCCAGAGTGTACGGTGGCCGTGCGCGTGGAGCGTCGAGCGGGCCGAGGAGGGACAATGTAATGCATAGCAGGAGCTGTTTATTGGCATTTTTGCTGGGGATGGCCGCCCTGTTGCTCGTCGCCTGCGGGACGCGACCGGAGGAAGCGGGGCAGGAGAGGGCGGGCGCCGCAGCACAGGGGCAAGGCGCGGGGCGGTGGATCGTTGTCTTCGACAAACAGTTTGCCAACGAGCCGGCACAGGCGGCGTTGCTCGAAGCATTTGGCGGGCAGCCGCTAAAGCATCTGCGGCTGGTTAACGGGGCAGTGGTTCTGCTTCCGCCAACGGCGCGGGCGCAGCTAGCAGCGCGGCCCGAGGTAAGGAGCGTGGAGCCCGACGCCACCGTGTGCGCGCTTAAGGGCAAGCCGCCACATGCCGGCGGCAAGCCCAAGCCGAGCCAGCCCGCGCAGACGCTGCCCTGGGGCGTGGACAGGATCGACGCGGAGTTTGCCTGGAGCGCGGGATATACCGGCGCTGGGGTTGACGTTGCTGTTGTGGACACGGGCATCGACAAAGACCACCCCGACCTGGCGGCAAACATCGCCGGCGGGGTTAACTTTGTCGCGAAGTCGCCGCGCAAGCCGCCGGATGCCGACAAGTGGGACGACGACAACGGGCACGGGACATATGTCGCAGGAATAATCGCCGCGCAGAACAACGACATCGGCGTGGTGGGCGTGGCCCCTGAGGCAAGGCTGTGGGCGGTGAAGGTCCTCGACCGCAGCGGGTCGGGCTATGTCAGCGACGTAATCGACGCCTTGGGGTGGTGCGCGGACACCGGCGTTGAGATAGCGAACATGAGCTTGGGGACGGACAGCGACGTTGAGGCGCTGTGCGAGGCGTGCGCAGCGGCGCGCGCGGCGGGGGTGCTGCTCGTCGCCGCCGCGGGAAACGACGGCGCAGAGGTGGATTATCCCGCCGCTTATGATTCGGTAATCGCCGTGGCCGCGACGGACATGGGCGACGCGCGGCCGAGCTGGAGCAGCTTTGGGCCGGAGGTGTTCCTTGCCGCGCCGGGGGCTGACATACGTTCCACATGGCGCCGGGGAGGCTATGCCACGGAGAGCGGAACGAGCGCGGCAACGCCGCATGTCGCGGGGACGCTGGCGCTAAACCTTGCCGCCGACCTTGCCGCGACGGCCGACGACGTTCCACCAAGCGGGCGGGACGCGTATACCGGCTGGGGCGTCGTGGACGCCGAGGAGGCAGCCACCGGCCAACAGACGGGCGACGATTTGGGGCAGTAGGGCAAGAGCTTGGGTTTTCCGCGGCGCTTGGGGCTAAATTGCCGCCTGCCAGCGCGCGTTTTGCCACAGCTCGGGCAAGGGGACGGAGCAAATTTCGCTGCCCTCGGGGAAGAGAAGCACAACGCGCTCGCCGGCGAGAGCGACGATGTTGCCCTTAGGCGCGGGCTGAGCGCAGGCAATGCTCTTGTCAAGGGCTACAGTGGTTAGCCTCGCCCCAGCTAGCTCGTAGCGGCAGAGGGCCAAGCGGTTGTCGGAAAGCCGCGTGCGCCAGCAAATTGCCGCGCCGTCTGCGCTCCAGAACACCCCTTCGCCGCGATGGACAGCGAGCACCTTGGCACGCACCTCGTCGCCGATGTGCAACAGCTCAACGCGCCAGATAAGGTTGTCGAAGGTTATCGCAGCGGCGCGCGGAGGCTCGCGCCACGGGGCGATTTCGGCGATGGGCCGCGTCCAGTAGGTACGTATGAAGTCGCGGCCGACCTCGACAAACCCCTCGCGCAAAGGGTCCCAGACCAACGCTGTGCCTGGCCGAAGGCCGTCGGCAACGGCGACTTCGGGAACGCGCTCCGCAGGGAGGGGGAAGTCGGCGTCGCGCAGCCGCGCGAGATGGAAGCGCTCGACCACGCGGCCCGAGGAGTCGTACCACTCGATCCCGTTCAGCCAGGGGCTAAACACCCGCCACCAGGGAGGAAAGGCAAGCACACGCACGCCGATCGTCTCCTCGCGCGTGGGAAACGGAAAAACGATGGTGTGGCGGCGGGCAAGCTGGCGCAGGCGGCCGTCGGCGAGGCTGAGGTGGAAGATCGCCGGCTGCCGGGGCCTCCTGAGCCACAGCCCCGGGCCGTGTGCGGAAAGGAGGACGAGGGCAAACAGGCGCTGGACGGCAACTTCGGCCCGCCACATGCGCGCAGCGAGCGCCCCGAGGGGATCGATACTCCGCCCGCCCACAGAAAACAGCACAGCGCGTGTCCCGCGGGGGGTCCACTGGCTAAGAGCGTGCACTGTGCCGCAAACCGAGGCCGAGGCGACGGTGCGCAGGACGTTCTCCTCGTCCCAAAGCGAGCGGCGGGCGGCCATGGCGGGGTTCACTTCGCTGGGCAGGCCAGCGGCGCCTGCCTGACCGAGCGCAGCTAGGGGGCGAAGTAGGTTAGCTTTGGGTCGGGCCGCCAGGCGACGTCGAAATATGCCGAGCAGAGGATCTCGTCCGGCTCCCACGAGCTTTTGCCCGCGCGAAAGATGACCAAGTCGGCGATGGCGTCGAGGCGGTGGTTAAGCTCAAGCCCGCGGCCCCAAATGGCCCCGCTGTGAATGCACAGCAGGCGGTTGGGGGCGAGCGGGTTGGGATAGACCATAACCAGGCCGACGTTTTCGCCGACGAATGTTCTGCCCATAAACTCAAACCCGTTGCTTAAGAAGGCAACGGGCAGCCCGTGCGCGGCCTTGGCGATAACGCTGTTTGTCCGCGGGCTGCCGAAGGCGATGATGTTATAGCGCTTAAGGAGAAAGTCGGTCATGCTGCTATCGGCGAACGTGCGCGGCATGCCATCGGTAAAGCGGAACCAGTGGTCGACGTTATAGGTAGCCAGCTCGCGATCTTTGTCGAGTTCGTCGCTCGTCCCGTGGGTGGGGAGGACCATGGCAAACGGGGCGCAATAGGCGTTTTCCACAGGGCCGCAAACGGCGGGGGTTTTCTCCTGTTCGCGCGGCGGGGGAGGCTCGGGCAGACCCTCCACTTGCCACTGCTTGCCGCGCTCAAGTGAAGGAAGATCGAGGGCGAGCTGGGCAACGTTGGTGCACCTGACGCGCACCTGGCCTGGGGCGACGATCTCCGCGTCAACGGTAAACGGCTTGCCAAACTCCACAATGCGCAGCACGCGGACCCAATGCGCGCGGTTGTACTTGGGCGAAAAGCTCTTAAACGTTACGCGCTTGGGCAGAGGGTTGCGCCGAAAGGCGAGGATTTCCTTAAACGGCACGGGGTCGTCGGCGAGGACCGTCTCCCACACGCGATGGCCTTCGCCGGGGACCATGTGCAGGGTGCAGTTGCCCAGAGGCTTGAGCTTCTCGGCCATTTGGCGCGAATGGTCGGGCTTGATCGCAGGGTCCTCCTCGCCGTGGTAGATGACCACGGGCGTGCCGCGCAGGTTCTCGGGCATCTCGATGGGGTTGTTTGTGGAGATGCGCAGGCGCTCGGGCGTGGGAAGCGACTGCGGGGTAAGCTCTTTCCACAGGTAATAGTTCGTTCGCCCGCACATGGGAAGTATTGCCGCAAACAAGCCGGGATAATGGGTGGCCATGGTCCACACCCCGGAGCCGCCGGCGGAGACGCCCATGAGATAAAGCCGCTGTTCGTCTACGTTAACCCAGCGGCGAACCTGGGCGAGGACATCGAGGACGTCGCACTCGCCGGGGCCGAGGAAGTCGGTGTTTTTCCGGCCGTAGGGGATGGCCATAATCATGCCCACTTTGTTTAGGGCGTCGAGCATGTACTCGCCAGGGACCCAGGGGTAGATTTTGGACACCGCGGGGTCGTAGCCGTGGAGGAAAAAGATCACCGGGGTGGGCTTTGTGCCGTCGTAGCTGTCGGGAACGAGCAGATGGTAGGGCTGGCACGAGCCATCGAGGGGCGAGAAATAGGCAAGCTCGTTTACCCCAGGGACGATAGGCGGAGGTTCGTTAGCGCGGGCGCGGGCAAGGGCGCGGTCGAGCTCCTCCAGGCGACGGGCGGGATAGTCCTCGCCGTGATACCAAGCCATCCAGGTGTTGTCCAAAAACAGGCGCGCCTGCTCCACGCAAAGCTGGGCGATGGCCACGTTAGCCAGTTGCGCCTCGCTGAGCTTGCGCTGCTCGCGGACGAAGCTGCGGATGCGGTGCTCGGCGTCGCGTACCTTGGCCAACTGCTGGTTATAGGAGAGCTGCTTGCGCAGGCTAACCAGTTGCCCGTGCGCAGACAGCGCAGCACAGGCGAGAAGAGCGACGAGCGAGGCGGCGAAACAGCGCTTGGTCATTGCGCTCACCATCGTTTTGGACACACGGCGGGGCCAGCGTTGCGCCGCAGTTGCCCGCTATTGGGCGCCGAAGCACTTTTTCACGTGCGCCAGCGCCCGCGCCGCTTGGGCTTCGGGGTCTTCGTCATACTCAAACGGCTCAAACGAAGCATATTTGTCGTAGCCGATTTCGCGCAGGACGTTGCCGATGGCCACGAAGTCGATCTTCCCGCTACCCGGCTCGCGCTTGTTCGAGTCGTTGACGTGGAGGTGGCTGATCAGGTCTTTTGTTTCGCGAATGATCTGGGGGATGGGCTTTTCCTCGTCGTACATGGCCACGCAGTCCAGCGCGACTTTGACGCTCGGGACATCTACCTCGCGCACAAAGCGGCGGACTTCCTCGGCGCGGTTTAAAAAGTCGGCCGTGTCGCGGGCGAGGGGCTCCATGCCTAGGATAACGCCGGCCTCGTGGCATTCCTCGCCCGCGCGGCGGATGGTCTCCACCGCCCAGGCCCACGCCTGCTCATAGCTCACCCCCGGGGCGACGTAGCGCTGCTTGGGGCTGCCGAAGACCATATGGTAGCCGCCGATGTCGCGGCAAAAACGGGCGAGCTCGCCGAGATACTCCGCCGTTTTGCGCCGCAGGTCGGCGTCCGGGCTGTTGATGTGCAGGCCCTCCGGCTTAACGAGCAGCCAGTGCAGGCCCATTAACTCAACGCCGGCATCGGCGGCGCGCTTGCGCATTTTGGCCCGCTCCTCTGCGGAGACTTCGGTTACGGACTCGCAGAACGTAAACGGGGCGAGCTCCACACCGTCGTAGCCCAGGCGGGCGGCGATTTCGATTACCTCGGCAACGGACTTTCCCTGGAACATCTCGCTGCACACAGCGAACTTCATGGGCCACACCCTCCAGAGCGCAGGGCAAAGTTTGGTGGGGGACAGTTCGGCGCGGAAGGCAAGGTTACCTTGCCCGGCGCTAGGGCTTGCGCGCGAGCAGGAACTGGCGCAGGGGGTAAACCTGGCTGTTAAGCTGCTCCATGGCTTGGGCGAGGGGCTGGTAGAGGTCGTAGGTGTTGCTCACGATGCCCTTGTTTGAGTCGCGGTTTGAGGGGTCGGCCGCTTTGTTTGTGGGGTCGTTGTCCATATACTTAAACCAGTGCCAGCCCACGCAGCCGGGGTGGGCGAGCAAGCCGAGGGCAAAGTTTTGGTAAAACCGGCCGCGGTCGGCCTGCGTTTTCACGACCCAGCCCGCGCCGGTGTTGTTGGGCATGCCGCTGTCCATGCCCTTGGCGTACCACTCGGTGATTAAAAACGGCTTTTGCGCCCAGGCGAGCCAGGAGTCCATGAGCTGGGCGTCCGGCGTCCAAGCGTGGTAGTAATTGACAGCGACGACATCGATATACGGCGCGCAGCCGCGAAATACCGCAGCCTGGCGCAAGTCGCTCCCGTGAAACCTGCTGCCCAGGTAAAGGTGGTTTGGGTCGGCCTTTTTTATCGCAGCGCTGACAATGCGGTAGTAGGTGGCCACGAGATATTGCAAAAACGCCTCGCGCGCCTCGGCGGCGAACCCTTGCGGGCCTTTTCTCACGTTGTGCTCCCTCACCCAGTTGGCGGCGGCGACGTAGCCCGGGTCGGAGTGGTCCAGGCTCATGAAGCGATCGAGCGCGTCGCGGGGGAGGGGCATTTCGTTGTCCGAGAAGTGGCCGAGGAGAAACGGATCGTCGCGCGTTGAAGCGAGCAGCTTTGCCGCGTGCTCCTCGCAAAACCGCGCAAAGCCCGGGTGAAAGACCAAAATGCAACTTTTCGGATAGCCCGCGTGGCCGGGGAGCTGAAATGTGCGGCCCAGTTGCTTGCCGAAGGTGCTCATGAAGTTAAGCTGCGTGGTGTAGGGCATGGGCCGGGCGAGCGTGCGAAAAGCCTCCCAGTCGGACCAACAGCCAAGGGTGTTAAATCCCAGGCGCCAGAGGAGGTCGCTCGTGCTCTTGGCCCAGTTGGTAAAGCCGCCGAACTTTTGCGCAAGCGCCGCGCGGCCGCGAGCGGTGGGGTTTATGTTTACGGAGCACACGCCCACGCTGAAAAACAAGCAGCCCTCCGGATCAACGAGCCACCACGTGCCGCCGACCTTCTCCGTGCGGAAAAAGCCCGTGGACTTAACGCGCCGCTCGCGCCAGCCACCGAAACGGCTTAGGGGAACCTCCTCGCGCAGGCGATAGCCGGCGATGTGCTCCAGCAGAACGGTCTTATACTCGCGCCAGGCGGCGTCGGAGGGCTTGCGCTTTGCCTCGACGATGACGTAGCCCTGCTCGGCGAAAGCCTGGGCCAGAGCAAACAGAGCAGCAAGCGCAGCCACGAAAAGCGCGGGCCAAAAGCGCATGGCAGACGTTCACCCTTTCCCGTGCGACAGGCGGCACGAAGCGGCTTCGCCCGAGGCAACGCTCATTCCTTGCCGCACAAGCGAGGCCCGCGCGCAGGGAAGCAGGGCAGGGATGGCCCAGGCGGCAGGGAATACGACAAGCTGCTTGGGCGCCATGGGGAGGTGACGCCGTGATCGACGTAACCTCAAAGCTTGCCGACAAAGCGGTGCTCACTTTGCGCATGCTTGCCGCAGACGCCATCCAGCGGGCGAACTCCGGCCACCCCGGGATGCCCCTGGGCGCAGCGGACTATGCGTTTGTCCTGTGGGCGAAGTTTCTCCGCTATAACCCCGCCGACCCGCGCTGGCCGAACAGAGATCGCTTCGTGCTCTCCGCGGGGCACGGGTCGACGCTGCTGTATGGCCTGCTCCATTTGGCGGGCTTTGAGCTTTCGCTGGAGGAGCTAAAGAACTTCCGCCAGTGGGGGAGCAAGACTCCGGGCCACCCCGAATATGGCACAGCGCCGGGGATCGAGACGACCACCGGCCCCCTGGGGCAGGGGTTTGCCAACGGTGTGGGGATGGCCCTGGCTGCGAAAATGCTTGCCGCGCGGGTGAACAAGCCCGGGTTTGCGCTGATCGACCACCGCGTGTTTGCGATCGTCAGCGACGGGGACATTATGGAGGGCGTTGCCTGCGAGGCGGCTTCGCTTGCCGGGCATTTGCGCCTGGGCAACCTGATTTACATCTACGACGACAACCGAATAACCATCGAGGGGAGCACGGAGCTGACGTTCTCCGAGGACGTGGCCCAGCGCTTCGCCGCCTATGGCTGGCACGTGCAGACGATCGACGGACACGACCGGAAGGCCGCGGAGGAGGCGATCGCCGCGGCAATTGCCGAGGAGGAGCGGCCGAGCCTGATTATTGCGCGGACGCACATTGCCTGGGGCGCGCCAACGATGCAGGACAAGGCGCAAGCGCATGGCGCGCCGCTGGGCGAGGACGAGGTGCGCGCGATGAAGGAGAGGTTCGGCTGGCCCACGGAGGAGGAGTTTTTCGTCCCCCAAAAGGTGCGCGAGCTGTTTGCCCAGCGGCGGGCGGAGCTGGAGGAGGAGTATCGCGCGTGGCAGGCGATGCTCGCCGAGTATCGCGAGAAGTTTCCGCGCGAAGCGCAGCTTTGGGATGCGCTGCTCGAGCGGCGCGTGCCCGAGGACATCGTTGAGCTTCTGCTTGACAGCGCGCCCGCGGCGGAGGACGCCACGCGCAACCTTTCCGGCATGGTTTTGCAAAAGGCCGCGGAGCTCGTCCCCGCGCTGTGTGGGGGAGCGGCGGACCTTGCGCCCTCGACGAAGACGACGATCGCCGGCGGAGGAGAGGTCGCTCCGGGGGAGTTCTCCGGGCGAAACATTCACTTTGGCGTGCGCGAGCACGCCATGGGGGCGATTGTTAACGGGATGGCGCTTTACGGGAGCTTTATCCCCTACGGGGCGACGTTTTTGGTGTTCGCGGACTACATGCGCCCGGCGCTGCGCTTGGCGGCGATGATGGGCATTCAGGCGATATTTGTATTTACCCACGACAGCATTTTCGTGGGCGAGGACGGCCCCACGCACCAACCGGTGGAGCAAGCGGCGACGCTGCGAGCGATTCCCAACCTGTTTGTCTTTCGCCCGGCGGACGGGCCGGAGGTGGCTGCGGCATGGGCCGCGGCTTTGCAGCGGCGCAACGGGCCCTCGGCGATTTTGCTTACGCGGCAGAAGTGCCCCGTGCTCGACCGCCGCGAGCTGGGCGAGGCACGGGGCGTTTTGCGCGGGGGATACGTGTTGCGCGAGTGCCCGGGCGAGCCGGAGGTGGTGATCATCGCCTCGGGGAGCGAGGTGGGGCTGGCGCTCGAGGCCGCGGAGGAGCTTAGCGCAGAGGGCCGCGCCGTGCGCGTGGTGAGCATGCCCTGCTGGGAGCTGTTTGAGGAGCAGCCGAGGGAGTATCGCGAGCGCGTCCTTCCCCCAACCTGCGCGCGCCGAGTGGTCATCGAAGCCGGCGTGCGCCAGGGATGGGAGCGCTATGGCGGGCCGGAGGGGCTTTATATTTGCGTGGAGCGGTTCGGCGCCTCGGCGCCCTACCGCGTGCTGCAAGAGAAGTTCGGCTTTACCCGGCAGGCGGTAGCGGAGCGGATCCAGCATTGGCTCGAAGAGCGCTAGCGCTGCGCGCCCAGGGGAGGGAGCGGAGATGGTTACCGAGTTCGACATAACTCTGCCCCGGCGAACGGTCTCCGGCCCGGGGGCGGTGGTGCGGCTGGGTGAGCTTGCCGCAGAGCATGGCAAGCACGCCCTGCTCTGTATCGGCGGAGGATCGGTTAAGCGGACGGGGACGCTGGAGAAGGCCCAGCATAGCCTGGCCCAGGCGGGGGTGCGGGTGACGCTGTTTGAGGGGATCGAGCCCGACCCCTCGGTGGAGACGTGCGAGCGCGGGCGGGAGGTGTGTCGCGAGGCGGGGTGCGACGTGGTCATTGGTTTGGGCGGGGGCTCGGTGATGGACTGCGCGAAGATAATCGCCATTGCTGTGGCCAACGAGGGGCCGGTGGAGGACTATCAGTTTAACCGGCGGCGGTTCGAGCGGCCGGGGCTGCCGTATATCGCAGTAAGCACTACCTCGGGCACGGGGTCGGAGGCCAACCGCGTAGGCGTGCTTACTCACCACGGGGAGAAAGTGAAAAAGGCTGTGCTCGACCCGCTAATGGTCCCCGCGGTGGCCATTTTGGATCCCGAGCTGACCGTCTCCGTGCCCCCGGAGGTCACCCGCTACACGGGCATTGACGCCCTAAGCCATGCCATCGAAAGCTACGTTTCGCTAAACGCCACGCCGTTTACCGAGGGCATTGGGCTGCGCGCGGTGGAGCTTATCGCGCGCTACCTTCCCGTGGCCGTGGCCGAGCCGGCGAACCTCGAAGCGCGCGCGGCAATGCAGGTGGCCAACTATCTCGGGGGCATGGCGCTTAACGCGGGCGTGGGCGCGGCGCATATCCTCGCCCACCCGCTAGGCGCGCTGTTCGGTATCCCCCACGGCACGGCGATCGCCTGTGTGCTGCCCAGCGTGATGAGACACAACGCAGAGCACGCGCCGGAGAAATACGCGCGGCTGGCCGAGGCCCTCGGGGCAGAGGTCGCGGGCCTGTCTACGATAGACGCCGCGCGGCGGGCGAGCGAAGCGCTAGAGCGCTTTTTGGAGCGCATCGCTTTTCGCCCGCGGCTGAGCGAGTTTGGCGTGTCGCTCGAGGCGTTTGACGAGATCTACGCGAGCAAGGAGAAGTCCATGGGCCATGTCAAGACCAACCCGCGGCCGGCGACGGCGGAGCTTTTGCGCCAAATTATCGAAGAGTCGCTTTAGCGCGGGGGTAACTTGACAAACGCGCGGCGCGTGAAGTACCGGCTGCGGGCCCTCGTATAGAGAATACCGAGATGAAGCGCAACGCGCCCCAACGTTCGGCCGGCGCTTGGCAGGGGAGAGGAGCGCGGAAGCCGCCGGGAGCCGCGCGGGGAGGGCGTCGGCCGAGATACCTCAGCGCGCGAGGAGAGTGAGCCGGGCACATGGGCCACAGCGCGCGCCGGCACGCCGCGGGCGTCCGCTGTGCGCCGGCCAAGAGCGTGTTCGCCCTGTGCGCAGCGCTGGCCGCGCTGTGCGCCGGTCCGGCCTTAGCACAACAGGGCCTGCGTTACATCGACATCGAGGCCGAGCGCGTCCAGTTTCAGCTCGAGCGCGACGCAATTTTGTTCGGCGGCCCGGTCCGCGCGGAATACGGCGAGACGACGATTACCGCAAACCAAGCCCAGCTCGAGACGGCAAACAACGAGGTAGTGTTTTTCGACAACGTGCGCGTGCTGCGCGAGGGGCAGGAGATTCGCGGGGAGTGGCTGTGGATTAACCTGGACACGGGCGTGTGGATCTTCCGCTCGGCCACGGCGCGGCTTTCGCCCGAGTTTTTCGACTACAAGACGGTAGACTACATCTACATCCACGGGGAGACGATCGTCGGCGACGAGCACTCCGCGCGCATCCTCAACGCCTGCCTGACCACCTGCGTGCGCCCGCACCCATATCACTGGTCGATCGAAGCCGAGGAGATCAAGCTGCTTGAGGACGGGAACAAGGTTAAGGTGTCCGAGGGGCACGTGAAGGTGATGGGCGTGACGATTATGCTCACGCCCTCGTTTAGTTTTTCGCGGCGGCGGGCGCGCCGGCTGCATATTACCCCGCAGGTGGGGCGGAACGAGTTCGAGGGGTTTTGGGCAAGCGTGGCCTACGACGTTACCGACCACGCCACGCTCGAGGCAAAGGTTACCGAAAAGCAAGGCAACACCTATAGCCTGGACATGGACTGGCGCGTGGGGCGCAGGTTGACGGGAAGGTTTCGCGCGGACTATCGCACGCGCTCGCAGTTTTTAACGGGCGACTTTCGCTACGAGCACCGCATTAGCCGGAGCACGCGGCTGGGGCTGGACTATAGCCTGCAGCGCAACGCAGCGTCGTTCGGCACGGCAACGTTTACCCAGCGCGCCTCGGCGAGCTTTAGCCGAAACGTGGGGCGAAACCAGATTTCGCTTAACGCGACGCGGACGAGCACAACGACGATCGACACGCGGACGAACACGACGGCGAACCTGCGCATTGCCCAGCGCATTGCCACGCGCGGCGTGGTGGAGACGTCGCTTAGGTTTACGGAGTATGACATGGCGGAGCGGGGGATCGACCAGGAGCTGCGGACAACGGCAATGCTGCGCTATCCCATGGATTTCGGCGAGGTAACATTTTTGCGCGAGGAGCGGATAGACCTAGACCGCGAGCGCTACCCGGGCGATGAGGGGTATGCCGTGCTGGACAAGCTCCCCGAGGTTGCCTTTCGCACGGATCTGCAGCGGCTGGGGCTGGCCGATGAGCGAAGCATTACCCTGGACGTGGTCTATGGCTTTTATCGGGAGTTTCCCGGGCCCACGGCGCAAAGTAGGTGGCTTATTGCCACGCGCTGGCGGCCGCGCTATTTCGCCCTGGGCAGCTCACGGCTTTCCCCAATGGTGGGCTTTGAGCAGCGGCTATACGGCAACTCCGGCGCGGGGATTTACTACAACTATGGCGCTGTGCTGGAGACGCCCCTGGGGAGCAACTGGCGGAGCACGCTGGGCTGGTCCTATCAGCGCCAGCAGGGCTATACCCCGTTTCGCTTCGACAACCGGCGCGACTCGGAGACGGCGCGCGCGGGTCTGGAGTATCGCACGCTGCACCGCAATTTTGGACTAAACACGACCTACGACGTGCCGCGCGCGCGGTTTAGCGACCTGCTCATTCGCTATACACAAACGCCCAACCCAATGAACCAATTTAGCGCAACGACAGCCTATGACTTGGAAAGCGGACGGTGGCGCACGCTGTTGCTGAAGTATCGGACGATTAAGACCGACCGCTGGTATTGGGACGTAAGCACATCGTACGACCTGGGGCGGGGGAGCCTAACCACGGTGGCCTCGGACTTTCGCTGGCGTATCTCGCGGCGGTGGAACGTGGAGTGGCTGGGGAGGTACTCCGGCTTTCGCCAGCGGTTCGACGTAAACCGCGCGCGGCTGACATATGAGACGGACTGCGCCGTGGTCACGCTGGAGCACGACGCGATCCGCAACGATACGCGGCTAAACTTGCGCATTAGGGCGTTTCCGAGCCTTGCTGCGGATACGTTCCGCCAGGGGCGCGGGGGAGAGTACGTCGGCGGAGATTTCGGCGCGGGCGCGCCGTTTTAACCTGCGCGCGAAGCGCCGGAGAGCGGGAGCGAGCAGGCCGTTATGCGCAGCAGGGGCAGGGCGACGTGGGAACGTGCGCGAAACGCGGCGGCCTGTGGGCGCCCCAAGAAAAAAAGGAGGCGGTTGCGTGAGCGCAAAGCGTGGGTTTTTGCTCTCGCTTGTCGCTGTAGCGGCGTGCTTAGGCGCGGCGCTATCGCAGGTGCCGGGTGGGAGGAACATGCAAGCGCAAAACGCGGGCGAAGCGAGCATTGTCGTTTACGCCGACAAAACGGAAGGGACGCTCGATCCCCGGCTGTTTGGGGAGTTTAGCGAGATTATCTACAACAGCATGGACGGCGTGCTTGGGGCGGAGAAGATCCGCAGCCGCGGATTTGAAAACCCCGACGATAACGTAGACGGCGTGTCCGACCCGTGGGTGCCCATTGTCGAGGAGGGAGCACAGGCGGAGTTTGCCCGCGACCCGGAACTGGCCCTCGTCCACTTTTGCGACTACCCCGCCAACTCGCAGCGCATTCGCGTGATAAAGCCAGGGCTTGTGGGGATCGCCCAACGGCGCGTGGCCATTAAAGAAGGCGAGGAGCTTGAGCTGAGCCTGTGGCTGAGGCAGGAGGGGTTGCAGGGCGCGGTGGTTGCGTTTCTCGCGGACGCTGAGCGGCGCGAAGTTTACTGCAGGGAGCGATTTTCGGACATCCCCGGGCAGTGGAAGAGATATACCTGCCGCATGACGGCCCCGAAGAGCAACGCCAACGCCGCGCTGGCTATTGTTGTCGAAGGCGCGGGAACGGTGTGGGTGGACCAGGTGTCGCTTATGCCTACGGACGCCGTGCACGGCTATAAGCGCGAAGTGCGCGACATTTTCAAGGAGCTTGCCCCAGCGACGATACGCATCCCCGGGGGTAACTTCGCCCAGCACTATCACTGGACCGACGGCATTGGGCCGCGCGACTTTCGCCCCGCCGTGCCCAACTACTCCTGGGGCTGCTATATGGAGCCGAACAACATCGGCACAGACGAGATGCTGCGCTTTTGGCAGGAGGAGATCGGGGCGCAGGCGATCATCTGCATCAACATCGGCGATACCGGCGGCCAGCGCCCCAAGCCAAACAACTCCACAGCGCGCGCCCTGCGCGACGCGGTGAACTGGCTGGAGTATTGCAACGGGCCAGTGGATTCGGAGTGGGGGGCCAAGCGCGCGGAAAACGGCCACCCCGAGCCGTATAACGTCAAGCTGTGGGAGATCGGCAACGAAATCGGCTACGGGCACATAACGGGGCAGCTCGACGCGGCGACCTATGCCCGGCGCGTAGTGCAGTTTGCGCGGGCGCTGAAAGAGAAGGACCCGAAGATCGAGATCATCGCCTCGGGGCTGATGTTTAACGAGCAGTGGAACGTGCGCCTGGCGCGCGAGGCGGGGGAGTGGATCGACTACATCGCGCTGCATATGTACTACGGCAGCCCGGAGATGCGCGACCTGCTGGCCCAGCCGCTGAACTTCGAGCGGCGGCTGAGGCGGATATACCGGCAAATTAACGACAACGCCCCGCAGGGCAAGGAGATTAAGATCGCGTTTAACGAGTGGGCCCCCTCGGCTCAGCACGGGACGCGGCCCAACGCAATTGACGCCGCGCTTTACGCTACGGCAATGCTCCATGCGTTTATGCGGCTTCACGATGTCGTCGCCATGCAGGCGGTGACCGACGCCTGGATTCACATTCGCGTGGCGGGCAACGACATTTGGACGACGCCCACTTATGAGGCGATGAAGCTGCAATATCGCCACCACGGGGACAAGGTGCTCGCCTGCGATGTGCGCTGCGCAACGTTCGACGCGCCCACGCAGGGAAAAGGCATTCCCCTGCTCGACGTTGTTGCCACGCGAAGCGATGGGCGGCTTTACATCTCAGTGCTTAACAAGGGGCCGGAAGCGATCGCCGCGCGCGTGCGTATTTCCGGAGCGCAGGTGGGCGCGGGCGCGGCATATGTTATCTCCGCTCCGCTTAGCGCGCGGAACACGCGGGCCACGCCGCGGGCGATCGTCGTGAAGGAGGGCGAGGCGCCGCCGGCGGAGGAGGAGTTTGTCCGAACTTTTCCTGGATTTTCGGCGACGGTGCTTGAGTTTGCCCTGCGCTAGGGGCGCTTGTGAGAAGTTTCGCAAGGGTGGCTGGGGGAGAGACGGGGCTTTGTATTTTGCAAAGAAATTTCTTGCAAAACAAGCGCGCCGCGCGCCTTTCCGTGCTATCATGAATGTGGACGAAGGAGGGAACGGTTGAGGAAAAGAAAGCGCTTTTGGAAATGGTGGGGAGGGAGCGAGGAGCGGAGAGAGGGGTTTTTTGCCAAGCGGGAAATTAGTGAAAACGATCACAAACGCGCGCGAGTGGCTTTCGCGTTTTCTCTGGAGACGGCTCGGCAATGAAGCTTTACAGGCAAGGGCAGGAGCTTGTCCCCGACCCTTCGTTTACCGAGCGCGTAAAGCAACTGACGGACACTCCGTTTGAGCGCTGCAACCAGTGTAGCAAGTGCACCGCGGGCTGCCCCGTGGCGTTTGCCATGGACATTATGCCCAACCAGGTGTGCCTGCTCGTGCAGCGCGGGTTGGGCGAGCCGCTTTTGCAAAGCTCGACGATTTGGCTTTGTTCGTCGTGCGAGACG
>CAZMGT010000005.1:0-86010 GCA_964565895.1 uncultured Armatimonadia bacterium
TGGGTTAACGTGGCCCACGATCATCCCGATGCCCAGCACTTTATGATCTTCGCCAACGGCGAGCTATGGGCCACCGACGACGGCTATCCCAAGAAACAAAAGGCCACGGAAAACCACAACTGCCTGCTCGTTGACGGCAAGGGAATGGCTCACCGCGGCGGGGGGTGGAGCCAGCCCATCTCCGGCCAGGAGAAAATGGGCAAAATAGACGAGTTCTTCGGCTCCCCCGGCTACTTCGCCGTCCGCGGCGACGCCGCGGAATACTACGAACCGCTTAGCCGCTTTTTCCGCTGGCTGTGCGTCGTCGGCGACAGCTATGTCGTCGTCGCCGACCAGCTCGCCGCCGACGGCGCGCACGACTATACCTGGCTGTACCACTGCGACGGCAAGTGGACGGAGCAGGGGCAGGGCAAGTTTACCATTGCCAAGGGCGAAAAGACGGCGCTGGTCTGGGTCGTCCAGCCCCAGGGCGCCCGGCTTGCGCTTTCCCCAGATGTGCTCGAGGGCAAGCCGCGGGGCACGGTGCTTACCGTCGCGAAAAAGCGCGCCTCGCCCGCGCCGCGGTTCGTCTTGCTCATCGCCCCGGGGCCGCAGAGGCCCGCGCGGTTGCGCGCGCAAGCGCGCGAGGGCCAGGGCGGCGTTGAGCTGCGCGTCGTGCGCGACGGCGGCGAGGATATTTTGCTGTTCTGCGACGAGGCGCGGCTTGTTGCCGGCGAGTTTGAGCTTTCCGGCAAGGCGGCAATTGTGCGCGCCGAGCAAGGGAGGATAGCCCAGGCCTTGCTGCTCGGGGGCCGGCGGCTAGCGCGCGGGGGAAAGGTTCTGCTCGCCTGCTCCGCGCCGGCAAATGTCCGTTGGCAGCCCGGCGCACGCGGGGGCACGCTGTGGGCCGCGGCCGCGCGGGGGGAAAACTCCGGACCTGTTAAGATTACCCTCGCTGGGCTGTCGCCGCGCGTGTCCTGGGTGGCTCAGGGCGGGGGCAAAACCGTCGCCGGCGAGGTTGGGCCGCAAGGCGCGGTGAACTTTACCCTGGACCTCGCCCGCGACACGCAAACGTTTGCCGTCCGCCCGAGCGGGGGCTAGGTTACACCAGCCGCGGGAGGAAAAAATGTTTGGACAAAAGTTGAACATCGGCGACCTCGCCCCGGAGTTCTCCCTGCCCGGCGTCGATGGCAAAACCTATTCGCTAGAGAGCTTCGCTGAAAAACAGGTGCTCGTCGTCGTCTTCTCCTGCAACCACTGCCCCTACGTGAAAGCCTACGAAGACCGGATGATCAAGCTCCAGGCCGACTACGCGGACAAAGGCGTGGCCCTCGTCGCCATCTGCTCCAACGACGCCGCGAAATATCCCCTAGACAGCTTCGACAACATGGTCAAGCGCGCGCGGGAGAAGGGCTATAACTTCCCTTACCTGCGCGACGAAACTCAGGAGATAGCCCGAGCCTATGGCGCGGGGTTTACCCCGGAGTTTTTCGTGTTCGACCGCGAGCGGCGCCTGGCTTACCACGGGCGAATGGACGACAACGTAGACGACCCGGAAAACGTCACCAGGCACTACCTACGCGAGGCGATCGACGCCCTGCTCGCTGGACGGCCTGTTGAGCAGGCGGAGGTCTTTCCCGTCGGCTGCACGATTAAGTGGAAATAGCCGGCTGCCACGCTCTGGGTAACCTTCCGGCGGTCGGTTGTGGGCATCGGCGCGAGGGAGGAAAGGTTAAGCACCTGCGGCGGGGCTATTGCTCTTGTTCCATTTCCTGAAAGTGCGTGGCGTCTAGGCCCCACATGACGGCCTCGCGGATTTTGTCGTTCGCATCAACCAAGCGCAGGCTCAGCTCGCGCGCAAGGTGCAGGAAAAACCGCGCCGCCGCTTGGGGCGTGTCCTCGATAATGCGCAGCACCGCCGTGCCGTCGATAACGAGCACCGAGGTGGGCTCCGCAGTTTGCGCGGTGGCCCGGTGCACGCCATCGGTAAGCAGGGCCACCTCGCCGAAGAACGTCCCCGGCCCCAAGCGCGCGAGCACGTGCTCCACCCGCCCGCGTAGCCTGCGGCTAATGATCACCTCGCCCCGCTCCACGAAAAACAGCTCCCGGCCCTCGCTCCCTTCCCAAAAAATCACCGTCTGCTCCGGATACTCCCTGCGCACAATGAGCTCGGCGATCTGCCGCAGGTCGTCCTCTTGGGCGTCCTCGAACAGTCGCAGCCGCCGCAGGTCGTCTACCGAGACCTTCACACGCACCGCCTACCCGCAAATGGCCATAATGAACACGACCGACAGCCCCCAGCCCACGCCAACCATTACCGCCATAGCGGACATCGCCGTTGCCGTGGAATAGGCGACATAGAGCCACTCGCGCCGGGTAAGCCGCCGCCTTTGGCGCAGAGCTTGGGGCAGCCCGCGGTTGACGAACTCGTTTGCCTCCGCGCGCAGGCTAAAGCAGCGCGAGAGATCGCTTAAGATGTAATACCCGTCGTTGTCTACCGGAAAAAACGGATAGAGCGTAACGAACGCCACCGCGTAGCTCGCTAAAGCCACGGCCAGCGTCCACCCCGCGGCCCAGCTTCCCGCGGGCAGCACGTGATGCGCGAGCACGGCCAGCGAGCCGACAAACAGCGTAGACAGCGGCCCGGCAAAATACGTCTCCACACGCGCCAGCCCGGGGGCAAGCCAAACATCGGTTACATCGGCATAGGGCAGGGGAAACACGCCGTAAACCAGGTGCACGCCCATGGAGGCCACGCGCCGCCCGTGGTGCTTGCACACGATGGCGTGCGCGAGCTCGTGCAACGGGGTAATGAGCAGGACGAGGGGGGCGACGTAGCCCAACAGCAAAACCTGCCACAGGGGCGCCCAACCCCACAGCGCGGCGCTGGTTAGCGAGGTCGCCGAGGCGAAGTAATAAAGCCCCAGCTCAACGACAAGCAGGCAAATGCCAAACGCCGGCGCGGAAAACATTAGCGGAGCAACCGCGCGATGCACCCGCTCGACCAAAGCGTCGGCATTGGTGTAGCTCAGCGACCAGTCAAACCCCGGCGCAGGCCGCGCCAGCGCAGCAAGCGAGCGCCGCGACGAGGTGGAAAGCCGCCGCACAAACCAGGGCACTTGGCAGCCGGCGTCGATCAGCCCCGCGTCGCGCAGGTGGTTGATCAGCGCGCGGATCTCGTCGAAGTCCAGCGAGCCGAACTCAAAGAAATAGGTCGCGGCAAGCTCCTGCACGGAGTGTCGCCCGTCCATGAGCTGCCACAGCCGCCAGCCGCGGGGGGAAAGCTCGACGATGCTTCCCGTGAGCTTGCTTTTGATCAAATACCCCGCCTCGCCCGAGCCGGAGGAGTCCACCGGCCGCGCCTCCCACTGCTCCTCCGGCGCGCGCTGGGGGCAATAGCGTAGTGCCGCGCTGTCTACGGGGTGGCGGATGATCCTAAACCCCGCGTCGGCGCGCGCCGCGCTGCGCACGAGCAGCTCGAGCTCCGCTGGCTCGCCGGTCATCGCTCCTCCTTTGCGCGGGCGCTTTGGGCCACGGCCTCCGCTGCGCGATAGGAGCTGCGCACAAACGGCCCCGCCGCGACAAACTTAAAACCCATCTCGCGCGCGGCGCGTTCTATCTCGCCAAACTCCTCCGGCGGAACATAGCGCGCCACGGGAAGATGCGCGGGCGAGGGGCGCAAATACTGCCCCACAGTAACCATCTCGCACCCTGTGGCGCGCATGTCCTCAAGCGCCTGGAGCACCTCGTCGAACGTCTCCCCCAAGCCGACCATCAGCCCGGACTTCAGCAGCATCGGCGCCCCGTGCTCCCGGCGCCAGCGGTCGGCCAGGCGCAGCACGCGCAGCGAGCGGTCGTAGTCGGCTTCGGGGCGCACTCTCGGTGTCAGGCGGCGCACGGTCTCCAGGTTGTGGTTGAGCACATCGGGCCGCGCGGCAAAGATCGTCTCCAACGCAGCGGCGTCGCCGCGGCAGTCGGGAATAAGCAGCTCCACCGTGGCCTGGGGCAAGGCCTTTCGGATCGCCGCGCAGGTCGCGGCAAAATGGCCCGCCCCGCCGTCGGGCAGGTCGTCGCGGGTAACGGAGGTTACCACAACGTGCCTGAGCTTCAGCCGCGCCGCAGCTTGGGCCACGCGCTTGGGCTCCTCGGGGTCCAGGGGCAGGGGCCGGGCGCTGTGCACCGCGCAAAAGCGGCAGTGCCGCGTGCAGTTTGGCCCCATGATCAAAAACGTTGCCGTGCCGCAGGAAAAACACTCGCCGATGTTCGGGCAGCGCGCCTCCTCGCACACCGTGTGCACGCCCACCTCGTGCAGCACGTCGCGCGTTGCCCGGGCGAGCTGGCGCTTGCGAATCTTAACCTTCAGCCACGGAGGAAGCGGGGGGTTGGCGCCCGCTGCGCTCCGCGCCCCGCCGCAGGCGGCGAACGTTGCTTCGCCCTCGTCGCGTATGCTTTCAGCCATGGTCGCGTCCCTTCGCTTGGGCCATAGACGTGTTCTCCGGCGCGCAGGTCACATCCTCGCCTGCCGCGGCGGGCGGAGGGATAGGGCTCCTCGCGGCGAATGGACAAACAAAACCTCGCGGGGGCGCTTTCTGTGGCCGGCTCGCTAGAGGAAAAGGTCGTCGCCGTTACCGGCGCCGACGGATTCATCGGCAGCGCCGTGTGCCAGCGGTTGCTCGACGAGGGCGCCGCAGTGGTCTGCCTTGTGCGCGACCGTCTGCCCCGGCAGCGCTCGGGGCTCGCCCTGCGCGGGATCGCCGAGCGCGTGCAGATCGTCTACGGCGACGTGTGCGATCCTCGGGCGGTAGAGGCTCTGCTCGCCGAGCCTCTGGGGCTGGATCGACCGGTAGACGTGTGCGTGCACCTCGCCGCGCAGGCTTTGGTAAACCGCGCCTATCGCGCCCCCGGGCAAACGTGGCGCACAAACGTTTTGGGCACGTTGGTCGTCGCCGAGACGTGCCAGCGCCTGGGCGTGGCCCTCGTTGGAGCGTCGAGCGACAAGGCCTATGGCGCGCTGGGCGAGGAGTTTTTGCCCTATCAGGAGTCCGCCCCGCTCAGCGCCGTGCTCCCCTACGATGCGACAAAGGCGTGCGCGGACATCCTTATGCGCTCGTTTGCCATGGCTGCGGAGATGCCCGTTGCCGTGGCCCGCTGCGGCAATACCTACGGCCCGGGCGACTTGAACTTCTCGCGCATCGTCCCGGATACGATCCGCGCGCTGCTGCGCGGGCGGCGGCCGATAATTCGCAGCGATGGCACGGCGGAGCGCGACTATGTTTACGTAGACGACGTCGCCGAGGCCTACGTTAGGCTGGCGGAGTATGTGTTGCGCGAGCGGCCGCGCGGCGAACCATTTAACTTCGGCTCCGGGCGGAGCATTTCCGTGCTCGAGCTGGTGCGCAAAATCTGCGAGATCTTCGGCACGCCCGACGTCGAGCCGGAGATTTTGGGCACAGAGCCCCCGCACATCCCCAGGCAGTGGCTCGACAGCTCCAAAGCGCAGCAGGTCCTCGGCTGGCGGCCCCATTACTCCCTGGAGCAGGGGTTGGAGAAGACCATTGCCTGGTATCGCGAGCAGCGCGAAACATGGCTCACCTAGCGCGCTGAGCCGACCAAAACGCTCTTTTCCTCGGGGGTGGCAAACCTGAGGTTGCGCATAGCTCTTGCGATATGCGCCGCGGCGGCTGTTGGGGCTGTAGCGATGCTTGGTGGCGGCTGCCCGGAGCTGTGCACCCTCCTCCGCGGCACGCCCACCCCGCTGCCCGAGCTGGCCCTCTCCGGCCAAATTACCGGCGCGGCAGGCGCCGCGGGCGAGGTTTGGGTTAACGTTGCCTCGGGCGGACAGTTCGTTGACGGCTGCTGGGCCGCGGCGGACGGCACGTTTTCCTTCCCCCACCTTCCCCCAGGCAGCTATACCGTCGCCCCGTTCGCCGAGCAGCTCAGCTTCTCCCCCGCCTCGCGCGAGGTTACGCTTGGCACAGCGCCGGCAACCGAAGTGACCTTCGCCGCCTCGGCAAGCTCTGCCCCGCCGGCCGTGTTTTGCATAACGGGCTACGTGCGCGACCCGATGGGCGTGGCTCTGCAGGGCATCTCCGTCCGGGCGGAAGGCGAGGGCGGCAACTTTCGCTCCAAAACCGCAGGCAACGGCCGCTATTGCCTCGCCGGCCTGCCGCCTGGGGTATATACCGTGCGCGCGTCATATCCCGGCCTGCTCTTTTCGCCCGCGCAGCGCGTGGTTACCGTAAGCGCAGCTTGGGTGCGCGGGGTAGACTTTCAAAGCGACGTGCAGTTTGCCACGCCCGCGCCCTCGCCTACGGCAACGCCCGCTCCAAGCCCCACGCCAACTCCGCGGCTGCAAATTGCCTTTCAGTCCGTGCGCGCCACGAACGCCGACATTTGGCTGATCTACGGCGACGGCACGGGGCTCGTGCAGCTGACCGACAGCCCGGCGAGCGACTTCTCCCCCGCCTGGTCGCCCGATGGGCAGTGGCTGGCGTTTGTCTCCGACCGCGCGGGAAACAACGACATTTGGCTTATGCACGCCGACGGCAGCGGCCTGCGCAACCTCACCCAGTCGCCGGCAAACGACCTGTGGCCCGCCTGGTCGCCCGATGGGTCGCAGATCGTCTACGCCAGCGACGCGGGCGAGGGCTGGGACTTGGAGATCTTCACCATCTCCGTCGCCGGCGGAAGCCCCGTTCAGCTTACGGACAACGATGTTGACGACGCCCAGCCCTGCTGGTCGCCCGACGGCTCGCTTATTGCCTACATCTCCATCCCCGAGGGCAACTGGGACATCTTCGCCATGCCTCCCGATGGCTCGGCGCACTATCAGCTCACCACCGACCCCGCGGACGACTACTGGCCCGCCTGGTCGCCCGATGGCCTGAGGCTCGCCTTTCGTTCGGACAGGGCGGGCAACGGCGACATTTTCTCGGCCGCCGTGGTTGACCATACCCTGGCCGCCGTGACCAACCTCACCGCGCACCCTGCCTGGGACGATCAGCCGGCGTGGTCGCCGGACGGCTCGCGCATGGCCTTCGTGAGCAACCGCTCGGGCGATATCGAGATTTACACCATCCCCGCGGCCGGCGGCGAGGCGACACAGCTTACCCAAAGCCCAGGCGACGACAGCGCGCCCGCGTGGCGGCCGCTCGCCCCATAGCCCGGGCAAGGAAAATAGCCCCCATCGCGCGAAGCGAAACAAAGAACAGTTCGCTCGAGCGCTTCGTTTGCCAATGGAGGGACAGCGCAATGCCCAGCGAGCAGCACCATGCCGCTAGTTCCCAGCGCGTGGGGCGCGCTGGGGTCGCCCGGCGTGAGTTTATTAAGGCGGCGTTTGCCGTTCCCCTGGGGCTCGTCGCCGGCTCAGTGGGCGCCCCCGCCCGCGCGCAAGGCGCCCCGCGGCAAAAGCAAACGCTGCCCCAAATTCCGTTTGGCCCATATTCCATTTCGCGCCTCGTCCTGGGCGGCAACCCGCAGCATGGAAACTCGCACATGTCGTTTATGATCAACCACGCCATGCGCGAGTACTTCACGCCGGAGCGCGTGCAGTGGCTTCTGCGCCATGCTGAGGAGCAAGGCATTAACGTTTGGCAGTCCTCCAAGGCGGCGATCGACGACTACAAGAAATATCGCGACGCCGGCGGGAAGATGTATTACATCGCTTTGGAAAAAGACGCGGCGGAGATCGCCGGGCTCGTGGCCAAAGGGGCGATCGCCATCGCCCACCACGGCGAGGTTACCGATCGCTTGTTTAAGGCGGGAAACATCGACCAGGTGCAAGATTTCCTCAAGCGCGTGCGCGACGCAGGGGTGCTCGTGGGCGTGTCTACGCACATCCCCCAGGTCATCGAGTATATCGAGGAAAAGGGGTGGGATGTGGACTTCTATATGGCCTGCGTCTATCAGCGTCATCGCACGCGCGAGGAGCTGCGCAAAATGCTCGGCGAGGCGCCCATCCCCATCGGCGAGGTCTACCTCGAGCGCGACCCAGAGCGCATGTGCCGCGTTATCCGCCAGACAAGGCGAACGTGCCTTGCCTTTAAAATCCTCGCCGCGGGCAGGCTGTGCAACCGCAAGGCCGATGTCGACGAGGCGTTTCGCTTTGTCTTCGCCAACATTAAGGCTACGGACGGCGTAATCGTCGGCATGTATCCCCGCTACAGCGACCAAGTAGCCGAAAACTGCGCGCTTGTCCGCAAATATAGCCACCTGAGCAAGCCTGTCTGACGCAACGCCCCGGCCGTGCCGTCCTAGCCGGGCTCCAGTTTGTGTGTTACCGTTGGCGCGGCGGCGCGGAAAGCGTTGCCCTAGCTTGTTTCCGCTCCGGCCGCCTCCGGGGGCCGACAGGAGAACCGTTTTGTTGCCTTGCTTGCGCCGCTTGTCGCCGCTGTCTGCCGTTGCCCTCGCCTGGGCCGCGTTTGTTTTAGCGTGCGCGGCGCCGTGCGCGCGGGCCGACGGCCTTGCCGCGTATGTCCTTGTGGGCGAGCTCGACCGCCTGAGCTATGATGCCCGCGCCGCGGGAATGGGCGGCGCGGCGCTTGCCGTAGAGGGCCTGTCGGCAGCGGCGGTGGAGAACCCGGCGACGCTCGCCCGCGGCTTTGCCCCGGACTTTTCCCTGGGCTATTCGGGCCGGTCGCCCAGCGGGCCGGCGGGCGCCGCGCAATACTTCCTCGCGGGAACGCCCGCGCGCATCGTTACCCCCGAGCACTTTGCGCACATGTATCGCCTGGCGCTGCAAAGCGCCGGCCCGGCCCGCGGCGAGCTTACTGCGTTTTGCGCTGCGCGTTGCGGGCGGTTCGCCCTGTTTGGGACAAAGGCGGGCGTTGCTCGGCCGGTCCTTAGTGCGGGCGCCGCGGGAGGGGCGCAGACGGTAACCGTCGTCGGCCCCGGGTTGGAGTACGAGGCGCTGGGCGCGGCATATGCCTTGCCTCTTGGCGGGCACCACTCGCTGGGGCTGGCCCTGCGCCAAGTGCGCATGTTCCGCGCGCAGCTTAACTATACCGCCCGGCGCGGGCCTTCGGGGAATGTTGCGCTGAGCTCCGACCGCTCGACGGTCGAGCAGGGGCTGGCCTGGGCCGCTGAGCTGTCGTGGTATTACCGCGGGCGGCGCTGGGCCGCTGGGGCCGTTTTGCGCCACGCCACGGCCCCGCGGTTTTGCGCGTTCTCCAGCGGCGCGCGCTGGTCGCTCGAGCCCTCGTGCGATCTCGGCCTCGCTTGGCGCTCGGCTGCGAGGGCGGATCTTCTCGCTGCCGACGTGCGCAACGCCTTTTCCGCCAACGGCGGCAGGCCCGTGCTTCGCCTGGGTTGGGAGCACCGTTTCGGCGGCGGCCGCGGCTGGCGAGCGCACGCCGGCGCCTGCGACGGGCGTCTCGCGCTGGGCCTTGGCTGGGGCTCGCCGCGCGTGGCCGCAGACCTAAGCTTTCGCCCCGGGCGCTCTCCCTCGGCCTCGTTTAGCGTTGGCTTGAGGTTCTAGCGGCTCAGGGTGTGCTTGCAGGGGCAAGCTGTGTTGGCGAAGGGTTCCCGCCGCCGGGGCGGGAACGATCCGCGCAGCTGCGGCAGTTTTCAGCAACAACCAGCGAGGCGGGAGGAGAGATGAACCGGCGGCAGTTTTCTCGGCACAGCCTGCTTTTGGGAATGGGAATTTTGGCCGGCTCCGCGCGCGGCGCGCAGGGCGCATATAGCGCCGCGGAGGGGCAATACTACGACGAGCCCCCGCGCAGGCTGCCGGCAAGGCAGTTCGACGTGCTCGTCGCCGGCGCGGGCACGGCGGGCGTTGTCGCGGCGATTGCCGCTGCGCGCCAGGGGGCAAAGACGGCGCTTGTGGAGATTAAGGGCTACCCCGGGGGCACGGTCACCGAGGGTGGCACGGCGCTGCATAGCTTTTACAACCTTTGGCGCCCGTTTCCCGGGGTGCAAAAGCGTCAGGTTGTTCGGGGCATCGCCCAGGAGATAATCGACCGCTTAATGGCCATTGGCGGGTGCACGGGGCATGGCGAGCAAACCATCGGCGCCGACCGCGACTCCGCGTGCACGGCGATCGACGTCGAGCTGTACAAGCTTGTCGCGTTCGAGATGCTCGCCGAGGCTGGGGTAGCGGTGTTCGTGAACACAATGCTCGTTGGGGCGGTCGTCCAGGGCGCGGTTGTGCGCGGGGCGATTGTCGAGAGCCGCTCGGGGCGCGAGGTGTTTTTCGCCAAAAGCTTCGTAGATTGCACGGGCTACGGCGACTTGGCGGCGTTCGCCGGCGCGGAGTATTCCGAGCCGAACGACTATGCCGTGTGCAACAGCATTGGCTTGGCCAACGTAAGCATGGAGAAGTACTACGAGTTCCTAAAAAAGCACGATGCGCTAACCGAGTATGCCACCGGCTGGCGCGACGGCAAGGAGGGACAGATTGTTCGCCTCAACGGGCGCTGGGCGAACCTGCCCCAAGGCTTCGCCGAGGAGGCCCGGCGCCTGGGCGTCTCCCTGGTCACCACCACCGTGCACGACAACTACTTTATGTTCATTAAAATCAACATGAAGCTCGCCAAAAGCCCAACCAACCGCGACGAGGTGGCCCAGGCCGAGCTTGAGCTGCGCCGCCGCCAGGTTAAGGCGGTGGAGCTGTTTCGCAAATACGTCCCGGGCTGCGAGCGGGCGTTTATCGCGCGCACAAGCCCCCGCCTAAATATTCGTCGCGCGCGGTGTATCAGGTGCGACTACGACATTACCCACGAGGACGTAGTCAACGCACGGCACTTTGACGACGATGTTTTCGTCTATGGCTTTCACGACATGGCCCCACGCTATACCGTGGGCCGGGGGGAGACCTATGGGGTCCCCTACCGCGCGCTTATCGTCAGCGGGCGGGAGAACCTGTTTTGCGCGGGGATGATGATTACCTCCGACCGCCGGGCGCACATGTCCACGCGCAACACCGTGTGCTGCATGGGCCAGGGGCAGGCCGCGGGGACGGCAGCCGCCCTGTGCGCCCTGCGCAACATCGGCGCGCGCGAGCTCCCCTATCCCCTGCTCCGCAAAAAGCTCGAGCAAGGCGGCGTTTACTTCGAAGGCTAGCGCGCCGGGCAAAAGCAGCCCTCACGCGCGGGAAGCTTCGCCCGGGCGAGCCCTTCGCGGAGCGCCGACGGCGGTGGCCACCGCGGGGCGGCGCGTGGGCCGCCCTCAGCGAAGGGTTTGCTCGCCTGCTGTACGAAGCACTGCCTGAGGAGGCGCGGGCGATGCGCTGGGCGCGGATTAGCCTTGGCGTGCCCGAGGAGGTCGCCGAAACAGGCTCGTACCTGCTGCTTGAGCTCGGCTGCCGCGGGGTGGAGATCATCGGCGAGCGGCGCATCGTCCGCCTCATCGCCTACCTCCCCGCCGACGCCACCCTCCAGCGCCGCCTGCACCAGCTCAAACAACGCGCCGACGCCGCGGCGGCGGAGTTTGGCTTCCACCGTGGGGTAGACCTCTCCCTCAGCTTCATCGAGGACGAAGACTGGGCAAGCGCCTGGCGTGCGTATTTCCAACCCCTGCGCATCGGGCGGAAAATCGTCATCGCCCCCACGTGGACCGAGGTGCCCACGAAGCCGGGCGACGCCGTCGTTCGGCTCGACCCAGGAATGGCCTTTGGCACAGGAACGCACCAGACGACGCAGCTTTGTCTGGAGGCCCTCGAGGTGGCCATTGGCGGGGGAGAGACGGTGTTCGACGTGGGCTGCGGGAGCGGGATTTTGAGCATCGCCGCGATAAAGCTTGGCGCGGCGCGCGCCCTGGCTATTGATTGCGACCCCCTCGCCGTAGAGGCCACGCGCGAAAACGCCGAGCTCAACGGCATTGCCCAGCGCGTCGAAGTCCGCCTGGGCAACTTGTTGGAAGGCGTCGCCGGCCGCGCGGAGATCGTCGTCGCCAACCTCACCGGCCACGCCGTGGCCGAGCTCGCCCCTGACGTTCCCGGGCACCTCAGCCCGGGCGGGCTGTTCATCTCCTCGGGGATAACCGAGCACAGCGCCGCGCGCGTCGAGGAGGTCATTGGCCGCGCTGGGCTAGAAATAAAGCACATCTGGGCGCGCGATGAGTGGCGCTGTATCATCGCTCGCGGGCGCTAGGGCACATCTTGCGCGCCGGAGGCGCGGCACATGGCCAAGCCGGCAAAACAGTTTACCCGCGTCGCCAAATACTACGACCTGCTCATGCGCGAGGTCCCCTACGAATATTGGGCGGACTACGTGGAGCAGATTATCGCGCGCGAGCGGGCGGAGGTCTACGACGGGCTGGACCTCGCCTGCGGCACGGGAAGCGTAGGTTTGGCCCTCGAGCGCCGCGGGTATCGTATGGTGGGCGCGGATGTCTCCGAGGCTATGGTGCGCGTCGCTGCGCAGCGGGCGCGCGAATGCGGGGCGCGGTTTCCCGTCGTCGTGTGCGATGCGCAGCGGCTGTGTTTTAGGTCGGCGTTTGATTTCGTAGTATCGTTGTTCGATAGCTTGAACTACATTACAACCGACGAAGGCCTGGCGCGGACGTTTCGCGGTGTTGCGCGCGCGCTGCGGCCGCGGGGGCTGTTTATTTTCGACCTAAACACAATCCGCGCGCTAAAGCTAAACCTGTTCACGCAAAGCAACTTCAGCCCGCACAGCCCGCTGAAATATAAGTGGGAAAGCCGCTACGACGAGAAAAACCGCCTGTGCACCGTGGTTATGCACTTTTGGTACGAATGCGACGGCAAGCGCGAGGAGTTTACCGAGGTACACTACCAACGGGGCTATACGCTGGAGGAGATACGCTGCTGGCTCTGGGACGCCGGGCTCGAACTGGTGCGCGCCTACGACGGTTACACGTTTCGCCGGCCGAGCCGCTGGACGAACCGTGTGTTTTGCGTGGCGCGTAAACGTCGCGGCATTTTGTAATTTTTGCCCCCCGCGCCGGCGTCTTAAATAATAGCCGCTGACCGCTGCGCGGAGGTGCGGGAGGTGTCGCCGATGAACCGAGGGCTGTGGTTGGGTGTATGCGCTGCGCTTGCCGCGACGGCGCTCTGGGCTGGCTGCGGCGGTATTCGCGTAAAGGATGACACCCCCGATGGTCTCCTCGACTCCCTGCTCCAGCTCATCCGCGCGGGGCAATACGATCGCGCCGCCGAGCTGTTCGACTATAACCAAGAGGCGCTCAAGAAAAACCCGGACTGGTATACATTCAGCAGCACCCAGCGCTATGAAATCGTGGAGAAAATGCGCGAGGATCGCGCCCTTATGCTCAGCGACTGGGCCCGCCGCCAGGACGGCCTGGAGCAAATGACCACCAAGCTCCTGCGCGTCCGCGGAGACACGGCGAGCGGCTCGATTATCGCCGGCGACCGCGAGAAGGTGCGCGTGAAAATGCGGAAGGTCGAGGACAAGTGGCGGCTGTCCGACTTCCACCCGCTATAGCCCAAGCCTCGGCGCGCCGGCTTTCCGCCTTGCTCCTCGCCGCCGCCTTCGCCCTGGCCTCGGCGCGCGCTGCCGCGCTTGTCCCCCAGAGCACCGTAGAGACGCACCGCATCAGGATAACCAACGCCGCGGGCGGCCTGGTCGAAGTAAGCGCCGACCGCGGGCGATCGTGGGTTTGCGTGGGCAGGGTCCTCCGCCCCGCGCACTCCCTGGCGCGCGGGTTTGCCGCCTCGCGCTGGGCGAAAGACGGCGCCGTGGCCGCCGTCGCCGTTCACGGCATTCGCGTTCGCGTAGGGCCGACAGAGGATGGCGAACGCGGGGCGCTGTTTAGCGTCGTCCCCAAGGAGTTCAGCCACCTCCCTTCCGGCTACGGCGGGCACATCCCCGGCGCCTCGGGAATCTACACCGACATCCCCGCGGGGACGTCCATCTTCCGCAACCTCGCCCCATTTGTGGGCAACCCCGTGTTTGTTCAGTACAAAGACCAACTCGTGCGCGTCGATGGCGACTACCTCCCCCTGCCCGAGGACCGCATCGTAATCGTCGTCCGCCGGCCGCGGATCATGCCTACGAGCATCGAGTTCGAAAACCGCGCCGGGGGCCTGGTTACCCTGCGCCATGGCGCGGCAAGCGAGGTGATCATCGCCCGCGTGAAGCGGCCGGTGCGCGGGGTGGGACGGTTCGACGCCACGGGCTACACGGGCATCGGGTGCATTAACACCAACCACGCGGGCGTGATTACCATCTCCACGGCCCCGGATGTCAACGGCAACGGCGAGCTTGTTCCAAACTCGGGCGAAACGCGCGGGGGGTTTATGATCCAGCCCAACCGGCATGCCGAGGAAGAGGGCTATCCTGTGTTTCAGGTAATGGTCGTCGAGCCGCCGAGCGCGGACAGCTCCCCGCTTGAGGGCCAGCCCCCGCTGTTTTCCGGCTACCTAAGCTTGCAGTTTCAAAGCCGCGACCCAGAGCGCAGCTTCGTCTGCCAAATGCGCGTGGACGGCGGGCCGTGGGAGCAGCTCCCCGCCTATGTTGGCGTAAACAGCCGCTTGTTTACAGCCGCAGGCCTAACCTCGTACTTTCGCAAGCAGGGCAGCGCGCGCGTCGCGCGCGAGGGGGTTACGCACCTGCGCATCCTGTTTCCCAAGCTAACCTACGAAGCCCAAGCGGCCGCCTGCTGGGCGCTTTGCCGCTGGCTTTGCCTGGCGGGCGCCAGGTTTGGCTGTGGGGGCTATACCTGCTCGACCATCCTGTCGTAAAACTCCACGAGGGTCTCTTTTCCCTTGTTTTCCATAAACTTGATCGCCTCGCGCGGGTGCTGGTTGAGCTGGCCGGTGATCATATAGGGCAGGTCAAAACCCCAGTTCATCTTCTTGCGCAGGGGTATGATGTGCTCCTCGATACACTTGATGATCGGCCGCAGGCGATACTTGGGGTTTTTCAAAAAGCCAATCAACAGCTCCATGGGGCAGTTTCCCGCCCCGCGCCCAAGCCCGGCAAGCGTCGCGTCGAGCCGGTTTGCCCCCTCGATGATCGCCTCGATGGTGTTGGCATAGGCGAGCTGCTGGTTGTTGTGCGCGTGGATCCCCAGCTCCTTGCCCGAGGCCTTGGTTACCGCGAGGTACTTCCGCGCCAGCGCTTGAATCTCTTCCGTATACAGCGCGCCGAAGCTGTCTACCAGGTAAATGACATCTACCTCGGTCTCCGCGAGAACATCCAGCGCCTCGTTTAAGTCGTCCTCGTGCACGGTGGAGACGGCCATGAGGTTAACCGTTGTCTCATAGCCCTTGTCGTGAGCGTCTTTGATCATGTCGATCGCCGTGGGGATTTGGTGGATATAGGTGGCCACGCGGATCATGTCGAGCACGCTTTGTTCGGCGGGAAGGATGTCCTCGCGGTAGTCGGTGCGTTCCGCGTCGGCCATTGCGGAAAGCTTAAGCTCGGTGGGGTTATCCCCAACGATGCGCCGAATGTCGTCCTCGTCGCAAAACTTCCACGCCCCGTATTCGTCCGGGGCAAAGATTTTCTTGGACGCCTTATAGCCGATCTCCATGTAGTCAATGCCCGCTTCGACGCAGGTTTCGTAAACGGCGCGCACGGTGCCATCTTCGAAGTAATGATTGTTCATGAGGCCGCCGTCGCGAATGGTGCAGTCGAGCACGCGAATCTGCGGGCGCCAGGTAACCCAGGTGCCCTTTTCCTCTTTGCTCAATGGAGAGGGTCGCTCGCTCATCGGTCTGCTGCTCCTATTCTTGGGTAAACTTTTCCCCCGGCAAAATGCGGGCTGGCCGCCTTTTCGGCCACGAGCGGCGCCGGACAAGCATAACTTCGCCCAAAAGTTGTGAAAAGCCCCCGCCCCCCGCCTCTCTCCCGCCACACGCTTCGCGCAGCCACACCCTTTCGCCGCTTTGGGACAAACCCAAACCCCCGCGCGCACCCCTGCGCCCCGCGCTAAAACTCCATGCCCTTCTGCGCCTTAACCCCGCGGTCGAACGGGTGCTTTATGCAGCGCATCTCGGTAACCAAGTCCGCGGCAGCCACGACCTCGGGGGGCGCGTGGTCGCCCGTGAGCACAACGTGCACCTCCCGCGGCTTAGATTTGAGCAGCCGCAACACATCGCCCACGGGAATCGCCCCATAGTGCACGACGTAGTTAATCTCGTCTAAAACGACAATGTCGTATTTTCCCCCGGCAATGGCCCATTGCGCGGCGTCCCACGCCTCGCGCACGCGCTCGCGGTCTTCGTCGCTCCACTGCGCGGCGTCGGTGGGCACCCAGCCCCCGCCCATTACGCGGATCTCCAGCTCCGGAGCAAGGCGCTGCGCCGCGGCGAGCTCGCCGGTGTCCTTTCGCCCTTTTAGAAACTGGACGACCAAAACGCGCATCCCATGGCCCACGGCGCGCAGGGCAAGCCCCAGCGCCGCCGTCGTCTTCCCCTTCCCCGACCCCGAAAACACTACGATAAGCCCGTTGCGTTGCTCTTCCGCGGCAACCGCCTCCCTCTCGCGCGCCTACTCTGTGTTTTGCACGATGTCGTCGATCCGCGCCAGCGTCTCCTCGTCGAGCTGCCAGCCCGAGGCCTGGGCCGTCTCCTCGATCTGCTCCGGCTTGCGTGTGCCCGCCAGGGCCACGGTCACCCCAGGTTGGCTGAGCACCCAAGCGAGGGCGAGCTGGGCTACGGTGCGCCCGTGCTCCGCGGCAAGCTCCTTTAGCCGGGCCACGATGCGCAGGTTGCGCTTAAACGTTTCGCCCTGAAACATCTTGTTGTTCGCCCGGCTGTCGCCCTCCTTAAACTTCCAGTCCTCGGTAAATTTTCCGGTAAGCAGCCCGCGGGCCATCGGGCTATAGGCGAGCACGCCAATGTTGTGCTCGCGGCAATAGGGCAGCTCCGCGTTCTCGATCTCTCGCTCGAGCAGGTTATATTTGTTCTGCAGCGAGCTTACCCGGCCCACGGCCATGCACCGCTCAAGCAGCGGCACGTCGAAGTTCGACACCCCGTAGTAGCGGATCTTCCCCTGGCGCACGAGCTCCTCAAGCGCCTCGATCGTCTCCTCCACGGGTGTGTTCGGGTCCGGCCAGTGCACCTGGTGCAGGTCGATATAGTCCGTATCCAGCCGCTTTAGGCTCTCCTCGCACGTGCGCAGGACGTGCTCGCGCGAGGAGTTGCGCGTTACGTTTTCCTCCTCGTCCCATTCCAGGCCGCACTTTGTGGCGATGATCACCTCGTCTCGGTGGCCTTTTAGCGCCTTGCCGATCAACCGCTCCGAGCGGCCGAAGCCGTAGACCGCGGCGGTGTCGAAAAAGTTAATCCCCAGGTCGAACGCGCGCTGGATGGCGGCGATGGACTCGTTGTCGTCCGCGCCGCCCCAGAGCCAGCCGCCGATGACCCACGCCCCAAAGCCAATCGTCGTGCATTCCAGCTCGGTGTTCCCCAGCTTGCGGAACTCCACCGTTGGCCCTCCTTGTCGTCCGCGGTTGCCCAGGAGTTCGTCGGGGCTCCGCGCTGCCCCTTGGGCCGCTGACTTGTCGTAGCTGCCTTTTTGAATATGCTTCGCAACTCGCCCCGCGCTGCCCTTGGAGCGGCCGCAGCTCTCTGTTACACTCGGGCGGCGTGGGGGATGAAGTTTAGTGAAACGCTTGGGGCAAATTGTCGCCACGCTGGCCGTCAGCGCCGCTTTTTTGTACCTCGCCCTGCGTCGCGTGCCTCCAAGCGAGCTGTGGGCGCACATGCAGCGCGCCCACCTTGCCCTGCTCGCCCTCGCCGGCGCACTCCATGCGCTAAAGTTTTACCTCGTGGGCGTGCGCTGGGGCGTGCTTTTAGACCACGTAAAGCGCATCTCGCGCCCCAGGCTCTACCCCGTGGTCGCGATAACGTATATGGCGAACAACGTCCTCCCTCTGCGCGCGGGCGAGATTATCCGCGTATTTGTCCTCGGCCGGCGCGAGGGGGTGAGCAAAAGCGCCGCCTTGGGCAGCGTTGTCGTCGAGCGCACGCTCGACGGCGTGGCCCTGCTCACCATGTTTCTCCTCGCCTGCGCGCTTACGCCCGTGCCCGCGCCGCTGCGCAGCGGTGCGGTGCTGGTCGGCGCGGCGTTGGGCGTTGTCGTGGTTTTGCTTTTCGCCCTCGTTTTCGCGCGCGAGCGCGCGCTGGCTTTTCTGCACGCTTTGCTCCGCCTTGCCCCGGCGAGGCTGCGCCAGCCCGCGGGCCTTGCCCTGGAGCGCTTTGTCCAGGGGCTAAACTCGCTGCGCAGCGGGGGGCAGGTTGCCTGTGCGCTTGGCCTTACCTTCGCCCACTGGCTAAGCGAGGCGTTTGTCTATTACCTCGTCGCTTGCGCCGTGGGGGCGCCGCTGGGCTACTTTGGGGCGCTGTTTGTCACCGTCGTCGTTAACGTGGGCATTTTGATCCCGGCCTCGCCCGGCTACGTGGGCACGTTCGAGTACTTCGCTACCAGAGCGGCGATGCTCATGGGCGCGGTAGAACCCCTCGCCGCGGCCTATGCCCTACTTTCCCACGTGGTAATTTACTTTCCGATAACCGCGGTGGGCTTGGCCTGCTTTGCCGCGGAGGGGGTTTCGCTAAAGCAGGCCGCGAAAGGCCAAGCGCAGGACAGCTCTTAGCGCTAGGGCGCGCCGGTGCCCAGCGCTTGCGAGAGGCCGGGGCACGCGCGGCCCATTGTTCGTAAACGCCGCTGTTCCGCGGCAAGCGGCGCGCTTGCGACAGACTTCCGTGCCCCTCTCCCCCGTGCCGCGGCGGGAAGCGGGGGAGGAGCGCCCCGCGGGCGAGCGAAAAAACAAGCAACAGCTGTTGCCGCACGTGCACAGCAGCCATTGCCCATGTTACGGAGGTGGATGGGGTGGCCAAGGTTCGTTTTTCGGTTAACGCGCCGGGGGCCAAGGACGTTTACCTGGCGGGAGAGTTTAACGGGTGGGACGAGAAAGGCCAAAAAATGCGCCGCAGCCCGAAGACAAAGGGGCTTTTTGTGTGCAGCATCGAGCTTGAGCCGGGGCGGTATGAGTATAAGTTCGTCGTGGACGGGCAGTGGATTTGCGACGAAGACGCGCCGCGCGTGCCTAATAGTTTTGGCAGCGAAAATTCTGTGATTGTGGTATAATCCGGCCGAGGTAAACGCGTGCTACCTCGCGGCGGCTGCCAACTTCGCTCGGGCGCCGCCGTATTCGTGTCTTGTACAGGAGGGGTTTGCGTGTCCTGCGTACGTTCGCTATGCGTTGTTGTGCTCGCCCTTGCCGTGTGTCTCGCCTTGAGTGCGCCCGCCGCCGCGCTAAATGTGGGCGACAAGGCTCCCCCGTTTGAGCTTAAAGACGCCGACGGCAAGGCGGTTAAGCTCGACGACTTCGCGGGCAAGCCCGTGGTCATCACCCTGTTCCTCGAGGGCAACGGGAAAGACGACGCGGCATATCTGGATGTCGTTAACTGGCGCGCGGACGAGGTTTGGGCGAAGGTCCTCGACGCCGTGGCCCTCGCCATTAAGCCCGGCGCCCCGGACCAAGTTAAAGCCTGGCGCGACGAGGTGCTTAAGGACACAAAGCAAGTCGTCGTCCTCGCCGACCCCGACGGCAAATATGCCGACGCCGTGGGGGCCAAGGGTAAGCCCGCCACGCTCGTGCTTGACAAAGAGCACACGGTAAACTGGCTCTACGTCGGCGAGTCGGAGTCCGACCGCCCGAGCATCGACATCGTTACCGCGGAGCTGGCCAAGGCGATTAAGCCGCCCGACGTAGCAAAAACAACATTCGGCGAGCTGAAAAAAGACGCCGAGGGCAAGCCGTTTTTCACGAGCGAGTTCTACGAGCTGTTCATCCTCCCCCCCTCCGGCTACATCCTGGGCAAGGACAAGATCACCGAGGGCATCCCTCTGTATCACGAGATCGCCGAGATTACCCTGGAGGACGGCAGCGTGATCGCTCAGGCGCTCCCTGGCAAGACAAACAACACGGCCATTATGTGGGCCGGCACGGACTTCGATTCGGTAATCGTCTACACCGCGGGGGCGCTGATCGACGAAAACGGCAAGCCCACGAAGGCTGGGTTTTTCAAGAAAATCCACCTGCGGGAAACCGAAATTGAGTTTTTCACGTTCATCAGCGCCCCGCCCAGCGTGCCCGCGAAATCGGCGCAAAACAAGTGGAACGTGCCCAAGGAATATAGCACGTTCGGCAATATCCCCGAGCCGATTACCGACCACGTGCACGGCAAGGCGTGGTTTGTTAACTCGGTGATCACCGGCGGGTAGCGCGTGGGGCCCGCGGGGCCTAACTTGGCGGAGGCTAATGCGAAAACTTCTGCCGGCGGCTTTGGCGCTTGCTTTGCTTTTCGCCGCGCTGGGGGCTCCCCCCGCGCACGGCCTTGCCCTGGGCGAGCGCCCTCCCCTGCTGAGCCTTTCCGACACCTCGGGCAAGGTGTGGCAGCTCGAGCAACTGCCACGCCTTGCTCTGCTCCTCGTCGTGCTCTCCCCAGACGCCCGCGCCGACGGCGCGCTATATGCCCGCGCGCTAAACGCGCGCGCCGCGCTGTGGGAGGAGGGAATCGAGGCGCGCGTGTTGCTCATTCTCGCCGGCGCTCCGCGCGAGCGCGCCAAGGCGTGGCTCGAGCAGGCTCTTCCCGACGCTAACGCGCGCAAACTCGTCGTCCTCGCCGACCCGGACGCCGCCTATAGCAGGGCCCTGGGCTGGGGGGAAGGAGTTTCGCTCGCCCTTGTCCTCGACCCCAAACACGTCGTGCGCTACATCCACCGCATCCCCACGGGGCAGCCCCTGCCCCTGGTGGACGCCCTCGCCGGCGAGCTCGCCCTCGCTGCCGCCCGCGACCCCTCGCTAACAACCGACACGCTGACCATCTACACCGAGGGGCGCGACCTGCTCGTCGTTGAGCTGGGAACGTTTCGCGCAGCGTTTTACTACACCGCCGGCTACGCCATGGGCGCGGGCCAGGTCACCGCGGGGATTCCCCTGTACCACGAGTCGCTCGAGCTCGTCTTAGGCGACGGGGCTGCGCTCTATCAGTCGTTTGCGGGAAAGGTTAACGAAACGGTCGGGCTGTGGACGCAGCGCATCGGGTTTACGCAAGAGGTGTTTGTCCACGTTGCGGGGCGGCTTATTGACGGACAAGGCACGCCCTCCGCGGTGGCCTTTTGGAAGAGCTTTCGCTTTCGCCAAAGCCGCGTAGAGGTCAGCTCTCGGGTAACCCTCCCCTCGGGGCTCAGCGCGCGCTCTGTGCTTAACCGCCTGGTGCTTCCCGAAGGCGTGCGCGTTGAGGTGGGCGAGGCGCGCAAGCTCACCTCTGAGCCCAGCTACGGCGAATGCTGGGCCATCGAGCAGACGCTGTGGCTTTAGGCACAGGCCCAGCCCGCGCTCTGCGCAAAACGCCCCGGCAGCTTGCCGCCGCTACAGGCTCGCTCGCACTGCGTGGTTTGTTGGCGCAGGTTGCCCAGCCGCTCCGGACAGCTTCTCCCTCGTTTCTCTCCTAGCCTAACTGTGAAACAAGGGGCAAGAAGCGCCGCGTGGGCGTGTGCTTTTTCGCGGCGCGCGGAATGCTCGGCGAGGCTAGCGAGTTCTTCGCCTGCGTGTTCGTTCTTCGCCTGTGGTATCAGTCCTAAGCCCAGCTTGGAGCAGGTCGCCGCGGCGTGCGGAAGAACTGTTCCCCCAAGCATGGGCGCTGCGCGCGCGGCGCAGCCCCCGAGGGAGGGCGGTGGAGCGATGGACAGGCGGCGATTTTTGCGCATGGGCGCCGGCGCGCTTGGCCTGGCTGCTGCGGCAAGCGTTTCCCGCGGCGGATGGTGCGCTTCCCAGGGCCAAGGGTCAGGGCGCGACGTGACAATCACCAAGGTCACCTGCGCTACGATCACCGGCACGCGGCCGTTTAAGATCGGCAAAAACGCGCGCCGGGGCGACCACGGCCAGGTGTGCCGCGAGCAGCTTACGCGGATTTTCACCAACACAGGCCATATGGGGTTTGGCACGGCCAGCCCCACGCCGCAGCTCGCCCGCGCCCTGCTCGGCAAGAACCCCCTCGCCTTTTACGACTCGGCGGTGGGCATTGTCGATGCCCAAGGCGTCGTCGGCGTGCGCCAGGTGGAGCTCCCCCTGTGGGATCTCATCGGCAAGATCCTCGGCAAGCCGCTGTATAAGCTGTGGGGCGCGCGGGGCAAGAACCCTGTCCCCGCCTACGACGGGTCGATCTATTTCGCCGACCTGCTCCATCCGGACCAGGGCGTGGCCCGCATTCAGTGGGAGGTAGAGCAGAGCCTCGCCCGCGGCCATCGCGCGGTTAAGGTTAAGGTCGGCCGGGGGTTTAAGTGGATGCCGCCGGAGGAGGGCTTTCGCCGCGACGTTGAGGTAATCAAAGCCGTGCGCCGCACCGCCGGCGCAAAGTGCAAAATCGCCATCGACGCCAACAACGGCTATGACCTTGCCGGGGCAAAGCGCCTGCTTGAGGAGGTCGGCGAGGAGGACATCTTCTTCGCCGAGGAGATGTTTCCCGAAGATGTTGCGCAATGCTTGGAGTTTAAGCAATTTTTGCGCAACGCGGGGCTGGCCACTCTCGTCGCCGATGGCGAGGGCACGCCTAACCATCGCCCCCTCGTGCCGTTTATCGAGGCCCGCGCGCTCGACGTCGTCCAGGCGGACATGGGCCGCCTGCGCCCTACGGAGTGGTTTGTCCTCGCGCGCTTCGCCGAGCGCTACAACGTCCTCTGCGCCCCGCACAACTGGGGGCGGCAGTTTTGCTCGTTTGTCATCCTGCACTTCGGCGCGGCGATCCCGAACTTCTTAATAGCGGAGATCGACCCCGTGCAGTTCGAAGTTTACGACACCTCGGCGCTGCGCTTCAGCGAGGGGCAGTTTACCCTCCCCGAGCTCCCCGGCTTTGGCGTGCGGCTTAACGAGGAGGTCTACCAGCGCAAATACGCCGCCCGTGAGACGGTCTACCAATAGCGCGGGGCAGCAGCCTGCGCAAAGCGCTAGCCCAACCGTTTGCTAAAGCGCAGCACGCTGAGCGTGAGGATCAGAAGCCCCAACCCGGCGAGGGCGGCCACCTGCGGCCAGAGCACGCCCAGCCCCACGCCCTTTAGGAATATCCCGCGCACAATGGCCAGGTAATAGCGCAGGGGAATGATGTACGTCAGATACTGTATCGCCAGGGGCATGTTGCGAATGGGGAAGACAAACCCCGAAAGCAAAATCGAGGGGATCATAATGAAAAAGCTCGTCATGATCGCCTGCTGCTGCGTGCGCGAAACGGTAGACACGAACAGCCCCAGCCCCAAGCTCACTGACAAGAAAACCACCGTCAGCGCAAGCAGCAGCAACAGGTCGCCGGCAATGGGCACCTTAAACCAAAAATGCGCCACGCAAATGATAAACAGCACGTCGACAAACCCAATAGCGACAAACGGCGTAACCTTGCCGATCATCAGCTCGATGGGGCGGATGGGCGTAACGACGAGCTGCTCGAGCGTCCCTACCTCGCGCTCGCGCACAATGGCCACCGAGGTCATGACCATGGTTACGACCATTAAGATGAGGCAGAGCACGCCGGGGACCATGTAGTTTACGCTTTTTAAGTCAGGGTTGTACCACACGGTAAGCTGGTTGCGGACGATGGGCAGCTCGCGCGCGCCCAGGCCCAGGCGCTCCAGCCGGCGCACGACGATCTCCTCGGAGTAGCGCTGGGCCACGCCCAAGAGGTAGCCCATTACGACGTTCGCCGTGCTCGCGTCGGTGCCGTCGAGGGTAACGAGGACCTGCGCCGTGCGCCCCCGTGCTAGGTTTTCCGAAAACCCGCGGGGGATGGTAATGGCCACCTGCGCGCGGCCGCGGTCGAGCAGCGCTTGGGCCTCCGTCGTGCTCGCCGGCCAGTGCTCGATGTCGAAATAGCCCGCCGCAGAAAGCTTGTTTACGAGCACCCGCCCCGCCTGGCCGTGGTCTAGGTCAACGATCGCCGTGGACACGTGCTTAACGTCGGTGGTTACCGCATAGCCGAAGATAAAGAGCTGAAAGATAGGGGCGAACATGATCATCGCCAGAAGCTGGCGGTCGCGGCGAATTTGGATAAACTCCTTTTGCACCAAATAGCGCAGCCGTTGCCTCATCGTTTGGCCACCTCGGTGCTGCCTTCGCCCTTGCGCATTGCCCGTCGCTTGCCCGCGGAGCGTGGCATGCGCCTTTCCCCTCTCCCTCACAGCCTCTTTTTAAAGCACAGCGCGCTCAGCCCAATAAGAACCACGCCAAACAACGCCAAAATCGCCGCCTGGGGCCAGACGACCTCCAGCCCCACGCCCTTAAGCAGCACGCTGCGAATGATGATCAGAAAATGCTTCGCCGGAAGCAAGTCGGTCAGCGGCTGAAGCACACGGGGCATGCTGCGAATGGGAAAGATAAACCCAGAAAGGAGCACCGTGGGGAGCATAGTGGCGATCAGCGCCACGGTCATCGCCACCCGCTGCGTTTTTGCGGAAACCGAAATAAGCAGCCCCAACCCAAGCGCGGAGAACAAATAGATCCCCGCCAGGGCGAGCAGCAGCGCCACGCTCCCGCGCACGGGCACGCCAAACAAAATGCGCCCCGCGGCAAGCACGAGCACTACGTCCACATATGCGATCACCACATAGGGGAGCAGCTTGCCGAGCATCAGCTCCCCCGGCCGCAGCGGCGAGACGACGAGCTGCTCGATCGTCCCCTGCTCCCGCTCGCGCACCACGGTCATTGCCGTAAGCAGCGCGGAAAGGAGCATTAAGATTACCGCAATCAGCCCGGGGACGATGAAGTACGTGCTTTTTAGATCTGGGTTATAGAGCACGCGTACGCGGGGATCGAGAGGGACAAATCCCCCCGCCCGGGGCACGCCCCGCCGGGCAAGCGCGGCAACCGTTGCCCGCGCGGAATAAAAGCGCAGCAGGGTGTCCGCATAGCCGATGATCGCCGAGGCCGTGGCCGAGTCGCTCCCGTCAACGATCAACTGCACATCGGCCGCGCGCCCGCGCACCCGCCGCTCGCCGTAACCGCGGGGGATAAACAACGCCACCTGCACCACGCCGCGGTCGAGCAGCTCGCCCGCCTCGCGCTCCGCCCCCAAATAGCGGCGCACGTGAAAGTAGCCCGTGGCCTCAAACGCGCAGATCAGCGCGCGCGACTCCGGCGTGCCGTCGCGGTCGCACACGGCCATGGCGATGTCGCGCACGTCGAGGTTTACCCCGTAGCCGTAAATGACGAGCATTACCACGGGCAAGAGCAAAACGACCACGAGCGTGCGCCAGTCGCGGAAAATGTGGATGAACTCCTTGCGAAATATCGCGCCCGTGCGTGCGATCATCTTCCCCCGGGCACCTCGCCCTGCGCCCGCTCGATAAGCGAGACAAACACGTCCTCGAGCGACGGCTCCACGCGGCGCACGTCGCGCACCTCGATCCCCGCGGCAAGAAGCGCTTGGCGAACCCGCCCGGCCGCCTTCTCCGGGTCGTCCACGACGACGTGCAGGCCGTCGCCAAACAGCGCCGCCTCGTGCGCCACCCGCTCCTGGGCGAGAACTTCAAGCGCGCGCATCGCAGGCCGGCAGGAGACCTCGAGCACGGCCTGGGCCATGTAGCGCCTGCGCAGCTCGCTCGGCGACCCCAAAGCAATGAGCCGACCGTCGTAAATCAGCCCCAGCCGGTCGCAGTGCTCCGCCTCGTCCATGTAGTGGGTTGTTACGAACACAGTCGTCCCGCGCTCGGCGAACTGATAGATCATCGCCCAGAAGTTGCGCCGCGAGGCGGGGTCTACGCCCGCGGTGGGCTCGTCGAGGAAGACGATCTCCGGCTCGTGCACAACGGCGCAGCCGAGAGCGAGCCGCTGCTTCCAGCCCACGGCAAGCTCGCCCGTAAGCGAGCTCTCCCGCCCGCGCAACCCGGCCATCTCGACGATCCACCGCTTGCGCTCGGCGATCTTCTCAGGCGGGACACCGTAGACCCCGGCGTAAAACTCGATGTTCTCGCTCACCGTCAGATCCTCGTAGAGCGAGAACCTTTGCGACATGTAGCCGATGCGCCGGCGGATCATCTCCGGCTCGCGGACGATGTCGAACCCGGCAACCTGCCCCTCGCCGCTCGTCGGGGCGAGGATCCCGCAGAGCATGCGAATCGTCGTGGACTTCCCCGCCCCGTTTGGCCCGAGGAAGCCGAAGATCTCGCCCCGCGCCACGGAAAAGCTCACGTGGTCTACGGCAACGAACTCGCCGAACTTCTTCACCAGGTCGCGCACGAAAACGGCGGGCTCTGCCGCGGCGCTCATCGCTCCGGCGCACCACCCTCCTCGCCGGCGAGGACGGAGACGAACACATCCTCCAGGCTCGGGGGCACCGCGCGCAGAGACGTTATCCGCACCCCGCCCCGCGCGAGCGCGGCCTCGATGCGCTCCTCCGCCCCGGCCGCTTCCTCGACCCACACGTGCAGCCGCTCGCCAAACACATGCGCCGCACGCACGCCCTCTACCGCGTGCAACAGCGCCTGCCCCTCGCGCAGCGGGGTGCAGCGCACCTCGAAGACCACGCCGGGCATCTGCTCCTTCAGCCGCGCCGGGGCATCGCAGGCCATCACCCGCCCGCGCGCCATGAGCGCCACGCGCTGGCAGCGCTCCGCCTCGTCCATATATGGCGTGGTCAAAAACAGCGTTACCCCGCGCCCAAGCAGCGAGTAGAGAATGCGCCACAGCTCGCGCCGCGATACGGGGTCGACGCCTGTCGTCGGCTCGTCGAGAAAGAGCACCTGCGGCTCGTGAATGAGCGTGCACATCAGTGCCAGCTTCTGGCGCATCCCGCCGGAGAGGTCGCGCGCCAGACGGTCGGTAAACGGCCCCAAGCGGCTAAACTGCAAAAGGCGCTGTTCACGCTCTGCGCGCTGGGCACGGGGGACCTCGTAAAGGTCAGCGAAAAACCTGAGGTTCTCGGCCACGGTAAGGTCTTCGTAAAGGCTGAACCGCTGCGGCATATAGCCGATGCGCAGCTTCACCTGCTCCGGCTCGCGGACGACGTCGAACCCCGCGACGCGCGCCGTGCCCCCGTCCGGCACAAGCACCCCGCAGAGCATGCGCATCGTCGTCGTCTTGCCTGCGCCGTCCGGGCCGACAAGGGCGAACAGCTCCCCGGGGCGCACGGCAACGCTGACCCCAGCGACGGCGACGATTTCGCCGAACTGTTTGCGCAGCCCCTCGGCCTGGACCGCATATTCCTCGCCCACTGCTTCGCCTGCGTCTCTTTACCGCCGGACAATGATCTCCGCGTCCGCGGGCATCCCCGGCTTAAGCAGGTGCTCCGGGTTTCTCACGGCGATCTTCACGGCAAAGACAAGGTTCGCCCGCTCCTCCTTCGTCTGCACGTTGCGCGGGGTAAACTCCGCCTGCGTGGCGATCTGCTCCACCCGGCCCTCAAACACCCGCCCGACAATGCTGTCCACGCTAACCAGCGCCCGCTGCCCGGGGACGACAAGCCCAATTTGCGTCTCCGGGATGTAAACGGTAACCCATACGTCGTCTAGGTTAACGAGCGTGACGATCGGCGTGCCCACGGCCACCGTCTCGCCCAGCTCCACGTTCTTCTTGCTCACCAGGCCGTCCATCGGAGCGCAGACGAGGGCGTTTTTGCGCTGGGCCTCGATAAGCCGCAGGGCCCCCTCGGCCTGGCGCACGTTCGCTTGGGCCACCTCTACCTCGTGGCGCATTCTTTCGTTTTGAAAAACATTGCTCTGGGCAATGTGCAGGGCAGCCTTCGCCTGGTTTACCGCCTGCCGAGCGCGCTCGATGTCCTCCTCGCGCGCCCCCGCGCGAACGAGGTCCAGCGCATGCCGCGCGGCATCGAGCACGGCCTGCGCCTGGCGCACCTGCTCCTCGGCCTGGCGAATCTGCTCGCTCCGCGGGCCCTCTAGGGCAAGCGCCAACGCTTGCTCTGCCGCGCGCTTTTGGGCCAGGGCGCGCTGAACGTTCGCCCGCGCCTGATCGATCTGCTCCTTGGTCGGCCCCTCCAAGGCAAGCGCCAGGGCCTGCTCCGCGGCGCGCTGGCGCGCCCGCGCCCCAGCAAGCGCCTCCTCCGCCTGGCGCACCTGCTCCGCCGTGGGGCCCTCGCGCAGGAGGTCCAGCCGCTCCACGGCCGCCTTATACTGCGCCTCGGCCGCGGCGAGGGCGGCCTTCGCCTGGTCCACCTGCTGCGCGGCCACCGCCCCCTGGCCGAGGAGCTCCTCCAGCCGGGCGTAGTTCTTCCGCGCGAGCTCTACCTGCGCCGCCGCCTGGTCTACCGCGGCCTGGGCCTGCTCGATCTCCTGCCGCCGCGCCCCGGACTTAACCTCCTCCAGCCGCGCCTGCGCCGCGGCAACGGCGGCCTTCGCCTCGTCTACCGCGGCCCGCGCCTGCTCGATCTGCTGCTTGCGCGTGCCCGCCTCAAGCTCGGCCAGGCGCGCGCGGGCCGCGGCTAACGCGGCGTCGGCCTGTTCCACCTGGGCCCGCGCCTGCTCGATCTGTTGCTTGCGCGTGCCCGCTTTAAGCTCGGCCAGGCGCGCGCGGGCCGCGGCAAGCGCCGCCTCGGCCTGGGCGACAACGGCCTCCGCCTGGGCGATCTCCTCCTTGCGCGCCCCGCGCAGGGCCTTGGCCAGCTCCGCCTGGGCCATGCGCAGCCCGGCCGTGGCCTGGGCCACCTGGCCGTTGGTGAGCGCCTCCTGCAGCGCGCTGCTCGATTGCGTGGCGAGCACCCTGCCCCGCGCAGCGTCGAGCGCCGCCTTCGCCTGGGCGAGCTGCGCCGCGAGCTCCTCGCTGTCTACCTCGGCCAGGCGCTGGCCCTTGCGCACCACGTCGCCCTCGTCCACATATAGCGCAACGATGCGCCCGGGCCACTCCGCGGCGACGTCTACCTCGGTGGCCTCGATAATCCCATTTCCCCAAACGCGCTCGAGCCTCGGCGCAGCGCGATGGCGCTGCCACTCGTACGCGGCAAACGCCACGCCAAGCACAATGAGGGCCAGGGCAATGTGCTTTTTCGGGCCGGGGTTGCTCTGCGCCACACGTGTTCACCTTGCTCCGCGCCCGGCGGTTGCTCCGGGGCGGACATTAGCCGGGCGTGCCCTGCATCCAGGGGTTAGACCGGCGCTCCTCGCTGAGCCGCGAGAACGGCCCGTGGCCGGGGAGAATCTCCGTGTCCTCCGGTAGAGGGAGGATGCGCGTGCGAATGGAGTGCAGCAACTGCTCCCAGTTTCCCCCGGGGAGATCGGTGCGTCCTACGCTCCCCGCAAACAGCGTGTCGCCCGTAAACAGCACGCCGTCTGCGTGAAAGCAGAAGCCCCCGGGCGTGTGCCCCGGGGTGGCAATGGCCCTGAGCGACACAGCGCCCACGCGTATTTCCTCGCCGTCGCTCAAAAACGCGTCCGGAGCGACGGGGGGCACCTCGCGCCCGAGGACATACGCCGCGTCGGGCCCGGGGTCCAAGGCCAGCTCGCGGTCCTCCTCGCCGATGGCAAACGGCGCCCCCGTGGCCGCGCGCAGCGCCGCGACACCCGCGATGTGGTCAAAATGCCCGTGCGTGGAGACAATGCGCACAATGCGCACGCCCCGCTCCTGCGCCGCGCGCAACACGGGCGCGGGGTCGTCGCCCGCGTCGATCACTATCCCTTCTTTGCTTTTCCCACACCAGACGAGGTAGCAGTTCGTCTCCAGCGGGCCCAGAGTGAACCGTTCGATGCGCAGCTCGCCTACGTCCACTCCGGTCTCCTCCACTCTTCGTCGACGAGGAACTTGTTGCGTAGGCGGTCCACGTAGTCGCGGTCGTACTCGTCGAGTTTGCCTGCGCGGCGATAGTGCCGCTCGGCGAGCGCGCGCATTCCCAGCTCTTCATACGACTCGGCGAGCAGGTACCAATAGGCGCGGTTTTTCGGGCGAATCTCCACCGTGCGCCGCAGCACGCGCAGCTGCTCCTCGTGCCTCATCGCCACGCCATAGGCCATCGCCAAAAGCGCGTGATAGTAGTCGTCGCACGGGGCGAGGTCTACCGCGCGCTCCAGCTCCTCGATCACCCGGTCGATCTGCTTAATGCGCGCCCAGGCGTTGGCCAGGCGGAAGCGATAGTAGGCGTCGTTGGGCTCGAGGTCCACCGCGCGGCGCAGGGCCTCGATCGCCTCGTCTATCCGCCCCATGGTGAGGCAGGCCTCGCCCAAACGCAGGGAGTAGTAGGCGCGGTCCGGGGCAAGGCGCGCCGCTTCCTTAAACTCGCTGATCGCCCAGCGCGTGCGCCCCATGACCGAGAGGAACTCGGCCATGTAAAAGTGCGACTCGGGGTCTTTCGGGTCAAGCTGCAGGGCTTTTTTGTAGGCGCGATAGGCCTGCTTGGGCAGGCCCATAGCGAAATAAGAATCGGCCACGCGGCGGCGCCATTTGGGGCTCTTGTCCAGCTTCGCCGCGCGCTGATAGTCGAAAATGGCCCGGCTCACGAGGTCGTGCTCGGCGAGCAGGTCGCCCTTTTGCCCCAGGGCCAACGCCTCGGCCTCGCGCGTGGGCGCGTTGCGCGCGATCTCCTCGAGCAGAGCGATCTGCTCCTCCAGCGCCTCGTCTCTCGCTCGTTCCTCAGCGCTCGGCTCCATCGCTCCTCCCGGCGCCTGCTACAGGTCCGGCCGCTTGCTGTCCACGACGAACGTTACCGGGCCGTCGTTAATGATCTCCACATTCATATGGGCGCCGAACACGCCGGTAGACACCTGGACGTGCCTGCTCGCCACACGACTGACGAATTTCTCGTAAAGCTTCTCCGCCTCCTTGGGCGGCGCGGCGCGCTGAAAGTCCGGCCGCCGGCCCTTGCTTAAGTCGGCGCACAACGTAAAGTTGGGCACGACGAGGATCCCGCCCGTGCCGCTGGGCAATTGTTCCACGGAAAAACTCATCTTCCCTTTGCTGTCCTCGAAGATGCGCATGTTGATGATCTTGTCGGCCAGGGTAATCGCGTCCCCCTCGTCGTCGCCTTGCTCCACGCCCAGCAAGACGACCAGCCCCAGCCCAATCCGTCCCACGATCTGCCCCTCGACATCGACCTTTGCTCGTCGCACTCGCTGGACAACTGCGCGCACTGCGCCGCTCCCTTCTCAGCGCGACACGCGCTTTACGTTAAGCACGTCGCTCAGGTCCGAAAGCCGCTGTATTACAGTGTTCAGCTCAGAGACGTGCGTAATGTCAAGCGTAAGGTTCATAATCGCCCGCTGGCCGGCGCGCGTCTGCACTCGCGCCTCCCTGATGTTCAGCTCCAGCTCGCTAACGATCGCCGTAATGTCGTTGAGCAGCCCCACGCGGTCGATGGCCTCCACTTCGATTCGCGCTTGGTAAAGCGTCTCGCCCGTGGCGCACCACTGGCAGTCCACCACGCGGGCGGGGTCGCGCTTCATCATGTTGAGCAGGTTGCCGCAGGTGGAGCGATGCACGGCCAGCCCCCGGCCGCGGGTGACGTAGCCCTTAATCTCGTCCCCGGGCACGGGCTGGCAGCACTGGCTTAGGCGATACCCCAGCCCCTCCGCTCCCGCGGCGCACACCTCGGCCTTTCCCGGTTTGATCTTTTTCTTCCGAGCGATAAGTTCGATGCCCTCTAGCGTGCGCAGGCGCTCGCGCTCCACGTTTGCGCGCAGGCGGTTAATCACCGCCTCCGCGCCCACCTCGCGCAGGCCCACCGCGGCAAACAGGGCGTCTGTCGAGGCGTAGTTTAGCGCCTTGGCCACGGCTTCGAGGTTCTTTTGCGAAAGCAGCGCCTCGTAGTTCACCCCCGCGCGCTGGGCCTCGCGCTCGAGCAACTGCCGCCCGTGGCGCACGTTTTCCTCGTGCGTGAGCTTGCGGAAATAGCGGCGAATCTTGCTCCGCGCGCCGGCGGTGCGCGCAAAGGGCAGCCAGTCCAGGCTGGGCTGGGCGTGCTTTTGCGTCAAAATCTCCACGATCTCCCCCGTGCGCAGCTTGTGCGAAAGAGGCACGAGCCGCCCGTTTACCCGCGCCCCCACGCAATGGTGCCCCACCTCGGTGTGGATGCGATAGGCGAAATCGATCGGCGTAGACCCCGCGGGCAGCTCGATTAGGTCGCCGTCGGGGGTAAATACGAAAACTTCTTCCTCAAACAGCCCGGCCTTTACCGTCTCCAGAAACTCGTTCGGATCCTTTAGGTCTGAGCCAAAGTCCAACAGCTGGCGCAGCCAAGCCAAGTGCCGGTCGAACTTCGTCGGCCGCGTCCCTTCCTTGTACAGCCAGTGCGCGGCCACGCCGTATTCGCAAATGCGGTGCATATCCCAGGTGCGGATCTGCACCTCAAGCGGCTCGCCCAGGGGCCCGATTACCTTCGTGTGCAGCGACTGATAGCCGTTGGACTTGGGCCGCGCGATGAAATCCGTAAACTTCTCGGGAATCGGGCTCCACAGCTCGTGCACGATCCCCAGCGCCGCGTAGCACTCGGGAATGGTGTTTACGATGACGCGCAGCGCGTGCAGGTCTAAGATCTCCGAAAACGCCAGGTTCTCGCGCTTCATTTTGTTGTAAATGGAGTAAAAGTGCTTATACCGCCCCTGCACCTCGGCGTTTAGCCCGGCCATTTCAAACCGCGCCTTAAGGGCGTTGATCGCGTTCTCCAAATATTGCTGGCGCTCGCGCTTGGTTTTCGCCACTTTGCGCTCGATGTCGTGGTAGGCCTGGGGGTCGAGCTGCTTGAGGGAGAGGTCCTCGAGCTCGGACTTCAGCCGCCACATGCCCAGGCGGTGGGCTAGGGGGGCGAAGATCTGCAGCGTCTCGCGCGCGAGGGCCTTGCGCCGCTCCGGAGGAAACACGTCTACCGTGCGCATGTTGTGCAGGCGGTCCGCGAGCTTGATAATCACCACGCGAATGTCGCGCGCCATGGCCACGAACATCCGCCGAAAGCTACTTGCCTGATGCTCGCGCCGCGTGGTGAAGTCGATGCCCTTCAGCTTCGTTACCCCGCCCACCAGCGAGGCCACTTCGCCGCCGAACAGGTCCTCCAGCTCGCTCAGCGAAACGTCGCAGTCCTCCACCACGTCGTGCAGCAGCGCCGCGGCAAGCGTCGGCGTATCGCAGCGCAGCTCGGCGAGGATGCTCGCCACGGCAAGGGGGTGGGTGATGAACGGGTCGCCGGTATACCTGCGCGAGCCGGCGTGCGCGCGCTCGGCAAACTCATATGCGCGGCGCAACAGCCCGACATCGGCCTGCGGGTCATATTCGCGCGCCCGAGCAATAATCTCGTCGATCGTTGCGGGGCTTGTTACAGACATCTTGCCCGCTTCCCACTCGTCCAATTGCCTGGCCCATCTCCGCGGGGCGGCTCGCTGCCCCGCGGGCGCAGTTATAAATCGCCGTAACGTTCTATCATACTAGACTTTGCCCAGATGTTCTACACGCCCTCCCCGCGCGGCACATTGACCGCAGCCGTGGGTACTGTATAATTGCCTGGACAAAGATGGGACTATAAAAATTTCGCCAAAACCCCGGGAGATAAGCCCATGGGAAAGTTCGCTAGAGTAGACGAAAAGCACGTTACGCGGGGGATCGTCTCTAAGTTCACCAAAATGTTCGCCGAGGCCACGGACAGCGACGTGGCCATCGTCGGCGGTGGCCCGAGCGGCCTCGTCGCGGGCAAGGAGCTCGCCCAAGCCGGCGTCAACGTCGTCATCTTCGAGGCCAACAACTACCTCGGCGGCGGCTTTTGGATCGGCGGCTATCTGATGAACCCGATGACCGTCCGCGCCCCCGCCCAGGAGGTCCTCGACGAGATCGGCGCGCCGTATGAGGAATACGTCCCCGGCCTTTACGTCGCCTTTGCCCCGCACGCCTGCGCCAAGCTCATCGCCGCCACGTGCGACGCTGGCTGCAAAATCATTAACATGACCGCCGTGGACGACGTGGTCATTCGCGAGAACAACCGCGTCGCCGGCGTGGTCATTAATTGGTCTGCCATCCGCGGCCTGCCCCGCCAGCTCACCTGCGTGGATCCCGTCGCCGTTCAGGCCAAGCTTGTCATCGACGCTACGGGCCATGACGCCGTGGTGTGCAAGAAGCTCGAGGAGCGCGGTCTGCTCAAGACAGAGGGCTACGGCGCAATGTGGGTTAACGAGTCCGAAGACGCCATCGTCGAGCACACGAAGGAGGTCCACCCCGGGCTCATCGTCTGCGGCATGGCCGTGTCCACCGTGTTCGGCCTCCCGCGCATGGGCCCGACGTTCGGCGGGATGCTCCTCTCCGGCAAGCGCGCCGCGGAAATTGCCCTGGAGATCCTCGAGCGGCAGAAGAAGGAAGAGGCCGAGCTAAAGGCCGTTTAGCCCCTCTGGGCCCCGCGTCATTTTTCGGCTAGCGTGACGTCGTCGATCGCCCGCAGCACGGCCTCGCTGAGCTGCGCCGTCTCCTCTTCGCTGATGCACAGCGGGGGCATGAGCACAACCACATCGCCTAGCGGGCGGATGATTACTCCATAGCGCCGCGCGCGCATCGCCACGCGGTGGCCCATGCGCGCAGCGAACGGATAGGGCTTTAGCGGCTCGCGCTGAGCGACAAGCTCGATGCCTACCATCAGCCCCTTCTGCCGCACCTCGGCCACGTGCGGGTGCTCGCCCAGCGGGGCAAGCGCGCGGGCGATCTGCTCCGCTCGCGCGCGCACGTTGTGAAGCGTGTGCTCCTTGTCAAACAGCTCCAGCGAGGCGAGCGCCGCCGCGCAGGCGAGCGGGTTGCCCGTATATGTGTGCCCGTGGTAAAACGTGCGCCGCGCGGCATATTCGCCCAGGAAACCGTCGAAAACGCGCTCTGTCGTCAACGTCGCGGCGAGGGGCAGGTAGCCGCCGGTAAGACCCTTGGCCAGGGCGAGAAAGTCCGGCCGAACGCCCTCGTGCTCGCAGGCAAACATCTTTCCCGTCCGCCCGAAGCCCGTGGCCACCTCGTCGGCGATCAAGAAAACATCGTGCCGCCGGCAGTGCTCCGCGACGCGCCTGAGGTACCCCTCGGGCTGGACGATTATCCCTCCCGCAGCCTGCACCACGGGCTCCACGACGACCGCGGCGACCTCGTCCTCGTGCTCCGCGAGCAAGCGGCCCAGCTCCTCGGCGCAGTCCAGGCCGCACTCCTCCCGCCGCAGGCCCAGCTCGCAGCGCAAGCAATACGGCGCCGGCGCGCGCAGCGTCTCAAACAGCAGCGGCCGATATAGCGCATGGAACAGGTCAATGCCCCCCACGCTCACCGCGCCCAGCGTGTCGCCGTGGTAGCCCTCGCGCAGAGCGAGGAACTTCGTGCGCGAGGGGCGCTTGTCCCGCGCCTGCTGCCAATATTGAAAGGCCATCTTTAGGGCGATCTCCACCGCCGTGCTCCCGTTGTCCGAGTAAAACACGCGCGTCAACTCGCCCGGGGCGATCGCCGCCAGCCGTTCGGCGAGGACAATAGATGGCTCGTTGGCCAGCCCGAGCAGCGTGGAGTGCGCGATGCGCCCCAGTTGCTCGCGCACGGCGCGGTCGATCTCCTCCCTGCGGTGGCCGTGAACGTTTACCCAGAGCGACGACACGCCGTCGATATACTCCCGCCCGGCGATGTCCACGAGCCACGCCCCGTGGCCGGCGACGATGATCAGCGGCTCTTCGGCGAGCCAGTCTTGCATTTGGGTAAACGGGTGCCAGAGATGACGGTGGTCGGCTTCGATCAGCCGCTGTCGGCGTTGCTCAACGTCGCTCATCGCCCACCTCCAAGCCGCTCCAGCACGCGGGCGAACTTCTCGCTTGCGCGCAGCGCTTCCGCCGCGCGGGTAATACTTGCCTCGGAAACGTGCGGCACGCGCGCGAGAACCTGAGCCCGTCCGAAGCGCTCGATGATCTCCCCGTTGCTCTCCGCCGAGGGGTCCACTTCCGCCTGGACGTCGTTAAGCACCACGCCGAGAACCTCCGCCTCGCTCGCGCGCAGGGCGTCGAGCGAAAGCAGCGTGTGGTTTATCGTCCCCAGGCCCGAGCGCGCGACAAGCAGCACGGGCAGCTCAAACAGCCGGATAAGCCCGAGCACATCAAGCTCCTCGGTAATCGGCACGCGCAGCCCGCCCACGCCCTCGACAATGACCACTTCGTGCCGCCGCTTAAGCTCCGAAAACGCCTCGAGCACGCGGCCCATGTCGACCTCCACCCCTGTCTCCCTCGCCGCGGCATAGGGGCACAGCGGGGCGGGGAAGTGATATGGGCAAACCAGCTCGCGCTCGTCGCGCGCCCCCGAGCCGGCGAGCAGGTGCAGCATGTCCATGCTCGACGGCCCCCCGCTGGAAAACGGCTTCATTACCCCAACGCTCATCCCGCGCTCGGCCAAAATACGCGCCGTTGCCGCGGCGATGAGCGTCTTGCCCACGCCTGTGTCCGTCGCCGTGACGAAAATTCCCGCCTGGGGCATCTCAACTCACCTCGGGGCAGCGATCTCCCTCAGCGCGCGCGCCAAGCGCTCGATCTCCTCCGCCCTGTGCTCGGAGCAAACGGTAATTCTCAGCCGCGCCGTGCCTCGAGGGACCGAGGGCGGGCGGATCGCGGGGACCCAAAATCCCCGCTCAAGCAGCCTCGCGCTTGCCCTAAGCGCCTCTTGCGCCTCGCCGAGGACAACGGGGATAATGGGCACCTCGCCCTCGGCACCAGTTGTGGCAATGCCCAAAAGCCGGCGCAGCAGGCGCGCGTTTTCGCGCAGCCTCCGCCGCCGCTCCGGCTCCGCTTCGATTATCCTTAACCCCTCGAGCGCCGCGCCGCACGCCGCGGGGCAAATTGCCGTGGTAAACACAAACGCCCGCGCACGGTTAACCAGCGTGTCAATCAGCTCTCTGCTCCCCGCGATATAGCCCCCCTGCGCGCCCACGGCCTTGCTTAGCGTCCCCATGAGCACATCGATCTCCCCGCGCAGGCCAAAATGCTCCGCCGCTCCCCGCCCGCCCTCGCCCAAAACGCCTGTCCCGTGCGCCTCGTCGACCATCAAAAACGCCCCGTGCCTGCGGCAGACCTCGACCAGCTCGGGCAGCGGAGCGATGTCGCCGTCCATGCTAAACACGCCGTCGGTGACCACCAGCCGCCGGCGAAAACCGGTATAGCGGCGCAGGAGCTGCTCCAAGTGCTCGGGGTCGCAGTGCTTGTAGGGCAAAAGCCGCGCTCCGGACAGCCGCGCGCCGTCAATAATGCTCGCGTGGTTTAGGCGGTCGACAAAAATCGCATCGCCTCGGCCGACAAGGGCGCAAATCGCCCCCAGGTTTGCCGCATAGCCCGAGGGGAAGACGAGCGCCGCCTCCGTCCCCTCAAACTGCGCCAGGCGCTCCTCCAGCTCGCGGTGGATCTCCAAGCTTGCGTTAACCAAGCGCGAGGCGCCGGCGCCCGCACCGTAGCGGTCCACTGCTTCCTTCGCCGCCTGGCGCACGCGCCGGTCGCTGGCCAAGCCGAGGTAGTCGTTCGAACAAAACGCGCACACCTCCCGCCCGCCGACGACCATCCTCGTCCCCTGTGCGCTTTGCGCAAAGCGCAGGCTGCGCAACAGCGACCTTTCGCGCAGCTCCTGGAGCTCGTGGCGCAGCTCGTCGGCGAGCGCGCTCATCGCGGCCACCTCTCCAAGGCAAGCACGCCGATGTGCCCGCCCAGGGCCATGGAGATGGACAGCGCCCAGTCCGCGGGCCAGGGCAGGGCCTCGCCCGGCACGTGGCGCAGGGCGCAGGCGGGGTCTGGCTCCTCCAGCCCAAGAGTCGGCGGGGCCAAGCCGTCGCGCAGGGCAAGCGCGCAAATGGCCACCTCCAGCGCCCCCGCCGCGGCGAGAAGGTGCCCCGTGGCGGCCTTTGTCGAGCTTACCGGCACCTCGCGCCAGCGCTCGCCCAGCGCCGCGCGGAGCGCCGCCGCCTCTGCGGCATCGTTCGCGGGCGTCGCCGTGCCATGGGCGTTGATGTAGCCCGGCCGCTTCGCCCAGCGCGCGAGGCCGGCCAGCGCCTCGCTCACTCGCCGGGCCAGCGGCTTGCCGCTCGGGTCAAAGCGCAGCGCCCCGTGCGTATCCGGCCGGTCGGAAAACCCGGCGACCAAGGCATAGGCCGCTCCCCCGCGCGCGGCGACGTCCTTCGCGCGCTCCAGGACAAGCACCGCCGCGCCCTCGCCCAGGGCAAAGCCGCTCCGCCGCCGGTCGAACGGCCGCACGGCGTCGGCCGAGAGCACGCCCATCCGCCCAAAACCCGCCAGGACAAGCTCCGTCGCGGAAACGTCGCTCGCCCCAGCGAAAACCATGTCGCACCGGCCGTCGAGGATCCACCGCACGCCGAGGATAACGGAGTGCACGCCCGCGGCGCATCCCGTCCCCACGCAGGCCACGGGCCCGCGAAGGCTCAGCTCGCGCGCCACCGCCCCGGCCGCCGCGCTTGGGGCAACGCGGGCCAGCCAATCCTTGGGCAGCGCGCTCCCCTGCCCCGCGCGGGCCGCGCGCTCGAGCGTATGCGCCCCGCCCTTGCTCGAGCTAATCGCGCAGCCGATGCGCTCCGCCGGTGGAAGCTCATCCGCGCCGCGGTCGGCAAGAGCCTCGCGCGTCGCGCGCAGGGCGGCGATGACGAACGGGTCGTGCGCGCCGTTCTCCCGGGGCAGCGGGGCACAGAGCCAAGGCGCGCCCGCCCTGCGGCCGACCGCGCTTTGCCCGCGGACGATCGCCCGCCACACGGCCTCGCGCCCGCGCCCCAAGGCGCAGATAATCCCGATGCCCGTAATGGCCACGGCCTTAGCCATTAGCTTCGCCTCTTTGCCGGGCGCAGGCCGAGCTCGGCGATCAGCGCCAGGTCCTCCTCCGGCGGCCGGCCCGCGGTGGTCAGGTAGTTGCCGATCATCGTCCCGCTCGCCCCGGCGAAGTACATTAAGCTCTGAAACTCGCCCAGGGTAACCTCGCGCCCCCCGCAGACCTTGATCTGCGCCGCGGGGTTAATGAGGCGGAACAGGCTGATGATGAGCAGCGCCTCGCGCGGGCGGAGCAGCGCCCGGCCCTCAAGCGGCGTGCCGGGGATGGGGTTGAGGAAATTAAGCGGAATGGACCTAACCCCCAGTTCGCGCAGCGTCAGGGCAAGGTCAATGCGGTCGCCCCAGCCCTCGCCCAGGCCAAAAATCCCTCCGCAGCACACCTCCAGGCCCGCCTCCTGGGCGGCGCGCACCGCGGCCAGGCGCTCCGCCCAGGTGTGCGTCGTGCAAATGTTTGCGAAAAAGCGCTCCGATGTCTCTAAGTTGTGGTGATAGCGATCGAGCCCCGCCTCGCGCAGGTTCCTCGCCATCTCCGGGGTAATCTGCCCCAGCGAGGCGCAGGCATATAGCCCCGCCTCCTTTACCCGCCGTATCCCCTCCACTGCGCGGGCGAGCACCTCCTCGTCCGGCCGGCGGCCGCTGGTGACAATGGAAAAACCATGCGCCCCCGCCCGCGCCGCGCTTTGCGCCGCGCGCGCAATCTCCTCCGGCTTAACCATGGGGAACGTCGGCGCCTTGGTGCGATATCGCGCGGACTGCGCGCAAAACGCGCAATCCTCGGCGCAGCGGCCGGAGCGCGCGTTGATAATGCTGCACAGCCACACCTCGTCGCCAAAGTGCAGCCGGCGCACGGCGTTGGCCAGGGCAAACACGGCGTCGGGCCGCTCCTCGCCCAAGGCGACGATCTCGCGCGCCTCGCGGGCGCCAAGCATCTCTCCGGCGGCGATTTTCTCCCACGCCTCGGCGAGGGGCCTGGGAAGAACCTGGGGCAACTCGTTAACCACAGCGCTCACCTCGGTTTACGGCCGGCCATCGTAACACGTCCCGGCACCGGCGATCAACCGCCCTCTGCGCGAACAAGGAGACCCCACCGCCCTCGCCGAACATAGCCTGCGCTGGGCAAAACCATCTCCCTTGGGGAGCGCCTCGTGGGCAGGTACCTCGCGCGAGCAACGGAGATCTTCGACGACCTCGTCGCCATCCGCCGCCACCTTCACATGCACCCCGAGCTCAGCGGCCAGGAGAGGCAGACCGCGGCATATATCGCCGCGCGCCTGCGCGAGCTCGGCCTGCGCGATGTGCGCGAGGGCGTGGGGAGAACGGGGGTTGTCGCGGTAATCGAAGGGCGAAGGCCCGCTCCCGCGGTTCTCCTTCGCGTGGACATGGACGCCCTGCCCATCGCCGAGCAAAACGACGTCCCCTATCGCTCCACCGTGGACGGCGTAATGCACGCCTGCGGGCACGACGCCCACTGCGCCATGGGCCTGGGTGCGGCGCGCTTGCTTGTCGAGCGCCGGGCCGACTTAGCCGGCGCCGTTAAGCTCGCCTTTCAACCCGCAGAAGAGGCCCTCGGCGGCGCGCAGTGGATGATCCGCGATGGCGTGCTCGCGAACCCCGAGGTTGTCGCTGCGGTTGGTATTCACGTCACGCCGGAGATCGAGGTCGGCCGCGTGCGCCTGCTTTCCGGGGCGACGATGGCCTCGGCGCACGAGCTGCATATTTGGGTGCGCGGCAAAGCGGCCCATGGCGCATATCCCGACCAGGGGACCGATGCCGTCGTCGCCGCGGCGCACGTCATCTGCGCGTTGCAAACCGTAGTAAGCAGGCGCATCGGCGGCCTGGAGCCTGCCGTGGTGACCATCGGCACGATCCACGGGGGCAGCCGGCTCAATGTTATCGCCGACGAGGTGAAGCTCGAGGGCACGGTGCGCTGCTTCGAGCGCGGTGTCGCCGAGAAGCTCCACGGGGCGATCGTTGAGGCGGCGCGGGGCGCGGCAGCGGCCCTCGGGGCGGAGGTCGAGGTGGAGCTGCGCCAGGGCGCGCCTCCGTTGGTCACCGACCCGCAGGTCGTCGCGCTTGCCGCCGAGGCCTGCGCCCAGGAGCTCGGCCCGCAGGCGGTGGAGCGCGAGGGCCCGCGGCGCATGGCCTCCGAGGACTTCGCTTGGTTCGGCGAGCACGTGCCCCTGGCGCACATTCGCTTGGGCTCCACGGCCCCTGGCGAGCAGCCGCGCCAGGCGCACAACCCGCACTTTGACATCGACGAGCGCTGCCTGCCCATCGGCGCGGCGGTGCTCGCCGCGTGCGCCCAGCGCCTGCTTGCGGCAATGGTCAAGTAGGCCGCGGCGGCTGGCGGCGGGCGCGGCGTGTTCCGGCGCCCCGCGCACAGCGGGCGATGGGTCGGTGCAGTTTCCCCGCCCCCGGCGCTGTTTGACAGTGCCAGATCGCGTGGGTATACTGCGCGGCGACGGGGCATTTGCCTTTTGCAGGAGGAACCGGCGATGAGGGCGAGCAGGGCACTATTTTTACCGCTTGTTGTGCTGATCTTGTTCTGCGGCGCGTCGTCCGCTCTGGGCCAGGTGGGGCAGAGCAAGGGCGCCGTTTTGCCTCTACTGGACCAGGCGAACGACCCCCAGGCCGAGGGCTGGCTGGGCTACGTCGTCGCCGAATGCGCCAACCGCGCGCTAAACGCCATGCGCGGGGCCCTGCGCGCGCCGGAGGCCCAGGAGCTCGCCGGCGCTGCCGCGCAAACCAAGCGCGCCCTCTCCCTCGTCGACTCCCAGGAGACCGCTCGCGCCCTGTGCCTCGCCGCGGGGCTGGATTACGTCCTCTTCGGCTCATACCGCACAAACAACGGCAACGTCATTGTGGACTTCGAAATCTACGACAACGCGGCGGACAAGATCGTCGTCCGCCAGTCGGCACAGGGGACGGAGTCCGACGTTGCCGCGCTGGGCATTCTCCTTGCCCGCAGGCTTGCGGAAACGGTTGTTCCCGCGGTCGCCGTTACGCGGACGGTAACCCGCCAGGCCACGCCGAGCACCTCCAGCGCCGAGGCTCTGCGCAAGCTCGGGGCAGCGCTATATCACGCCGACCGCGCCCGCGCCGCGCGGGGCGCCGGCGACAACGCCGTCTATTACGAGGAGCTGCGCACGGCGACGAACCGCGTAGTGGCCGCGATCGACGCCGACCCCAACTTCTCCTGGGCCTACGAGCACCTGGGTATGATGTCCACGGAGATCCTCGCCCTCGACCCGAACAACGCGGCGGCGCTGAACAACCTCGGCCTGGCCCACCTGCACAGCGGCGACTATGGCGCGGCGATCTCCAGCCTGCGCCAGGCGGTGCAAAAGGATCCCGCAAACGCCGAATACCGCGTTAACCTGGCCAACGCTTTGGTCGACGCCGCGTATCTGTTCCAAGACCAGCGCGAGGCGAACCTGCAGGAGGCCGTGCGCCTGCTTGAGGAGGCCCTGGCCACAGACCCCCAGCACATTGCCGCGCAGAACAACCTCGGCGCTGTGCTCTATGAAATGGGCAAGTATCAGGAGGCGGCGGCGGCATATGAAAAAGCCGCGGCGCTTGCCCCGCAGAACCCCTATCCCCGGCTCGGCCTCGGGCTGTGCTACCTTAAGCTGCAGCAGCCAGAACGCGCGCGCATCGAGCTAAACAAGGCCATCGAGCTCGACCCCGAGGGCGTGGGCGTTCTCGCTCGAGCAAAGCTCCCCCGCGGCTAGCTCCGCATTGGGCGATGAAAAATTCCCTCCCCTGCGCCGTTGCAATTGTTTGGCATTGGCCCGCTTGGGCGTGCGAAAGTGGGATATTCCATGACCAGTGAGCTCTATTATCGCCGGGCTACCGTCCTCCGCGCGGCCGTGCTGTTTTTGTTTTCGCTGCTCGTTTTTCGCCTGTGGTGGATGCAGATTTTAAACGGCGAGAGATATAGCTTTCAAAGCCAACAAACCCTTACCCGAAACAACAAAATCCCTGCCCGCCGCGGGGTGATCTACGACCGCGCCGGCCGCGTCCTTGCCGGAAACGAGCCCACCTGGTCCGTGGTCGTCATCCCCGACGACATCCCACGCGACGAACAGGGAAAGCCGCGCTTTGAATACGTCGCCGAGCAGCTCGAGCGCATCTTTCATGGCGCGCGGAAAAAAGAAGACATCCTCAAGGTCATCGAAGAATACGACCGCGCGCACTACGGCTACAAGCAAGTGCCCATTATCGACGGCGTGTCGCACGAGACGATCGCCCGCATTAAGGAGCTGGGCTATGAGCTGCGCGGGGTGCAGATCGTCTCGCGCTATCGCCGCGTATATCCGCCCAACGGCCCGATCGCCTTTCACGTCCTGGGCTACGTTCAGGGGATCTTAAAGACGGACAACACCGAGGAGCTGCTTAAGAAGTACGACATGGACGACCTGCTCGGCAAGGCCGGGCTTGAGGCGTGGTATGAGGACTATCTGCGCGGGGGAAAGGGCACGGAGGTCGTCGCCTTTCAGGAGGGCGGCCGGCGGGTTATTCGGCGCACCGAGCCGATTGCGGGCTATGACCTGTACACTTCGATCGACCGCGACATTCAGTTGGTTGCCGAGCGCGCGCTGGCGCAAGGGGTAGAGGGCTCCGGGGGGAGCTGGGGCGCGGCGGTCGTCATGGACTGCAACACGGGGCAGATTATTGCCATGGCCAGCTATCCCCAGCTCCGGCCGGAGTGGTTCTCGCGCCCGCGCTCGAAGAAGGAGACGGAGGCCTATCTCGCCGCGATTCGCGACGCCCAGCGCCGCGGTCCGTGGGAGAACCACTGCATTCACAGCCTCTGCATGCCCGCCTCGGCATTTAAGATGGTCACCCAAATCTGCGCGCTCGAGGAGGGGGCGGTAGACTACGACTTTAAAGCGCTGTGCACGGGGAGCGTGACCCTCGGCCCGCAGAAGTTCCGCTGCTGGGCGCGCCAGGGCCACGGGGTAATGGACTTCCCCCATGCCCTGGCCTACTCGTGCAACGTGTTCCACTATGCCCTCGCCGACCGGCTTAACGCGCTTGAGCGCAAGCGGCTGGAGAAGGTGCAGCGCCTGCGCGCCGGCCTGCCCACCGACCCACGCGCCGCGCAGTGGGCCGAGGAGCTGGGCGACCGCCGGCGGTTCGACCTCCTCTCCAAATGGGCGCGCCTGCTCGGCTTCGGCCAGAAAACGGGCATTGACCTGGGGGGAGAGATCGCCGGCACCGTCCCCGATGACGAGTGGAAGCTGAAAAAGTCGTTCGAGAAAAAGCACTGGGTCGACGGCGACACCTATAACATGGCCATCGGCCAGGGCTTCCTTCAGGTAACGCCCTTGCAAATCGCCGTATATACCGCGGCGATCGCCAACGGCGGGGTAATTGTCGTTCCCCGCATTGTGCGCTGCATTAAGGAAAACGGGCGCGAGGTCCCGTTTGGCACGGCGCCCCCCTGGGTCGAGCAAGCGGAGGGGAGCGAAGCGGCCCCCACCCCCGAGCCCACGCCCACGCCCCAGCCGCGCACCGTGCACATCTCGCCGGAGACGCTGCGCATCGTGCGCCAGGGGATGCGGCTTGTGGTTACCGAGGGCACGGGGGCCGATGCGTTCCGCGGGTTTACGCGTGTCGCCGTCGCCGGCAAAACGGGCTCCAGCGAGGTTAACCCCGACGCTTGGTTTACCTGCTACGCGCCCTATCAGTCGCCGAAGGTCGTCGTCGTCGTGTTCATTCGCGAGGGGGGCCACGGCGGGGTAAGCGCCGCGCCCGTGTGCCGCAAGATCCTCGAGGCGCTGTTTGACGAGCAGGGCAACTTTACTGTTCCAGATTAACGTCCTCGCCTAGCGCCTGGCGAAAACGCTCCTCTTCGTCCTCCGCGCCGCTCCAGTCCAGCCCCTGCCACTCTTGCTCCTCGCCCAGCCAGGGCTCTTCCATCTCCCTGAGCTTCTTTTTGTGCCGATAGCGAACGAGGAAAAACAGGGCAACCACCAGCGCCCCCATCGCCGCCCAAAGCAAGTTCTGCAGGTTGTGATACAGCACTTGCCAGCGAAAGCGCAGCTTAAGCGAGGCCAGCCATTCGCGCTCTAGCTCGCGCACGTCGCGCCCCAAGGCGCTCTCCAGCGCTTGGCGCGCGTCCTTCTTCCGCCGCATCTCCTCCAAAAACCGCGCAAACGCTTCCTCGCCATATGTCTCGAACAAAAACTGCACAAACGTGTACGACTGCACATAGGCCAGGCTAATCTCTTCCTCGTGCCCGGGAAAGCTCGTAGTCATCTCGTCGAAGTCCAGCAGCCGGTTGCGCAACACGGCGTCGCGCAGCACGAGCTTCTCCTCAAACCGCCAGTCGTTGGCGAGGTACTTGGCGATCCCCTCGTGCATCCACAGGGGAAGGTAGTGCGCGGCCTCGCCTAGGGCGTCGTAAAGATAAATATGGGCCAGCTCGTGGTCTACGGTGTGCGGCAGGTCGGCGAGCGACACGCGCGTGCGCAAAACGATCTTTCGCTCGCGGGGAAACGCCCGCGCGGCGACCCAGCGCTCCGGCTCAAACCCCGTAAACTGGCGAAACTCCACGCGGTTTTCGCTGAAGATTAGCGTAACCGGCGGGGCGTCCTTTAGCCCAAGCTGGCGCAGGATGCGCGGGCGCGACTGCCGCACATGCTCCTGAACGCGCTCCACAACGAGCCAGCGCTTGCGCGGAAAGTCGTAGATCAGCCCCTCGCCTTCCTCGCGCACGCGCACCCCAGCAAGCGCGGCGCTTTCGCAGAGCAGCAGAGCAAGCAACAGCAGAGGAACACGAGGCATTAGCCGCCGTCCTCGTCGCCCGCGCCGGGCGCGGCCTGGCCGGCGTTGTTCTCCGGCACCTGCGGCTTGGCGCTCAGCCAGCCCTCGATAATCGCTCGCGCGCGCTCCTCGTCGCGGCGAAAGACGTAGATCCTCCCCCACGCTCCGCCGTGCAGTCCATGCGCCGCGGCCACGGTGGAGCGGGCGAGGAGGTTATAGCCCATATACGGGTTGTAATAGGGGACGGCGATGGCCTTTATCCCGTGGTCTTGGAGAACCTCGACAAGCGCGCCGGCGACGACCTCGTCCGGCGGCTCGTAAACAACGACGGACTTCGCCGGCCGCGGCCAGGGAAAGCCCTCCGCGCGATCGCGCGCCTCCAGCGGCCCCCCGCACAGCGGGCAGCGCTCCACCCGATCGTCAAACGGCACATCGCACGCCGGGCAGTAGCGCATGGCGCATCCCCTCACTCGCTCCGCCACCACATCACTCCGCCGACAACGATAAACACAATGTTTTGCACCCACGCCCCAAGCACGGGGTTAATCTCCCCGCGCTGGCCGAGGATCCTCCCCCAGGCCATGAAGCAGTAGTAGACGAAGATCATGGCCACGGCGATAAGGATCCCCATAAAGCTCCCCCCGCGGCCAAAGCGCAGGGTAAGCGGCGCGGCAACGAGGGTAAACACCAGGCACGCCGCGGGAATGGCGAACTTCGTGTGTAGCTCGAGCACCTGCACGTGCGCGGGCAGCTTGAGCGAGCGAAACGTCTTTATCTGCTCCCGCAGCTCGGCGATGGTCATCTCCTCCGGCCCTTTAATCGGGGTCCAAATGTTCCGCCCGCTCTGGCGAAAATCGATCTTAACCTCCTTCGCCTTCCCGCTGAACTTCACGAACCCGTTCTTGTCGAAGACAAACACCGTAGCATTGTCGAGATACCACACGTCCCCGCGCAGCGTGGCCGTCTTCGCCGTGGTAATCTCGGGGAAGCCGTCGGCGCGCACCTTAAACAGCATTACGTCGTACATTCGGTTGTGCTCCGTGTCTACCTGGCGGATGTAGAGCTTGGTGCTTTCGTCCAGGCTGGTGAACACCTGCTGCTTGGGGAGGATCGAGGCATAGGCGCGATACATCGCCCCGAGCGCGGACTGCGCCTGAAGGTTCGCCCAGGGGACGACCTTTTCGTAAATAACAAAGCTCAACAGCGACATGGCCACGCTGCACACGATAAACGGGAGCATAATGCGCTGCGCGCTTAGCCCGCCCATTTTCAGCGCGCTAATCTCCCCGTCGCGCACGAGCCGGTTGAGCGCCAGCGAGGTGGCAAACAGAAGCGACATGGGAATGGACAAAACCACGGCATAGGGGACTTTAAACGCGAGGAACTTTACCACCTCGTTGGAGGGCAAGGGCTGGCCGGGATAGGCGCGCAGCAAAATAAACAAAAAATTGCCTACGATCATAATGACGAACGCCGTCATCCACGCGCAAAACGGAGCAAACAGCTCGCCCACGAGATATCGGTCGCTGATGCGCAGCGTCATCGCCCCTCCCCTCCTACTGTTTACGCTCCCCGCGGGCTGTTCCTTGCTCCGCTGCGCTGGGTCTGCGCCCGCTACATGCGCGCGGCAAACAGCGGGCGCAGCTCGCGATACGTCTCGTGGAGGTGCTGCACGATAACTTTCGTCTCGCTGCACACCGCGATGTAGTTCGTGTCGCCGTTCCACCGCGGCACAAGGTGCATGTGCACGTGCTCCTCGATCCCCGCCCCCGCGGCGCGCCCCAGGTTCATCCCAATGTTAAACCCGTCGGGCTGCATGTGCTCGCGCAAAATCTCCACGGAGAGCACGGTCAGCTCCATCAGCTCCTCGCGCACGGCGCGGTCGAGGTCGGCCAGGTCGGCCACGTGGACGTAGGGAGCGATAAGCAGGTGGCCGTTGTTGTAGGGGTAGCGGTTCATGATCACGTAGCACACGCTGCCGCGGGCGAGGATTAGGTTCGCCTCGTCGTCGTTGCTCGCCGGCGCGTCGCAGAAGATGCACGTGCCCGGCTTGGGACTGCGGATATACTCGATGCGCCACGGTGCCCACAGGCGCCGGGGCCTGCTCTGCTCGTCGCCCATAGGCGCTCAGCCCTCCCTGCCCCGCTGGCTGAACCTCTGTTCACGAAATCCTCCGCCCTCTCCTCCGCCAGCCAGCGCACCCTTCCCCGCTTTGCCTAGCCCAGCGCCTGCTCGATGCGCTCCAGCCCCTTCTCGATCGCCTCCATCGAGGTCGCGAAGCACAGGCGAATGTTCCGCTCCGCGCCAAACGGCCCCCCGGGAACCACGGCGACCTTCACGCTCTCCAGCAAATACTCGGCAATAGCCATCCCGTCGCGCAGCTCCTTGCCCCCGCGCGTCTGGCCGATCACTCCGTCCAGCCGGGGGAAGGCGTAGAACGTCCCCGCGGGGCGGCAGAACGTGGCGAACTCCCAGCGCGAGATGCGCTCGGACATATAGTTGCGCCGCTTCTCAAACTCCGCGCGCATCTGCTCCACCGCCTCCTGGCTGCTCGTCAGCGCGTGGAGCACCGCGGCATGGGTAAACGCCGCCGGCGGCGAGCTGGCGTGGCTCTGAATCGAGCTCATCGCCTTGATCACGTCCGCCGGCCCCAGCGCCCAGCCAAATCGCCACCCCGTCATGGCGTAGGTCTTCGACGCCCCGTTGACCAAAATCCCCGTTTCCGCGGCCTTCGCGCTCAACTGCAGCGGGCTGACGTGCTCCCGCCCGTCGAACAGCAGCTTGTCGTAGATCTCGTCGGAGATAATGCGCACGTCGTGCTCGTCGCACACGTCGACGATCGCCTGCAGCGTCTCGCGGTCGTAAACGGCCCCCGTGGGGTTGCACGGGCTGTTGATCACCAGGGCCACGGTGCGCTCGCTAATCGCCGCGGCAACCTTCTCCGGGTCGGGTTGAAAGTTGTCCTCTTCCATAGTCTTGACGAACACCGGCGTGCCCCCGGCGAGGCGAATGGACTCCGGGTAGCTCAGCCAGTAGGGCGAGATCACGATTACCTCGTCCCCCGGGTCAACGATCGCCTGAAACGCGTAGTACAGCGAGTGCTTGGCCCCGCAGGAGAAGACCACCTGGTCCGTGGTATACTCCAGCCCCAGCTCGTCGCGCACGCGCGCGACAACCGCCTCGCGCAGCGAAGCGAGGGTGTTCGGGGTATACTTCGTGTCCCCCGCGCGAATGGCTTCGATCGCCGCTTGTTTGATGTGCTCCGGCGTGTCGAAGTCCGGCTCGCCCGCGGTGAACCCAACGACGTCCTCGCCTGCGGCCTTCATTGCCTTGGCCTTTGCCGCCAGAGCAATGGTCGCCGAGGGGGTAACCCCCTGCGCACGGTTGGATAGCTTGAGCATCTTTCGTCTCCCTCTCCTGACAACGGTCATCCTCGATTGCTGTTAAGCGCCGCCGAATTGTCTCTCAAATCGCCCCGCGCGTCCAGAGGTTAGCCGAGGTTTGCCCCTCGCCCGCGCGGAATATCCCTGCGGCATGTTGCCAGGGGAGGGAGCGCGCGTGGCTCGCGCCAGTTTTGTGCTTACCGTCGCCGAATCTAAGAGGCTTATCGCCAAAGCGGTAGCCGCGCTGCCCTGTGTCAAGCGCGCGCTGGAGCAGGGGATGGTGGCCATTTGCAAGGGAACGACAAACGGCTATGTCGCCGAGGAGATTCTCGGCCGGCCCATCGAGAAAACCAAGTACATCACGGGGACGACTCAGCCCGCGAAGGGCGCGCCGCCCCTCCCCGAGGAGCGCCTGCCCGACATCGTCCTGCGCAACGGCCAGCCCGTGGACGGGCTCTCCGTCGTCCAAGCGATCGCCCAAATGCGGCCCGGCGACGTGCTCATTAAGGGCGCCAACGCCCTTTCTCCGGACCGCAAGCTCGCCGGCGTGCTCATCGGCCACCCCGAGGGGGGCACTGTGGGCGCGACCCTGGGCCACACCTATGGCCGGGGGATCTTCCGCGTCTTTCCCGTTGGGCTGGAGAAGATCGTCTCCGCGGATATCGTAGAGATCGCCCAAACGCTTGCCGGGAGCGCCGAGGAGCTGGACGAGACGCCCGCCCTGTGGCCCGTGGAGGGGATTATTGTTACGGAAATCGAGGCGCTAGAGCAGCTCTGCGGCGTGCGCGCGACGCAGATCGCCGCCGGCGGGATAGCAGGCGCGGAAGGGGCGGTGCGCCTGCTTGTCGAAGGCGAGCGCGAGCGCGTTGCCGCGGCGCTTGCTCTTGTCCGCGAAATTCACGGCGAGCCGCCGTGGGCCGAATCCTAAGCGGCTTGCGCTTGCCCCGGCGGCCCTTGTTTTAAATTCTTTCCGGGAGGTGCGCCATGGCAAAACGGGTTATTGCCGCACTGGTTTTTCTCGCGCTCGTCGCTGCGCCGGCGACGGCCCAGGAATTTTCCTTTCAAACCCTCAGCCGCATTTATGACTACGACGCCGCCGCTCCCCTTAACGAGACGCTCGAGCCCGTGCCCCAAATCCAAGGCTTCGATGCCTACAAGCTAACCTACACAAGCGCGAACAACGAACGCGTCACCGCGTGGTATGCCGTCCCCCACGGCACGGGGCCGTTTCCCGCGCTCATCCTGCTCCACGGCTATGGCGGGTCGAAGGACGACTTCGTCCAACTGTTCCCCGTGGTCGTCCCCGCGGGCGTCGCGTTGCTCGCCTACGACGCGCCGCTGCACGGCGAGCGCGCCATCCCCGGCCGGAGCATTTTCGACATCAACCGGCCGGAGGAGAGCCTCAACGCTCTTGTGCAGACAGTGCTCGACGGCCGGCGCGCGGTAGACTTCCTCGTTGCGCGGCCGGAGATCGACCCCAAGCGCATCGGCTTCGTCGGGGCGAGCATGGGGGCGATCCTCGGGACCGTCCTCTGCGGCGTGGAGGAGCGCATCGCCTGCGCGGCGCTGCTTGTCGGTGGCGCGGACTGGAAGATTATCCTTTCCAAAAGCGACCTGCCCGAGGCGCGCAGCCTGCGCGAGCAGCTTACCGAGGAGCAGCTCGCCGAAGTCGCCCGCTTCCTCGCTCCTGTTGATCCGATATATTTCGTGGGCCACATTAGCCCGCGCCCGCTGCTTTTGCAGTTTGGCAAAAACGACACCGTCGTCCCCGTCCAAGCGAACAGAGCCCTGCTCAACGCCGCCAACGAGCCCGTCGAGGTAGACTGGTACGACAGCGGGCACTATCTTCCCACAGACGTCGTCGCCCCGCGCGTGCTCTCCTGGCTTGCCGCGCGGCTTAACGTGGGCATTCCCGCCGGGGCCGGTGGGTGAGCGCCATGGCGCATTTTGACGTCCAAGCCAAGCTTTGGGAGAAGCTCGAGGACAACAAAGTGCGCTGCTTGCTCTGCCCCACGGGCTGCGTTATCGCCGATGGCGGCCAGGGGCAGTGCCGCGTGCGCCGAAACAAGGGCGGTGTCCTTTATGCCGCAAGCTACGGCGAGGCCACCGCGTTGGCTGTGGACCCGATCGAGAAAAAGCCGCTTTACCACTACTTCCCCGGATGGGACATTTTGTCCATCGGCTCTTGGGGCTGCAACTTCAAATGTGGCTATTGCCAAAACTGCGATATCTCGCAGATCGCCGAATCGGGCCGCTTTCGCGTGGAACCGGCCCAGCTCGTCGCCGCGGCCACGCGCGCCCCGCGCAACGTGGGCCTGGCCTATACCTATAACGAGCCGCTCATTTGGTACGAGTTCCTGCTCGACTGCGGCGCGGCGATGCGCGAGGCGGGCCTGCGCAACGTGCTCGTGACCAACGGCTACATCAACCCCGAGCCCCTGCGCCAGCTCCTGCCGCTGATCGACGCCGTGAACATGGACCTAAAGAGCTTCTCCGACGACTTCTACAAGCGCATTTGCAAGGGCCGGCTAGACCCCGTTCTGCGCTCCGCGGAGGCGTTTAAGGAAAGCTGCCACCTCGAGGTCACCTACTTGCTCATCCCCGGCGAAAACGACAGCGAGGAGGAGACAGAGGCGCTTGCCCGCTGGGTCGCCGAGCACCTGGGCAGAGACACGCCTCTGCACATCTCGCGCTTTTTCCCGCGCTATAAGTGGAGCGGCCCGCCCACGGCGCTCTCCGCCCTGGCCCGCGCGCGGGAGATCGCCAAGCAACACCTCGACCACGTGTTCGTGGGCAACGCGGAGATCGACGGCGCCTCGAACACCTACTGCCCGGCGTGCGGGGCGGTGCTCATTCAGCGCCTGGGCTACCAGGTGAGCCTCGCCGGCCTCGCCCCGGACGGCTCCTGCCGCTCCTGCGGCGCGAAAACCTCGATCGTCATGCCGGAGAGCGAGCGATGATCCCGCGGCTAATCCTTGCCTCGCGCTCCCCGCGGCGGGAGGAGATCCTCAGGCGGCTGGAGATCCCGTTCGAGGTGCGCTGGGCCGACGTAGACGAGGGGCACGCCGCCGGGGAAGCCCCCGACCCCGCGCAGGCGGCCGCCGCCGCGGCCTATGCCAAGGCCCGCCGCGTCGCTCTCGAGGCGCCGCAGGGCCTCGTGCTCGGCTTCGACACCGTCGTCGTCGCCGACGGCCGGCGCCTGGGCAAGCCCGCCTCGCCCGAGCAAGCGCGGGAGATGATCCTCGCCCTCTCCGGCCGCTGGCATGAGGTGCTTACCGGCGTGGCCGTGGTCGACTCAGAAAAAGCGGCGCGCCTGCCCGAAAACGCGCCGCGCGTAGCTGCCGGGGACGAAAACTTCTGGCGGGCAGACGGCGCCGCGGTTGGCGTCGAGCGCACGCGCGTGCTGTTTGAACAAATCTCGCCCGAGCGCGCGGCGTTGTATGTCGAGAAGGGCGAGTCGCTTGACAAGGCCGGAGGTTACGGGATACAAGAAAAGGGGTCGTTACTTGTCAAACGCATAGACGGGTGCTATTTCAACGTGGTGGGCCTGCCGGTCCACCTTCTTTGTGTTTTGCTCAGGCTGTTCGGTGTAGACTTGCTCGCCCTGGCCGGGAAGGGACAGGATGCAAACCGCTCAATCGTTTGACACCTCGAGCTCGTGGCTGACGCGCGTGCGCGACTTCCTCTCCTCCGTGGCGCGCGTCCGCTTCGGCAGCCTGTTCTCGCACTTCTCCCACGACCTAGGCATTGACCTGGGCACGGCAAACACCCTGGTTTACGTCAAAGGCCAAGGGATCGTCCTCAGCGAGCCCTCCGTGGTGGCCATCGAGCGCGGCACCCGGCGCGTGCTTGCCGTGGGCACCGAGGCCAAGCGCATGCTCGGCCGCACACCGGGAAACGTCGTCGCCATCCGCCCCCTGAAAGACGGCGTCGTCGCGGACTTCGACATTACCGAAGCCATGCTCAGCTATTTCATCCGCCGCGTGCAAAAGCGCCGCCTGCTCGCCTATCCCCGCGTGCTCATCGGCATCCCCTCGGGGACGACCGAGGTCGAGCGCCGCGCCGTGCTCGAGGCCGCCGCCCACGCCGGCGCGCGCGAGGCGCTGGTTATCGAGGAGCCCATGGCCGCGGCCATCGGCGCCGGCCTCCCCGTGGAGGAGGCCACCGGCTGCCTTATCGTGGACATCGGCGGGGGAACGACCGAGGCCGCGCTCATCTCCCTCGGGGGCATCGTCTACCACCGCTCGATCCGTGTGGGCGGCGACGAGATGGACGAGGCTATCGCCGCTTATGCCCGCCGCGAGGCGAACTTGCTTATCGGCGAGCGCACCGCGGAGGAGGTTAAAATCGAAATCGGCTCCGCCTTCCCCACCGGTGAGACGCTCGAGAAAGAGGTTAAGGGGCGCGACCTGGTCACCGGCCTTCCCCGCAGCGTAATCATGACCTCCGACCACGTGCGCGAGGCGATCGCCGAGCCGCTTGCGGAGATCGTCGAGACCGTGCGCATTACTCTGGAGAACACCCCGCCGGAGCTTGCCGCGGATGTGAGCGAGCGGGGGATTTTGCTCGCCGGCGGCGGGGCTCTGCTCAGGGGGATGGCCCAACTGCTCAGCGTGGAGACAGGTGTCCCCGCCTACGTCGCGGAAGATCCCCTCACTTGCGTGGTCCTGGGCACGGGCAAGTGCCTGGAGGCCGAGATGATGCAATTTTTGCGCCCCGGGCGCATATAACAAGGCGCTGGGCACGATGCGACGCTACCCGCTGTTTTGGCTCTCCCTTGCCGCTGCCCTGTGCTCCGTTGCTGCGTTTTATCGCCTCCTCGCGCCAGAAGTCGCTCGTACGCGGCGCAGCGAGCTTGCCTTTCGCGCGGGCTTAGAACACTTGCGCTCTCTCGCCCACCTTCCCGAAACGCGCGAAAAGCTCGCCGACAAGGAGTTTCAAACCGCCTGCCGCCTCGCCCCAAACCGCGACCGGATGCTCCGGCGGATTACCGCCGCCTGCCTCGCCGAGCATTTTTACAACCAGGCGCTGTATTATGCCGAAAAGCGCCTGGCGTTAGACCAAAGCTACGAATGGGTCATGTATTGCGGCCATCTCGCTTATCTCGCGGGCGACGTCGAAAAGTGCACCAAGTATTACGAGCAAGCGATCGACATGCGCCCCCGCGACTGGACGCCGTATAACGCCCTGGGCTATTTCTACGCCGACCTTGGGATAAAGCTCGACCGCGCGGAGGAGCTGCTCACCACCGCCCTTGCCCTGGAGGAGGAGAGCCGCCCCCCGGAGCCGATAAGCTTTCTCCTCCGTTCCTTCGGCGCGGAAACCCGCGTTAACCGCGCGATGATCCTCGACTCCCTCGCCTGGCTGCACTACCGGCAAAAGCGCCTCGACCAAGCGTGGCGGGAGATCTCCGAGGCCTACCGCATCTTGCCCTATGACCCGACGATCTCCTACCACTACGACGAGATCAAGCGCGCCTGTGCGCCGGCGCACCGTTCGGCATAAAGCGGCAGGTGCCCCGGGGCCTGTCGGGCCTGCCCGGGGCTTGTCTCGTTTGGCTGCAAAGCGCCAGGGCGCGTGCCGACCAAGCCGCTAGGGAGCGAGCCATGCCCGGCAGGGACGAGATCGTGCTCGGGGCGATGATGGTCCTCCTCGCCGCGGTGGCCTCCGTCGTCCTGCTCGCCTCAAAGCGCGTGCACTGCGCCCGGCTGGCCAGGGCGGCGCAGGCGCTGGGCGGGAAACTCGCCCCCTGGCGCAGGTTTTTCATCCAGGAGCACGAGGTGCTTTTCGCTTGCCACGGGCATGAGGCGCGCCTTGTTTACTTTTTCCTGGGCAACGGCCGCCTGACGCGCCTTTTGTTTCCCGCGCCTCCCGTGGCCCCGTTTACCTTTGTCGCCAAAACAAGGCGCCGCCTGCTCCCCGGGCCCGCGCCCGCATACGAGGCCCTCCACGTTCGCCTGTCCGACGAGCGCTATCGCGAGGCCCTGCTCAGCCCCGAGTTTTGCCGCGCCGCTGTTGCCCTGTGCTCGCCGCCGTTTGGCGCGGATCTAGATGTCCGCGCCAGCCGGCGCGCGTTTTCCATAGAAAAGTCCACCTGGATTGAGGAGCCCCGCCTCCTGCGCGGGTACGCCTCGCTTGCCGCGGAGATGTACCAGGCCTATCTCAAGGCGTGCGGCCTGTGCTAAGCGCGGGGGTGTGCGCAGCGCCGTTTGCTGCGGCAATTTGCCCAAAGCTGGTGCATATTTATGAGCGAGACAACACTGTTTGCCATAGTTTGGACGTCCCTCTCGTGGCCGCTGCGCTGGTGCGCCTGCACTATGTCGCCGCGGAAAAGCTCGGCGGGCGCGTTGTTCCGGAAAAGGTTCGCCTTGCCCGAGTGCCGGAGATAGAGTTAGCCTGCGACGGCCAAGTTTTGCCCCTGCAATTCTCCCTGGTCGGGGGCAAGAACCCCATTCCTATACCCGGCTTACGTTCGACCTGCCGCAAGAGGCGCCGTCTAGCTTCCGCGTGAGGCCCAAGGGGCTTCTCTCCTGGCTGGCTGGCACGCTAGAGGGCCACCGCGTTGCCACGGGAGACGAGCAGTTTGACCGGTGGCTTTTGGCAACGGGCTCGCACGAGCACATGCTGCGCATGTTTCTCACGCCCGAGGTGTGCCAAGCGATCGCCGCCCTGTTTGCCCCGCCCCTGCGAGCATATTGAGGTGCAAGGGGGCGGGTGTCGCTTTCGCGTGAATAAACGAGAGTGGATTATGTGCGAGGAGGTGTTGTCGGAATACATCGCGCTGGCGGCGAGGGTCTATCGGGCGTATTGCCTCGCTTGCGCGATGGGCTAAAGAATCAAAAAGAGCGCGCAGCAAAACACCGCGCGCTCGGAGCGAAACCTCCGTTGCTTGTTCGGCCCCCAGGTTATTTTTCGGAGGCCAGGAGCTGGCCGAGCGGTTGTTTGGTGGCTCGCCGCCGCGGTGGCGCCCCCCTAACTCGGCGCGAGCCGGCCGACGCACAGCGACGGAGCAGCATAAACTGCGACTCGCGCCGCAGGGCACGCCGGACTTCCCTAAGAAGTCGCTCGTGCTCTGCGTCCGCCCAGGCCTCCGGGAATCGGACGTCGCAGTATATGCACCTCATGCCGTGCCCTCTTTCCACCGCGGCCAGGTTATGTCCGGGCCCGCAACGGAGGGTTAGACCCGACCAGCACCCCGGCCTCCACGCTATACATTCCACATCGCCCCCCATTCTCTGGGCCAAAAAGCGACAATCGCCGCCGGCCATTTCCCGTTAGCAAAGCGCTTGCTTTCGAAAATTTCCACCCCTGCGCGCCGGGCCTTAGCGAGCTGCGTGGGCATTGGCGTTTCCACCCCCTGCGCGCCGGGGCTTGGCCCGGGGGCGCTTTCGGGCGCCGGCCGCTTGTCGCTTGCCTGCCCGATGGCCACACGGGCGCGTCGCGCCGCGTCGTGGCGGAGCAAGGAGCGTCGGCCGCCTTTCGCTTGCCCACATTGCAGGTTCGCTGGTATACTGCGGGTGGATTTGGTCGGAATATTGCTAAGTGAATACCGGAGCACGTTGCGGAGGGGCGGAGATGGACGCGGCGGTTAAGTTCTTCACGTTTACCTCGACGTTTCTGAGCATCATCCTCATCGCCAGCGTGGCCCTGCAGACGACGAAAAGCGAGGGCCTCAGCGGAACCATCGGCGGAGCGAGCCACGCCGCGTTCAAAGGCAGCCGCTACGACGAGCTCCTGGCCAAAATTACCCGCTATACGGGCGTCCTCTGGGTCATCTCGCTGACCCTCCTCGCCTGGTTCTGGAACAACTCGCGGTGAGGTTTGCCCCGATGTTGCCCCCGGCGAGCTTTCGCCACACCGCCGGGCGATGTTTTTTGCTTGCGCTTGTCGCTCTTGCGCCTGTCTGCCAGTGCCTGGCCGCGGGGCAGCCGCCGCAGATTCGCATTCCCCTTAGCTCCTGCCTCCAGCCCCTGGGCGCGGACTGCGTCGCCGATTGGGGCGAGATGGTCGTCGAGGCCCTCGGGGTCTCCGCGCGCACGGAAAGCCCGCCGGCCCTTACCGCCGCGCTTGAGGCTCGCCGCGATGCCCTGCGCAACCTCGTCGCGGCGATCTCCGCCCTGCGCGTAAACTCCTCGTCCACCGTGGGCGACCTCGCTCAGGCCCACGCCGCCGTGCGCCAGGAAATCGCTGACCTTGCCAGGCAGGGCGAGATCGTCTCCGAGTGGCGCGACCCAAGCGGACACATCGAGGCTATTGCCTGCGCCCCCATCTGGAACGCCGAGCAGTGCGTGGGGAGCATCGTCGCCCGCGCCCTCGCCCCAAAAGAGGCCGCCGAAGGCCGGCGTGGCTCAACTTCGTCCGCGGCCGCTCCTGCCCGGCGCCTGGTTATCGACGCCCGCGGGCTAGACGTTGTCCCCGCGCTTTTTCCGCGAATCTCCGATGCCCTGGGCAGGGCTCTGTTTTGGCGCGTTCCCGCGCTTTGTCTAAGCGGCAACCCGTTTTTCGTCTATGCGCGCAGCGTGCCCCAGCCTGCTCCCGAGGAGGAGCTGTTTGTTGTCGGCGCCCTACGCGCGCTGGGCTCGCCTCCATGCGATATCGTCATCCCAAGCGAGCCCCTGCGCGCGTGGGAGGAGGCGGGAATCGCCGCCGAGGTAGACAGCTTCGCGCAAATCGTCATTGTATACTAGCCTCGCGCGAGGGGAGGAGAGCCGACCATGGACCGCTGCTGCAAGGTGGCACACGGGCAGTTGCTCTCGCTGGCCGCCGTGGGGGCGGCCCTTGCCCTGCTTTTTGCTCCGCCCGCGTGGGGTGAGGAGCGCTTGCCCCCGCCTAACCCCTCGGCGGTATGCACCCCCCACGGCTGGGTGCACGAGGCGCTGGCCAGCCTTGCCGCGGAGGGCCTTATCCCCGATCGCCTGCCCGTGGACTTTGCCCCGGGCTATCGCCGTTATACCCGCGGCGAGCTGGTGGAGATCGTCGAGCGCGCCCTGCGCGCCGCGCTGGAACATCCCGCACAGCTCACGCAGCGCCAGCGCGACCTGCTCTCGCTGCTTGCCTCGGAGTTCTCCCGCGGGCTTGCCGCGCGCGGGCTGAGCGCCGCGGACCTCGCCCCGATCACCGAGCAGCCCCAGGACCTGCGCGGAACGCGCGGGCTCTCTGCCCGGCTCGCGGCAAGCGCCGCGCTCGTCGGCGGCGAGGTTAGCGTGGCCTCTGCTTCGTCGGCGAGTGTTGTGCTCCGCTCCGGCCACCCCGAGCGCTGGGCGCTTGCGCGCGTCGCTCTCCCGCGCGCCCCCCTGGTTATCGACGATCCCTGGGCTGGGGGCATAGACGAGCTGTTTTTGCGCGTGCGCCAGAGGTCGTACGTGCTAACCATCGGCGCGGAGCGTTCGCGCTGGGGCCCGGGCTACTATGGCAGCTTCGCCAAAAGCGACGCCCCAAAGCCGCGGCCGGGCGTGCGCCTGGAGACGAACATTCCCCTGTTCGGCCACGAATACACCGTGATGCACGAGGTGCTGTTCGCCGTGGACGATTCTCCGCAGACAACCATCTTTCACCGCCGCATTGAGGGGCACTGGGGCGACGTAGACCTGGGCTACTTTGAGATCAGCAAAACCGATGCCGGGCTGCACCCCTTGTGCTTCGTTCTCCCCGTCCAAGGGGCGCAGTATTTTATCGTCCGCGACCCGCGCTATCGGAACTGGGGGCGGCACACAAACAACGTCATGGGCATCGACGCCTACTGGCGCGTGGCCCCCAGCCTGCACGTATACTGCGTCGTCTCCGCGGACGAGTTTGCCCCGCAGCTTTTCCTCCAGCGTTTGGGGCTGTTTGACTTTTTCCTCAGGCTCACTGCGGGCACGGACCTATTGCGCGGCAAGCCCTCGAGGGACAAGCTGGGGACAACGATCGGCTTTTACCTCCCCCACCTTTTCGGCAGCGATCGCACAACCGTGCGCTTTGAGTCCATCGCCGCGTGGCCCAACTACGGCATCCACCCCGGCTGGCCGGTTCACCTTTATGACGCGGGCCAGCCGCTTTGGCCCGGAGGGCTGCAAGACGCGCGGTTTTATGCCTTGCGCATAGACCGCAAGCTGTCTACGCGGAGCAGGCTCGTTGTCGAGGGCAGGCTTCTCGCGCAAGGGGTAAGCGGCGGCTTGGCCCGCCACCAAGCGGGCCTGGCGGTGCGCTATTTCCGCCAGGCGGGGCGCAACGGGTTTTTCAGCGTGGGCCTGGGCGTGGAGCGCGCGGGGCTCTCCCTCACTCTGTCGCCCCAGGATACCGCCCGCCTCGCGTTGAGCATCAGCGCGGGCAGCAGCTTTTGAGCGAGCGCGGGCGCGCTATATTCTCCCGGACCGACGCGAACGCGCGTTGTCATCTCAAAGTTGCCGCAAGTATTCCTTGCTCTAATTTTTGAGTAACGTGTAAAATACGGGGGCTTTCTGAGAAAAGAGCGTATCTCTTTCGTGCCATATGGTTGACATCCACTGCCACTTACTTCCCGGGTTCTCCGATGCGCCGGAGAGCATGAGCGAAGCTCTGGCCCTCGCGCGGCAGATCTCCACCAGCGGCGTGCACTCGGCGATCGCAGTCGCGCACTTCGACTCGCGCGTTTACGAGCCCTCGGCGGAGGAAATCAAAAGGCGCGCCGCGCTGCTCTGTAACTCACTGAGCGAGGAGAAAATTTCGCTCAGCTTAACCTGGGCTGCGGAAATTGCCCTTTCCGACGCCGAGGCCATGACCCCAGACGAGCTGCGCGCCTATTCCATCGGCGGCCTGGGCCGCCACGTGCTTGTCGAAGCTCCGGAGCAAATGGCCATCTCCGACATTCAGCAGGCGCTGTTTCGCATTCGCCTGCGCGGCGTGCGCACGATCCTCACGCATCCCGAGCGCATCGTCGCCTTTCGCCGCGACCCGCGGGCAATCGCCGAGTCGGTGTGGTGCGGTGTGCTCGTTCAGGTAAGCGCGGGCTCGCTGCTCGGCCACGACGGCAAGCTGGCCAAGCAAACGGTGGAAGCGATGGTGCGCGGGGGCCACGTGCACTTCGTAGGCTCGGAATCGTCAAACTGCGGGGGGCGCTATCACTGCCTAAAAAGCGCTGGACGCGCGCTTAGGGCACTTGTGGGCAAGGCCGGCGTTCGCCGCCTGCTCGAGAGCAACCCGAAGGTGCTCCTCTCCCCCGACAGCCGCAATACTATTCGCCCCGCGCGGCCGCGGAAAAAGCTGTTTGGCTTGTTTTAGCTAATATACGCGCCGCGCGCAATAGTAGCTCCTCGCGCGGTTGGCCAGGGGCTCCACACGCACGCGCGCCCCGCTTTCTGGGGCGTGGACGAACTGCCCGTTGCCCACGTAAATGCCCACGTGCGACACGCCCCTGGTGTAGGTGTTGGCAAAGAACACGATATCGCCGGGAATGAGCTGGTCCAAGGACACCGGCCGGCCGACCTTCACTTGGTCGAACGTGCGCCGGGGATAGTCCCTTATCCCGCAGCGCTCCAGGCAGTATTTCACCAAGCCGGAGCAGTCGAAGCTATCCGGCCCGGCCTTGCCCCAGGCGTAGGGCTTGCCCACCTGGCGCAGGGCCTCCTGGGCGATGGCGTTGCCCAGCGCCGTGGGCTGCGCCCGCGACTGCGGCACGCCGGCGACCCGCGTCAGCCAGCTCGCGATCCACCCCTCAAGCCCGCTCGCAAAGCGCACGTGATACCAGCCGTTGGCCTGCTCCAAAATGACAAACTGCGCCCCCACCGCGGCTTGGCCGACTATCGGAAACGACGTTCCCGGGCCCGAGCGAATGTTTACCACGCCGCTGGGGATCGTTCCCTTGCCGCTCGCGGGCTGGGGTTTTTCGCCGCTTGCGGGCGCGGAGAGCGCCGGGGGAATGGCCTGCCGCGGAGCGACGGGCTTGACAAACGGCGGAGGGTCGCGCACCTCCGCAGGCAGGCGCTCCAGCGTCGACCCCGGGGGTGTGTCGCTCAGGTAGTCGCGATGCACCCAGCCCAACTGCAGTGTTCCGTGGACCTTAACCTGGCACCACTTGCCCTGCGTTTTTACCAGGTAAACCCTCTGCCCCCGTTTGAGCTTCGCCAGCGAGCGATAGCGCACACCGGGGCCGGAGCGCAGGTGCAGGAAGTCCTCGACCTTAACAAAGCGCAGGTTCGCCGGCCTGCAGCTTGCTTGTCCGCTGCTTTTGAGCAGCCACGCGGCAACCCAGCCCACCTCGCCGTTCGAGGGCACGCGGATCTTCCGCCACTGCTCGTGATAGGCGATAACCTCCACGCGCTCGCCCTTGTGCAAAATGCCGATTCTACGGAAGCGCTCCGCGCCCGGGCCCTCGCGGAGGTTGACGACGTCGGCGTTGATATAGCAAATCTCGCGATATACGCCGGGCGGGGGCGCCTCGGCAAGCAGCCAGTGGGCCACCCAGCCCACCTGCCTTGTCGAGGGTACGAAAACCTTGCGCCAGAAGCCCTTTGCCTCTTTAACGCGCACCTCCGTCGCCCGGCGCAGGGTGTCGATCACGGGATAGCTCTGCCCCGGGCCGGCGCGGAGATTTACGGCCTCGGCCTTGACAAACAGCGCAATCTCAGGCTTCGCCGCAGCGCTCAGCGATAACCCCAAAACCAGCGCTGCGCACCAAACCCAGCGCCACATCGCTCGCGTCCTCCGCAGTGCGCCCGCGCCACGGGGCTTCGCGCGGGCAACATGGCAAACTAGCACAGCGCTTGCGCACTGTCAACGCGCCCGGTTTTGCGAAAATCGCGCGGTTTGGCAAGTACTACGCCCCCCGGCAAAGCACTGTTCACCGCCCGTGGGGGCAGGGCCAGCGCGCCGCGCCGCCGAAGTGGCGCGCAAAAGCGCGCAGGGTGCGCCTCGCCCGCTTTCCCTAGGTGGTGAGCGCCGTGAGCGAGCTGAAGTTTTGGCCGGCCAAGCCCGAGCAATACGAGCCCCTCATCCGCTCCTGGGCCCAGCAGTTCCCCGACCTCGTCCAGCTCGAGGGCATTACCCAGCCCACAGGGCACACCGTCTACGCCCTGACCATTACCGACCCCGGCATCCCGCTCGACCGGAAAAAGCCCTTGCTCTTCGACGTTCCCCACGCCCACGAGCCCGCGGGCACCGTCGCCTCGCTCCGCGTGATCAATCAGTTGCTCACGGGCAAGGATCTCGACGGCCGCCCCACGGACATCGATCGCGAGCAGGCCCTGCGCCGGCTCGTCTTGTGCTTTATCCCCGACGCTAACCCCGCGGGGCGTGCCCGCGCCCCGGAAGACGTTTGGGATGGGACGAAGTATACCAACGAGGAATTTTTAAAAATCGCCTTTGGCGTAGACGCCATGACCGGCGAGCGGTTCACACGCTACGACCGCTGGCGCGAGCAAGAGCACGACGTGCAGCAACTGGGCATCGTCTGGGAGCCGCTGGGCAATGGCGTTTACGTTGAGCCTAACCGACACAAAACCTCCTCGCTGATGCGCCTGGTGCACAGGTTTTGGGAGCGCTACGAGCTCGCCCGCCGCCTCTCCCTGCACCAAACGGAGTTCGAAGGCCGGCCCTACAATTGCATGATCCTCCTCCCCATCATCCACGAGGAGCTGCCCCCGGAGATCCGCGCGAAAAACGAGGCCTGGGGCGAGAAGGTCGTCGCGGCGTGGCGCGAGGCGGGTTATAACCCCGTGCCCAACGTCCGCCCCCTGGGCTATGGGGGGATTCAAAAGGAATATTTCGTCCGCTGTTGGCGCGATTTCTTTATGGTCGTCCCGGACATTACCTCCGAGGTGCAAAACAACAACGTGCGCACGCCCCCCGAGGACCAGCAGCGGCTGTCGCAACTTGCGATAAAGGTAACCATCGCCGACGCCTTGGCCGAGGGCTAGCTTTGTGCGGCGTTAAGAAAAAGTTACAACAAAAACGCCAAAACTTGCCTCCCCCAGCGACCCCTCTCCCACGCCCCCCTGTGGAACAATAGCACTGACGCACGCGCCGCACTCTGTGCGTCGAAGGGAGGCGTGGCCGATGATCGCGGCAGAGCCTGCCCGTGTCGCTTCCGCTGAGCGCGACAAAGAGCGCCAGCGCGCAAAAGAGCTGCTCGAGCGCAAGCTCGCCCGCAAACGGCGCCGTCGCGGCTTGCGCCGCACGTGCTACGAGTCCATCGAGTCGCTTATTGACGGCGAGCAGATTACCCCGGGAACGGTGCTTAAGGGGCGCATCGTGGCCTGACCCAGGCCTGACCGATACAACCTGCGGCCGGAGCGCCGGCGTTGCCGTTCACTGCGGCGCCGGCGCTCCTTCTTTTTGGCCGTGCAAGCTGCCGCTTAGTAGCGCGGGGGATCGCCCGTTAGGGTAAGCACGCAGCGCGCGGGCACGCTCACTGCGGCCCGTTGCCCGCGAGCTACGCGCAGCGGGGCAAGCTCCTGCGCCGGCCCTTGGGCGCGCGCGTAGCTTACGGCATACGTCCCCGCGGGCAGGTTCGCCAGCTGCACCTGCTGCGCCCCGCCCTTGTTTAAAACGACCACAACGACCTTCCCGCTGGGCAAAACAAAGGCCACGGGCTTTAGCGCGTCGCTCGTCGAGGTCACGCTAACCCTCACCGCGCCCTGGCGCACATAGCGGAAATATTGGCGCAGCTCCCAGTAGCCGAGCGAGGGGTGGTAGCTCCGGCGGTCCGGCGTGATGTAAAAATACGTCCCCTTAAGCGGCTTGTCGCTAAAGCCAACTAGGCTATAGCGCTGCCAGCCCGAGATGTTCGCCTCGGTCAGGTCGAGGTAAAGCTGGTCCACGCCCGCGCCGATCTTCTCCGTCATCGCCGTGCTAACGCCAAGCTCGCGCGCCCAGTCGCGTAGGGCGTGTCGCTCCGCGTTGCCCCCCGCGCCATAGGTGTGATAGGTCACCTGGCCGATGTACGCCGCCGCTTGGGGAAACTTGCGCTTAAGCTCGTCTACGTACTGCAGCGAGACCTTAAGGTTAACCCCCTCGGGAAAAGCAAACCGCGTGGCAAAGCCGTTTTCGCGCAGCCACTGCCCGAGAAGAACCATTGCGCTGTGCCCCATGCGCGACTCGTTGCCCAGGACCCAGTAGTCGGGGACAAGCCCATACTTGTCGCGCAGATGCAGCAGCACCGTGCGCGCAAACTCCGCATATTCCTCCGGCTGCTGCAGCCACTTCGGCGTCTCCCAGTTCTCAATGGCATAGCTCACGGTGAGCACCAACCTGTCCCCGCGCCGCTCGATCCGCTGCTTAACGGGGAGGACGATCTCCTCCACGCAGCAGTCGAGCCAGGAGAAGTAAAAGCCGTTGGGGTCGGTCAGGCGAGGATCGGCGTTGTCGTTGCCCTTCTCCATATACGGCCCGACTTCGAGCCGCAGGCGCGACAGCCCAAGGTCAAACACGGCATCGTCAAGCAGCTTGCTCAACAGAGCCGGGGGCACGGGCTGTTGGTGTCCGGTAAGCTTTGCGTGCCGCGGGGCAATGAACCCTTTCGGCGGAAAAAGGGGCTTTTTGCGCGTCCAAATCGGCGTCCAGGGAACGGTTGCCCCCAGGCCCTCCATCTTTTGATATCTCTGCGAGGTGTCCAGCGCGAGCTCCACTTGCTGCGCCGCCCCGCACCCCAGGGCAACCAATGGGACAAGAAAGCCGGCAACGCCTAGCGCCCTCACGCCGCTTCACTCCCTCCCGCCAACAATTGACGATCGCCCGCGGGCCCGGTTCCTCTGCCCAGCGGCGCGCCGCGAGCGCTTTTTCGCCGCCGACGTGGCTGCTACGGGCGCCAAAGGCTTGCCTTTTTCTCGCTGCAGCAAGCCCAACGGTCACGCGCTTCAAATTTCGCCCCCGCGCAGGTCCTTTATGGCCCCTGGGCGCAATGGAGGGATATCCCCGCGCGCAGCGAATGAACGGGAAAATAGTGGCCGAAGCCTCCGGCGCGCCAGCGAAAGGGGCTCCCTAGTGCAGCAGAAGGTTAACCTGGCAACGGCAATCGTCATTATCATCGTCGTATTAGCCATCGTCCTTGTCCTCGGCTACTTCTACCTCCAGGCGAAGTCCCACCGCGGGGTGCCCACCTCCGAGTCGCCTGAGGAAGAGGAGGAAGCAACCCTTACCCTGCCTACGACCGTGGCCCTTGCCTTTATTGCTCAAACAGCCGTGGCACTAGCGCTTTCGGTATGCACACGCGGACCGTTTTCTGCGGGTTAACCACCTGCGAAATGCGCAGGTCGCACACCGTGCTCAGCAGCTGCATCGCCCGCGCTCCGCTTACGCCAAGGCAGCGCGCAACAAACCGCGCTCCGTCGGCAATCGCCCGCTGAGCAGCCTCGTCAAGCGAATCGCCATGGGCAAGCAGCGCCACGTGCTCCTCGGTCTCCACAACCACCCGAGGCAAGGGCAGTGGCGGGTTAACCACTGGGCGCAGGCGCACCTCGGCGGCGATTTCGATCCCCTGGCCGCAAACCTCGCCGTCGCCTTGCCGCGCGTGCACATCGCCCACGGCAAGCAGCCCGCCCTCTACCTGCACGGGCAGGTGCACGCGCGCGCCCCGGCGCACGTCGCGCGTGTCTAAGTTGCCCCCGTGGTCGCCCGGGCAGTTGGTGCGCACGGCGCCCGAGGCCGGGGCAACGCCAATTACCCCGAGCAAAGGCTCGATCTCCACGCGCAAACCATTGCCGAACTCCGCCACGCCGCCTTCTATCGCGACAAACCGCCGCTCGCGCTCGCCCGTGGCCGGGTCAACCGCGCCGATGAACCCGCGCGGGGCAACGGAAATGTCCAAAATCTCCACGCTCAGCGTGCTCCCCGGCGCGGCCCCCTTGACGTAGACCGGGCCCGTGGCGGGGTTCGTCCGCTCGCGGTCAAGCTCGTCCCACGCCTCAAGGTCCGTTAGCTGCCCGTCGAAGCAGTCGTTCGTCTCTAAAACGACAACGTCGCCGGAGGAGACGGTAATCGCGGGCGGGTTGTCCGGCGAGAAGCTAAAGATGCGCTGCTCGCGCGACACGCGGTGTTCCACGAGCGCCTCACCTCCCAGGGGCGAGCGAGATGTTCGCCTTGTAGTTCGATTCGTTGCACAGGAGGTTGCGCAGCGGCCGATAGGGCTCGGCTGGGGGCTGGCCTTCTGCGGCATAAATGGCGATCTCTTCCGGCGACCAGGTAAGCACGTTGTCGCGCCCCGTGCCGAACAGGTCCAACGCCGCGCAGCACAGCGTGGGGTGGCCGTCGTCGGGAAACATGACCACGCGCCGCCCGTAGCCGTCTACCAGCCCCCCTTCCGCGGGATGCGCGGAGAGCAGGAGCAGCTCCGGCGCCTGCCCCGTCCAATTTACCGGGCAGAGCGGGCTGGCGTAGTGCATGGGCTCAAGCTCCTCAAGCAGTTGCCCCCGGCAGTCGAAAATGGCCATTATCCCAGGGCAGCCCCAGTAGGTAATCGCGGCAAACTGCACGCCCTGCACGTCCTGCCGGAGCTTCGCCGCGGAAAGCTTTTGCACATGCCCCAGCTTGTGCCGCGCGACGATCTTCCCCTCTACGTCGCATAGGACAAACCCCGCGTCGCCCGCGGCCAGGGCAATGCGTATCTCGCCCTCGCCGAAGTCGCCGATGGCGATGGCGTCGGCGTGGTCCTCCAGCTCCAGCGAAAACAGCTCCTCGCCGTCGTGGTCAAACAGCGTATAGCCGACCATCAGCTCCTCGCAGCCGTCGCCGTCTACGTCGAAGCTCGTGGGAAAGTGCCCCGTGTTGCACTCCCCCGCCCAGCGCAGCTCAAGCTTCTCGTCGAACACCCAGAAGTGGGCGTAGCGGTCTTTTAGGACGATGTCCCGCGGCGCGCCCAGGCCGCGCAGGTCCGCAAAGTATATGCTGTCGCCCATCACGCGCTCGAAATACGGCCCGCCCACGAAGCTGTCGCGCCCGCGCGCCGGCGGCGTTGGCGTTGCGGCAATAACCTCCCCGGTCTCCCCGTCGGCCACGTGCAGGGCAAAGTCCTGGCAAAAAATAACCTCCGCCCGCCCGTCGCCGTCGAGGTCGTGCACCTGAAAGCACAGGTCGGCCGTGGCGTGCGTGTGCGCGGGGTTCGGCTCGCCCCGCTGCCACAGGATGTTCCCTTCAAGGTCAATCGCCGTGAGGCAGGAGATCATGGAAAAGTTGCCCGAGTCAACAAAGCTGCGCTTTTGCGCGACAACGATCTCCAGCTTGCCGTCGCCGTTTAGGTCGCCAAAGCGCAGGTTGCGGTCCGAGCCAAACCCGGGCGTGGCGATCGTCCGCAAAAGCTGCGGCTGCGGATAGCTCCTGCGCAGCTCCTCCAGCTCGCCCTGCTCGCGAGCGGTGCGCTCGCGCAGCGCCGTGTGAGCGGCGGCAGAGGTCGTTACGCAAAACGCGGCAAAGCGCGCGGGAACCTGGGCGAGAAGGCCAACCTTGCCCCCGCGGCGGCCAACGCTCGCCTCAAGCCGCGGGCCGGGCTCAAACTGGGCGACGGCCTTGCCCCCGCCCAGCGCTACGCGCACCGTGACGTACTCGTCGCTCGGCACCTCGCCCTCCGCGCTGGCGAGGACCTCCTCGCGCTCGTGCTCGCGCAGAACAAGGGAAAAGCGCCCGCGCTGTACCGCGGCGCAGATGTAGCTGCGGCTGTGCCGATAGCCGACGACCACGCCCACGGGCCCGGCAAGCGAAAGAGCGCGCAGCTTTACGCTTACCTGGTAATCCTCCCAGCGCTCGTCGCCGCAGACGATGAGCGCGGGCACGGCCTCGGAGAACGTCGCCTGTTCCAGAACGCGGCGCCCGTCGGCAAACGCCACGCGCCACGTCCCCGGCCCGCGCCGCCAACTGGGGTGTACCGTCGCCTCGCGCCACATCCCCCGCTCGCGCTGTGGCTCGAGCACGTGGTATTCCCGCGCCGCTGTGTGGTCCTCGTGGATTGGCCCCAGGGGAAAGGCGGAAAAGTCGTCCTCGGCGAGCACTACCTCCCGCGGCACAAAAAAACCACTCCCTGCCCGTGCAAAAAGCCTGTTGTGCGGGGGGTTCGCCGATGGGGGTTGCTGCGCCTGCTCCGCCGGCTACTGCGCGGGCGAAGCGGCAAGCTCTTCCTTAAACCGCTCTAGCTCAACGAGCAAGTCCTGGAGGTCCGTTAGCCAGCGGCGGGCGGCGTCGAAGTCGTCGTTCGTCGCCGCGCGGGCGAGCTCCTCGGCCACCGCGGTAATCCCCTGCGCCCCGAGGTTCGCCGCCCCGCCCTTCAGCCGCGCGGCGACCACGTCTACCGTTTGCTTGTCGCCGCTCGCTACCGCCTCGGAAAGCTCGCGCAGGTCGGACTTTATCTCCTCCACGAAATCGTCGAGCACCGCCTTATAGAACTCCGGGTCGCCCTCAAGCTGCAGCCGCTGCAGCGCGCTTTTCACGTCGTCCACCGCCAGGCGCGCCTTGCTCACCATGCGCCGCAGCTTCTCCACGAGCATCGCCCCGTCAATGGGCTTGACCATGTAGTCGTTTACCCCGGTGTGAATAGCGCTGGTTACCGACTCGCGGTCGGCCACCGCGGAGCACACCATAATGGGCAGCTTTGCCGTGCGCGGGTCGTCGCGCAAGCGGTTGATGAACTCGATCCCGTCCATTCCGGGCATCATAATGTCCGTAACCACGGCGTCGAAGCGGCCGTTGTCGATCTCCCGCAGAGCCTCTTCCGCGGAGGAGACAGCGACGACGTCCATCCCCGCGTTGCCCAAGATGCGCTCCATGAGCACGCGGGAGACCTTGTCGTCGTCAACGACAAGCACGCGCAGGCTGCGCTGGGGTGCGCGGCGGATATCGCGCGGGGGCTGGGGCTTGGCCTGCGGTTCGGGCTTTGTCTCCGCTGGCGCCGGGGTTTCCCCGACGACCACGGCCGCCGCTTCGGGCTGCGCGGGCGCGCGCTTTGCCTTGCGCGGCGCGGGAACGTGCTGGAGCACCTCCTCGAGCGTCGTTTCGCCGGCCAGCGCCTTGCGCAGGCCGACGTCGAACATAGACACCATGCCCTCCTCGCGCGCCGCCTCAAGCAGCTCCTCCTCCGTGGCCCCGGCGTTGATCATCTCGCGAATGCGGTCGGAGACGACAAGCAGCTCATATACCACCGTTCGCCCGGAAAACCCCGTCTCGTCGCATACGACGCAGCCCTTGCCCCGGCAAAACTCCCCCTCCAAGCACTTGCCCGTATACTCCTCCACGCGGGCGAGCGCCGCTTCCGAGGGCTTGTACGGCTCGCGGCACTCCTCGCAGTTGCGCCGCACAAGCCGCTGAGCAATGACCAAGCTCAGCGACGAGGCGATGAGGTAGCTGTCGATCCCAATATCCACCAGGCGGGTGATCGTGGACACGGCGTCGTTGGTGTGCAGGGTGGAGAGCACGAGGTGGCCGGTGAGCGCCGCGCGCATGGCCACCTGCGCCGTCTCCGCGTCGCGAATCTCGCCAACCATGACCACGTCCGGGTCCTGGCGCAAAATCGAGCGCAGCCCCGCGGCAAACGTCATCCCCGCGGCCTCGAGCACCTGCACCTGGTTAATCCCCGGCAAATAACGCTCGATCGGGTCCTCGATGGTCACGATGTTGCTCCGCGCGCTGCGCACCATCATCAGGCAGGTATAGAGCGTGGTCGTCTTCCCGCTGCCCGTGGGGCCGGTAACCAAGATGCACCCCTGCGGCTGGCGCAGGGCGCGCTCGATCGTCTCCCGCGCGTCCTCCAAAAATCCCGCTTCCTCGAGCGTGGTTACCCCGCCCACGTGGTCCAAAATGCGCAGCACGGCCTTCTCCCCAAACGCCGTGGGCAGCGTGGACACGCGAATATCAATCGTCCGGTCGCGATAGCGAATTTTCATGTGCCCGTCCTGGGGCAGCCGGCGCTCGGTAATGTCCATCTCCGCCATAACCTTAATGCGGGTAATCACCGCGGTGTGGGTATAAGAGGGGAGGAGCATTGCGTCGCGCAGCACGCCGTCCACCCGATAGCGCACCTGCACGCCTTCTTCGCGGGGCTCGATGTGAATATCGCTTGCGCGGGAGTCGATCGCCTCGGCGATGATCGTGCTCACGATCTTTACCGTGGGCGCGGAGGGGCTCTCTAGCCCTTCGATGACGAAGTTTTCCGCCTGGGTGTTGAGAAAGCGAAAGTCCTTGCGCGTGCCCAGTTGTTTGACCAGGCTTTCGATCATGTCCTGAGTGCCAAACTGGTCGGCAAGCACGTTCATGAGCACGCCGTGGTCGGCAAGCGCGGGCTCGATATGAACGCCGAGGCGCTCGCGGGCGAGGTCTAGCGCGGTGAGGTTCGTCGGGTCGGACATGGCAAGCAGGAGCTTACCCTGGCTGTCGCGCACGGGGAGCACCTTGTAGCCCTGGCAGAACCCGGGGGGCAAGGCGCTAATCGCTTCCTCGTCCGGCACAAGCTGGCCGGGCTCGAGCATGCGCATCCCCGTCTGCTCGGCGAGGGCCTTGGCGATCTCGTCCGAGGTGGCAAAGCCCAGCTCACACAGCAGCTCGCCCAGGGGGCGTTTGCGCGTCTTCTGTACGGTTAGCGCGTGGTTAAGCTGCTCCTCGGTAATGACCCCTGCGGAGACAAGTATCTCGCCGAGCTTCCTGCCCAACAGGAACACCCCGTTGCCAGCTCCGCCAGCCCTGGCTTTGCCGCACGCTTATTATAAATCAACTACTGCGCCAATTGTCTGGCTCATCGCGCGGTTGCCCGCCGCGCGAGGACGGTTGCCCGGCCGGCCGCGCCAGCCGCTCCAGCCGCAGCAGCCTGTCGCGCGGTTCCTCCGCGGGCGGGCGCCCCGCGCAGCGGTCCGCTGCTCGCCCCGTCTGGCCTGCAGGTTGCGCGGCCGCGAAGGTATTTTGCCGGCTGTGCAAAAAACGGCCCGAGGCTTGCTTGGTTCCTTTTTTTCCGAGGAGGTGCCCCCTTGTCCCGCCCTCTTGCCGACCTTGCGCGGGGCGCACGCCCTGCGCAGCGCGTGGCGGTTGTTGCGGCGGTTTTCCTTGCCCTGCAAAGCGCTGCCTGGGCAGCGGCCGCGGTAATCGGTTCTGAGGCGCGGCTGCCCGACGACCCGCGGGAATATTACGCGCGCTTCGTTACCTTTCGCCCGCCCGATGGCGCGGTGGTTAAGCTAAACCCACCGCGCTTTTGCTGGCCCTATGTTCCGGAGATCTTTCCCGAAAAGGGCAAATATCCCGCCCAGCAGCGGTTTGCCCTGCAGGTGTCTCGCACGGCGGACTTTGCCCAGCCGGAAATCGTTGTTCGCGACACGCCGTTTAACTTCTACAACACCCTGCCCCCGCTGAGCGCCCCCGGGCGCTGGTTTTGGCGTGTGGGCTATAACGTGGGCACGCCCCGCGAGCGCTGGAGCGCCGTGCGCTCGTTCGTTATCGCTTCGGACGCCGTGGTCTGGGATCGCTCCGCCCTCGCCGAGCCGGGCAAGTTTCTCCGCGGCCACCCCCGCTTGTGCTTTAACCGCGACAATTGGGAGCGGATAAAGGCCCTAAAGGACAACGACCCCGAAAGCGCGGAGATTTTTCGCAGCGCGATAGCGTTCGCCGATCGCGCGCTTTTAAAGCCCTGGTGGAAGAACTTCCCCCGCGACGACTCCCGGCCCATGTCCTACATGGCTATGGGGCGCGATATGGCCTACGTCGCCTTTGCCTATCGCTTCACGCGCGACCCAAAGTATGCCGGTGTGCTCGAGCGCGCGGTGCAAATGGCCGCTTGGCCCAAGGGCGGCTACGCTTCGCCCGAAGGCGCGGGCGCCGAGGACAAGTGGGAGACGCATCTTACGGAGTACCTTGCCCTTATCCTCGACTGGCTGTGGGACGACTTTACCGAGGCCCAGCGAAAGACGCTGATTAACTCCCTGAGCTGGCGCATCGAGCACACAATAAACAGCTTCGCCTGGCACCGCAGCGGCGGGCGAAGGATGTCCCTCGGCTCAGTGGCCACCCTATGCTACAGCCACCCGTTTGAGAACCTCATGGTTACCATTCCCGGGTGCATCGCCATTTACGAGCACAGCGCCGCGGCGCGCTTGGGGCTTAACCTGGGGATTAACTATCTCATCGGGGTAACCAACGGCTTCGGGCGCGACGGCGGGTGGAACGAGGGCCCGGGCTATGGCAACGGCAAAATGAAGTGGCTCATGGACGCCGTGCTTTACTGCAACTTTGCCTTTCCCCAGTTGCACCTGGAGAAAAACCCGCTGCTTGCCGAGCTCGGCGACTTCTTCTGCCGCATTACTCCTGTGGGCATGCAGCACAGCTCGTTCGGCAACCGCGCCTATCATTTCCGCGACTGGACCGCGGGGCGAATGTGCAACATGCGCCGGCTGGCGTTTTTGCTCAACGACGGCCGGTTTTTGGCTAACTACGAAAACTCCGCTCGGCTCTTGGGCAGCCGTTATCGCAGCTCGTTTACGTTCCACCACTGGCAGGAATATGTGCTCCCCTACTACTACCGCCGGCCCAAGCCCGAGCTGGAAAAGCAGCTTGTAAAGGTCTACAAAACCTGCGGCTGGGTTACGGCAACGACGCGTCCCCCCAGCTCCCTCGACGCCTACCCCCAAGCCGTGGGCATTACCTTTCACTGCCGCCCCGCGGGGGGCTACAGCCATTCGTTTTGGAGCGAAGGCGCGTTCGATATCTTCGCCTACGGCCAGGTCATCGCCCACGGCGGCGGCTCAACAAACAACGGCGACCGCCACGCAAACGACACCATGAGCCACAACACCATCCTCGTCGACGGCCACGGCCAATATCAGGACATCCTCTGCGGCAGGAGAAAGCGCGCGGGCTATATTTCCGCCTTCGCCCAAGGCAAGAACTTCGTCTATTGGGCGGGCGACGCGACAAACGCCTACCAAACCGTGCCCTATCTGCGGCGCTTTGTGCGCCACGTGCTGTTTGTGCGCGGGCGCTATTTTGTCATCTTCGACGACCTGGAGACGGAGCCGGGCCACCCCGCACGGTTTACCTGGCTATACCACTTTGCTCCGGCGGCAAAGGTCAGTTTCGACAGCGCGCGCTTTCGCATTAGCTACGCCATTGGCAAAACGCGGGTAACGCTCGCGCACATCTGCCGGCCCGAAGACCTTCAGTTTGAGGACCGCCAAGGCGTCGACGGCTTGCGCAACCCGCTCACGGGGCGCGACTTTCTCACACGCTGGAGGGAGTACGGTCGAGGCGTGCTCTTTGCCCACAACTTCTGGATCACAAACCGCACGCCGGCGACGCAGCGGCAGTTTCTCGCGGTGATCTATCCCTACCGCAGCGGCGCCCCCGCTCCGCAAATTACGAGGATCAACGACCATACCGTGCGCGTGGAAGACGGGGAGCGGGTCGATGTGCTGACCTTCGACAGGCAATTTGCGGGCGAAGCGGACATTTTCGTAGACTTTCGCGCTCTGCGCTAGGCGCAACACGCAGTACACTTGTTGAGGCAAAAGTGTCTAAGAGATCGGGGGCTGGGGCGCAAGCGGAAAATCTCACGCTGGCCTGCGGCGGCTGGCCAGTGGCCGCCGCGCGGAAGGGCATTGTTCGTTGAACGCCGAACACGAGCGCAAAATGGCCGCCACGGACAGCGTTCAGGTAACGATTCGCGAGTGCCAGGCGGTGGACTTGCCCGACGTGTTCGCCGTCGCCCAGCGCAGCTTCCGCCTGCCCTACTCGCAGGACACTCTCGTTACCTATCTCCAGCGCGCGCGGGGAGGGTTTCTCGTCGCCGAGGTTGAGGGGAAAATCGCCGGTTTTGTTGTGGCAACCAGCCCGGTGGTCACCATCCTCGGCGGGCGCACGGGGGAGATCGCCCTCGTCGCCGTGGACGAGCCCTATCGCCGCGCGGGCATTGGCCGGCGGCTCATGCGCGCCGGCATGGAGCTTCTGCGCAACCGCGGCATGCGCTGGGTGCGCCTGCACGTGGAAACAGGCAACCACGCCGCTATCTCGCTCTATCAGAAGCTGGGGTTTGCCGTGGAGCGCGTCGTCCCCGGATATTACCGCGACGGCACGGATGCCTTTCAGATGATCTGTTGCCTGGAGGAGGTGTGAGCGATGGGCTGGCGGGCCGCCTGCGCTGCGCTTGTCCTCCTCGCCCTCCTCCCTGCTGCGGCGCAGGAGCCGCGCGTATTCGTCGCCTCGCGCGCGCAAGGGCCGATTACCATCGACGGCAAGTTCGACGAGCCGGCCTGGAAGCAGGTCACGTGGTATGGCGACTTCGTGCGCTTCGACCTCCCTGGACCAAAGGTCCCCCGGCCCGCGCCTACGCGCTTTGCCCTGTGCTACGACGACCAGAACATTTACTGGGCCGCGGAAATGACCGAGCCGAACACCGACAAGCTCGTCGCCCGCGGGCAGTATCACGACGCCCAGGTGTGGACCGACGACTCCGTGGAGCTGTTCTTAGACAGCAAGGGCGACCGCTCGGAATACTACCACTTCGTCGTTAACCCCAAGGGCGTGGTTTACGACGATCTCGTGCGCCAGGGCGGGACGTATTACGAGTGGCAGTGGAACACCACGGGCAAGGTCGCGGCGCAGATAAACGAGGGCAAGTCGTGGACGGTGGAGATGTCCATTCCCCTTGCCGAGCTAGAGGTGTCCTCCGAGCCAGGGAGGCTGTGGGCGGTAAACGTGGTGCGCAACCGCCAAGCGGGGACGACGGAGCGCTCCTCGGCGGCGCCCCTGGCGGGCATCGTCCACGACCCCCAGCGCTTTGCCCCGCTTAAGCTGAGCGGAGGCGACTTCTCGCGTTTCGCCTGGGAGGCGCATCTTCAGGGCGCCCCGCAAATCGTTGCCCTCGAGGACGGCCTGCGTGTGGACGTTAAGGTCGTCCTGCGCTTTTTGGGCAAGCGCGCGCCCGCGGTAGTTGCCCGGGCGGTGCTCAGCGGAGGCCGCGGCGGCGAGGCGGAGAACGAAGCCACCGCCGCGGTGGACCTCGGCGCGGACAACACCTGCGAGGTCAACTTCTCCCTGCCCACCAAGCTGCGCGGCGAGTCTAGCCTGATGCTCGAGATCCTCGAGGGCGAGATCGTCCTCGCTCGCCGCTGGTTCTCCGTGCAGGTGGAATATGCTCCCCTCCGCGTGCGCCTGCTTGAGCCGTGGTATAAGGCGTCGTATTTCCACAGCCAGGCGGCGAAGCGCGTCGTCGCCGAGGTTACCGTAGGCGTTCCCCAGCAGGAGCGAGAGAAGGCCAAGCTTCTCGTCCAAGTGCGCCGGTGCGAGGAGACGGTCGCCGAGAAGGAGATCCCCTCGCCGGGCGTCCGCCAGGAGGTTAGCTTAGACACCCCGGGCCTAGCTGTGGGCACCTACGAGGTTCTCGCGCAGCTTCTCTCGCCCGAGGGGAAGGCGCTGCATAAGGCCTCCGCGCGGTTTACCCGCCGCGACCAGTGGCGGGGCGAGGTGTGGGTCGACCGCCAGCGTGCGACGTTGCTCGATGGCAACCGGTTTTTGCCGTTCGGCTGGTTCGGCGTGCCCTCGAGCGAGTTCGAGCGCGTTGCCGATAGCTGGTGCAACACCGTCGTCGCTTACGGCATGGCCAGCTTAAGCGAAGCGCAGCGCAAGGCCTACCTCGACCGTGCCTATCAGGCCGGGCTAAAGGTCATTATGGAGCCCTATGACGACCCCGCCTTGTATAGCGAGGACCGCTGGCGCCAGCCGCTTACCGACGAGGAAAAGCAAAGCGTGCGCAACTTCGTCCGCCGCTATAAGTCTCACCCCGCCCTCCTCGGCTGGTACCTCGCCGACGAGCCGGAGCGCGTCCCCGCTAACCGCCAGCGCCTGGAAACGATCTATCGCCTCGTCTCCGACGAGGACCCCTATCACCCCTGCTTGCTCGTCAACCAAACGTGCCACGGGATGTGGATCTACGGCGAATCGTGCGACATTTTAATGCCCGACCCACATCCTCTGTTTATCCAGGGCGCGGGCCCCGCGCGCCCGCTGACCTATGTCGCCCAGCTCATCGAGGGGGCAAAGTCCATCGGCGGGCCGGCCAAGCCGGTGTGGGTTTCGCCCCAGGCGTTTAGCTATGCCGACCTCGGCCGCGCAGGCCACCGCGCGCCGAACTTCGACGAGCTGCGCAGCATGATGTGGCTCGCCGTGGTGAAAAATGCCAAGGGTTTTCTGTGGTACGCCTACTTCTCCGCAGACAACTATCCCGACATCCGCCTGGGCATCCCGTTCCTCGCGCGCGAGGCCCAGGCGCTTAAAGACGGCATTCTCGCCAACAGCATCCCCATCGAGGCCACCGTCCTTCACGGCGAGGGGGAGATCGTCGCCTGCGCTAAGTTCGGCTACGACGGGCATTACTATGTCATCGCGGTAAACGTTAGCCACAAGCCAGCGGGGCGCGTGCGCTTTGTCGTAAAGCCTCTCCGTTCGCTGCGCAGCCCCAAGCTCTGGGTGGCCTCCGAGGACCGGTTCGTCATCGCCCGCCAGGGCGTGTTCGAGGACCGCTTCTCGCCCTACGAGGTGCACGTTTATTCCACCCAGCCGGCGACACCGCTCAAGCCCACTGTAACGGAGATCAAGGCCAAGATCGTCCGCGAGCGGCAGGCCCTGCGCACGCCGGGCAACGTCGCCTATCAGGGCGACGGGGCCACCGCGGAGGCCTCCAGCGCGGCCCACCTGTGCTACCCCCAGCATGTGCTCGACGGCTGGAAGGGCCAGGGCGGTATCTTTTGGCGCGACGCCACACCGGACCGCTTCCCGGATTGGATCGTCGTTAACCTTCCCCAGCCGCGCATGGTGCGGCGCATCGTGCTCTACGGCACCACGGCGCTGGACTTCGACGTCCAGGTCGCGCGCGGCGAGCGTTGGCTAACCCTCGCCCGCGTGTTGGGCAACTTCCAGCGTCGCGTCGAGGTTAAAGTCCCCCAAACGCGCACCGACCGCGTGCGCATCCTCATCCACAAGGCCCGCGGAAGCACCTCGCAGATTACAGAAATCGAGATCTTCGAGCGCTAGGCGCCGCGCTGTTCGCCTTTCCTCGCTGGCTTAAATCGCCTGCCCGCGCTGCGCGCGTACGAACAGGGGCAGGGGGCTTCTCGTTTTTTCCCATGGTGCTTGACAATCATGTTGCGCCTTGCCAAAGCAAACCCAACCCGTGCGGAGTGTCCCCATGCTCAGGATGTCACCCGATAGCGCCCTGTCCCTGCGCGATGCGCGCATTTCGCCCCAGCTCGCCCTCGCCGCGAGCAGGCTGCGCACCGCCTACGTTCCTCCCGCAGCGCGCCTGCGCCGCGCCGGCGAGCAAACGCACGTCTTCCTTTGGCTTGCGCGCCTTGTTGTCTGGCGCTCCCTCGTCCAGGCCGAGCCGCCGCCCGAGCAGCCGGCCCAGCTCGTCGCCGCGCTACGCGAGCGCCTGGGCGCGCTGTTCGACGACAAGCCAGAGGTCCTCTTCCCCGTCCTCTGCCAGTGGCCCCCGCAGTCCGTGGGCCCCTGGCCCGCGCTTAGCGCGGCGCACGACGCGCTTGAGGGCATCGAGCTCGAGCCCCCTCAAGCGGACCTCCTCGGCCCGCTCTACGAGCTCGCCGTGCGCCCCAGTCGCGCCCGCGGCGTCGGGCAATATATGACACCGCACTCCGTCGTGCGCCTGGCCCTGTCGCGCGTCTGCCGCGGGGTCCAGCGCGGTGTCGTTTGGGATCCCGCCTGCGGGACGGGGGCGTTTTTGGTCCCCGTGGCTCTGCGCCTGCGCCGCGCGTGCGCGGGGGGCCCGGAGGAGCAAGCGCGCTTTGTCCTCAGCCGCTTGCGCGGGGCAGAGGTCTCGCCCGTGGCCCACGCCCTGGCCCAGGCCAACCTCCTCCTGTGCCTTGCCGATCTTCTGCCCCACGTCTCGGGCAAGCTCCCCCGCCCCCGCGTTGAGTTAATGGACTCCCTCGCTCTCCTCCGCGGCGAGGGCCACGGCCAGGCCGCCGTTGTCGTGGGCAACCCGCCATATCTCGGCGAGCGCCGACACAAGGCGCTGTTCGACGATGCCGTAGACCGCCACCCCGCCCTGCGCCAGTTTCGCTGGGCGCGCATGGACCTGTTCTATTGGTTCATCATTCTCGGGCTCGACCTGCTCCGCCCCGGCGGCCGCCTGGCGTTTATCACCACCTCCTATTGGCTCACCGCCGACGGCGCGGAGGAGCTCCGCGCGCACATTGCTCACCGCGCCGTCGTACGCGAGATCGTGGACTTCGGCACGCAGCGCGTGTTCCCCAGCGCCACGGGGCAGCACTCTATGGTGTTCGTGCTCGAGAAACGCGCGGAGCCCGCCGAGCCCGCCCAGGAGCAGGTCCTCCTCGCCCAGCTCAAGCACCCGGGGCCCCTGGCCGAGCGCTGCGAGCAGCTCGCCCACGCCTTGGAGCTCATGGAGCGCGGCGGCGAGGAGTTCGAAAACGCTCAGTTGCGCGTCGCCTGGGTCCCGTTCGCCGCCCAAGCGCCCGCCGGCCCGTGGCACTTCTCCCCGAGCAGGCGCACCGCGGAGGCCCTGGACCTCCTCCGCCAGCACGCCGCCCCGCTGGAGCAGTTCCTCGAGGTCCATCAGGGCCTTGTCTCAGGCGCCGACCGCGTGGTTCGGCCCCATCTCCCGCTGCTTGCGCCAAACGCCGAGGAAGGAGAGGGCATTTTCGTCCTCGACGAAAACCAGCTCGCCCGTGCGGGCATCCCGCGCGACTGCCCCGTGGTCCAGCCCTTTTACAAAAATTCGGACATCGAAGCGCACCAGGTCCTTCCCCGCTCCCCGCGGCTCTACGTGCTTTATCTGGACGGCACGCGCGACATCGCCGAGTTTCCCCAGGTGCGCGCGCACCTTGAGCGCTTCCGCCCGATCCTCGAGCGCCGGCGCGAGTGCCGCGAGGGGCGCATCCCCTGGTGGCGGCTGCACTGGCCGCGTGAGCGAAGCATTTTCCTCGGCGAGAAAATCGTCTGCCCCCACCGCGCGGAGCACAACCGCTTTGCCTATCACCGCGGGCCGTTTTTCGCCAGCGCCGATGTCTACTTCCTCGTCGCCCCCTGGCGGACGACGGCGGAGCTGCTCTTCTTCGCCGGCCTGCTTAACTCCACCGTGCTCGACCTGTGGTGTCGCGAGCGGGGCAAGCGCAAGGGGCACCTGCGCGAGTATTACTCCACCCCTCTGCGCAACATTCCCCTGGTCGCCCCGCCGGCGATCCTCGCCTCTGCCCAGCACCCCATCATCTGGGCCGCCGACGCCGCCCTGCAGGACGTGGAGTATGTTCTCGAGCGCACGCGCTGGGCCCGCGCCCGAGGCGACTACGCGGCTACCGCTCTGGTCCTCGTGCAGGCGGTGCGCAAGCTAATCGCGCTGCGCCGCAAAAACGCCCGCTCGCCCCAGGAGATGCTCAGCGATGTCCTTCACGAGCAGCGGCTGGAGGAGCTCATCGACGAGCTAACCATGGACCTTTACGGCCTGACTGGCTCTCGCGCGTGGGTTAGAGAGTGGATCGCCGAGCAAAGCGCGCCTTAGCTCGAGGCTAGATCTTCAGCTCTAAAATCAAATACTCGATCGCCCGCAGAACACCGCTGAGCAGAAACATCCCCGCGAGGACGAACACGATCCACATCGCCTGGCTGCTTGTGTAAAACTCCACGATGCGCTGAACCTGCTGCTCCGTTACCTCGTGAAAGGCCATCGTCCCGTAAACGTCCACTGCGGAGCCGATGACGAACCGCCACACCGTGGCCAGCAGCCCCCGCGCAGCGTAGATGATGAGGATCGTTAACGGCAGGGCAAAGTGGCTAAACAGGCGGAACTTGCGCCGCTGGTGCTCCAGATAAATGCGGCACTCGCGGCAGTCGAGCTGCCGCTCGCCCTGAAAGGCCAGGCTCGTAGACTGCGCCACGCGCTGGGCGATCGCCGTCTTCGGCTGGTCCGCGGACTCGCTCTGCAACACCTTCGCCAAATAGCGCATATCGCAGTGGCAGCCGGACTTATCGCGCCAGCAGGGCCGCTTCGTTTTGTTCCACGGGTCGCATACCTCGCGGATGTAGTCGATGCAATAGGGGAGCTGCCAACACGGGGCAAACGGGCTGCGGCTAACGTCGGGGTTGCGCGTCGGCGCCCGCGCCCCATGGCGCAAGAGCACCTCTAGCCCGCGCGTGTCCGCTCCGACAATCTCCGTTTCCCGGCGCAGCGCCCGTTTTATTAAATAGGGCACCGCGCGCAGCGCGCATAGGGCGAGGATCACCCGCCCCGCGAGGAGCATCCGCCCCGCCACGGCGTCTAGCCCGGCGTGGTGCGCTACGTCTACGTGCTGGTGCTGCAGCGCCGCGGACACGCCTAGGGGAACGCCAAACAAACACAGCACGCCAATGATGGCCGAGGTAATGAGGTTTGCTTCCTCGTTCGTCGGCCGGCCGAGAAGGGAGATGGCGAGGACGATCGCCGAATATCCGAGGAGCGAGGCCGCGTAGTAGTACTTCAGCGCCTCGCTCGACGTGCGCGCATTGGCGAGGTCGCCGAGGTAGAGGCCGATAGCTAGGTAGACAAGGCCGGCGCCGATGGGGAGCAGGACAACGCGCGCCGTCGCCTCCATCAGCGCGGAAAGCGCAAGGCCGAGATTAGATTCCCAGAAGCCCAGCGAGGGGCGGGAAGGCTTGCGCCCGGCGGGCTTCCTGCCAACGCTCAATCGTCACTCACCCCGGGCGCCGAGGCAGCGCTGGGGAACGGCGCTCCGCTTCCCCGGCTGCGGCCCCGGGCAACGGGCCTCGCCTACGCCCGCCGCCCCTCTCCCTCCGCGCCGGGAGCAGACCCCTCCCCGCGGGGCCCGACGCGCCCCGCCGCCGCGGCCTGCACCTGCGCCGCGGCATCCGCCGTTGCCGCCGCCGGCGCGCGCTCCTCCGCAGCTTCCGCAAGCTGCAGTTGCTTCTCGAACTCCTTCAGGTTGCTCGCCTTCTGGCGCGCCTCTTCGTAAGTCACCAGCCCACGCTGCACCAGACCCGCCAGCGACTGGTCCAGCGTCTGCATCCCCTGCTTCTGGCCCGTCTGGATCGCGCCGTAGATCTGATGCGTCTTCGCCTCGCGTATCATGTTCCGTATCGCCGGCACGGCGACCATTATCTCCCATGCCGCAATCCGCCCGCTGCCGTCGGCCAGCTTGCACAACGTCTGCGATATTACCCCAACCAGGTTCACCGAAAGCTGCATCCTAATCTGCTGCTGCTGGAACGGCGGAAAGACGTCGATCACTCGGTCCACCGTCTGCACGGCGTCCGTGGTGTGCAGGGTGGCGAACACCAAGTGCCCCGTCTCCGCCGCGGTAATCGCTAGCTGCATCGTCTCCAGGTCGCGCATCTCGCCCACGAGGATCACATCCGGGTCCTGGCGCAGGACGTGCTTCAGCGCCTCGGCGAACGAGTGCGTGTCCACATATAGCTCGCGCTGGTCGATGAGCGACTTTACGTCCTCGTGCACATACTCGATGGGGTCCTCGATGGTCACGATGTGGTGGGCGATTTTGTGGTTAATGTGGTTAATCATCGCCGCCAGGGTCGTCGTCTTGCCGCACCCCGTGGGGCCGGTAACGAGGACGAGCCCGCGCGGCCGCTCCGCCATATAGGCAAACACTTGCTTCTGCCGCGGGGTGAGCCGCAGATCGTCGAACGTGGGGATCTTAAACGGAATCGCCCGAAACACCGCGGCCATCGTCCCCCGCTGGACGAAGCAGTTTACGCGAAACCGCGACACCCCGGGGATGGAATAGCCGATGTCCAGCTCCCAGTCCTCTTCAAAGCGCTTAATATGTTCCTCGCTTAAGATGGGATAAACGAGGTCGCGCACGCCGTCGCCCTCGATCTTAGGCAGACCCTCGATAGGGTAAAGATCGCCGAAGCGGCGGATAAGCGGCGGCGCATCGCTGTGCAACACAAGGTCCGAGCCTTCCTGCTCGACAATGTACTTGAGCAGCTCGGTAATCTCCATTTTCAGCGCCATTGGGGGCACCTCCTCGGGTGCGCACGGCTACGCCCCGGACGACCCGGTAGTTTGTGCGGGCGAGCGCCGCGCGGCGGCAGCGACGGCGTCGCTCGCCGCCGCCGAGGCCGCGGCCGCCTGCCCCTTGGCCAGCACCTGCGCCGCTCGCTGCTGAAAATCCTTCGGCGACGCCGCCTTGGCCAGCGCGTCCTCGTACTCCACCAGGCCCTTCGCCAACAAATCGAGCAAATACTGATCGAGCGAGATCATCCCCTCCTCCGCCCCCGTCTCGATCAGCGAAGGCACCTGGTGCGTCGTCCCCTTGCGAATCATCGTCTTAATCGCCGGCGTGCCGATCATAATCTCAAACGCGGCAATGCGCCCCTTGCCGCCCTTCCGCGGGAGCAGCGTCTGGCAGATAATCGCCTCGATTACCGCGGAAAGCTGCGCCCGAATCTGCGCCTGCTGCTCCGGCGGAAACACGTCGATGATACGGTCGATCGTCTGCGCCGCGTCCGTGGTGTGCAGGGTGGCGAATACCAAGTGCCCGGTCTCCGCCGCGGTAATCGCCAGGGCGATCGTCTCCAAGTCGCGCATCTCGCCCACGAGGATAACGTCCGGGTTCTGGCGCAGGACGTGTTTAAGCGCCTCGGCGAAGCTCTTCGTGTCCTGCCCCAGCTCGCGCTGGTTAATGCAGCACTTTTTGTCGAAGTGCACGAACTCGATGGGGTCTTCGATCGTGATAATGTGCGCCATGCGCCGCTCGTTGATATAGTCGATCATCGCCGCCAGAGTGGTGGACTTGCCCGAGCCCGTGGGCCCGGTAACAAGCACGAACCCGCGCGGGCGCATGGCGATTTGCTTTAGGATTTGGGGCAGCCCGAGGTCGTCGATCGTCTGGATATTAATGGGAATTTGACGGATCGCCCCGCCCACGTGTCCCTTTTGCTTGAACACATTAACGCGAAAGCGCGCCAGGCCGGGGATCATATAGGCCAAGTCGAGCTCTAAGTCGCGCTCGAAAATCTTCTTCCGCTCCTCGGAGAGCATGGAGTACATCAGCCGCTTGGTGTCCTCGTCGGTAAGCACGTCGTATTCGGACAGCCGGTAGAGGTTGCCGTCGATGCGGATTACGGGGGGCTCGCCGACCTTGATATGGAGGTCCGATCCTCCGCGCTCGACGAGGACGTGGAGCAGCTCGTGCAGGTCCGCTTTCTTGCCCATGGCTTGGGCTCGCCTCCTCGGCGCTGCGCCCTAGCGCGCCCGCTGGCCCGACTTCTCCGGCGAGGGCCGCTCCTGGCGCAGCATTATCCGCAGCTCCGTTAGATTTCCCGCATTGGCCAGCGCGACCTCCTTGGTGATCACGTTGTCCCACACCAACTTGGCCAGCGCCTGATTCATCGTCTGCATCCCCCAAAAGCCGCCCTCGCTTATTGCGTTATACATGTCCGATACCCGGCCCTCTTCAATAAACTTGGCGATCGTCGGCGTAACGATCATGATCTCCAGCGCACACACCCGCCCCTTCCCGTCCGCCGTGGGCAAAAGCTTCTGCGAGATCACGCCCTGCAGCGACTGGCTCAGGCGCATGCACACCTGCTGCTTGGCGTGCGGCGGGAACATGTTGATGATCCGCTCCAACGTCTCCGCCGCGCTTCGCGTGTGCACCGTGGAGAACACCAAGTGCCCTGTCTCCGCCGCGGAGAGCGCCACCTCGAACGTCTCCACGTCGCGCATCTCGCCGATGAGGATTACATCCGGCGCCTGGCGGAGCACCGTGCGCAGGGCCGAGCGGAAATCTACCGTGTCAATGTGCACCTCGCGCTGGCTGATGATCGACTTCTTGTCGCGGTGCACGAACTCCAGCGGGTCCTCGATGGTCACGATGTGGCAGTGCCGGTTTTCGTTAATCTCATTAATAATCGCCGCAAGCGTCGTGGACTTGCCCGAGCCCGTGGGCCCGGTAACCAAAATAAGCCCCTGCCGCCGCTTGGCCAGGTCCTTCAGCACCTCGGGCAGGCCCCAGTCGTCGATCGACTTAACCTCGAGCGGAATCAGGCGCAGGCACAGGGCAATGCTCCCCCGCTGCTGGTAAATATTCACGCGAAAGCGCACCAGGTCGGGCACGGTAAATCCCATGTCCATCTCGTGCGTGCGCTCGAACTCCTTAATCTGCTCCGGCGACATCATCTCGTAGGCAATGGCCTTCGTATCCTCGGCGGTAAGCACGGGCAGGTCGAGCTGGCGCACCGTCCCCCGAACCTTCATGCACGGCCGATTGCCCGCCTTGAGGAAAATGTCCGAGGCGTTGTTCTCCACCGCAGTGCGCACGATGAGGTCGAAGTCAATCACAATGCCTGCACCCCTTGCTGCGGGGGAAAACAGACCCGGCGCGCAAAGCTTGGCAGGTGTCCCGGGCTGCTCCCCTTGTCACACGGCATGTAGGCAAAGTTATGTTCATCTGGCGGGCATAACATGCCGCCCCAGCGTCCGTCGCAATCCCGCGTACGTCGCCAGCGCCAGCCCCAGCGCAACCGCGGTAACCAAAAGCACGCTGGGAGCAACGCCCCAGCTTAGCGCTCTCTCGCTCCTCCCCGCGTCACGCGAAAGCGAGGGGAGCTGTTCTGCGTTGGATATGTGAATATCTTTGATGAATATGTCAAAAGTATAACTTCCCCGCGTAGAAACCGCCAGTGGCTCGATCCGTAGATAGTTATTCTCCACCGGCTCCGTTATGCCCTTGTAGTAGAATGGATCGCCCACGAGGAACGTTACAGAAAGCCGCCGATGCCGCCGCAGAGCAAGCACAAACGGCTCCACGGGCAGCTTTCCGCTCATCCGGTCGACCATCCCCCGCACGCGCCCGCTGATCGTCGTCGTGGGGCTGCGCTCCGATCGCCCGCGATATCTCGGCCGCTCCTCCGCCTCCCACCCCCCGAGGCGGAGCACGGCTTCGAAATCCGCGCGCGCTTGTCCTTCGCTAATTGCCTCGCTATAGGCAATGGTCATATCGTCGGGCTGGCCCTCGGTGCACATGACGATTACCTGCACCTGCGGCGCTGCGGCAAAGCTTTTCGGGCACGCGCAGAACAAAAGCGCGGACAAAGCTAAAAGCGCAACTGCAAGAGAGGCAAGGCAAACGAGGAACACAACTGCCGCATGGCTGTTGCCTGTCGCAGAGCGTGGATACATGCGGCGTTCCGTTGCTGGGGTGGAAGTATTGGTGGAGCCGGCGGGATTTGAACCCGCGACCTCTTCCATGCCAAGGAAGCGCGCTCCCCCTGCGCCACGGCCCCACATCGCCACCGCACGAGAATTATACGCCACGCCCCGCCACCCCGTCAAGCGCCGGCGGGGGCTTCGCTCCGTCAGCTGTGCCCCCATTTTTCAGCCAAACGTGCGTGCCCCTCTCGCCCAACTCTGCGCCGCTTGCCTCCTACTCAGCGCCTGGCGGCCGCTTGCCTGGCGGGCTGTTTCTCCAGCCAAACGCGCGCCCCTCTGCCGCCCAAGCTCGAGGCCAAGCCGGGGCCTTGCCCTCCGCCCGCTGCTGCACGCTGCGCGTGCAACGGCTGCGCGCGGATCGCGAAAAACGCGTGCGCCATGGTCTGCGTAGACCCCAGCTCTCCTCTTCGCCGCGCGCAGGGTGTGGTGGCCTGGGGCACGGCTGGCGGGGAGGTGGCGCGCTGTGGTCAGGGTGGGCAGCGCGCAGGCGCGGGCGCTATCTATGCCCCGCAGCAGATGCGTATCGGGCTCCCGTCTGCTTGGGAATAGGCAGTGGCCTTTATATTCGCGAGGCGAAGTGCCTGCTTATGTGTGTTCGCGACTGCGGTTGGAGCGCGAATACGCAGACACTGCTTGCAAGGCTTGGATCTGGGGCCGTTCTGGGTCTGCGAAGGGCCACGCAGGCCGTGGTGGCCCAAGGGGCGGCTGGCGGGGAGGTGGCGAGCCGCGGTCAGGGCGGGCAACGCGGCGGCATGACAGGAACTGCTACTCTGGGGCGACCTGTATAGGCTGCTTGGGCTAAATTCCCTGGCGCACGGAGAAGCCCGGCTCCTGCACACTCAAGCTAAGCCGTTGCAGCCGTTCCTCTCTAAGGGCCGCACAGCCTGCTTTCGGCTTCGCGGCGAGGTAGCACATTGCAACCGACTTCTAGCGTGACTGTCTCCCCGCTGGCCGTGAGATCAGAACGGGCTGCTACCTTGTCTCCATTTCGATCGATCGGCCGCTCACGGGGGGTTCGGGGCTTCTCAGCCAGTGTGAGCCGGGCCCTCAGCGATGGGCGGGCGCTGCGCGCAGGGTGTGGTGGCCTGGGGCACGGCTGGCGGGGAGGTGGCCTGACCTGGTTAGG
>CAZMGT010000006.1:0-82756 GCA_964565895.1 uncultured Armatimonadia bacterium
CGTTAAAAATAACGCGCAGCCGCTCCGTCTGCTCAAGCTCCTGGAGCAACTCGCGCGTGCCGTCGGTGGAATAGTTGTCGATAACGATAATTTCTTTGTCCAGGGGCAACTGGCGCACGCGCTCGAGCACACAAAGCACGGTATCCTTTTCGTTGTAAACCGGGATGATAATGGAGATTTTCACCGGCGCTCCCGACGTCCCGCCCTACTCCCAGACCTTCCACGGGGCCGCGTTGCGCTCCCACAGAGCGTTGAGAAGTTGAGTTTCCTTATAGGTGTCCATGCATTGCCAAAAGCCCTCGTGGCGAAACGCTCCGAGCTCGCCCATGCGCGCCAGACGTACAAGCGTGTCGCGCTCCAGCTCGTCGTCCTCGCCGAAGTGCTCCAGGGCCGCCGTTTGAAACGCGAAAAACCCGCCGTTGATCCAATACCACAGCCGCGGCTTCTCCTCGAACTTGGTAACCGCGTCGCCGTCGCCCAGCTCAACTACGCCAAACGGCGAGGGCGGATGCACCACGGTAACCGTCGCCAGCTTTCCCAGGGCGCGATGGTGGCGGAGAAGAGCGTTAGGGTCGCCGTCCCACAGGCCGTCGCAATAGGAGGCGAGAAACTCCTCGCCGTCAAGATACTGGGCCACGCGCTTAATCCGGCCCCCGCTGTTGGTGTTTTGGCCGGTGTCTGCGAAGATAATGTCGAAATCCACGTTATGCCCCGAGCCAAGCAGGGTTACGCTTCCCCCGCCCGGGCTGGCCTTTAGCCGAAAGTCGCTGTCGCGCCACGGCTCGCGCGCGACGAAGTACTCTTTTATCGCCTCGCCATATGGCCCGAGGCATAGGACAAACTCGCAAAACCCATGGTGCGCATAGTGGCGCATGATATGCCAGAGAATGGGCCGGCCGCCGATCTCGATAAGCGCTTTGGGGAGCGAAGGGTCGCGGCCGGTGAGCCGCAGCCCCAGCCCGCCGCACAAAATAACGACTTTCACGGCACTCCTCCGCTTGCCGAGGTGCTTTGGCGCGCTCCTATTCTATTAGCCGCGCTAAGCGCCGTCCATGGGCCCGCGCCGGCCTTGCCCTAGCTATAGCCCGCACACTGTTGCGCGCAGGAAAAGCAGGCCGGCGAGCACGCTTAGGGCAAGGCCTGCAGCGGCCCAGGCCTTCCGCTTGTCCTTGACCGCCCCCACGAGCGACACGCAAAACCCCGCGGGCGGCCCAAACACCAGCGCCAGCCCTAACAGGGCTGTAACAGGCGACCCTCACACCGGAGGCGCGCACTGGAAAACCAAAATCGCAAGCCAGGGAACAACGCTCAGCGCAAAACCCGCCCTGCCCCACGCGTTGCCCTTTGTCTCGGTCATTCTTTTCCGTCCCCTCGCCCCCATTGTAGCCCCAGGCGCGACAATTACCAAGGGCAGCGCCGCGCCAAGCGCGAACTGCTCCGGCGCGTATTCTCCCGCTCGGGAAGGGAGTGGGGCAGATGCTGATGTACGATTCGCAAGCAGCGCAACAAGCGGCTGCCGCGCACTCGGACAAGCACGTCCAGGCCGCTTATGACCTCGCCCGCGAGCAATATGCCGCGTTTGGCGTAAACACCGATGAGGCGATTCGCGCGGCGCTTGAGGTCCCCATCTCCGTCCACTGCTGGCAGGCGGACGACGTGCGCGGGCTGGAGGTGCACGAGGAGCCGCTGGATACGGGCGGCCTGCAGGCCACGGGCAACTACCCCGGCGCCGCGCGCACCGGCGACGAGATCCGCCAGGACTTCGACAAGGCGGCCTCGCTAATCCCCGGCGCGCTGAGGTTTAACATTCACGCCATGTATGCGGAGACGGGCGGCCAGCGCGTAGAGCGCGACGCGCTTCAGCCGGAGCACTTTGCCCGGTGGGTCGAGTGGTGCAAGAGCCGCGGCTGGGGGCTGGACTTTAACCCCACATGTTTCGCGCACCCCATGGTAAAAAACGGGCTAACCCTGTCCAGCGAGGACCCCGCCGTGCGCCAATTTTGGATCGACCACTGCCGCGCCTGCCGGCGCATCGCCCAGGCCATTGCCGAGCAGCTCGGCGAGTGCGTGAACAACATTTGGATCCCCGACGGCCGCAAGGACAGCACAGCCGACCGCTGGGGCCCGCGGGAAAGGCTCCTTTCTGCGCTGGATGAGATCCTCGAGGAACCCCTGCCCGGCGTCATCGATTCTGTGGAGAGCAAGCTGTTTGGCATTGGCGTAGAGGACTATACCGCCGGCTCGCACGAGTTTTACCTCTGCTATGCCGCGACGCGCAACGTTGCCCTGTGCTTCGACATGGGCCACTTTCACCCCACCGAGAGCGTCGCCGACAAGCTCTCCGCGGCGCTGCAGTTTCTCGAGCGCGTGCTCATCCACGCAAGCCGGGGCATCCGCTGGGACAGCGACCACGTGGTCCGCTTTACCGACGAGCTAAAGGCCGTGTGCGACGAGGCCGTGCGCTATGGCCAGCTCGGGCGCGTGCTTTGGGCACTGGACTACTTCGACGCGAGCATCAACCGCGTTGCCGCTTGGGTAATCGGCGCGCGCGCCCTGCGCAAGGCGCTTTTGGCGGCGCTGCTCGAGCCCTGGGAGTTGCTCCGCGAGCTGGAGTATGAGGACCAAGGGGCGGCGAAGCTCGCCCTGCTCGAGCGCCGGGGCGAGCTGCCCTTCGGCGCCGTGTGGGACTATGCTTGCCTGAAGGCCGGTGTCCCCGTGGGGGCGAGCTGGCTCGCCGACGTCGCCGCTTATGAGCGCGAGGTGCTCAGCAAGCGCGAAGGGGCGGGCTAAAGCGCCGCGCGAAACACCTCGGCCACCTGCTCCTCGCTCAGCTTCTTGCAATAGCGCTCGCGCAGGCGCGCCATGTTAACGCTCTGCGCCATTTGGGAGATGTGCTCCTCGCGTGCCCCGAGGTCGCGCAGGGTAAGCCTCATCCCCACGCGCTCCATCCACTCCACCATCGCGGGCAGGGCGCGCTGCGCCGCCTGCTCCACGCTGAGCCCGGCGGTGTCCGCGCCGAGGAGATGGGCGAACCAGGCCGCCTTGTGCGGCCGCTCCTCGATGAGATGCCCGAGGACCACGGGCATCATTGCGGCAAGGCTTTCCCCGTGAATCGACCCCAGCGTCGCCGCGACGGCGAGGGCAAAGATGTGCAGCCCCGCCTCGCCCAGCGAGGCGCACACGCAAAGCGCCGCCTCCGCCGCGGTCCAGAGCAGCGCCGCGCGGGCGCCGACGTTTTGCGGCTCGCTAAGCAGCCGCGGGAGGGTGTCTACCACGGTCCCGATGCAATGCGCGGCCATGCAGTCTACCCACGGGTGGGCGGGCTCGGCGAAAAAGCGCTCGAAGGCATGTGTGAGAGCGTCAAACGCCGTGGCTCGCGTTTGGCGCTCGGGGAGGGTAAGCGTGAGCTCGGGGTCGAGCAGGGCAACCTTGGGGATCATCATCGCGCAGCGCAGGGGCCCCTTCTGGCGCGTCTCGGCATTGGAAAGCACGGCGATACCGTTAACCTCCGAACCCGTCCCGTGAGTGGTGGGCACGGCGACCACGGGCAGGGGGGCGTTCTTCGGCTCGCGGCGCGGCCCGCGAAACTCAATGGTATACTCCCACGCCGGCCCGTCGTTAGTGGCCAGAACGCTCGCCGCCTTGGCCGTGTCCATGGCGCTTCCCCCGCCCAAGGCGACGAGCACGTCGCACCCGCGCAGACGCAGCTCCTCGGCCAGCTCGTCCACCGTTTGCGCCAGCGGATCCGGTGTGCAGCGGTCGAACACGGAAAGCTCAAGCCCGGCGCTTCGCAACGTGTCCGCGGCGCGCCCCACGTGCGGAATGTCGGCCATGGTAACGAGCATGGCGTGGCCGCCGAACGCCGCGGCGAGCTCGCCCAGCCGGGCCAGCTCGCCCGGGCCAAAGATTATCCGGGGGCAAGCGAGCCACTCAAAGCGCGTTTGCCAGTCGGTCATTGCTTCTCCTCCGTTTCTCGGCGAGCGGCGCGAGCGCCGACGAGCAGTAGCGCGCGAGTTGGAAATTGGAAAATCTTTTCCCAAAATAATGGCGCAAATAGCCAAACATAGTGCATACTATATTGCGCCAACAGTTATAGCACAGACGCGAGGAGGAAAATAATGCGCGAACGCGTGGAGGAAGTACTCAACGAGGTGCGCCCCGCGCTGCAGATGGACGGCGGCGACGTCGAGCTTGTCGACGTTACCGAGGACAACATCGTTAAGCTGCGCCTCACCGGGCACTGTGCCGGCTGCCCCATGGCCCAAATGACCCTGCGCATGCACATCGAGCGCATCCTGCGCACGCGCATTCCGGAGATCGCCGGCGTAGAGCAGGTCCCCTAGGCCGCAGCACAGCTCTCTCACCGCGCAGCCCGCCTCGCAGCGCTTGCCACAGCGCGACTTTCCTGCTGCGATGCTAACCGCCGGCCATGCCGCCACACTCCTGTTCCTAGGCGCGCTACGCGGAAGTTGCACTGAGGCGACTGCTGGGTTTTAGCGAATAGCAAAGCGCGAGGAGCGCCCCCGTGGGCGTGCTCGCCAGCGCGACGGCATTATCGCGCGGTTATTCCCTCCCGCGGCAGGGCGTATGGCGCGCACTAATTTAAGGGAGGGTGGTTGCCGTGGCTGTGTTGTGGCAGGTAGCTCTGGCGCTGGCCGCGCTAACGCTGCTTTTGGGGCTGATTGCTCGGTTTATCGTCCCCGGCTTCGGCCAAGCGTTCATCGCCCCCTCGACCTACGTCGACCTCACCCAAATGTTCCTCCTCTGGACCATCGCGCTCATCCTCGTTCAGTTCGCGCGCAAACCGCAGGGCGAAGCGGAGGAGGAGCAGCCCAAGCCCACCGCCGCACAAGCGCCCCAGCAGACGCCGCCAGCGCAATAGCTAAGCGGGAGGAGAAAACGCGCCTCCCCGGCTAACGGACGAGCCCAAGCGCAGCGCGCCGCAGCGCAACGGCCGCTGCAAGGCGCGGGGCGCGCTTCTTCACCGCGCCAAGGGACTGGGCGGCAAAACAGCGAAACACCTAAGCGGAGAGGAGTGAGACGCTGCCATGTTAGGCCGACTCGCTGCTGCGCTTGTGTTCGCTCTTGCCTTGTCCCTGCTTTTGCCCCCAGCCTTGGCCCAGGGCAAGCCCGCAGACGAGGGCTGGATCGCGCTGTTCAACGGCAAGGACCTTCAGGGCTGGCGAGCCGTGGGCGGGGCGAAGTGGACGGTGGAAAACGGGATTCTCATCGGCCAGCAGGACAACGGCAAGCCGGGCGACCTGTATACCGAGCGCACGTTTCGCGACTTCGAGCTGCGCTGCACGTTTAAAATGGTCTGGCCGGGCAACAGCGGAATCTGGTTCCGCAGCAAGCCCGAGCAGGGCCAGCTCGGCTATCAAATGGACGTTTTGGACAAAAAAGAGTACGGCTGCACCGTGGGCTCCGTCTGGTCGCGCGGCTTCCTTGCTAAAAACACCGATGAGTCGATCGTCAACCTCGACGGCTGGAACGACGTGACGATTACCTGCCGCGGAAACCACATCGTCGTCGTGCTCAACGGGCACAAAGTGGCCGACATTACCAACGACCGCTATGCCGAGGGGCGGATCGGCCTGCAGGTCCATGCCGGCGACAAGTATAAGAACATGAAGATTATGGTTAAGGAGATGAAGATCCGCCCGCTGTAGCTATGGAGGCGCCGTCTACTGTCCGGCGCTGCGTGCGACAACGGCTAGCGAGTCCTCAAACGGCGGGAGATTTACGACAAGCTCTGCGCCGTCCCGCGCTAGGGAGGCGGCGGCCGCGAGCGCGCCGCTATCGGCGTCGTACATTTGCACAACCCAGCGCTTTGCTTTTCCCAGCGGGCAAATGCTCACTCTTTGCCCGACTAAGTGGCGAACCGGCCAGCGCGGAGCGGCGCACCGAACATCCCTTACCCAAGCCAAAATCGTCCGCTCGTTGCCTACCGCGGCTCCGGCGATCTCCGCTGTCCCGCGGAGGGGCAACGGGCGAAACCCGGCGAAATCGATCGTCGCGGCAAGCCGCGCCGCGCTGCGCGCAGCAAAGCTATATCTGCTGCGCAAATCTAACCCGAAAAAGCGATCGTAGCCGTCCTCCCACCACAGCATTCGGCCGTTTGCCGCCCCGGAAACAAGCGAGGCCCAAATCGCGTGCTTTATCCCAACACGCGCCCTGCTCGAGGCGACAAGGGCGCCAGTCGGCCCACTTGCCTCAAGCCCGCACTCGCCGATGAGCACCGGCTTGCCATAGCGCGCAAGCCTCTGCCGAACAGCTTGGATGATCAGCTCAGCGAGCTCTCCGCGAGCCGCCGCGCCGCTTGCGTATGGGTGCACTTGGACGAGGTCCACCGCCTCGCTAGAAAACACTGCGGGCCAATCGCGAACCCCAGCGAGCGACGCGGTAATCGGCCGCCGGGCGGGGTCGGCGTTCCGCACGACCTGGGCCGCTTGTTCGACGAATTCCGCGGCAAGCTCCTCGTTTGACCCCGACACGAGGTCGAGCTCGGAGAAAATCTCCCAGGCGAGGATATTGCTCCGCCCGCTCCACCGAGCGACGAGGCGCCCCAGCCACGAAAGCCACATCCTGCGGCAGGGGGTGTCGCGGAGAAGGTCCGCGGGCTGCTCCGCGGGGCCGCCGTTGCGCTGGTTATAGGGGTTGTCCTTCCACCGCTGCCAGGGCTCGCCCCGGCTCCCGTCGTTCCAGTCGGCCCAAACGCCAAACACGGGGAGGATGTAAATTCCCCGCTCGCCCGCCGCCTGGAAGACCTTCTCCCAGCGCTTGGCCCAGCGCTCATCTACCGCGCCCGCCGGCCCCTGGGGAACGATGCCCACCGTTAGCTGCACGCGGGCGAGCTTCTCCCCGTCCTGCTCAGCCCAGGCAAAAAGCTCCTCAAAGTGCTCCTGCCGCCACCCTGCCGCGTTGCGCCCGAAGAGAAAGACGTGCCTTTTGCCGGCTGAAAAATAAAACTCTCCCCGCAGCAAGCGCAGGCGTTCCGTTTCGCCTTGCGCCGCCCATGGCCCGCGCACCGCGCACAGCGCGCCTATGGCAAACGCCACAGCTAACAGCCCCACGCCTCCCGCACGCCGCATCGGTCGGGGCACGACATTCCTCCTCCCGCTAGCCTCGCGTCGCGATCTGTTCCGCCGGCCCGCGTTCGCCAAACGGGGCAGGAGTCAACGTGAGGCAGAGATTTTGCGCAGAATGTCCCAATATGCTCCGCGCTCGCCCGCGGCAATCGCCTGCACGAGCAGCGGGTTGCCGTCGTAGTTGTAGTCCACTTGGCCGCTCTCCGGCCAGCTAAAGAAAAACCGCGTATCGCCGGCGATAAGCTCTACGACAAACTGCGCGATATCGTCGCCAAGGGCAGGATCTAGGTAAAACACAGGCAGGGCGAGGTCCGCGTTGCCCTCTACCGCGCCGTGCACGCCTGGCATGGCGCGTGAGCCGCTGCCGAATATCCGCTGAGCGAGCGCCGTCCCCGGGTAAATGCGCACGCCAAGCGCCACGCCCACGCAGTCCGGCGAAAGGCGCTTCATCTGCTCGATCGTCTCGCGCACCGTCTCGCGCGTCTCCCCCGGGCCGCCCAGGAGGAGGTCGAACATGCAGGCGATGCCTGCCTCGCGGCACGCGGCAACAACCTGGCGCAGGTCCTCGGGCGTGTGCTCGCGCCCGAGCGCGCGAAGCATCGCGCTGTGGGCGCTGTCTACGCCGAAGTTCAGCCCCACGCAGCCTGCGCGGCGCATTAGCCGGGCCAGCTCGCGCGAAAAGGGCACGGGGCTGCAATAGGCGTACCAGCGCAGCCTTTCCCCCAGCCCGGCCTCGATGATCGCTTGGCACACCTCGCGCGCGTGCTCCGGGGGAATGTTAAACTCGCTGTCGCACAGGTGCAGGCAGTCGACACCCTGGGCCAACAAACGGCGGATTTCCCCGACAACAGCCCGCGGCGGGCGCAAGCGCGGCCGGCGCCCCTTGCTTAGGGGGTCCGCGCAGTAGACGCAGCGCTTGGGGCAGCCGCGCTTTGTCTCCACGCTTCCCTGGCCGCCTTCGCGGAAATAGCGCGCGTTGTCCACCGCATCGCGGGGGAGAGACTCCTCGCCGAACTCCTCCCAGCGCGGCGCGCTAACGTGCACCTCCTCGCCGCTGCGCCACACCAACCCGGCGATCTCCGCAACATCGCCCGCGCACTCCAGCGCTTGCGCAAGCTGAACGAGCGCGCGCTCGCCATCGCCGACGATGCCGAAGTCCGCCCCCAACCTGCGCAGCAGCCCCGCGGGGGCCACAGAATAGCCGCTTCCCCCGACAACCACGGGGGCCGCGCTCTGCGCCCGCGCCACGCGGACGAGCGCGGCAACGTCGCCGAGGAACGAGTGCTGGGTGGCAAAGTAGCAGTCGTCGGTATTGCGCAGGGTGAGGGCGACGAGCAGCGGCTCGCACTGCGCTAGCTCGCGCGCCAGGGCCTCCTCCGGGTTGTGGGCAAAGCAGAGGTCGAGCAGGCGCCAGGAGACGCCCGCGCGCTGGAGGGCATGGGCCAGATACTCCAGCCCGAGGGGGGCGATGGGCGGCTTTATCCGGTTTGTGTTAACCAAAAGCACAGATCGGGCCACGCTGTGCACTCCTCTGCGCCTGCTGCTCGAGCAGCACGGCGTTCTCCAATGGCTCCCGGCCAACCTTTCGCAAAAGCTAGGATTCGCCCTGCCCCATGCCGAACGGCAGCGCACAAACCCACAGGCCGGGGGTGGGGCAAATGCGGAGGACCATGGCATTAGCGCTGGCCTGGGCTGTGCTCTGCGCCGCGGGATGTGGCTGGGCCGCGGTGCGCAACGTGCACATCAAGAGCAACAGATGCGTCGACACCTGGTCGCCGGAGACCATCGTGGCCACAGTATGCAACCGCCTGGGGATGAGCGACCAGGAGCGGTGCATTGCCCTGTGGGAGTTTGTTGCGCGGAGCATGTTTCACCACGCGACGCCGGCGGACCACGGCTTTGGCGACCGCTGGCCCAATTATACGTTGGACGGGATGAAGCTGCTCAACGTCTACGGCTTCTCCCTATGCACCCCAATGTCCGTTACCCTGGGCATGCTTTTCGAAGCCGCGGGCTACGAGGCGGAGATAATCAAGCTCCCCGGGCACAGCATCGTCCACGTGAAGTACGACAACTCCTGGCACGCGTTCGACCCGATGATGGCCTGGTATGTGCTCAAGCCCGACGGCTCCGTCGCCGGCTGTCAGGACATTGCCGAAAAACCCAGCCTAATCCTTAACGCCCAAGCCGAGGGGCGGGCGAGCAACCCGTTTTGCCCCTGCGGCGACAAGCCGGAGTGGCTCGCCAAGGCCATTGCCTCGTGGAGCTCGTTTGGCCCGGGCAGCGTAAACAAACCCCGCTGGAAGCCGGACTATGTCCTCCGCCAGGGCGAGGAGCTGTGCCTCCTGTGGGACAACGAGGGCAAATTCTGGTCGCCCCGCACGCCAAAGGGAAGCCTCCCCGTGCACAGTTGCTCCATTAACCGCGACCGCGCCTGGCCCGCGTTTGAAAAATACTGGGCGCCATATGTAAAAACCATCGCCGGCCGCCAAGTCGTCCGCTATTGGACGACGAGCAGGCTAACCTATGAGCCCAACCTGCGCACGCCAAGCTTTCGCGAGGGCGTAACGAGGAGCGAAAACCTCGCCCAAAGCGGCCCCGGCCAGCCCGGCCCCGCCCTGCACCCCGCGCAAGCGGGCGAGCCCGCCTCCGTGACCTTCCGCGTAGCCAGCCAATATGTATTCGCCGACGCCACCCTGCGCGTGGGCGTTGTCCGCAAGGGCGAGGCCGACCTCCTCGCGGTGAGCGTCTCCGTAGATGGCGGCCGAACATGGCGCTCGCTGGGCCAGGCTCCGGTGGGCGAGCGGGAGATTACCCAAAGCCTAACGAGCTTCGTCGCCGGCTACTATCAGTATCTCCTGCGCTTTGAGCTGCGCGCCGCGAGCGACCCCCTCGCCTGCGGGATAGACAAACTTAAGCTAGAGCACTTGGTAATGGCCAACGCCAAGGTGTTCCCCCAGCTCTTCCCGGGCGAAAACCGCATTACCATCGAAGTAGCCAACCCCGAGGAGCTGGCGAACCAGCGCGTCGAGGTAGAGTTCGCCTGGTTTGAGGGCGAAACGCTGAAGACGCTTCGCAAAACGCTGCGCGAAAGCCCCACGGAGTTTACCATTACTGTCTGGGGCGAAACCACACCGAAGATGAGGCACATTCGCATTGCCTGCCGGCCCAAGTAAGCGGAGCAGGGTAGGGGACGAAAAAAAAGCGCGCCTCCGCCCGGCGCAAAGGGCCCCGCTGCGAGCTTAAGCAAAGCGCGCGAAAATACGCGGAGCGCGGCAGCTAAACCGCGCGGCCACTGCTATGTCCCGCGGCTGTGTCTTCACCTGTTTTTTGCCGGCCCGTTCAAACGCGGTGACCAGACAAGGCTTGCGCGTAGCGCTCCGCCCTGCCCGTCGGCCTATTTCCGCCCCTTTTTCTTGTTCCGCGAAAGCCGCGTTAGCTGCTTTTGCACCGCCTTGCGCAAGGTCTCAAACTCCTGCTTTTCGTAAAACGACTGCCGCAGCTTTCCCTGGCCGTCGAAAATGAAAAACGCGGGCAGCGAGCCAAACCACTGCGGGTCAACGGCGTTGATAAACTTCTCGTCGTCGCCCTCTTTTTTCAGGTATACGGGAAAGTCCACGCCGTGCTTTTTTAAAAACGGGACGACCTTCTCGTCCCACTCGTCCAGGTCGTCAACGGAGACGATGGCCAGGTAAAAAGGCGCGCCGGCAAAATGCTTGCGCAGGCACAGGATGTCCGGAAACTCCTCGCGGCAGGGCTCGCACCAGGTGGCGAAAAACGAGAGGGCAACGACCTCGCCGCGATGCTCTTGCAGGAGCTTGGCCACGCCGTCGGCATCGAGGGGCAGGCGCACGAGCTTCGCCGGACAAGGCGCGGCAAAACACAGCGCCGCGCCCAGCAGCAAAGCTATCCGCCAAACCCTCATCCCGCCCGCCTCGCTACTTCACCCGCTTTACCGTGCACCCAAAGGCCTTCGTCTCCGCGGGGTCTGGCGTCTTGCCCGCGAGCACGGCGGTGATCGCGTCGCGCAGATAGTGCTTGGTGACCTTTGCCGGGTCTTTGCTGTCGTCGATCGCTCCGTGGTAGCGCAGGATCCCGTCCGGGGTGACAAGGAACGCCTCGGGGGTTACCTGAGCGTGCCACTGGTCGGCGACCTTGTTGCCCTCGTCCTTAAGCACAGGGAAGGTAAATCCCGCGGCCTGTGCATGGCGCTTAACCTCGTCAAACGGCTCCTGCTTGTTGGAGTTAATTCCCACAAAACCGACGCCCTTTGCCGCAAACTCCTTGCCCAAGGCGGCCATCCGCTCGTCGTAGGCCTTGGATACCGGGCAGCGCGTGGCGATCCAAATGACGATCAGCGCCTTGCGCCCCTTAAGCAGGTCGGCCAGCGAGTATGTCTTGCCATCTACGCCGGGGAGGGTAAAGTTGGGCACCTTCTGCCCGATCTCCAGCTTGTTTCCCGCAGCGCCCGCGCCGGTCGCCGCGAGAACGAGCACCGCAAGAGCGCACACCGCAACTGCTCCGAAAATCCTGCGCATCACCGCAACCTCTCCCTCCGCGCCCTGTGGCGCAAGGTTTTCCGGCGGGCCGGCCGCCGATCTTCCCGACGGACACAGCTGCCATTCGTTCCCCGCCGCGCCGGAAATTAACATTCGCCGCGCCCATCTGCGAACCTGCACCCGCCGAAGGGCAAGCGCCGAAAAACCAGGCTAAACGAAAACCCGCTGGCAAAAAACGGAAGGCAACGCTGAGGGGGCTACTGCTTGCCCTGCTCTGGCGGCTGTTGCTCGGGCTGAGCCTGGCCCAGGTTCCCCAAAAGGTTGAGCAGCGCATCGAGCTGGGCCCCTTGCTCGCCGGCGCCGCCCCCGCCTTGCAGCAGCGGCCCGAGCAGCGCGCCCAGGGGAAGCTGCCCCTCGGCACCCGGCGGCAAGGCCCCGGGCGCCCCGAGCAGCGCGCCCAACGCCCCGAGCTGGTCCAGCCCGCCTGCGCCACCCTGCTCGCCACCTTGGCCTTGGGCGAGCTGCGCCCCAGCGAGCATTTGCAGCAGAGCAAACAGCGCCTCGAGGTTCGCCGCGGTGGCCTCGCCCTTTATCGCGTCGAGCTGATCGATGTGGTCGAGGATCGCTTCCGGGTCGTTCTCCGCTCCAGCGCGATAGGCCTCGAGCAAGGCGAGCAGCGGCTTAATGTTAATCAGCGCGGCGAGGTTTCCCAGTTGGCCGAGCAGCGCCTGGTTGGCAGCGTCCACTTGCCCCGGCGCTTGGGGCTGGGCGTTTTGGGGAAGCTCTCCCTCGCCCTGGCTCAGCGCGCCGCTTTCGGCAACGCCGGAGATAAGCGAAAGCAGCGCGCCCAGCCCGCCGGCCATGCCGTGCGAGCTCCCCGCCCCAAGCGAGCCGAACAAGCTCCCCACGCCCAGCGCGTTCAACGGGAGGTCGAGCTGGGGAAGCTCCGGCGCGGGAACCTCCTCGCCGAAGCCGGCAAACGGCCCCTCCTGCGCCTTGTTGTCCTGCGCTGCGCACGTCGCGCACAGCGCAACGCCCAGCGCCACCGCGCAAGCCCAGGCAAACACCGACGATCGCCGCATTGGCCACACCCCGCAACCGCGCATTGTTCCCTCTAAAACCACTATACCCGCTGGGGCGGAAAAATGCTCAATTGCCACGCGCTCGCCCGCTCAGCTTCCCGCGAGCAGCGCTTGCGATTTCTCCTTTGCCGGAAGCAGCTCGAACTCCGCGACCAGGTCGCGCAGCGAAAGCCTAAGCTTGCCGCTTTTGTCCACGGGCTCAAGCCGACAGTTAACCTCGCGCGCCCGCTGGCGAATGGGCACGCCGTCGGACACGCGCACGTCGCTCTCCACAACAGCCGAGGCCGTCCCCCGCAGGCGAAAGCCTTTGTAGCGCACGGCCACGGGGAAGTTTATCTCCGAGGAGATGGTCGCCACGAGCTCGCCGCCCACCGTGCGCAGGGAGAGCAACGTGTGCCTGCTCGTTACCCGGTGCTTCTCCCCGAGGACGTCCTCGGTAACGTAGTTCTCCTCCCACGTCTCGCCCACGGCCACCGGCCGCGCGGGCCAGGCCACGGCGCCCAAAACGCGCACGAACAGGGCCACGGGGCTTGTCTCCGCGCGCTCCCCCTCTGGCCCGGGAAGCACCTTCACTGGCCGGTGCTGGGCGTCGAACAGCGTCGCCCGCGGCGGCGCCTGGGGCACCTTCATCTTCGCCTCGCCGATCTGTATCTCCGAGTCTGCGCTGGCGTAGCGCAAAAGCACGCCGTCCTCGCGCGGCTCGACCTGCGCCTCGACCTCGATCTCTCCGGTCAGCCGTTGGTTGTCGCCGAGGACGGTTACGTCAACGATCCCCGAGGCGCAGACGCGATAGCGCAGCGCCTGCCCCGCGCGCGGCCGAAAGGCCAGCGTTATCGCCTCGCCCGCGCGCGCCACGCTCGGGGGCTCCACCGTGCGCTTGTCCAGCACGACCTCCACATGAAGCGACTTTACCGTGGCCTCATACGCCTCCGCCTGCTTCGCCCCCTTAAACACCGCCTTACAGTCGACTACCTGCTTGAGCGTCTCGCCTGTCTCCAGCTCAACCTCGCTGTGGCCGTCAACGTAGACCGTCCCCTGCAGCTCGTGGGTGATGATCGTAATCGTCGTGGGGATCTTCACCCGCGACTCGATGAGGGCCACCTTGCGCCCGTCGCGCTCCTCTATTGCCGTAAGCTGGTGGCGAATGTCGAGCGAGATCGCCTCGCCGTCGGTCCCCAAAACCTCGACCTTGCGCCTCCAATAGTCGCCCACCTCGATCGGGTGGTCGGGGAAGAACAGCCCGCCCGTAACGCGGACCATGAGCGCGGCGAGGTCCAGGCCAGCGGCGTTGGGGTCGCGGGGAATAGGCTTGTCTACGGCAATAACGCGCTTGTCGGGAGCGACGCGAATAATCGCCTTTTTCCCCACATTTAGCAGCTCAACGTCGATCTTGTTCGCCGTAATATGCCCGTCGGTAACGGAGTACTCCACGGTGCACACGCCTTTGTCGTCTACGGCAAGCACCTTTTGCCGCGTGCGCACTTGGGCGTCGACGACAAGGGGCTCTCCGAGGACGGCCATCTCCAGCTCGCCGTGGCCCGTGGTCACGTGCTCCACCACAGTGCCCACCTGCGGCCGATAGACGAGCGAAACTGGCTCCGCCGCGGCCGTAGCGCAAGCCAAAGCGCAAAGCACAAAGACCGGGAGAACGCGCACAAAGATGCGGTTCATCGTCTTCGCCTTCCCGCACGGATAGCACCAGGCGGTGGAGTCCTCCGCTAATTGTTGTTCGCGCGCTTTCGCTTGGCTCCTGCGCCGCTTCGACGTGGGTGTTTCGCGAGCTTAGGAGAGCTTGGCCACAAAAATGTCCTCGGCAACGTCTTCGTCCAGGGCAATGGTCGTCTCGCCCACCTCGACGACGAAGCTTGGGTATTTCGCGTGCAGGCGGATCTCAGTTCCTGGAACAACGCCAAACGCCATAAGCTTGTGCAGCCGCGGGTGGTTTTTGGTCAGGATATAGACCACTCGCGCGCGCTGGCCGGGCTCGAGTTCGGCAAGGGGGCCGATAACCTTCTCCGCCACGCGCCGCTCCGCGCGGCAGCACTCGCCCTCGGGAATGGGCAGCCCGTGGGGGCACTCCCGCGGGTGGCCGAGCACGGTGCAAATGCTCTCCTCGACCTCGGGCGAGATGACGTGCTCGAACTCGCACGCCGGGGGCTCGGCGTCGCCGACATCGAACGAGAGCACATCGACAAGCAGCCGCTCGGCCAGACGGTGCAAGCGCAAAGTGGTGCGCCCCAGCTTCTCGCCCTCCGGGGTAAGCTCCACGATGCCGTCGCGCAAGCGGACGTAGCCCTGCTCGCGCAGCTCGGCGAGGGGGTCGCCGTCTAAATGCCGGGCCAGCTCCTCGCGCACTGCGCCCTCGTCCAGCGGCTTGCCTTCTGCGTCTTGCTTTAGGCGATAGATAATCTCCAACGCATCTTCGCTGCGCTGCAGCGGCATAGCCCCACCTTCTCCCTCTCTCCGGTGCCTTCGACGCCCGCGCGCTGCGCGCTATTGAAAGACGTGTAGCGCGCGGAGCAGATAGTTCAGCGCCCCACCCGCGGCGAACGCATAGGCGATGACAAAGCCGACGATCGCCGCGGCCACGCGCAGCCCGCGCTCGCGAATGATGATAAACACGCTCGCCACGCAGGGCACAAAGAGAACCACGGTAACCACAGCGACGACAACCTGGACCGGCGTAAGCTCGGGGAGTGGCCCTCCCCCGGCGATCGTTGCCTCGCGGAGCATTACTACGGCATAGTCGCGCCGGACAAAGCCCATGATAAACGCCATTGCCGTCTGCCGGGGCAGGCCAAGCAGTCCGCTGATTACCGGCTCGCTCCACCGGGCGAGCACCCCGAGCAGGTCGGCGCGGTCGAGCACGAACAAAATGAACGTCCCGAGCAAAAACAGAGGCACGGCCTCGGTAACATACCAGCGCACGCGCATCCACGTCTTGCGCAAAACGTTGCCCAGCACGGGCATGCGCATCGGCGGCAGCTCGACGATAAAATCGGGCTTCTCCCCAGGAAGCACCCGCGCCGCAAGATAGCCCACGAGGGCGAGGTGGAAGACGATCGCTCCGACGGTGAGCAGCAAAACCTTCCACCCCAAGCTCGCCGTTACGGCAACGATGATCGCCAACTGCGCGGAGCAGGGAACGCCCAGGCCGAGGAGCAGCGTGGCGATAATCCGCTCGCGCCGCGTCTCCAAAATGCGCGTGGTAAGCACGGCCATCGTCCCACAGCCCAGGCCCAAGACCATGGGCAAAATGGCCTGCCCGCTTAACCCCACCCGGCTAAACAGCCTGTTTGCCAGCGCGGCAAGGCGCGGCAGATAGCCCGAATCCTCCAGTATCCCGAACGCGATGAAGAACGTGGTCACGATGGGGAAGACGATGGCAAAGGCATAGGTCAGCCCCATCGTGATCATCCCATATTCGCCCACGAAAAAGTCATATAACAGCCCGCCCTGGCGCATCCCGAGCACAGGGCCGCACAGGTGCTCCGCGGCGGGGTTGATGTACTGCCCGAAGATTACGCTCTCGAAAAAGTCCACGAGCGTCCCCGCGCCGAGCACGCCGACGAAGCGATACACAACATAAAGCACAACGGCGCCCGCGGCGAGGCCGAACAGGGGGTTGGTTAGGCGCAGCGAGATTTTCTCCTCGGCATGGGCCAGGGCGGCCCCAGCGAGCTCCCAGCCGCCGAGGATCGCCAAAAGATAGCGCCCGAGCGTGGCCCATAGCGGCCCCTCGCCCCCATAACCGACTAGGAGCGCCAGAGAGACGGCGATCGCCGTGAGGGCGAGGGCTACGCGGCTAGGAGGATAGACCCCGCGCTCGGCCTTCGGCTGGTGGCGCACAGCGCGGCGCAAGAGACGGTCGACCACCTCGCGCCGGCGGCGCTGGACAACGAGAAAGAGGGGCAGGTCGAAGTTGTCCTCGCAGGCGCGGATGATGTTGTCCACGCGGCGCATCTCGTCAGGAGCGAGCCGCTTGCCCAGCCAGTCGAGCATCCCCGGCTCGCGGCACAACACCATAAGCGCAAGCGCCCTCTTGCTTGCCGGGCAGGGGGGCATGAGCGGCTCGAGCAGGCCGATCGCCTTCTCCACCGGCGCGTCGTAGGTCACGCGCAGGCGCGCGACCCTCGGCCGGCCGATGGCCTCGCGCAGGGCGCCGATGCCATGGCCTGCGGTGGCCACGGTCTCCACAAATGGCACGCCCAGTTCCTCGGCAAGCGCGCGCCAGTCCACGGTAATCCCGCGCGCCGCCGCCTCGTCGGCCATGTTTAGGTCAACGACCATAGGCAGGCCCAGCTCGGCAAGCTGCACGGTAAGCAGCAGCGAGCGCTGCAAGTTCTTGGCGTCGGCAATCTGGACGATCGCCGCCAGCTCCTCGGTGATCAGCACGTCGCGCGCCACGCGCGCATCCTCGGACAGCGCGGAGAGGCTCGCCACACCCGGGGTGTCGATTACCTCAACGAGCGTGCCCCCGAGATGCCCCGTGCCTCGCGTGAGCTGAACGGTCGTTCCCGGGTAGTTGGAGACGGTGGCGTAAAGGCCTGTCAGGTGGTGGAAGATAACGCTCTTGCCCACGTTGGGGCTGCCCACGAGGGCCACGCGGGGCAGCTCGCGCGGCACCCTGCGGCGCAAGCCAAAGCGGTGGCGGCGCCTGTGCTGGACGCTGCGCGGACGGCGCGGGGCGCCCTTTCCTCGTCCTGCGGCAGTGGCATCCATTGCTGCGCTAATTGAAATTCATTCTCAAAAAGCTCTCCCGTACCATATACCACCGCTTCGCCCCTGTCAACAAAAACTTTTCCCCGCGCCGCGCAAAAACATAAAAAACCCGCAGCCACGCGGCTGCGGGTCGGTCGTCTCAGCGCACGTCCCGTCGCGCTATGGGTTCCATGAGCCGGGGTCGAACATCTGGTGTCCGTCGTCTTCGATCGTCCACTCCGTATCCCACAGGGCCGTGCGCCACTTTACGTGGCCGTCGCAAAACGCCACGTTAAACCCGCCGTTGTGCCGGGGCTCGGGGTTTTCGTTCGGCCCCTGCCAGCTCGGCGGGCACTGCCCCGGCGGAGCGCTGGGGAAGCCCTCCGCGTTGCCGCCGTCGGCAAGCTGGTAGTTGCCGTTGGGCGGAGAGTCAGCAAGCATGATCGTATCCGCGGGGACCTCGATCTCGGCGAGCGAGACATAGCCGTCCAGCCCGCGCCAATCGTCCTCCTGGCTCCCCGGCTGCAAACCGTTCCACCACGCGCCGTTATAGGCGTAGCCGATCTTCCCCCCGCCCTTGCTTCCCTTGTAGCCCTTGGGCTCCCAATACCACTCCTTGCGGCTGGGGCACTGAAAGATCTTAACGTTTTTCACGTAGGGGAAGATGGCCCACGCCCAGCAGGTAGCCGCGCTCGCCCCCGAGGTGTAAAACAGCGGGTCGCTGTCCACCATGCACCCGTCCCAGTCGTCGGCATACTCCAGGCAAGCGAGCGCGAGCTGCCGCGCGTTGGACATACACGCCGCCTGGCGCGCCTTCTCCCGGGCTTTAGCAAACACCGGGAAGAGAATTGACGCCAGGATGGCGATAATCGCAATGACCACGAGCAACTCAATAAGCGTAAATCCTCTCGTCTTGCCCATCGCCCAACAGCCTCCTGTTTTGCGCCTCATTTCATCATTTAGAAACAAGGTCTTCGGCGAAGTTTCAGCGCCTGCGCGACATTTGCCGCGCTGCACAGCGAGCCTCAGTTCTCCCTCCTCGCCCATCGCTCACCCCCTCGCCACCCAGCCCGCGAATTGACAGGCCCCAGCCCGGGGCAATACGATCTCGCAGAACACTCGGCGGAGGGCCCGATGGTCGCCACGATCTTCGGCACGAGACCCGAGATCACCAAGCTCGCCCCGCTGATCCCTCTTATCGACGCCGCGTTCGACCATCATGTTCTGTTTACCTCCCAGCACTACTCGCCAAACATGGCCCAACTGTTCTTCGACGAGCTTCAAGTGCGCGAGCCCGATACGTTCCTCGACCTGCGCACGAGCGCGGTGGACAAGCTTACCGCGGCGGTCGCCGAGGAGCTCAAGCGGCTGCGGCCCAGGGCCGTCGTCGTCTACGGCGACACAAACTCCACCCTTGCCGCGGGGCGCGCCGCCCGCGAGGCGGGCCTGCCCCTAGCGCATATCGAGGCCGGCCTGCGCTGCTTCGACCTCTCCCTGCCCGAGGAGCGCACGCGCATCGAGGTCGATGGAATAAGCGACCTGCTCCTCTGCCCCACCGAGCTGCAGGTAACGTACCTGCGCCGCGAAGGAGTTCCGGGCAGGGCCGAGGTTGTCGGGAACCTGATCGTCGATGCCGTGCAACGCTACCTGCCCAGCGAGAAGCGGCGCGCGGCGACGCTCCGCCGCTTGGGCGTCAGCCCCGGCAAATTCGCCGTGGCTACGATCCACCGCCAGGCTAACGTAGACACCGCGCCCGCGCTTAAGCGCTCGCTGGAGTGCCTGCGCCACGACATCCCCGTGGTCTTTCCCGTGCATCCCCGGACGCGCGCGCGGATGGACGAGTTTGGCCTAAAGCTTCCCGAGAACGTGGTGGGCACGGAGCCCCTGGGCTACCTGGAGTTCCTCTCGCTCCTCGCCGAGGCCGCGGTGGTGCTCACCGACTCCGGTGGGCTGCAGGAGGAGGCCATCGTCCTCGGCGTCCCCTGCCTTACCCTGCGCACGAGCACCGAGCGCTGGGAAACGGTGCGCGCCGGGGGAAACTTCCTCGTGGGCACGGAGCCCGCGCTTGTGCAAAGCTATGTCGCGATGATCCTCGACGAGGCGCTCGGCTTGGGCGAGAGAATGCGCCGCGCGCCCAACCCCTATGGCGAAAACGTTGCCCAAAAATGCCTCGCCGCGTTGCGCGACTGGCTGGCGCGGCTGTAGCGGCCCACGGGGCGAGCGCGCTTGGCCCCTGCCGGCGCTCGCTTCCGCAAAACGGCCCCGAACGTATTTGCGGCAAGGATGTCTAAAAGAAGAAACACCGCGGCAAGTGCTCATGACCGGCGAAGGGGAGATATTCCATGCTGGGCAGGCTGAGGGTTTGCGTTACGTATCTTGTCGGCGCGCTCGCGCTGTGCTTAGCGCTGGGGCTATGCTTTGCGCAGCAGCCGGCGGCGGGAGGGCCGGCGGGCGCGGGCAAGGAGCAGCCCCCGCCGCCGCAGCCGGAAGCACAAGCGGCGCTCAAGCTCGTTAGCGGAGCGACGGCCCTCGGCTACCAGGGCGAGGGCGGGAGCATTCGTTTCTCGCGGACCCCTCAGGGAAACGTCGTTCAGCCGCGCAAGCTCGCGGGCAACCGCTACTACGGCGTGCTCAAGCTCAAGGGCCGAGCGATTCCCGTCACCGCGGACGTCCAGCCCGGGCGCACCATCTTTTACTTCGACCTCAACGGCGACGGCGACCTGTCCAACGCCAAGGAGGCCGGCGAGCTGTTCTTTGGCTACGGAATCAAATACAAGTTCAGCATTCCGTTTACGATGAACGTGGCGGGGAGCGAGGTCCCCATGAGCTTGGCCATCGAGGGCACCTCGCCCCGCGGCGGGCCGCAGGTTACCTATTACAACAACACCTATCTGCGCGGCTCGTTTACCGTGGAGGGCAAGCGCTATCTCTGCGCGATCATCGACGGAAACACGGACGGCTCCTATACCAGCGGCAAGGAGGACTACATAGTCATTGACTTTAACGGCGACGGCAAGCTCAACGCGCGCAAGGACTCCGCGGAGCTGTATAAGCTGGGCGAGCCGTTTATCATCGGCGACAAGAGCTATCGCGTGACCTCCGTGAGCATGAAAGAGGGGATTAAGGTCGACGTCTCGAGCACGCCCGCTCAGCCCAAGCCCTACCTCATCCCCGGCTACCCGGCGATCGACTTCGTGGCCACCACGCTTTCCGGGCAAAAGTTTCGCCTCTCTCAGTTAAAGGGCTACCCCGTTGTTTTGGTGTTCGGCGACACGGCCGACGCCTATACTAAGCGCCTGCTTTCCCTGCTCAACAAATATGCCGAGGCCTATAACAAAACCAAGCCCCAGCTTTACGTTATCGCGATCATGCTCGACCAGAGCAAAGACGCCGTGGTGCAGTTCATCAAAGACGAGGGCATTAAGTTCCCCGTCGTCTACCAAGGCCCAGGGGGGATATATAGCAGCAGCAAGGGCTACCGCGTCTACGAAACCCCGCGCAGCTTCTGGCTCGACCACGAAATGATCATCCGCTTCCGCGACTTACGCAGCTCGTCGCAAATACGCGTCGCCCTGCAGCAGCTTGTCCCCAAGGCGAACGCGTTCCGCGCGAAGGCGCAACAGGAAGCCGCCGGGGCAAAGCCCGGCCAAGAGGAGACAGAGCAGGAAAAGCAACCCGCCACCGCCAAACCTCAACCGAAAACGCGCGCCACAGACAAGCAGGAAAAGCCCCCGCAAAAGCAAAACTAGCGCTGCTCGGCGTCCGTAGCTGCGCTGAGGCGGCCGCCGGCCGCGCGCCGGTGAGGGGTCTTGTTGGTGCCTTTGCCGCGTGGCGCGCGCCATCGCGCGGGAGCAGCCGCGCCCCGCTCTGCCCGACAGTTAATTGACACCACTGTTGCGCGCGGTATAAAATCAGCAAAACCGAGGAAGGGGATGGTTCCGGCCGCTACCGCTGTGAGCGTGGACGGACCTGCGCTGCTGAGCTCTCAGGTCCTCGTCCTCAACCAAAATTATGAGCCGTTAAACGTAACCAACGTGCGCCGCGCTCTCAGCCTGCTTGTCCTCAACAAGGCGGAGATGCTCGAGAGCGACGGGGCAGTCATTCGGTCTGAGCGTCTCACCCTTCCCATGCCCACGGTGGTGCGCCTACTTTCGTACGTACGCCGCCCGCCGCCCGTGCTTAAGCTTACCCGCAAGAGCATCTTCGCGCGCGACGACCACCGCTGCCAGTATTGTGGCCGGCGCGACGGCGGGCTGACCATCGACCACGTCGTGCCCAAGTGCCGCGGCGGGAAGTACGAGTGGGAAAACCTCGTTACCTGCTGCCTTAAGTGCAACAACAAAAAGGGCAACAGGCTGCCTGAGGAAGTGGGCCTGCGCCTCATTAGAAAGCCGCGGCGGCCGCGCTATACGCCCTATATCAGCCTGCCCAAGTTCCTCGCTGCCTACCGCGAGGGCCGCTGGACGAAATACCTTGAGCCGTTTGTCGATATCGAGGAGATCAGGCGGCTTGTGGCAGAGCAGGGCAAGTAGCAAACCTGCTACGCCGCTGCGGCGCGCCTTGTTGCCCCGAGCCGCCTGGCCCGGCTGCCGCGCGGGCGGGCAGTGAGGCTTTTTACGATGGTCTCCCGCAGCGACGAGCGCTCCCCGGCTTGCCCCAACTCCCTTGTCCTACGTCTCCCAGACGGCCCTCGCGAAACGGGGAAAATGGTCCCCGTGCGCGCCATTGCCCCGCTGCCAAAAGGCGCCCTGCGCGCCGCCCAAGCTGCCCTGGCCGACGCCCACGGCACGCCCCTCGCCGCGGACGTACGCCCCGCGGCGCTTTGGCCCGACGGGAGCGTAAAGTGGCTCGTCGCCGAGCTGTGCCTGCCCCTTGCCGATGAGGAGCGGCCGCTGAGGCTTTTCCCCGGCCGCCCAGCGCAGGTCTCCCCGCGCGCCCCAGTGCGCGCGGGCGAGGCGGGCAAGAGCCTCTCCCTCGTCTCCGGCACGCTGCGTGTGGACCTCTGCGCCGAGGGCGACCTTCCCCTCGCCGGCGTTTGGGTTGACCAAAACCGCGACCGCGTGTTCGAGGAGCTGGAGCGCGCGCTTGCCCAGCCCGGCGAGGGCGCGCTCGAGGTAACCGACGACGCCGGCCGCGCCTATCGCCCCTCCGGCAAGTGGGCGCTTGCTATAACAGAAAAGGGCGCCCTGCGGGCCACCGTTTGCGCCGAAGGCGAGCTGTGCGATCATGCCGGACGCGCCGCGTTTCGCTGTCGCTTGGAGGTATGCGCTTTCCTCTCCTCCCTCGTGCTCCTCGGCAAAATTACCGTCGCCCCGGCCAACGGCGGGCAGCGGGCCACCGCGCGCAAGCTGCGCTTTGCCCTGCGCTTTGCCACGCAAGTCAACGCCGTGCGCTGCGACGATCCCGAAGACGCCGAAGGCTGGCTCGACGCCGTGCTCGAAGAGGGCGAGGCGTTTCGCTTAGAGCATACCGCCCAGCGCAAAACGGTAGTCGTGCGCTCGGGTTCTTCGCGCGAGAGCATTATCGCCGAGGGCCGGTTCGGCCTGCCTTGGATAAACGCCGGCGATCCGCTAACCTCGGTTACATTTGCCCTGCGCGAGGGCTGCGCCGAGGGCGCGGCGTTTGAGGTGAGCCGGCGCGAGCTGAGCGTTGAGGTGCCCTTTGCCGGCGCGGCAGTGCGCCGCGAGGTGGCCTGGGTCGCGGAGTTTGCCACGGGCGAGGAAACTCGGGAGATCGGCAGCAGCGCGCGGTTGTTGCTGCGCCTTCCCGTGCTCGCGCTCCCCTCGCCCGAGGATGTGCTTTGCGCAAGGGCGCTCGACCCGCTCTACGCCCTGCCCCTGCGCGATGGCCAAACGGGCCCGCCCCTGCGCGAGATGCTCCGGGAGCTGAAAGTCACCGATCCTCACCCCGAGCACTTTCCCGGGGCGCTCGTCGCCGGTTTTCTGCTAGGCTCCGAGCGCCTCGTACGGGTCGCTGTGGAACGCGCGCGGCGGGCGGCTAACCTGGGGGCAGAGCTTGCCTGCGCGCGCTGGGCGGAGCTTGGGCGCGAGCTGCTTTGCGCAGCGAGCGGCGAGCAGCCGCCTCTGGCCGCCTCACGCGCTCCGTTGCCCAGGCTGGACAGCCTCCCCGCCAACGCCGCCTCGGGCCTGCTCGCCCTGGCCGGGCTCTCCGGCAAGGAGGGCGGGGAGGAGCTTGCCCGGGCGAAGATCGCCTTTCAGCGGGCGTGCGCCGACGCGCGCGTTGCCGAGCTGTGGGTGCTCTGCCTGCCCGCCTTTCTGCGCGCCTGCGCTGAACATGGAATTGAGCGCGCCGAGGTTGACCCCTCGCTGTTTTCCCTCGTGCCCGTCGAGGAGCCCGCGCTTCTCTCGCCTGGCGAAAGCCGCGCAATAGCGTTCGTCGCGCGCTGTGCGCTGCGTGCGGTGCGCAGCGTAGACGTCTTCCCCCTTCCCTCAGAGGGGCTCGAGGCAGCGCCGTTTTCCCTGTCCCTTGCCCTAAGCCCGCCGGGCGAGCGCCACGCGGGGGCGGAAAGCAACGCCGTGTTTTCCGTCGAGCTGCGGCTTGCCGAGGGCGCCGAACGCGCGACGCTGTTTGTCGATGCGCAGCCCTCCGCCGTCGAGCTCGACGTTCCGCGCACAGCCCTTGCCGTTCGCGCCGCGGCGGAGAAAATCGCCATTGTCGGCGAGCCGCCGGAGGCCTTGGCCCTCGCCCTGCGCCAAGCACGGCTCGCCCAGTGCCGTGTGCGCTGGCCTGCGGAGTTTGCCCCGGAGGGCTTTGACGTCGTCTTCGCCTGCGGGGCCGCCCCGGGCGAAGGCGCGGGGCTGGTATGCAACCGCGCGCTTCAGGCCGGCGCCGTGGTCGTGTTGGTTAACGTTCAGCCGGGAACGTGGCTTGGGCAACTTCCTGCAACGCGGCTCGTCCTCCGCGCGCACGACGAGCGCGCCGTGGTCTGCGAGGAGCCCGGGGCCGAGCTTTTGAACATTCCCCAGCGCGTGGCGCGGGCAGCCGCCCTCGCCCCAGGCGCGGGAGCAATAGAGGCAGGGCCGGCGTGGCGCACCGTGTTGCGCACGGCGGGCAAGCGGCTGCTCCTAGGCGAGGCGGAGCTGGGCCACGGCGGGGCGATCGTCGCCCAGCTCGACCTGTGCGGGCCTGCCGCGCGCCCTCTGTGCGAAAACATCGTCGAGCGTGCCCTTTATCTCGCCGGGCTTTAGGAGGAGATCGCTGTGGACTTGCTCGAGCGCTTTCGCTCCGCGGGAACCGACGGCACGGAGTTTCGCGGGGCCCCGTTTTGGTCGTGGAACGACGACCTAAAGCCGGAGGAAATCCGCCGCCAGCTACGCGAGATGAAAAAGGCCGGCCTGGGCGGCGCGTTCCTCCACGCGCGCATCGGCCTCATTACCCCATACATGCGCGCGCGCTGGATGGAGAACATCGCCGCGGCGATCGACGAGTGCCAGCGCTGCGAGCTCGGGGCGTGGCTTTATGACGAAGACCGCTGGCCGAGCGGCACGGCGGGCGGGATGACCGCGGCAAAACTGGGGTTCGAGGTCGCCTCGGCGCGCTCCCTCCGCTGTCGCGAGCTCTCCCCCGACGAGCTAGAGATTACCGCGGACACGGTGGCCACGTTCGCCGCCTGGCGCGAGGGGGGGCGCGTCGCCCGTGTGGAGCGCTTCTCCGGCGAGCCGCCGCCGTGCGACCTTGTCCTGCAGTTTACCGCCCCGCCCGTGGGCTATGTAGACCTTCTCTCGCCGCGCGTGGTGCGCACGTTTATCGAGCTCGCCTACGAGCCCTATCGCAAGCGCTTCGCCGAGCACTTCGGAGCGACCGTGCCCGGGATATTCACCGATGAACCGAACTTCCGCTGCCCGCCGTGGTCGCCCGAGCTGCCCGAGTTTTTCAAGCAGCGCTTTGGCTACGACCTGCTCGACCGCCTGCCGGAGCTGTTCTATCGCCTCCCCGGGCACGAAAAAACGCGCCACGACTACTTCGCCGCGGCCACCGCGCTTTACGTAGACAGCTTCTCGCGGCAGATCGGCCAGTGGTGCGCCGAGCACAACCTGCTGTTCACCGGCCACCAGCTCGCCGAGGACTCGCTGCTCTACCAGGCGGAGCACATCGGCGCGGCGATGCCCCACTATGTGCACATGCAAATGCCCGGCATCGACCACCTTACCCGGCGCCTGGGCACGGTGGCCCTGGTTAAGCAGTGCTCCAGCGTTGCCCACCAATTTGGCGGGCGCAGGGTCCTCTCGGAGATGTTCGGCTGTTGCGGGTGGAACGTCTCGCTCGAGGAGCTGAAGTGGATCGCGGAATATCAACTGGCCCTCGGCGTAGACTTCATCTGCCAGCACCTGTCGCTCTACTCCATGCGCGGGGAGCGCAAGCGCGACTACCCCCCGTCGCTACACTACCAGCAGCCCTACTGGCCGGAGGGCTATCGCCTGCTCAACGACTACCTGGCGCGGCTCATTGCCGCGCTAACCTGGGGCAAGTTCCAGGCGCAAATCCTCCTCGTGCACCCCATCGCTTCCGTCTGGGCCGCTTGGGACCCCGAGGACAAGAGCGAAGCAGAGGAGCTTTCGCGCCAGTTCGAGGAGCTTAGCCGCGCCCTCGTCGCTATCCAGCGTGACTTCGACTACGGCGACGAGACGATCCTCGCCGAGCACGCCCGCGTGGAGGGCGCGCGGGTTGTCGTCGGCGAGATGAGCTACGCCGTAGTCATCCTCCCCCGCATGAAAACGATCTCTAGCTCCACCCTCGCCCTGCTCAGGCAGTTTCTCGAAGCTGGGGGCAGGGTGCTGCGCGTGGGCGACCCGCCCCCGTTGCTCGATGGCTCCCCCTCGAACGAGCCGGCGCAAGTGCTCGGCCCCTGCCCCGTGTGCGACGGCCGGCCGGAGAGCCTCGCCGAGGCCCTCGACGCCATGCTCCCCAACGCCATTCGCGCGAGCGCCACGAGCTTTGGCCGGGCCACGCCCCTGTGCTCGCAGCACCGCGCTGAGGGCGAACAGCACCTGTTCTTCTTCGCCAACTCCTCGCGCGACCAGGCGCTTGAGGCTGACATAACCCTTCCCGTCGAGGGCCGGCCCTATCTGCTCGACCCGACCGCAGGCGAAGCGGAGCCCTTGCCCGCAAGCCCAAGCAGCGGCGGGGTTCAGGTGCGCTTGTCGTTTGAGCCCATGGCCTCGCGGCTGATCTTCGTCAACCGCGCGGAGACCCCGCTTCCCCCGGAGCCCGCCGCGCGCCCGGCGAGAAAAACCATCCTCACCCTGCCCAACCGGTGGCGGCTGAAGCGGCTCGATCCCAACGCGCTCACGCTCGACTTCTGCCGCTGGCGCGTCAACGACGGCCCGTGGCAGGGCCCAGAGCCGGTGATCCTCGTCTGGCAGACGCTGCGCGAGAGAAAGGGAAGCTTCGACGTCGCTCTAGAGTTTGAGTTTCTCTCGGAAATCGACGGCGCCCAGGGCCAGTTCGAGCTTGTTTGCGAAACGCCGGAGCGTTTCGCCATTTACATAAACGGCACGCGCGTGCCCTCGGCCGATGTCGGCTGGTGGCGCGACATCGCCTTCCGGCGCATCCCCATCGCCGAGCACATTCGCCCCGGGCGAAACACGATCGAGCTGCGCGCAACGCTGCCCGAGGTCCCCGCAGACCCCGGGCCGCTGGCCGCGGAGGAGGAGATCTACGCCTATAACCTTGCCCGCTATGCGCGCGAGCTGGAGAGCGTTTACATAATCGGCGAGTTCCACGTGGCCCTCGCCGAGGAGCCGGAGTTTGTCGAGCGCCGGGCAATGTGGGCCCGCGGGCCGTTTACGGTGGTCGCCCCGCGGGCGGAGGCCGACGGCCGCGAGCTTACCAGCGCGGGCTTGCCCTTTTTCGCGGGCCGCGTTGAGCTGAGCCAGGAGATCGAGCTTCAGGACCTTCCCCCGGGCCGGCTGTTCCTGGAGCTGGAGCGGCCCGATGCGATGTTCGCCGCGGTCTCCGTCAACGGCCAGCGCGCTGGGATGGTCGCCTGGGCGCCCTGGCGCCTAGAGGTCACAGAGCTGCTTGTCCCGGGAAAGAACACAGTGGCCATCGAGCTTAGCACAAGCTGCCGCAACCTGCTCGGGCCACACCATCACAAAGACGGCGAGCTATATGGCGTGGGGCCGGGGCAGTTCCTCGCCCAGCGCCGCGACTGGGTAGACTCCGCCGCGGGCGAGGGCAGCCCGTGGCGCGACGAATACTGCCTTGTCCGCTTCGGCCTGGCAGGTCAGGTGCGCCTCGTGGCCGAAGGGCAGGGCAACTGACGCCTGCGCAAGGTCACTGCCGGCAGAGCGCCGCGCGGGCGAGGGGAGCTGATTGCCGTGCGAAGCGTTGCCTGTGCCTTTTTCCTCCTCTGCGCCTCGGTTGCCGTGGCCTGCACGTTTTGCGGCAGCGAGACGCAACCGGGGCTCATAATTTGCCACAACTGCGGCCATCGCACAGACGCCGTGGCTCCCGTGCCCTTGTTCGAGCAGACGTTCGAGCTCGACCTGTCCGGCTTCCAGTTCCCCACGGAGGCGTTCTCGGGCCAGCTCACGGCGGAGCGGGAAGGCGTGCGCTCCGGCAAGCAGGCGCTAATGATTACCTCCGACGACGCTCTGTTTGAGCCCGGGCAGTTCCCCGTGGCTGTCGTTGGCCCCATTCCCGAGACAACGGCGCGGTCCGTTGTGTTCTGGGCCAAGTCCTCGGTGCCTCTTCCCCTGGCCGTGGGATTTACCGAAACGACCGGCGCGGCATATACCACCGTGGTCTGGCTTTCCGGGGAGAAGTGGGAGCGAATTATCGTTGACGCCTGGGAGCTGGGCCCGGTTAGGGAAGCGCCGGACAACAACGGCAAACTCGACGAGGACCATATCGGCAACGTCTTTCTCGCCGACACCAGCTTCCTTGCGCGCCAATTTGCTCCCAACGCAGACATTCCCCCTATCCGGCACATTTTTATCGACGACTTTCAAATTCGTGGCGAATATACGCGCGCTCCCGAGCAAACGGAGTTCGCCACAGCCGTTGACCGCGCCGACAGCGAAGGCCTGCGCTGGATCCCCCTGGGGGCAAAGCGCGCGACGATCGTCCGGCGCGAAACTCCGCTCGGCGAGCTCGACGGCGCGGTATGCGTGGACTACGAGCTTAGCGCACAAGCGCCGTTTTTCGCGCTTATGCACCCCGCGCCGCAGACGCAACGCGTGCGCGGCGCCGTTAGCATCGCCCTCGACCTGCGCGCGGAACGCTCGGCAACGTTCATGCTTCAGCTCGAGGAGCGGGGCGGGGGGAGATACGTGCGCACGCTGGAGAACCTTCTCCCCGGGCAGTGGCAGACGCACGTCCTGCCCCTCGCCGAATTCCAGCCCAGCGACGAGAGCAAGGACGACAACGGCCGCCTGGACCTCGACCAGCTCCAGAACATCCTTCTCCTCTGCGCCGACGGCTTTCTCAAGCGCTTCGGCAAGAACACGCTGTATCTGGACAACTTCTTGTTCCTTAAGGATCCCGCGGGCTGTCCCCAGCGCGACGAGCGCACCGGCTTGCCCATCTTTCCCCAGGCGAAGTTCGACCCCCGGGAGACGGAAAAAGCGCTTGGCGAGCTTTCCTCGGACACGAAGATAAAGACCGAAGCGGCCAACATTTCCGTATACTCCGCGCCAGAGAGCCTCCGCGCCGTCGCGCAGTGGTATCGCGCGCGGCTGCCCGGCTATGTGCTTGCCGAGAGCAAGGCCGGCGAGGAAATAATCCTTTCCGCGCTGCACGATACGACCAACGCTGCCTACGTCGTCGGCCTCAAGGCCGCAGGGGAGGGCAAGACGCTCGTGCGCCTAGGCTACTTGGTGAGCGAAGAGCTCGTGCGCATATATCGCGCGATGGAACGCCTGGGCGAAGCGCTGGGCTCGAACGTCGAGCGCGCCCTGGGCGGCGGGTCCTCCTCCGCGCAATAAGACGCGCCGCTGTGCGCAGCGGGCGGATGGCCTTCCTGTAAACGCCCCTCAAACAAGCAAAAGGCAAAGAAAACCCCGGGCAAAGATTGCGCAAAGACCGCGGGCGGCGGCCCGTTTTTTTGCCCCACCTGTGGCCCAATAGCACTGGCACAGCGGCACTGCCGCGCAAGCAAAGCCCTGCCGGAGGTTGAGCAAATGCCCAGCGCAGCGAGCGACAAGGCGAGCAAGCAAAGAGAATTTCTCGCAAGCCTGCCCCCTGGCCCTTCGGCAGGGACAACGGCGAGCAGCCCGCTTTCCCGGGACGCGCGGGACAGCCGCCCCTGGCCGAAAAGCCCCGCGTTCGCAGCCGGCGGGCGACCTTCCCCGGTGCGTCCGCCGGTGGCCGATGTCGCCAGCCTCGGGTGTGCGTTGCCCCACGGACACCCCATCTCTGCGTGCGCCGCGCAGGGCGGGACCGCGCGTCCCGGGGGCTGCAGATTGTTCCGGCGGGCAGGGCGCGCTTTTAACTCTGTGGCAGGTCTCCAAAACCCACTCCTGAAAATTGGGGAGCAACCCGCACAGACTTGCCCTGCCCGCCAGCGCTATCCTCCCCAGTGAAACTCTTCCCCGCTCCTGCTCGTCATACCACACGGGCCTCGGCTACAATATCCTATGGCCCGTTGTGGCCAGATAACCGAGCGAGGCGCGGGGGAATTACCGTGAGCAGGCTTTCCGCTTGGCTGTTGCCGATAGCTACCCTCCTGGCAGCCGCGCTCGCCGCGGCTGCTTTCGCACAACCGGCGCGGCCGAAGACCGTAGCGCTTAACCTTGTTTTGCAAAACGACACGATCGTCGCCGCCGAGCTAGACGGCAAGCCTGCCTTGCAAAGTGAGAAAAACGCCGCGCGGGGGACGATTAAGTTCATCCAGGTGCGGCGCAACGACCGCGTAAAGATCGTTTGCCAAAGCAAAGACAAGACCTACAAGCTGCGCATTAAGGGCAAGCGGGGGACCGATGTTATCGTCGAGCCGAGCAAGCCCAGCTCCCCGCTTTATGTTGTGTTTACCAGAGCGAGCGACGAGGAAATTGAGCTTTTCGTCGGGGAAACGAAGGTTAGCAAAAACCTCTTCCTGCGCGTCCGCTAAGGCGAGCAAACCCTCTTTGTTTCCTCCGCCCGCGGCTTGAAGCGGCGTGGCGTTTGCGCCAGGCAGGTTGCCGCGCGCTTGTGCGCGAACAGCCTCTAGTCCAGTTCGACGAGGACAGGGAGGAAGGCAGTGATCGTCCGCGCGCACGCCCACGCCCGCGCGGGGCTTCTGGGCAACCCCTCCGACGGCTTTTTCGGCAAGACCATTGCCCTTGAGGTGCGCAACTTTCGCGCCACGGTAACGATGTGGGAGAGCCCCTGGCTGGAGATCGTCCCCAACCCCGCGCACGACCCGACGCGCTTTGACTCGCTCGACCAGCTCGTCACACGGGCGCAGACGGAGGGATACTACGGCGGCCTGCGCCTGCTGTTGGCTACGTGCACGCGCTTCGCGAGCTACTGCCGCGCACAGGGCATCGCCCTCCCCGCGCGCAACTTCACCATGGTTTACGAGACGAACATCCCCCGGCAAGTGGGCCTGGGTGGGTCGAGCGCCATCGTCTGCGCCATGTTTCGCGCGCTGATGAAGTTCTACGAGGTGCCCGAGGAACGCATCCCCCTGCCCTTGCTTCCGCGGCTTCTCCTCGAGGTCGAATCGCGCGAGCTGGGCATTCAGGCCGGCCTGCAGGACCGCGTGATCGTCGCCTACGGCGGCCTGGTCTACATGGACTTCTCACGCGAGCTAATGGAAAGCCAAGGCCACGGCCGCTACGAGCGCATGGACCCCGCCCTCCTTCCGCGGCTGTTCATCGCCTACGGCCCGCCGAGCGCCGAATCCGGCCGCGCGCACAACCCCGTCCGCTTTCGCTGGGAGCAGGGCGACCCCGAAGTGCGCCAGGCTATGGAGCAGTTCGCAAGCTATGCCGAGCAGGGCAAGGCCGCGTTGCAGGCGCGCGACTATGAGACGCTCGGCGAGCTGATGGACAAGAACTTCGACCTTCGGCGCAAAGTCTACGGCGACGAGGTAATCGGCGAGCGCAACCTGCGCCTGGTAAACATCGCGCGGTCGCTTGGCCTGCCCGTTAAGTTCCCCGGCTCGGGCGGCGCGGTTATCGGGATGTACCGCTCGGAGGAGGAGTGGGAGAAGCTCCGCGAGGCCTATGCCGCGGAAGGCTTTGAGGTCGTTAGCGTTTGCCCGCTGGCCGAGGAGCAAGCCGAAAGCGGCGAGCAATAACCGCCCGCCGGAGCCGCCGGCGACCGCCGCCCCGCTAAACGAGCCCCGCGCTGTGCTTTTCCTTAAACCACTGCGCAAAGCGCGCAAGGCCTGTCTCCAAGTCCACGCGCGGGCTATAGCCAAACATGCGCTGCGACTTGGTAATGTCCGAATGTGTCGCGGGAACGTCGCCGGGCTGCTCTTCCACGTGCACCACGCGCGCCGTTACCCCAAGGTGGCGCTCGAGCGCGGCGACGACGTCGTTGAGCACCACGGGCCGAGAACAGCCCAAGTTAAAGATCTCAAACGAAAACTTCCGCTCAACCACAGCGCAGATGGCATCGATTACGTCGTCGATATACGTGTAGTCGCGCACCGAGGTCCCGTCGCCGTAGATCTCGATCTCTTTGCCCTCGACCATGCGCTTGGCGAACTTGTGAATGGCCATGTCCGGCCGCTGGCGCGGGCCGTAAACGGTGAAAAAGCGCAACACCGTCGTGGGAATGCCGTACAGGTGGGCATAGGTGCGACAAAGCGCCTCGCCGGCGATCTTCGTTGCAGCATAGGGCGAAACGGGGTATGTCAGTGCATCGCTTTCCGCAAACGGCCGCTTTTCGTTCCTGCCATATACGCTCGAAGAGGAGGCGAACACGAAACACTGCGCGCCATAGCGCCGCGCGGCCTCGAGCAACACCAGCGTCCCGTTAACGTTTACCTCCTCATACAGAAACGGGGACTCGATCGACGGCCGCGGCCCAGCGCGCGCGGCAAGGTGCACGACAACCTCGGCGCAGCCCCGGCGGAAAAGGTCGCTCACCAGGTCGCTGTCCAAAATGTCCCCCACGACGACGGCAAAGTTCTTCTTGCCCTGCAACGCGGAGATGTTATCCCACTTCAGCGCGGGGCTGTAGTATTCGTTAAACGAGTCCAGGCAGCAAACGCGATGGCCCTCGCGCACGAGGCGCTCGCACAGGTGCGAGCCGATAAACCCTGCTCCGCCGGTAACGAGGAAGTTCACGCCGCGCTCTCCATCGCTAGTTTGGGTTGCGTCCCTCGGCCTCTAGCCGGGCAAGCGTCGCGCGGAAGTTCTCGAACACCGCGCGGTGAAACTCAGGGAGAGACATGCCGGCAAGCTGGGCGTCGGTCTTCGCAATGTGCAGCACAGGCTGGCCATAGAGCTGTATCTCGCGGTTCGTCTCCGTATACAGCCCCTTTTCCTCAAACGTCTTGCTCCACCCGCCAATGGCAAACGTGCCCAACCCGCGCGCAAGAGCAATGTTGTTTATCGCGTCGCACGCCTCGCGCATGCGTTGTTCGGGCGTTTTGCCATTCACCGGCTCGGGGCCGGCCTGATAAACGACATAATCGCCCAAGCGCACCTGCCACACGCGCAGGCCCTCGGCCACTTCAACTTGTTCCGCAAACGCCTTAAACCCGCGCAACACCTTCGCCCGGTTAATGGGCAGCCCCTTGGCCTTCATCAGGTTAACGATCTCCCGGCAGCGCTCGGCCGAAGGGGGGTGCGTGTCCCAGGCGCGCAACTGCGGCGGGGGCTGGTAGTACTGCCGCGCGAGCTCGGCAAACCGCTCCATTACCGTTAAAAACCCCGTTGGGTCATATTTCGTGCGCGAGAGATACTCCAAGCCAACGGCGTCCGCTTCCATCTCCATCGGTCGGCTATAGCCGGCCATAATGTTCGCGCGCACAAGCTGGACGATGGTCATTAGGCTAAACACATCCTCCGCGCGCACGTTAAACAACAGCGCCGCAAGCAGAGCCAGCCACTGCCCCTTTTGCACGCTGCGGTCCTTGTCTCTCTGGCGCAGGGGGTGATACAGGCAGTTGTGCGCCAGCTCGTGGGCAAGCACCCCGGCGAGCTCGTGCTCGGACTGGCAAAAGCGCAGCAGCCCCTTCGTCACGCGCACATATCCGCCCGAGATGGCAAACGCATTAGGGACCTCGACGTTGAGGATCTTTACGTCATACTTCACATCCGGGCGGTCGGAAACCGCAGCGATCTCGTTCACGATCCGCTGCACGCGGGCAAGCTGCTCCGGGTCGTCGACAACGCCAAACTGCTTGTCGATCTCCTGGGCAATGCGCTTGCCGAACTCCTGCTCGACCTTCGGCGGGTAGCGCTTGGCGAGCTGGGCGATGAGTTTTTTACGCTCCTCCTCCGAGGTAACGTCGCCGCGCGCCGCGCCGACCACGCCCAGGCAAAGCGCCAGCAAAAACAGCGCCCAGCGGCGGCTATTTGCTTTTCTGAGCATTCGCTTTCCCCACGCCCCCGTTTTGCGCCAGCGCCTCTTGCCGGCGCGCTGCCACTGCGTTCAACGCTTCGCTGCTGCAAACAATTTCATCACAGCGGGCGTTCTCGCGCAAGGGCTCAGCAAAGCGCAAAAAAAAACGCCCACAAGCGGGGCGCAAAACGGGGACAAAAAAGCAAGGCAAAACAAAGCGCGCGGCTTTGGGCTAAAAGCCCAAGTGCTCGCCCATCTTAAACTTTTGCACTTTGCGGCGCACGCGGCACAGGGCGTTGTCCACAGACTTGGGCGTGCTCCCATGCTCGTCGGCGATCTCCTGGTAGGACTTGCCCTGGGAGAAGCCCAAGAACACGCTCCACTCGAAGTCGCTGAGGTTTTCGCGCAGGCTCTGCTTCAGCTCGCGCACCGTTTCGCGGCTGATGAGCAGGCGCTCGGGGTCGGTCTCCTCGGAGGGCGCGGGAACGTCGAGGATGTCCTGCCCCCCTTCCTCGCGGCTCCCCCCGCCCAGCGAGGTCTGGTAGACAAGAGGCAACTGCCGCTGGCTCGAGCCACTCTTTACCGCGGTGATCATCTGCCGCGTAATGCACACGTCGGCGAACGTGCGAAACGAGCAGGAGCGGTCGGGGCGAAAGTCGCGGATGGCCTTAAATAGGCCGATCATCCCCTCCTGGATCATGTCGTCGCGGTCGGCGCCCTGCAGGAAGTATGAGCGGGACTTAAAGAGGACAACGGACTTGTATTTTTTGAGTAGGTAGTCGACGGCAGCGGTGTCGCCTTGCTTGCCCAGTTCGACGATGTATTCGTCCGGATAGCGCTCGTATGAGCGAGAGCCGGGACGTGGCAACTGGCTTCCTCCACCGACGACGCGGGATTGTGACGTGAGGAGTCTAGCAGCGGCGGTGGGTGGTGTCAAGGATAAGTTTTCTTTCGGCCTAAATTTTGCCGCCTGCCTTACTGTGGAAAAGTGGAAAACCGGCGGGATACTATATCCTGTATGCTTTTTCCGCTGGGCACAACATGTGGAGACTTGGTGGACAAACGCGCGTTAGTAAACCACGCCAACCTCCCTCTGATAGTTCGGCGCCTCCTTGCTAATCAGCACCCCGTGCACGTGCGCCTCCTGGAGCCCCGCCGGCGTCATACGCACAAACTGCGCCTTCTCGCGCAGCTCCTGCAGGTTCGCGCAGCCACACAGCCCCATCCCCGCGCGCAACCCGCCCACAAGCTGATATACCAGCGCGGAAAGCGGGCCCTTATACGGCACGCGCCCCTCGATCCCCTCGGGCACGAACTTCGTCTCCGTCTCCACGTGGTCTTGGAAGTAGCGGTCGGCCGAGCCCTCCTTCATCGCCCCGAGCGAGGCCATCCCCCGATACTCCTTATACGTCCGCCCCTCGAACAGCACCGTTTCCCCCGGCGACTCCTCCGTCCCCGCGAACAGGCTCCCGATCATCACCGTGTGCGCCCCCGCGGCAAGGGCCTTGGTAATGTCGCCGGAGTAGGTTATTCCCCCGTCGGCGATGATCGGCACGCCGTATTCCGCGGCGGCCTCCGCGGCGTCCATTACCGCGGTGAGCTGGGGCACGCCCGCGCCCGTGACCACTCGCGTGGTGCAAATCGTCCCTGGGCCAATGCCCACCTTTACCGCGTCCGCGCCTGCGGAAATGAGGTCCCGCGTGCCCTCCGCGGTGGCCACATTGCCCCCGACAAGGTCGACATCGGGAAACATATTCTTCAGCTTCTCCACGGCGTCGAGCACGCGCTTGCTGTGCCCGTGCGAGGAGTCCACCACGAGGACATCTACCCCGGCCTCGACGAGCGCCGCCGCGCGCTCCTCCATATCCGCGGAGACGCCCAGCGCCGCCCCCACGCGCAGCCGCCCCAGCTCGTCCTTGCACGCGTTGGGGAACTTCGCCGTCTTCTGAATGTCCTTCAGGGTAATCAGCCCCTGCAGGTTAAACTGCTCGTCTACGACGAGCAGCTTTTCGATGCGGTGCTCGTGTAGCTTCTTCTTCGCTTCCTCGAGGGTAATGTTTGCGCTGGTGGTAATTAAGTTCTCCTTGGTCATGAGCTCGGACACGGGGCGGTCGAGATTTGTCTCAAAGCGCAGGTCGCGGTTGGTAAGAATGCCCACCAGTTTTTTGCCCTGGGTAATAGGGACGCCGGAGATGTGGTATTTGGCCATAATCTCCAGCGCCTCGCGCACCTTCGCCGTTGGGGGCAGGGTAATGGGGTCGACGATCATCCCGCTTTCCGAGCGTTTCACGCGGTCGACCTCGGCGGCTTGGCGCTCGATGGACATGTTCTTGTGGATAACCCCCAGGCCTCCCTCCTGGGCCAGGGCAATGGCCAGCCGCGCCTCGGTTACCGTGTCCATCGCCGCGCTCAAAATGGGAATATTGACGCGCACGTTACGGGTAACGTAGGAGCTGACGTCGGTATCCTTGGGCAGCACCTCGGACTTGCCGGGGACGAGCAACACATCGTTATAGCTCAGCGCGATGCGATCCTGGATCTTCATGCCCACCGCCACCTCCTGGATCAGCGCGCCCGAGGGAGGGGAAGCCCTGGGCGCGGCCGCTCGTTTTGTGTTTTTGTGAGGTCGCGCGTTATTGCCCGTGCTCGATAAACTCCTCGTGCAGCGCGCGCACCGCGGTGACCATTTGCTCCTCGCTGACCAGGCAGGAAAGCGAGATCTTCGAGTCCGCCATTTGTTGAACAGTTACCCCAGCGTCGTTGAGGGTGCGCGCCACGCGGGCCATTATCCCCACCGTGTTTTGCATTCCCGAGCCGATGAGCGAAACGATGCGCGCGTTCTCCCCGATCTCCACCTGCACCACTTGGGTGTGGAACGCCCGGCCCTCGCGGGTAAGGATACGCTCCTGCACGGCGAACACGGGGCTGCGCGGATCGGCGCATACGACATAAAACCGCAGCCGCCCGTCGTGCTCCACGGGGATGACCACCCCGTTGAGCACATCGCGCAGGTTGCGCAAACGGTCGCGGTCGACGACGAAGCTAATCGTCTCCGCGGTGGCCGAGAGGAAGTAGATGCTGATGTCTGCCGTGGCCAGCAGGCGGTAGAGCTCAAGCGCCACCTGCGCGCGGTCCTCCTCCTCGGCAATGGCCAGGGTGACGTGGGCCACCGGCCCGGAGTTCACCACGCCGGTTACGGGACTCGTCCGCTCCTCCTGCGCCGTTTCGGTAATCAGCGTCCCCGGCGAGTCGGAAAACGTGTTTTTCACCCACAGGGGAATGCGGTGCTCCATGGCGATCTCCGCGCAGCGCGGGTGCAGGACGCGCGCCCCCTGGTGGGCCATTTCGCAAATCTCGGCATAGGAGACGGTGCGCAGGGTGCGCGCCTCGGGGACGATGCGCGGGTCGGCGGTCATTACCCCGTCTACATCGGTGTAAATCTCGCAGGCGTCGGCCTCGAGCGCGGCAGCGACGGCGGCCGCGGTGGTGTCGCTTCCCCCGCGGCCGAGGGTGGTAATCGCCCCGTGGGTGTGTGGCTTGCCCGGCTCGCTGTCCTCGCGGCTCACCCCTTGGAACCCGGCGATGATCGGGATCTTCCGCTCGCGCACGGAGGAGAGGATCTGCGACGGGTTGACACTGACGATGCGCGCCTTGCCAAACACCCCGTCCGTGGTAATTCCCGCCTGTCCGCCGGTAAGCGCCACGGTCTCCAGCCGCGACATGGCCTTAATCGTCGCCGCCATGACCACGGTGGAGATAATCTCCCCACAGGCCATGAGCAGATCCAGCTCGCGGGGCTCGATATCGGGATCGATCTCCCGCCCGAGCTCAATAAGCGTGTCTGTGTGATAGGGCGCTCCCTTGCGGCCGATGGCCGAAACGACGAGCACGGGAAACTGCCCGCGATAGCGGGCTTCGATGGCCTTGCGCGCCGCCTGCTCGCGCGCTTCCGGGGTGGCCACGGAGGTCCCGCCGAACTTCTGCACTACAATGCCCGTTCCCACCTCTGCCATTGGGCGACACCGCTTCTTTGCTTTGCCGAAGTTGGTCGGGAAGTATACCTTATCTTCGAGGGATGAACAACAGCACCTGCCCCGCCCGCGCCGGGCTGTTAGCTACGCATGGGACAGGCCGGCGAACGTCCCGTCCCCTGCTCCCGACGCGCCGGGCCGCTAGCCTCCCTCCGCTGCCGCTTCCGCTTCCCGGGCCAGCCCGTCAAGCATCCGCTCGCAGTTCGCGCGCACGAGCCGCGCAATAACCGTTTTCAGCAGCGGCCCGATGAGGGGCACGTCGATCTCCACCTCAATGCGCAGCTTCACCCGCGTCTTTCCCTGCGCTTCCTCGAAGCTCCACACGCCCTCGTACTTGCTATAGTCCCCCTCCACCTGGGCGAAGCGGCAGACATGCGCCTCGTCGTCCCACTCGTCTCGCTCCGTCCACTCGATCTTCCGGTTAAACTGCTTGACCACGCCCACCCAGCGCGAGATCGTGCGCGAGCCCTGGCGCTCCAGGACGACAACCTCCTCAACGTCGTCCATAAACTCCGGAAAGCGCTCGATGTCCTTGGCCAGGGCGTAGACGGTATCCAGCGGGGCGCAGATCGTGCGCTCTACCTCGATTTCCGGCACGGCTTTCGCCCTCCCGCCTGCGCAGCGGCGCGCGCCTGCTCCCTGAGCGCCCGCGGCGGAGCGATGCTCAGCCAGGCGGACGTCGGTTTCAGCTCCAGCTCGGCATAGTCCTGCATAATCTGCGGCGCGTCGTCGAGCCAGCGCTCGACCTTGCCGATGGGGCAGGGGAAAAACTCCGCGTGGCCCATCAGCCGGCACGCCAGCGGCCGCACGGGGTAAATGGCGCACAAGCGGCGCTCCGTGTCATAAAACAGGCAGTGCCGCTCGAGCACTCCGTCGCCTAAGTCGATCGTTTTGTCCTGGGCGAGCAGCCGACGCAGCGCCGCGGGGCCGAGCTGGCGGTCGAGATACCGCCGCACGCGCTCCCACTCCCAGCGACACATGCTAATGTCGCCCGCGCAGCGCAGGGCGCACTCGTGGCAGCCCACGCAGTAGCGCTCGTTAGGAATCGCCGCGTAGATTTTGGGCAAGTCGCGCGCCGGGTCTATCTGACAAACCCCTGCCTTCGCAAACTGGAGAACAAAATGTCCTCCAGCGAGCTGTCCGTTCGCGCAAGAACATAGCCTACGTTGTGCCGCGTGCACCAGCGCCGAACGCCTTCGCAAAACGCCCTCGCCCGCTCGCGATAGCGCCGAAGCAGGCGGCCGGTAACGGTAATCTCGCGAGCCTGGCCGGTCTCCGCGTCAACAAGTTTAAGGTCGCCGCGGACGCGCGGCTCGAGCTCCTCCGGATTGAGCACGTGCACGACGGCGACGTCGAACCCGCGCCCGACAACGGCGCGCAGGCCCTCCTCGTAGCCGCGCGGGTCGAGAAGGTCGGAGAGGACAAAGAGCACCCCGGGGTTTTTCACGGCAAACGCCAGCTCGCGCAAGGCATGGCTAACGTTCGTCTCGCCCTGCGGCTCTAGCGCCCCAAGCCAGGCCAGGGCGGCGGGCGCGCTGGGCCGGCCGCGCACCGGCCCGAAGCTTTCGCCCAGCCCCTGGGAGAAGGCAAACAGCCCCACTTGGTCCAGGTTGCACAAGGCGACATAGGCCAACGCCGCGGCAAGCTTCTTGGCGTAGGTCAGCTTCCTCTCCCCCTCGCCAAACGCCATGGAGCGGCTGCAGTCCAGCGCGATGTAGACAAACAGGTCCTCCTCTTCCACGAAAAGCTTCAAAAACAGCTTTTCCAGCCGCCCATAAAGCGGCCAGTCGATGCGCCGAAAGTCGTCGCCGGGGACGTAGGGGCGGAAGTCGGCGAACTCGATCGATGTCCCGTGGCGTGGGCTGGGCCTTTCCCCCTTCATCGAGCCGACAAATACCCGCCGCGTGGCGATGGCCAAGCGCTCTAGCTTGCGCAGAAACTGTTGCTCAAGAAGCTCGCTCTGGGGCATTGCCCTGCCCTTCTCCCGCGCCCTCTGCCACCGAGCGCAGCGCGCCGCGGGGCTCCTCACCCTCAGCGACCGTGGGCACGTGCTCCAGGACCTCGTCAACGAGAGCGTCGGTGCTTATCCCCTCGGCCTCGCCCTCGAAATTGAGAATGATCCTGTGGCGCAGGGCGGGGTGGGCTATGGCGCGAATGTCCTCAAACGCCACGCAAAACCGCCCATCGAGCAGCGCGCGCACCTTGCCCCCGAGGACGAGCGCCTGCGCCCCGCGCGGCGACGCCCCATAGGCCACATACCGGCGGACCAGCTCCGGCGCGCTCTCGCACCCCGGGTGCGTGGCGAGCACGAGGCGGATGGCGTAGTCCTGCACGTGCTCGGCGATGGGCGTTTGGCGCACGAGCCGGCGCATGGCCAGCACGCGCTCGCCGCTGCACACGGGCTTGAGCTCGGCGATCTCCGCGCCTGTCGTGCGGTTGAGGATTTCCGCGAGCTGCTCGCGCGTGGGGAAGTTAACGAGGACCTTAAACATAAAGCGGTCGAGCTGCGCCTCGGGGAGGGGATAGGTGCCCGCCATTTCGATCGGGTTTTGCGTGGCGAGCACGACATAGGGCTCGTTTAGCCGGCGCACCTCGCCGGCCACGGTCACGCTGTGCTCCTGCATGGCCTCGAGCAGGGCCGACTGCGTCTTTGGCGTGGCGCGGTTAATCTCGTCGGCGAGAATGATGTTCGCAAAAATCGGCCCGGGCTGAAACTCAAAATAGCGCCGGCCGGTGGCCTGGTCTTCCATAACGATGTTCGTGCCGATAATGTCCGCGGGCATGAGGTCCGGGGTAAACTGAATGCGCGAAAACTTAAGGTCGAGCACACGCGCCAGGGTGCGCACGAGCAGGGTTTTGCCTAGCCCAGGCACACCCTCGAGCAGCACGTGGCCGTCGGCGACGAGGCACGTTAGCACGCCGTCGATAACTTCCTCCAGCCCGACGATCACCCGCTGGATCTCGCCGCGGATGCGTAAGAGGTCCTCGCGAAATTGCTGCGCCTGCTCCTCTGCCTCCATGGCGCACCCCTTGCGCGCAAGCGGAAAACGCTCCAAGCTCCGCGTCCTGTGCCAAACTTCGCTCCCCGCCGCGGCATCCCTCGTCCGCGGGAAGGAACGCTGGGCGGCCGCGCGAAGTGCTATTGCGGCCACGCTTTCCCGCGGGAGGACGCCGTGGATCTGTTTCAGGTAACCGAACGCGCGCGGCGCTCGCTGGGCATGGTCGTCCCCGTATATTTCCCTCAATCCGTCCCGCAGGAGACGCAGCGCCAGTTCCTCTGGGCCACGCTCCACGGGGCACATCATTTCGTCCGTCCCGAGCACATCCTCCTCGTCGTCGACGGCGTAAGCTGGGTCCGCCCCGCGGTGGAAGAGGTGCGCCGCATGTTCGCGGAGGAGGCGGGCGCGGGGTTTGAGGTCCTCTGGCTCGACCAAAACCAGGGCAAGGGCGGGGCCATTTGCCGTGCATTTGAGGAGATCCTCCGCGTGGCGGAGATCGACCGCGTGTGCATCCGCGACGACGACGCGGACCACTCCATCTACGATCTCCCCGAGGCCTTGCTTCTTTACGAGCGCATTGCCCAGGCGGAGGAGACGGAGCTTATCGTGGTCAACGGCCGGCGGGCGAACGTGAGGCGCGTGCTCGGGCTTGCCCGCGGCGAGTTCGAGCTGCTCATGGACCGCGTGACGTGGGAGACGCTGCGCTTTTACCTTGCCCGCCGGGGCCGCGCGCCGAACGAGCAGTGGTTTTGCGCCTATCCCGAGCCGCCGGATATTGAAAGTGGCTACAAGCTATACAGTCGCCGCGCGGCGACGCTTCTCGTCGAGGGCCTAACCCGTGCCGCGCGCTGGGACAGCGCTGTGCCCATCCTTCGCTTCGGGGTAGAAATCGTCCCCGCGGTGGAGTGCTTGGTTGCCGGGGGCGTGCTCGGGGAGATTATGCGCACCGCCGCCGAGGCCCCGCCGCTGACGACGTTTGGCCGCGGGGCAACGCTCGCCGAGCTGTTCGGCGCCGAAGCGCGCTGGCTGTTCTATCGCCTGGAGATTCCCGCGCAGGCTGCGGGGCAGATTTTGCGCAACGCCATCGCCCGCTGCCCCCTGCTTCATTTGGACGAGGGGCGCGAGGCGCTCGCCGAGTTCTACCGCCGCGCGCTCGCCGATCTCGCCGAGCAGCCCGAGCTAAACCTCGCCCTTCCTCCCCGCTTCTAGCCGCGCTTGAGTGGAAGGAGCCGCCTTCGCCGCGCCAGAATTGCGCTTTGTTGCCCAAGCAAAGGAGGCGAGAGAACTTGGCTGAGGAGTGGCCTGTGGGCGGCGCTGCCCGCCGCTGGTTTGGCTTGCTTCCCCTGTTCGACCCGCAAAGCGGGCAGACCGTGCGCGAGCCGCAAAACGACGAACGCGGCTGGTGGGCCGGGGCGGCAAGCGCTATTTACGACGAGCAAAGCGGCAATTTTTACCTCTATTACCGCCTGCGCCGACCCCGGGGCGTCGAGCCCGACCGCGGGGCGGAGTGCCGCATTGCCCAAAGCGCGGACGGCGTTGCGTTTACCGACATTTGGGCGGCAACGAAGGACCAGTTCGCCAGCCCGTCGATCGAAAAAGCGTGCCTGCTGAAGTGCCTCGATGGCCGCTGGCGGCTATATATCAGCTACGTCGACCCCGAGGACCTGCGCTGGCGCACCGACGTTCTCGAGGCAGACAGCCCCGCGGGCTTTGACCCGAACAAGCGGCAAAAGGTGTTTACCCCCGCCGACGTGGGCTGCGAGGGCGTTAAGGATCCCTATGTGATCATCGTCGGCCACCAATACTACATGTTCTTAAGCTACGCCCCTTCGCCCGGGGAGGTCTCCGACGAGCTGCGCGCGCAGATGCACAGCACCGCCGACGTCTACAACACGGGGATCACCAAGTCCAGCAGCGCGCTGGCGATTAGCTCCGACGGGGTGCACTTTAGTTGGGTGGGCGACGTATTCTCGCCGCGCGAGGAGGGGTGGGACGCCTACTGCGCGCGTCTCAGCTCCTGCGTCTGGACCCCGCCCGTGTTTACCTTCTTCTACGACGGCAGCGCCGACGTCTCGCAGAACTACGAGGAGATCGCCGGGCTGGCCTATACGTTTGACCTGCGGCGCTTCTTTCGCGTAACCTGCGACGGACCAATTGTCCGCTCGCCGCACGGCTCGGGCTCCGTGCGCTATGTCGACGTGCTGGCCGTAGACGGCCGGCTCTACTATTATTACGAGTATGCCCTGCCCTCCGGCGCGCACGAGCTCAGGGTTAGCGTCGTGGAGCGCTAGGTGGCTCTTCGCCGCGGCGCTTTTGCTCGCCGCATTCGCCTTTGCGCGTGGTGAGGAGCTGCGCCCGCGCGCCCTGCGCGTGCTCCACGTCGACGCCAGCGACTTCCCCCAGCTCGTCGTCTACATCGCCCCGGGGGCGGAGGAGTTGGCCCTCGACGAGGCGCGCTTTTATCTCAGCGAGGACGATAAGCCGCTGCTCGTGCAAGGGATAACGGAGCAGGTAACGCGGCTAAACCTTGCCCTCCTCCTCGACGAGCCCGAGCCTCGCTCAGCGCAAGAGGAGCTCGCCCGCGCGGCGCTCGCCGAGCTCGGCGAGTGGCTGGGCTATCGCGACCGCCTGGCCGTCGTCCCCGTCGCCCAGCCGGAGCAAGCGCGAGGGTTCTTTCGCCGCGGGACGCGGCCGCTTGCCCTCGCCGGCGGGCAAGGGGGTAGCGAGCGGCGCGCCTACGACGCTCTCGCCGCGGCGTGGAAGCTCTGCGCGAGATGCCCCGGGCGCAGCGCCATCGTCGCGCTCCTCTGCGGGCCGGACAACATTAGCGTGGCCGGCGTAGACGACCTCCGCCAGGTTTTGGCCTACTCCCCCGCGCCCCTGTTTATCTTCGCCCTGTGGCCCGAGGCCGACCGCACCACGCTGGCCAGCCTTGCCGCGGCAACCGGCGGGGCGGCGTACTTTCCCCAAACGCCGGAGGAGGCCAAGCAAGCCGCCGCCGCCGTTGGCGAGCTGCTCAACCGCGTGGTCGGCTTGCGCTGCCGCTCGCTGCGCGAGGTGCGCGATGGCTCGTGGCGCGAAGTCCGCGCTTCGCTGGGCCGCGCAATCGGCGCCCAACAGCAGCGCCGCGGCTATTTTGCCCCGGCGCGGCGCGCGGCGTGCGCCACAGCAACCATTATCCTCCCCGCGCCCCCGCCGGCGCGCGCCACCGACATCTGCCTTCTGCTCGACCGCGCCACGGGCAGGCTGCGCGCCTGGGGCCTGTTGGGCGAGCCGTTTCTCGCGCCCCCGGGGAGCTACGACGTGCATGTGCTTTGCCGCCCGCCGGTGCGCGCGGAGCTTGAGCTGCGCGCGGGCGAGCAGGCGGAGCTCACTTTACCCCCCGCGGGAGCGCTGGTTGTTTATCTTCCGGAAAACCTGCGCGGCCAGCCGCTTTACGACGTAGAAGACGAGAGCACCGGCGAACACGTCGCCGCCGGGCGCGACGGCCGGCCGCTCGTCCTCGGCCCCGGGCGCTATCGTATCGTCAGCCGCGGCGAGCCCACCGTGCGCTTTGCCCCGGCAACGGTCCGTGCGGGCGAACTGGCCACCGTTGACCTGCGCGACTACGGCGCCGTCGTCCTCCAGGTCCTCGACCGCGGGGGCGAGCCGATCATCGCTCACGTCGAGCTCAAGCTCCCGTTTGAAGCAAACGTCGTCGCCAGCGGGACGACCAACGCCGCGATCCAGACCCAAGCGGGGATCTATATGGCGACCATTCGCACCGATCCCCTGGTCACCGTGCCCTATGTCGAGGTCGAGGCGGGCAAGACGAGAACGCTGCCCGTGGCGCGCTTTGGAAGCCTGCTCGTCAAGCTCGCCTCGTCCACAGGCGCGCCCTATCGCGCACCATGGGCGGCGACGACGATGTCCGGCCAATACCTTGCCTCCGGCGAGACAAACGCGGACAAGCCCATGTACGCCGTTGCCGCGCGCGTGCGCGTCGCGGTGCGTCCGCCGCGGGAGTTCACCACGCGGGTGCGCTCGGGCGAGCAGACGGTGGTCGACATGGGCCAGCTCGCCGGCCTGCGCATCGTGGCCAAGCTGCCCGACGGGCGGCCCCTGCGGGCGAAGTTCCTCATTTTTCCCCCGGGCCGCAGCGAGCCGTTCGCCAGCGGGATTACCGCCGCCGGCCCTGCTCCGGAGCAGTGGGTCGAGGATTTTCTCCCCGGGACATACGACGTCGAGGTGCGCACCGTTCCCCCGCTGCGCCTGGCTGGGCTGCGTCTTAGCGCAGGCCGCGTGCGCACCGTCGAGCTGGAACAGCTGGGGGGCGTCCTTGTGGAGGCGGGGCGCGACAAGCTCGGCGACCCCCTGCCCCTGCGCTACGCCCTGGCCTTGGCCCAAAGCGGCCGCCGCGTGGGCGTGTTTAGCGCGGGCGAGATGGTCCCCGTGCGCCGGGGGGAGTATCTCGCGGAGAGCGTGGGGCTTTCGCCGCGCCTGTTTCTGGGCAAGCTGGCCATTTCGGACTTGGGCGAGCAGGCGATGCTCCGCGTCGTCTGCCCCGAGCAGCCCAAGCTGCCGTTCGTCGTTTGCCGCGCGCAGGGGGAGGAGCTCGAGCCCATTGCCGAGGGTCGGGCGGGGGAAGACCTCGCGCTTCCCCCGGGGAGCTATGAGCTGCGCGTGCCCCGCGCGTTTGGCGTAACCCTTCCCTCGCCCGTGCGCGCCCTGCCCAATGTCCTCACCCTGGTTGTTCCGCCGGCGCTTGTCGGCGGGCCCTAAATCCCCCGGCGCAACACGGCGAGCACAGTCTCGCCCACGGCGCGCAGCGAAGCTGCGGAGCACTTGTCCGGCGTGTCTTGCAACGTGTGCCAATAGGGGTAGTCGAAGTCAATCAGGTCCACCGTGGGCACGCCCGCTTCGATGAGCGGAATGTGGTCGTCGAGCACCGAAGCCGTGGGCCGCGAGCGCAGGGGAAATGCTCTGCGGAAGCCCAGAGCCCCCGCGCGAAACCAAATCGTCTCCATCAGCTCGCGGTCGGCGAGAAGGGAGTAGGCCTCCCACTCCAACCTCAGGTCGGCATCGCCCACCATATCGAGCAAAATGCCCCGCGCCGGGCGCAGCTCGCCCATGTGCCGGGCAAAGTACTTCGAGCCCAAAAACCACTCCTCGTTTTGCCCCTTGCCGAAGTCCTCGCCGTCGAACAGGACGACAACAACCTCCGTCGGCGCGCGCTTTACGCGCAGCGCCCGGGCAACCTCCAAGCACACGGCCACGCCCGAGGCGCCGTCGTTTGCCCCGAGGATGGGCTTTGTCCGGTTAGCGGGGTTGGGGTCGCAGTCGGCAATGGGCCTGGTGTCCCAATGCGCACATAACAACACGCGCCGCGCAGGCCCCGTGCGACCGGCCGCGATAACGCCGACGACGTTGGCCATGCGAAACGTCTTCCCCGGGGCCATCTCGGTGCTCGTGTGGGTAAACTCCTGCAAAAACGCGCGGTCGGCAACGCTGCGCATTTGCTCCAGCAGCCAGCGCAGGCAGCGCTCGTGGCCCTCGCTGCCCGGGTTGCGCGGGCCGAAGTTCGTCTGGGCGAGGAGGAGCTCCCACGCGCGTTGGGCGTCGAACGCCGCCTGGGGGTTGGCCGTTGCGCTGGGGGAAGCGGCAGGCGAGGGTGCGGCGCGCTGCGCTTGCGCCCCGCAGTTTGCCGACGAGCCAAGAAGGAGTATTAAGGCGGCGCCGGCAAGGGCGGCGCAAAAGAGCACCGCGGAGGCACGCCAGCGCCGGCTATTGTTCGCTGCCAGCGCCCATTTCCTCCAGCCTGTCCTGCTCGGCTTTTATCTCGAGCACGCGCTTGACAACCTCGAGCAGCTCATCGGGCTCAAACGGCTTGGTAAGGTAAAACTGAATATCGTATTCCCACCCGCGGCTAATACTTGCGTCATCGGCGAGCGCGGTGAGCATGACCACGGGGGTGCCCGCAAGCTCGGGGTCGGCGCGCATGCGGTCGAGCACCTCCCAGCCGTCCATCTCGGGCATGTTAATGTCGAGCAGGACGCAGTCCGGGTGGTGCTCGCGGATCATCTGCAAGGCTTCCACGCCGTTTTCTGCGGTAAGCACATCGTAGCCCTCGATTTTCAAGTTAGTCTCGATAACGGTAAGCACGGGCCGCTCGTCGTCCACAGCTAAAACCTTAGCGCCCAACGGGAGCACCCCCTGGTCGCCGCACGCGCCCCTGCGCCCGAGCCTCCGCGCCCCCGGGGATAATGCGCAGGGTGGGCAGGCGGTTAAGCGCCGCGGCAAACTCAAACCGCCGAAACTCCGCAAGATCCCCAGGATGCCGGCCGCGGTGCGGCGAGATTACGTCCAACCCCTGCTCGGCAATTAGCTTCTCGATCTCCCGCGCCACAGCCCCCACCGTGCCCAGGCGATCGATCAGCCCCGAGCGCTTGGCATATTCGATTGCCTCGCCGATCGCCCGCAACTGGCTCTCGTCCACCGCTGTAGATAATTGCCGGAATGAGATCTCGTGCACTCCGAAAATGATCGCGTCCAGCCCGTGCACGGTAATTTTCGAGGGCTTGGACCCCCGCCGCGAGCTAATCGAGCTTGGATCAATTGTTCGCTGGGCGAGCCCGATGCCCCTGCTTGTCCCTTCCGCGCGGCGCCCCGTGTGGTGCTCCGCGGCAATCCGCCGCGCCTCCGCGGTAACGTCATACGGCCGGAAGTGGTCCATCAGGATCACCGTGTCCGCGACATCGAGATAGTCGCCCGACCCGCCCATAACGAGGATCGTAGACACCCCGTGCCGCTCATACAGCTCGCGCACGCGGTCGATAAACGGAACAATCGGCTCGCGCTCCGAGGCAACCAGGCGCTGCATGCGCGCGTCGCGGATCATAAAGTTCGTGGCGCAGGTGTCCTCGTCCAAAAGCAGCACGCGCGCGCCAACCTCAAGCGCCTCGACGATGTTCGCCGCCTGCGAGGTGCTCCCCGAGGACTGGTCGGTGGAGAAAAAGCGCGTGTCCGCGCCTGTCGGCAGCTCGCGGATAAATGCGCTAATGTCCACGCCCTCCACGCGGCGCCCGTCTTCAGCGCGAATCTTTACCGTATCCCGCCGAGCGACGACGCGCTCGCGCCCATCGCCGGGGATGTGGTTGTATACCCCATACTCGATGGCGCGCAGGAGGGTGCTTTTCCCGTGGTAGCCCCCGCCCACGATGAGCGTCACGCCGTTGGGGATGCCCATGCCCGAGACTTTCTCCCCGCGCAGGCCGTCCAGCTCCACGCGCAGCTCCGGGGGCGAGCGAAAGGCAACGGCGCTTTCCGCAGGAAGCGGCGCGGCGCTTGTCCCGCTTGCCCGGGGAAGAATCGCCCCGTCGCCGACGAAGGCAACCAGCCCGCGCTCGGCGAGCTGCGCGCGCAGCGTCTCCTGCTCCACCGCAGCGTTAACGTGCGCCGCGAGGCGGTCCGAGGTCGCTCCGTCGAAGAGCATGGCCAAGCGCACAATGCGCGGGAGATCGTGAAAGAGCATCTCCTCCGCTTCGCGGGCGACGATGCGCCGCCCGTGGGCGGGCAGGCCAATGCTCAAGCGCGCCTCGATATACTCCGGCTGGGCGACGGCCGCGCTGCGCTCGAGGATCTCCTGCCCGCCGGCGTCGATGTAGATTAGCCCGCTTTTCCCCGTGCCGCGGTCGCGCCTTACATTGGCGCGGACAAACCGCGCAATGCGCCGCGCGACGTAGTCGGCCACGGCCACGCGCCGCGTGCGGTCGGCGAGCAGGTGCTGGGGATAGGCCGCGACGGCTTGGGGCACGCGCAGCCTAATGCGCGAGGGTGAGGCAAACGGGTCGCCCTGCACGTGATCGATGTGCAGCTCAAACTGCCCGAAATCGTAGGACCCCGCGAGAGACTTATACGCCGTATATCCGCGCCCGTCGATGCTTCGCAGGCGCTCGCGTAGCTTCTCCGGAGAGTGCAACGTGCTCCTCTACTCCTCGGCAACAACGGGATTTCGCAGCACGCCGATGCCCTCGATCTCTACTTCCATTACGTCCCCTGGTTTCAAAAACGTCTCCGAAGCCATGCCCACTCCCGAGGGCGTGCCTGTGGAGATAACGTCGCCCGGCTCGAGGGTTACTATTGCTGAAATGTACTCGATTATCGCCCCCACGTCGAGGATCATTTGCCCCGCCCGCGCATCCTGCTTCTTCTCCCCGTTTACCCGAAGCTGAATGCGCACCTGGGAGAGGTCGGGCATCTCCTCCGGCGTGACCAGGCACGGGCCCATGGGGGCAAAGCCGTCCAGCCACTTCCCGTTAAGCCAGTCGAAAAACCTGTCCCACTCCTGCGTCTCCTCGCGCTCCCACACCTGCAGCCGGCGCTCGGAGACATCGTTTAGCGCGGTATAGCCGGCGATGACCTCCTCCGCCCGCCCCCGCGGAACATACTTGCACCGCTTGCCAACGACAACGGCGAGCTCCGCCTCCCAGTCCACCGCGCGAGCATAGCGTGAGATAACCACGGGGTCCTCCGGCCCGCACACGGTCGTGCTCGGGGGCTTCATAAACACCCGCGGGGTGGAGCTCTTTGCCGTGGACGCGGCAAGGCGCGACTCTTTGATATGCTCGTAGTAATTGCCCGCGAGAGCGAACAGCTTGCGCGGGCAGGGAACGGGCGCGCGCAGGCGCACCTCGCCCAGGGGAACGAGGGCCTGCTCCGGCGGGTTGGCAACGGCTTGGCGGGCGGCGTCGAGCGCCTGCTCGCCCGCCTCGAGGAAGGCGACCATGTCGTGCCACGGCTCAACGCCCGCCGCGGAAAAGTCCACCACGTGCTCGCCGGCCAGGGCCCCGACGCGGACCTCCGCCGCCCCGGCCGGGGAGAAGGACACGAGCTTCATCTCCGTCGCTCCTTTGCGCAAAACTAGGGGGATTGTTCGCCGCCCAGGGCCCGTTTCTCTCGCCGCTCGCGCGCCGCCGCTCTCCCCCGCCGCCGCCGGACGGAGTTATAGTCGATCCCCGCGGCCTCCACCGCGGCGCGCCACGTGCCGAAATAGCGCACGCTCTTTGCCGCGGCGAGCAGCGCCCCGTGCTTGCGCATCACTGCCTTTTGCGAGAGGTCCTCGCCCATGCGGTGCAGCCGGCGGATCTCCTCGATAATGCGCTTGGTCGTCCATTGCTTTCCGCCGGCGGGGAGGGCGACATCAACGCCCGCGGCGCGCAGGGCTTTTTTCCAGCTCCCAAAGTTCTCCTTGCGCCGCGCCGCGCGGTATAAGCTGGGGCAATCCTTGTTAATCGCCGACCAGTTCAGCGGATGCCCCTGGCGTTTGAGCTCGCGTATCGTTTGAATGATCTTTTCCTTGCTCCAAAAGTGCTGCCCGCGGATCTTTTGATAGTCCAGCCCCGCGGCCTCGATCGCTTTGCGCCAACTGCCGAAGTAGCGCTTGGCGCAGGCCGCGCTATAGAGCTTTTTGTGGCGCTGTTTAAAGTCCGCGCTAAGCAGGTCTTCCCCCCGCTCATAGGCGCTGACCAGTTCGCGAATGATCTTCTCCTTGCTCCACACCTGCTCGCCGCGCTTAATTTTGGAGTAGTCCAGGCCGGCCTTCTTAATCGCCGCGCGCCAGCTTCCGAAGTGGCTTTTCGACCGCGCCGAGGAAAACAGCGCGCTATGCGTTTTGCGAATACCTGTGGGAGAAAGGTCTACACCCTGCTCGTAAAGCCTGCGGATTTCGGCGATGATCTTCTCGGCAGTCCAGCGGTTGCCCGCCATCCAGCCGTCACTCCCGCGCTCGACCTGGCTCCTCCTGCAAGACAAAAAGAGGACCGAGGAAATTGTTGCCGCGCACCGCACTCGGCCTGCTCAGCTAGCGGAACCGACGAACCACACGTTGGGGGCTTTCAGCCCGCTTCCGTCCGTCCTGCACCGCCGCCTGCCCGAGGCCAACTGGCGCTGTCGCCTCTGGCATTCTCAGGCCCGCCCCCGCACTCCTTCAACCCCTCCGCCTTTTTCTTTTACCCAGGGAACACGCTTGCTACTCCGTGCGGCCGGGAAACACCAAGCGCAGCAAAAGACGCTTCGCGGGCATATAGATCCGCTCCTGAACGTCGTCGAGCACGGTGTAAAACGCGGGCACAACGAGCAGCGTAAGGATCGTGGAGACAATCATTCCGCCGGTTACCACGGCGGCCATGGGCTGGCGAATCTCCGCCCCGCGCCCCACGCCCACGACGATGGGCAGGAGGCTGAAGACCAACGTTAGCGTGGTCATGAGAATCGGCCGCATCCGCACCGGCCCGGAGCGGAGCAGCGCCTCCTGCCGGTCAAACCCCTGCCGGCGCAGGGTGTTCGTGTAGTCCACGAGCAATATCGCGTTCTTCGTCACCAGCCCGAGGAGCATCATGAACCCGATGAGCGACATAATGTTTAAGTGCACACCGGCGACGATCAGTCCAAGCAAGCCCCCGACCAACGCCATGGGCACGGTCATCATAATGACCAGCGGGTAAAACCACGACTCATAGAGCGCGCAGAGAACCATAAAGATGAGCGACCCGCCGAGGAGCATCGCCCGGTACAACTTCTGAAAGCTCTCCTCTTGCCATTCCGCCACTGCGCCCCACTGCCAGCGCACGCCCGGGGGAAAGACCATTTGGTTGAGGATCTTCTCCTCAATCAGCCGCTGGAGCTTGCTCTGGGCGATGATTCTCCCGGACTCGTCGCGCCCCAAAGCGCAGGAGATGGTTACCATGCGCAGTCCGCGCCGGTGGTCAATTTGCGTGGGCCCGCGGCCCGGGGCGACGACGGCCACGTCGCCCAAGCGCACGGGCTGGTTGTTGCGAATGCCAATAATCACGTTCTCCACCTGCTCCGTGGTCACGCGGTCCTCGGGCCGCAGGCGCAGGCGAATGTCGTATTCCTCCCCCGCCTCGCGATACTCTGTGCCCACCAGCCCCTCGATCGCCCCGCGCAGAGCCATGGCGATCTCCGATACGGTAAACCCGAGCTGCGCGGCCTTTACGCGGTCGATGCGCGCTTGAATTTCCGGCTTGCCTGGCTTGTGCGAAATGTCCACGCCGATGGCTTGAGGGACCTTATACATCTGCTCGTAAACCCGCTGCGCCGTCTCCACCACAGCCTGGGCGTCCGAGCCGGTAATCTCCAGCTCCAACGGGTTAACCCCGCCCGTTCCGTGGCGCGACTCCGTGCGCACGCGAATCTCCGCCCCGGGAATAGAGGCGAGCACGCGCTGCAGCTCGTCGGCGATGTCCTGCACGTGGCGCCGACGCTTGCGGATCTCCTTGTCGCCGCGGCGAATGGTGATCACCCGCTGGCCGGGGTGGAGCAGACGGTCGATGAACCCCGCCTTTTCGATCAGCTTAATCGTCACCTGGCCATATTGCGAGCCGCGCAGCGACATGGACCGCCCGGCTTCGGTAAAGATCGTCTCCACCTCGGGATACCGGCGGAGGACGTCCTCGATTTGGCGCAGCACGCGGTCTGTTTCCTCAAGCCGGGCGCTGCCCGGCAGCTCCGCGAAGATATATGCCTCGCCTTGGTCTAGGCGAGGGAAAAACTCCTTGCCCAGCCGCGGCCCGATAACGATGATCGCGAAAATCAGCGCGAAAAACCCCAACAAGATCGTGCCAAATCGCGAATACGGCCCAATCGCCCGCCGAAGCACGGGCACATACCACCAAAAGCGACGCATCGCCGCTTCGCCCACGCGGTCCTCGCCCGTCTCCTCCGGCACGTCGGCCGACTTCAGCCAGCGCGAGGCGAGCATGGGCGTTAGCGTAAACGAGACAAACAGCGACGTGAGCGTGGAGAACGCGACAACCAAGGCAAACGGCCGGAAGAACTGCCCCACGATCCCCGTGACGAACGCGATGGGCACGAACACGACGACGTCGCACATGGTGATGGACACCGCGGCGAGGCCGATCTCCATCCGCCCCTCAAACGCGGCCTTCGCCGGGGGCTTGCCCATTCCCAGGTGGCGATAGATGTTCTCCAGGACGACGATTGAGTCGTCCACCAAAATGCCCACGGCCAGGGCCAGGCCGAGCAACGTCATGAAGTTCAGGCTAAACCCGAGCAGGCGCACCGGGATAAACGTGGTAATCATCGAGGTGGGGATCGCCGTGAAGATGATAAACGTCGAGGGGAGGTTGCGCAGGAAGAAGAAAACGACGAGCGTCGCTAACAGCACGCCCAAGCTTAAGCTTACGCGCAAATCATGCAGCGCGTCCTCGGTGAAAATCGACTGGTCGCTGGCGATGCCGAACGAGAAGTCCGGGGGCAGCTCCTTCTTCAGCTCCTCCAGCTCCCGCTTAACAAGCCGCGCGACCTCCACGGTGTTCGATTCGCTCGTCTTCTGAATGCTTAGCTGCACGCTGGACTTGCCGTTTAGCCGGCCGATGGTCTGCACGTCGGCCGAGGTGTCGCGCACCTCGGCGATCTCCGACAGGCGCACGCGCGCCCCGCGCGGGGAGAGGAGGGTGAGGTTGCGGATTTCGTCCACGGAGACGAACTCCCCGAGGACACGCACAGCATATTCGCTGCGCCCCTCTTTAATTTTTCCCGCGGGGAGGTTTAGGTTTTGCGCGGCGAGCAGCCTGTGCAGGTCGCCCAGGGAAAAGCCCAGCGCGGCCAGCCGCCCCTGGTCTACGAGAATCTGTATCTCCCGCTCCTCGCCCCCGGCAACCGACACGCTGGCCACCCCGGGCACGTTGGCCAGGCGATCCTTCACCCGCTCCTCAACAACCATCTTCACCTCTCTGCTCGGCCGCTCGGCGGAAACGCCGATGAGCATAATGGGCATTGCCGTAATGTCGAACTTGGCGACCACGGGATCCTCGGCGTCGTCGGGAAGCTGCGCGCGCACCGCGGAAACCCTATCCCGCACGTCCGCCGCCGCGGCGTCCTCGTCCATCCCCTCCACGAACTTAACGATAACCAGCGACAGCCCCTCCTGCGAGATAGAGCGCACGTCGTCCACGCCGCCGATCGAGGACACGGCATCCTCGATGGGCTCGGTAACCAAGCGCTCCATCTCCTCCGGGCTCGTCCCGGGGTAGACCGTCTGCACAGTAATATACGGGGCGCCGATGCTCGGAAGCAGTTGCACGGGGAGCTCGCTGTAGCAGTACAGCCCGAGCACGATGAGCGCGAAGAACACCATGGACATGGCGATCGGTCGGCGAATTGCAACGTCAGTGATCCACATGGTTGTTCGTCACCGAGTCTCCGAGCATCGCCGGAGGAATGGCGCAGGCGTCATTTTGCCCGTTTTGCGCCAGGGGCGAAGGCGCTTGAGGAAGGGGAGTTGCGCACGACGACGGCCACGCCGTGGGACAGGCTCTGCTGCCCCGCGACGACGACCTCCTCCCCGGCCTCAATGCCGTGAACGATCTCCGCCTTGTCGCCGTAGGTCAGGCCCACTTCCACCTCGCGCTCATACGCCTTGCCCCCCTTGACGACATAGACGATGGTCTTCTCCCCCCGCTGAAGGAGCGCGTCTTTGGGAATGATCACCGCGTCCTCGGCCACGGCGGTGGGGATACGCCCGCGGGCAAACATCCCCGGCTTAATGCGCGGGTCGGGGGGCAGGGAGATGCGCAGGGTAAACGTGCGGCTCGCGGGGTCGCCCGCGGCGAGGATGGAGAGCACGCGGCTCTCCTCGAACACCACCCCGGGCACGCCGTCTACCTCGGTGAGCACGGGGTCGCCCACACTCAGCAGGGCCACCTTTTTCTCGGAAACCGTGGCCTCAAAATACAGCGCCTCGGGGTTGACGATCTGCAGCAGCGCCCCGCCGAACATTACCGTCTCGCCCGGGTCCACGAGCCGCTTATTAATGACCCCGCTAATGGGGGAGACGATGGTGCGCTTTTTCAGCTCCGCCGTGTAATAGGCGACAGCGGCCTGTGCCGCTTTCACCGCAGCGCGCGCGGCGGCAATATCCTCCTCGCTGATTTCCACTTTGATCGAGCCAGACTTGGCTTGCTCGAGCTGGGTGAGGGCGGTTTCCAGAGCCTTTTGCGCGGCGGCGACCTCCTGCTCGGCGGTGTCTACGCGCAGGGTGTTCGCGAGGACCTTGCGCAGGTTAGCCTCGGCGGTAACCACCGCCTGCTCGGCCACGGCGACATCCTCCTCGCGCTGGCGAATCTGCAGCCGCGCCGCCTCGGCCGTGGCCACCCCCGCCTCGGCCTGCATTACCGCTTGCCGGGCGGCTTCGATGTCCTCCTTCGTCGGGCCCTCTTGCACAAGGCTCAGCGCTTGCTGCGCCTGGACGAGCTGGGCCTTCGCCGTCTCATAACGCAGGCGCGCTGCATCAACCACGGTCTGGGCCACGGCGCCCTCGCGCAGGAGGTTTTGCATCCGCGCATACTCCGTGCGCGCGTTGTCTAGGTTGGCCTGGGCAATGTTCACCGCCTCCTGCGCCTGCCGCCGCTCCTGATCGCGCGCCCCGGCGAGCAGGCGGTCCAGCCGCGCCTGCGCCTGGCGCTTCGCCGCCTGCGCCTGGGCAATGCTTGCCTCGACTTGGCTGCGTGTCTGCTCCAGCGCCGCCTGCGCCTGGGCCAGGCGGGCCTTCGCTTGCTCTGCCGCGGCCTGCGCCTGCTTTACCGCCTCCGCGTGCTCCTTCGCGGCCAACTCGCGCGCGAGCTCCGCCTCACGCAGGCGCACCCGCGCCAGCTCCACCGCCTGCTCTGCGGCCTCGATCCCCGTGTCCGTCTGCACGCCCGTTAGCTTATACCCTCGCTCGGCCTGCGACAGCCGCACGCGCGCCGATTCAAGCTCGGCCTTTGCCCGGCGCAGGTTGGCCTCGATGTCCGCGGAGTCTAAGCGCACGGCAACCTGCCCCGCGCGAATCCAGTCCCCCTCCTTGCCCGCCACGTAAACGATGCGCCCCGTGGTCGTCGAGCCGAGGAGCACGTCGTGCAGGGCTTTAATGTTGCCCGTAACCTCCTCGTAGACGACGAGCCGGCCGCGCTGGGCGCGCTCCGTCTCCACGGGCGCTGCGGCGACCTCGTCGCTCTGAGTAACCTGCGCGGCGCTGGGCCGCCGGGCGCAGCCGCAGAAAAAAGCCCCGGCGAGCGCCAGCAGCACGCAAAACATCGCTGCGCCTGCCGCACGGCTGCTGCTCCTTGCTCTCGCGGAGCGCATCATTGCCGCTCACCTTCCGCCTGGTCGGGCGCAGGCAGCTCGGGCCCCGGCGCCCCGCCCTCGGGCAGCGCCAGCGGGCCAAGGCTGCGCACCCCAATGGCGTACTCAAGCTCGCAGATCGCAAGCTGGTAGTCGTAAATGGCCTGGGCTAAGTTGGTCTGCGCCTGGGTAAGGGCAACCTCGGCGTCTTTCACCGCAATGCGCGGGCCCACGCCGTTTTTGTAGGCAAGCTGGGCCACGCGATAGGCCTCGCGCGCCTGCTCGATATTCGCCTGGGCGACCTTTATCGCGTCGCGGGCGTGCTCGAGGTTGGTCAGCGCCTGCTTAATCTGCAGCTTAATTCCGCAGATGGCCACCTCGCGCTTGGCCCGCGCCTCCTCGGCCTGAAGCTCGGCCTTTAGCGCGCGGGCGTCCACCGCCTTTTGCCTGCCAATGGGCTTGGAGAAGACAATTCCCAACTGCCAGCTTAGCCCCTTAACAAACGGGCTCCCCGTGAGATACTGCATTCCCCCTTGCAAAAGCACGCTTGCCTTCTTGCTTGCCCGCTCGAGCTTCGCGCGCAGCTCGGCGCCCTCCACGGCCTTGTCCAAAATAGCGATCTCCGGGCGGTTTTTCAGCGCGGCTTGCTCCGCCTGCGCGGGGTCCACGGTAATGAACTGCACCGGCCCGGGCTCTTGGATCGCCGTCTTCGTGTCCAGGGGCAGGCCCATGGCGTCGTTGAGCGCGCTGCGCGCAAGCTCCACGCCGGTTTCCGCGAGGACGAGGCTATGCTCGGCGTTGGCCAAGTCCACCCGCGCCTGAATGGCGTCCAGCCGTGCCGCAGTGCCCACGTCTACCCGAGCCTCGGCAATGCGCAAGTGCTCCCGCGCGCGGCTTACCGCCTCCTCGGCCACGTTGCGCAGGCGCAGGGCCTTGAGCAGGCCGTAGTACGCCCGCTTAACACCGATGATTACCTGCTGCTCCGCTTGGGCGCGCTGAAGCTCCGACGACTCTACGCCCACGCGCGCCAGCTCGCGCGAGATGCGCTCCCGCCGGCCGACGTAAAGCGGCTTGGTCGCGGAAATCCCTATGGAGGTGGTAAACGGTTGGCCGAAGGTCATCCTGCGCGTCTGGCCTGTGAGGGGATCGGGGAACTCGATCGTCGTGAGCGGGCCGCGATAGGTTCCGCTTGCCGTGGACTGGAGCTGCCAGCTCTTAATCGCCTCGGCTTCCTGGTAGCCTACACGTGAGACGTCTACCGCGCGGTCCGCCGCGGCGAGCGAGGGATGCTTTTGCAGGGCAATGTCAATCGCCTCGTCGAGCGTCAGCCCGCGCGGCCCATCCTGCTGAGCCGAGGCCCAGGCGCAGCCGAGCAGCAACCCCAGGATGCAGAAAAGCAAAAGGCACGCGCCGCTGCGCCCGTTTGCCCTGCTTGCCCTGCTAGCGACCATCAGCGCGCTCCTCTTCGTGCTCCAAAATGCTCGCGACGATCGCCGTCATCATCTCTTGCAGCGCGTGAACGCTGTCTAGCTTGACAAGGGAGATTCCTACATGGACGGGGTGGCGAAAGACAAGCAGCTTGTCGCCGGGCTGCACGCCGCACTCCTGACGAGCCTTTGCCGGGATGACCACCTGGCCCCGCTCGCCCACGGTTACCGCGCCGTAAAAGTAGTCGTCGAGCGAGACCTCCTGGCGTTTTTCCTTGGCCATTTTCCATTCCTCAATGAGGCTGGGGCCGCTTTTCTTAGGCCATTATATCGGCGCTGGCGGCGGTATGCAATACATGCTTTACATGAAAAAGCGCACAAATCACACCGCCCCCGCCCGCTGAAAACCGCGGGCAGGCCAGGCGTCCTTGGCGTTGGGTATCAGTTTTGTCTCCAGCGAGCGAGGAACCTTCTGCGGGCAAAAAGAGATCCTTGCCATCTGCGCTGCGCCGTGCTAGCAAGCAAATTGTTTTTGTTGCAACGTTGCCACCGCTGTAGTATAGTCTGTGCGGCGCCGTGGCGGGGGCAGCGAACCTTATGGCCGAGCGACATGTTCAGCCTTAGGGTTACGCTTGCGGAAGGGGCTGTTTTGCTTTGAAGGCTGTCGTCCTTGCGGCGGGTCGGGGGACGCGCATGCTCCCCCTCACGAAAACCCGCCCCAAGGTGATGATCCCTGTCCTGAACATCCCCATCCTCGAGCATATCATCAAGGCCGTGCGCGACGCGGGGATCCGCGAGTTCCTGCTTGTCACGGGCTACCTCGAGGAGCAGGTGAAAGCACGTCTGGGCGACGGCTCGCAGTATGGGGTGAGCATCGAGTACGTCTCCCAGCCCACCGACCCCGACGCCCCCTATGGCACGGCCGCCGCCGTCTCCCTCGCCCGCGACTTCGTGGGCAACGAGCCGTTTTTCCTGACCTTCGGCGACATCATGACGCCTAAGCAGAACTACCGCTATCTGCTCGAGGCCTACGAGGCCGACCGCGACGCGTGCTGGCTCTGCGTAAACAGCACGCGCGACGTATCTACCGGCGGGGCGGTGTTCGTCGAAGATGGGATGGTCGTGAAGATCGTCGAGAAGCCGGCTCCGGGGACGGTGGACACGAACTTCATCAACTCCGGTATCTTCATCATGAAGCCGGACATCTTCGAGGCGATCAAAGGCCTCGAGCCCTCCTCGCGCGGGGAGTACGAGCTGCCCTCGGCCGTCACGCGGCTTATTAAAGACGGCGTGCGTTTTAAGGCGCATCAGCTCGTGGGCTACTGGTCGAACCTGTCCAGCCCCGCCGAGGTGATTTGGCTGAACAACCTGCTCATGCAAAAGCTCGCTGCCTCGTTTGCGCGCATTTCGCGCGAGATGGGCCTGCGCATTGCCCGCGGCGAGAACTTCCACGGCCTTGTCTGCGTAGGCGAGGATACGGAGATCAGCCCGCAGGCCGAGGTCGTCGGCCCGGCGATCATCGGCGACAACTGCCACATCGGCCGCGCGCGCATCGGGCGCTATACGTGCATCGGGAGCAACTGCCGCGTCGCCGACGGCTCCACGGTCGTCGCTTCGGCGCTGTTCGAGCAGTCCAGCGTGGAGGAGAACGCCCGCGTGGGGTTTGCCATTTTGGGCAGCGGGGTTAAGGTGGGGCGGGGGGCAGCGTGCCTGGGGACCTCGGAGAGCGCCGCGGTGGTCGAGGACAACGGCGTCGTTACCTCGTCGGGCTAGCGAGAGGCCGACAGCCGGCCCGAGCGTTAACTATTTCCCCTTCTCTTCCTCCGACGTTTGCTTTGGCGCTTGTGTTTGCTGCTCCTGGGCGCGCTTTGCCCGCGCCACATCGGCCAAAAACCGCACTACCTCGCCGTAGACGCGCATCTCTTGCTCGCGCTTTTTTCCGTGCAGCTCGCGAAAGTCCAAAAGAGCGAGAAAGAAGGCGAAGAACGCCAAAATAAGCATCGCCGCGAGCGCCAGCGCTTGCTGAAGCGCCGTTTTAAACACGCCGAGAAAGCTAACCCCCATCAACCCGAGCACCGCCCCGAGGAGGGCGACAACAGCGAGCCGCGAGAGCCTTTGCCGCGCGCTGAGCACCTCGCCCGCTCTGCGCCACTGCCCGATCTCCCACAGGAGCAGGCAAAGCAGAGCAACGAGCAGCACCAACACGACGACGAGCCCGCCCACTGCGCCCTCCGCCTCTCCCCGGGGCCCTTGCCGCCGGAAGTGAGAAATCACCACGCCGCACGGAGGGCCGCCCGGGTTAGTTGTCGAGCTCCGCGTTCCCCTCTGCTCGGCTCAGCCGGAAAGGGCGAGCACAACCTTCGTCGTATAGCGCAGGTCTACTTCCTCGGGAATGATCTCCGGCGCCGCGCCGCCCACCCCAGGGATCGTCGCGCCGGCGACGATCCCGTAGTCCATGGTCTTGATCGTAAACTCGCGCGAGATCGTCTCCTCCATGCGCACCACACGGCCGGACTGCAGCCCGAAGAACGTTAGGCGCTTGCCCTCGGTTAGCGCGGCGTCGAACTTGCGCTCGCCGAGGTCCACGGTAACCGTAAGCGGCGACTCGTAGCGATATTGGCTTTCGATCAGCGCGCAGGGCTCGCCGCCCTCCGAGGTAAACCCGACGAGGCGGTGTTTTGCGTCAACCTCGCGCGAGGTCCCCTGGGCCAGGTCGTCGATTACGGTAATCGGCCCCTGCCAGGTCTGCCCTACATCAACCGGGCCCTGGGGCAGGGGGAGATAGGCCAGGGCAAACTTCGCCTCCGCGGCCACCCGCCCCGGGCCATCGCTCACCGCTCCCGTGGCGCTCACCGCGAGGCTCGTGCTCCGCCCCACGCCGGCAAGGCGCACATAGCGGTCCAGGTAGTCCATTAGCCCGGAGACCAGCTCGCGCTCGACCACCGCCCCGCCGTCGGCAACGCTCACCACGCGCTCCGTGACTTCGGCGTTGAGGATCCCGGCCAGCGCGCGATAGAGCATCTCCGGAACAAGGTGCCGCTGCTTAGTGCGCACGTCGAACACGTCGGTCTCTCCGCTAATGCGGTAGCGCAGCCTCTGGCCCTCGGTGAATTTATAAGCGAGCTTTACGGGCGGGGTAACGTTGGCGCTGTTCGCCACGCGAACCTTAATCGAGGCCTCGCTTATCGTCTGCCCTGCGGCGTTAACCTCCGTCGCCTTCAGCTCGTGCTCGCCATCGGCAACGGAGTTCGTGTCCCAGACGAACGTGCACGGCGGGGCCTGGGCTTGGAGAAACTTTCCGTCTACGCGCAGGATGATGTATGACTCCTCCGACGTGGGCCAGGTAACGGTTATCGTCACCTGGTCGGAAACGACGTTGGTCGGGCCCATTCCCGCGACTTGGATCTCAAGCGCTGCAGCGGGGAAAAGCCCAACGAGAGAGAACAAAAGGGCGAAGGCGCAAACTGCGGGCATTTTTCTCATCGGCGTTCCGCTCCCCACGTCGCACGGTTTCCGGCAAGTATAACACACAGCGCGCGCAGGACTGTTCGACAGCGGCGGACAGACCCTGGGCGCAGGACGTTTCCTTGGGGGAACTTCGCGCAGCCCGCCCCCAGCCCCTCCCTCGACTTTCCCCCTAGCGCTGCTGCACCTCGAGAATGCGCACGCCCGTAGCGTTGACCTCTTTTTTGCGGTAGCCCGACTCGTCCTCGGGCCAAATCTTAATAATCACGTGGCTCACCTGATACGTGTCGCCCTCGGTAGATTTCATGAGCGGGTTGTTGGGCAGCTCGATTACCTCGATCTCCGTGCCGTCGGTGAGCCGCTCGATGCGATAGTAGGCCACGTCGGCGTAGAAGTGATATTTCTTGTCGTCCGAGACGGACTCGATGTTTCCCCGCGCCTCGCCCTCATCGGTGTCGTAGTTATAGATAAGCTCGTCGCAGGTGGTCCACCACACCATATACTCATATTTGGTCAGCTCGTCTTCCTCGCCCGCGGGCTGCTCGCCCTCCTTGCGCTTGCGCTCCGTGCGGATCTTAACGTTGCCCGTAAAGCGGGCGATTTTCTTCTTAAAGTCCACGTCGCACACGTCGGAGGTCATTACGTGGTCGGGGTGCTCGATGCGCACGCCGTCCACGAGCCGCGCCGTGCGCTCCTCGCGGTTCCACCAGGCGTGGTCGGCGTACATCACGGCGTCTTCGTGGCGCATTTCCACGTTGCCGCGCAGCTCCCAAATATCTTTCTCGCCCGTGGTCACGCCGACGATCTCGTCGCACTGGACGAGGATTTCGCGCTTTTTCTTGCCCTGCTCGGGCTGCTGCGCAGGGGGCTGGTCCTGCGCCCGCGTTTGCCCCAGGGCGCAGAGCACAAGCGCCGCGCACAAAACGCACGCTCCAGCGAGCAAGGATCGCACAGCAGGCACGGCGCCGCCTCCCTCCGCCGCTAGGACTCTAGGTAAAAGCTCCCGGAAACCCCACCTTCGAGCGACACTCGGCCCTCGGTGGGGTTGGCCTTCGCCCGCGCGGCGTGGAACTTGCCCGCCTCCGTCTCGATGTCCACGCCCCCGGGCGCAGTGAAATAGCCCGTGTCTACGTTATATTCGACGAGCTTTGTGCGCATTTTCAGCGGCTCCTCGTCCTCGCGCATGCGCAGCTCCGCGCGCACGTTTCCCTCCATATATACCACGTTGCCCACGACGCGCGCGCGCTCGCTACGCACCACGGCCTCCCTCGTCGTTACGTGCACGGGAAAGGGGCAGAGGATGTCTTTCGTGTCCGTCTCGTAGACCACCTCGCGCGTGCTCAGGCGCAGACGCGTCTTGGCCCAGCGGTCCTCCTTCGGCTTCTTCTCCGGGCGCATGGTCTCCGCGATTTCCTTTACCGTCATATTAATCTGCACGTTGCCGGAGAGGGTAATGATCTTCTCCTTCATGTTCGCCAACGCCCCGTCGGCGACAATTCTCCCGCCCTCCGGCCGCTGAAAGGTTACCTTATTGCGGCACTCCACGAGCTCGTCGCGCACGTTTACGGACATCGTCGCCGTCTTGAGCACGCCGCCGCGAAAGCGCGCGGTAACGGGCTGGTCGCACACGAGCTGCTCGCTTTCCCCGAAGTAGCTGGCGCCCCGTGTCGTAAAGCTAATCTCGCCGTCGATGGTACTCAGGGTAATCTCGTCGAGGACGGTCAGCCGCTTGGTTATCCGGTCGTAGCGCGCGCGGCGGGCCTCGCCCTCGAGATACTTCTTGCCATTGCGGAAGATGGTTACGCGCTTGGCGTTTTCGATAACAATTATGTTGCGGTCTTGGGAGACGGAGAGAGTTTTCGCCTGGACTTGGGCGACGAGCTCGTGCTTTCCCTCGCGCTCGGCAAACACCTGAAAGCCGGCGTCGGTCATGCGCACGAGCATGCCCTTAAGCTCAGGGGGCTGCTCTTTCTCCGGCGCCTGAAGCGAGCGCCAAGCGACCCACGCCGTAAGCCCCAGGAGGATGACGAGGCTGAGCAGCGAGCCGATGTTGCGCAGGCGGTCTTTGAGCGCCTCGCGCCGCGATATGGCGTCAACGCTTCTGTTCACCGCGCCCGCCCCTTGTCATTCGCGACGCTCGCTGGGCAAAACTTTTTCAGCCCGTTGGGCAGACACTGCCCCGCCTTGCCCAAAGAAAAAGCCCAACCCCGCGCTTAATGTGCGAAGGTTGGGCGCCCTGCCATATGCTCTGCCCCCGCCTAGCCCGTGGGCCGGGGCGTGGGCGTGGGAATCGGGGTCATCAGCGCCGGCGGCGGGGGCGGGGGACTGCTCGTGCTCAAGCGAATCGGCTCCTCCAGGGTGAGCTCCGGGTTCTGCTCCGTCAGCGTAAACTGCTCCGACGTGCCGCTGCCAAAACCCAAGCGATAGGCCACGATGCGCTGCGGCACACCAAGAGGCACCCCGGAGAGAACGAACCTCCCGTCCTGCCCCGCGGTCGTCTGCACCGCGGGGTTAGACTCCAGGGCCACCTCGGCGCCGGCCGCGGGCTGCGTGCCATCCTCGTTGGTCACCATCCCGCGCACCGTTCCCGTGGCCAGCGTCGGCGTCTGCGCGGGCGTTGGCGTTGGGCCTGTAGGCGTTACCCCACACCCCGGGCCACCGAGTGCTACAAAAACGGCGATTAGTGCCAGCGCACATAGCCACAGCGCAACGCGCGAGCAGTTCATCAAACGCGCCTCCTAAAGCCCGCGATTCCGCGGCCTATTCTAGCATCGGCAACCGCCGGGAGCAACAAACCCCGCTCACAAGCAAACTTCAGCCGCTTTTCGTTTTTTCCTGCACCCACCGATTAAGACGCCGAAAGCCGCAGCTCTATCCCGCTTACTTGCCCTCCGGGGAGCAGCTCGATATCCACCGCCTGCGGGCGAAAGCCGCTCTTTTGCGCTGTTATCCGATATCTCCCCGGGGGCGCGAGAAAGCGAAACTCGCCGTCTGCGCCGGTGGTCATCGTCCCAACGACCTGCCCCGTGTCTCTGTTCGTCAGGGTAACGGCGATTCCCGAATTGTCCTCGCCCTCGCCGGCAACGCACCGGCCGCTGATGTTATACGGCGCGGGCGGGGGCCCGCCTGTCGCTCGCGCGAGGCCGATCTCGATCGGCTCGGGGTTGGCGAGCACGAGCACCGTAACAAAGCCCGGATCGTAGCCGCTCGCCGTGGCGCGGATCGTCCGCTCGCCCACGAGCACGTCGGGCAGGGCAAACATTCCGTTTTCGTCCGTGGCCACGGTGCGTTCGCTCTCGTCGCTGCCGACGATCGCCCCGGCAATTGGCTCCTGGGTTTCGATGTCGAACACCCGGCCCGTAACCGTCACGCGCGTTTCGCCGGAGACGAGCTTAAGGTGCACGGCGTGCGTGGACCCCCGCTCGGGAAGCACGAGGACCTCCTGAACGTCGGGGAGGAAGCCCTCTACCGCCGCGGAGACCGTCGCCCGGCCCACGGGCACGCCGGAAACCTGAAACCGCCCCCGCGCCGAGGTGTGCGCCGTTTGCTCGTCTACGACGATGCCCCCCGAGGTTACCGTAACCTTCACCTCAACCTCGGCCAGCGGCACCTCCTCTGGCTCTTCCCCCGGCCGATACTGCACCACGTCGCCGTCGATCGTCCCGTAGCGGTTGGGGTCGTCCACCGGCTGGAGTTCGATGTTCAGGTCCGCCCCCGCGGCGAAGTTCAGCATAGTGTCGAACACCCGATAGTTCTCGCACGATACGGTAAGCGGCACGTCGTAGTCGGGAAGGGGAATATCGCGGATCTCAAATGTCCCATCGTCGCCCGTGGTCGCCTCGTGGTAGATGACTACCAGCGCGCCGGCGATGGGCTGTTTTGTCGCCGCGTCCACGACTTTGCCCACGGCAACGCCAAACGTACCCCCCGGGCGCGCCCCGCACCCCAGAGCAAGCAGCGCCGCGCCAAGGGCGATGGCTGCCGTGGCCCCCGCGGCTATCGCTCGCCCGCGCCTCATTTGGCAAGCACAACCCGTCGCACGGCGCGCGCCCGCTGGCCGGACTCGTCCCGCGCCTCGACTTGCACGAGATACGCCCCGCTGGGCAGGGGGCGCCCCGCGCTGTCCTTCGCCCGCCAAAGAATGCGGTTTGTCCCCGCGCCCATCCACTTCTCGCGCACAACCGTAGCCAGCTCGCGCCCCGCAGCGTTAAGCAGGCGCACGGTCACACATGCCGGCGCAGAAAGCGAAAACGCCAGCGCCCGGCCCCCACGCGCGGCGCTGTCTACCAAGTTCACGATGCGCAGCATCCCCGCGCGGCGCGCGGCAACCTCCAAGCGCAGCCGGCGCACCTCGCCGCTGCCCAGGCGCAGGCGATAGGCCCCCGCGGTGCGCAGGTAGGTGCTCCGGCCCGAGTGCTCGTCGATAAGCAGCGGGGCGAGCGTTCGCGGTAGAGCGCGAATGTCCGGCCAGCGGAGGACGACCTCGCCCGCGCCCCCGCGCAGGCCCACGAGCAGCTCATAGCGCTGCGCCCCGCTCGCTTGCGGGCGAACGTCCGCGAGAAGCAGCGGGCCCTTTGTCGGGCGCAGCGCGGCAAACAGCTTGGCCCGTGGCGCCGCGGGGGCAAGCTCGGCGTCGAGCCACGGGTCAAACCCCGCGCTTGCCCCGCGCGCCGCGCCGGCGACGAGCGTTTGCCGCTCCGCCCCGTGCTCTGCCTGCACGCGCAGCTCCCATCCCCCGCGTTCGGCCACCCGCGCCGCGCGCGAGCTGCCCGCCGGCACGGCCTGCGTCGGCGGTGAGACGAGCATGTTTACCCCGTCTGCGGTAACGCAGCGGATCCAATACCCCTGCCACGGCTCAAGCGTCTGCGCTTCGACGTAACCCCGCGCGGGGTCGTAGCCATAGAGCACGGCTCGCACCCAGCCGTTTTGCACCGCTTGGGCAAAGCTTACCGCCCCTCCCCCCTGGTCGAAGCGCAGGCTGTCTACGGACACGGGCTCGGTAAACGGGTTGCCGAAAAGGTTCCACCCGGGCTTAAGGAAAATGCGAAACTGGCGGTCGGGCGGGGCGATGTCCCCCTCCGCTTCCACGGTCACCTCGCCCGCGCAGTAGAGCCAAAACGCCCTGCCCGGGGCAAACGGCGGGGCAAGGGGATAAAAGGCATACTTCGTGTCGCCGCGGCGCGTGGGGTCCCAATGGGCGAGGACAAACTGCGAGGGCTGAAGCCCAAGCACGGCGGCGTCGTCGCGCGCCGTGGGCCACATGGGCACGGTTATTAGCCGCAGGCCGTTTGGCGAGGCGGCAAACCGGTGCCGCAACGTTTGGCGCAGGGTTATCGAGGGGGTAATCGCATAGAAGAAAAAGCCTGTGTTATATCGCCGGCGAACCTTCTGCCCCGTGGCATCGGTAAACTCCACGGTTAGCCGCCGCGGACGCATCTCGCCCCCGCCGTAAACCAGGCCAAAGCTCCCCTGGCTTACCTGAACGGTCGTCGCCTCGCCCCCGTCCTCGGAGATAGCCAGCTCGCCCTCGTCTCGCCCGTCAATCACCCCAAGCAGCGAGTTGCCCCCCTCCTCCGGCCCGCGTACGTTATAGGGGTAAAGCAAGGTGCGGTGAATGGGGCCGAGGTCGAGGTCCACATATACGCGCTGGGGGCCGCCGATGTTAAACAGCGAGCCCACGCCAAAGCCCTGGCCGGCGTCAGGCCCAAAGTCCGGGATAGAGATCTCATAGCCCTCCTGGACGAAGAGAGAGAACCGGTGCGTGAAATCCCAATATTCCAGCGACACGGTGCCCCCGCGGGGCTGCTCGGTGCTGTCGCCCAGGGTAACGTAGTGGTCGACGATCATAATGATCGAATCCTGCTGCGGGAGGTTGTAGACGTAAAGCTTGGGGCCCAGGCTAACGCTTGTGTTCAGCGCGTGCTGCCGGCGAAACCACTCGTAAAAGCTTAGCCCCTCGACCTCGGGGACGACCGAAGCGCAAATGTTTACCAGCGCGGGGACGTTTCCGGAAAGCCCGGGCTCGGCGGCCACGCGCGCGTAGTAGGCTTCGTTAAACTGGCGGAAAAACTGCTCGTTTTCCACCCAGCACTTCGACCACGCCCCCGAGGACATCCCCAGCCGCCAGGTAATCATTCCGTCAAAGCCCGTGTCCCATATCCGGTCGTGGGCCAGCTCCGGCTGGTTGAGCAGCTCGTAGAGGTTGGTTACGTAAAACGGCCCATAGCTCGGGTCGTAGCTTGGGTCGTACTCGTGCAGAACGACGTCTGCCGCGGCGATGACCATCCCCTGCTCCCACACATCGTAGGCCAGGGCGACATCGTCGCGAAACGCGCTGAGCATCTGGCGAACAAGGACGAACTGGTCTGCGTGCACGTTGTCCGTCAGCGGGGGAAGGCGAATTTCATTTTCCGTGGCGTCATAGGTCCCCCCGAGCAGCCCAAAGTTCTCCTCGGAGCGCACAACGGTTACCGTGTGCGAGAACGCCGGGTCGCCGTAGATGCGCGTGCACACGGGGTAAAGCTCGGCGATCCACTGGCGCAGGGTGCGCGCCTCGTCCTCGGGCCACCCGCTGAGCTCAAAGCTCAGCGCCCCGCCGCCTAGCTGGCGCCCGGCAGCGCGCGCCTGGGCGAGGTCGGGAAGCACGAGCCTTCCCCGCCGTCGGTGAACGATTCTCCGCGAAAGCCGCGGCTCGCGCGAGCGCTTCCGTAGCCCGTGCGCGATGAGAAACTGTAGCTGCCGGGCGAGCCGCGCGCTCGGTGCCGGGTGGGCCCGGCGCACCGCCGCACGGCAGGCCGCGGCAACGTCGCGCGCCCCCGGCGCGCCGTCTACATCAACAACAAGCGCATCTACCGGGCCGCTGGCCACGGTCGCCCAGGGCTCGTTGACGATGTTGCCGTAGTCCAGCGAAGCGCTTGCCGGGGGGCCGAGGGCAACAGCCACGCAGGCAAGGGCGAGCAGCAGCCCTCGGCGCAGTTGTCCCTGGGGGTGTGGTCCGTAGCGCGAGAAAACGCTCATGGCTATGTCATTTCTTCGACGGATCGCAGGCCGAACCTGTCTCGGCGTGGGGCGGGGCGCACGAGCGAAGCGCGGGCTAGACGGGGGACAAGCGGGGGGCAAAAAAACAATGGAGGCGGCGGTCGGAATCGAACCGACGAATAGAGGTTTTGCAGACCTCCGCCTTAGCCACTTGGCTACGCCGCCCCGGCGGGGGAGAAAGGAGGCGGCTACAGCGGGAGATAGCCGCCTCCGAATGTTCAATTGGAGCGGAAGACGGGATTCGAACCCGCGACTTCAACCTTGGCAAGGTTGCGCTCTACCAGCTGAGCTACTTCCGCTCGAACATGGAGCGGACAACGGGATTCGAACCCGCGACCCACAGCTTGGGAAGCTGTTGCTCTACCAGCTGAGCTATGTCCGCTCACTAATTGCCAAAACTCAACGCCGCGGACGTAGGCTTGCGCCTATCCCGCTCGTCTGCGACGTTGATTGGTGGGCGCAGCAGGACTTGAACCTGCGACCTCTTGCGTGTGAAGCAAGCGCTCTGGCCGACTGAGCTATGCGCCCAGGATTTCCCTTGTCAAGTCCTGCCGGCACTTCTTTCTGGTGCCGAGGGCGGGATTTGAACCCGCACGAGCATAAAGTTGCTCACCAGGCCCTCAACCTGGCGTGTCTGCCAATTCCACCACCTCGGCCTGGCCCTATAATTTTACGCCCCACCTCGCCCACTGTCAATTCCGCGCTAGGGCAAAATTCCCCTGCTTTGCCACACGCGCACGCTGCCCCAGCGCAAATATGCCGAGGGCGTGCGCAGCAGAAAATACCCGCCCTCGCCCAACGGGCACGAGCCCCAGCGCAAGGGCACGGCAGACCAGGGGACCCACCCCGCGCCGTAGTAAAACGGCTGCGCGCTATAGCCCCAGTAGCCAAACGTGGGCCCGGCGAGCATAAACTTCGGCCAGTGCCCCTGAAGCAGGCGTACCTGCTCGCTCGGCGGGAGCTGATAGCGCCAGCTCAGCTCAGGCTCCCACCCCAGCGGCGGCTCGGGGGCGAGCCACCCGCGGCGATATGAATACACCCCGGGCTCGGGCTCCAGCGGATACACGGGCCAGCGCTCGGGGATCCACTCTATCGAGTTCGGCGCGCGCCGCCGCAAAATAGGCTTTCCCGGGCGCAGCTTTTCGCTCTCGGTGTCCTTCTTGCCCTCGCGCTTGGCCTGCTCCTTTTTCTCTTGTTCGCGCACGCGCCAGCGCGTGCGGACAATCGCCGTCCCCGCAGGTGGGGGCGGGGCCTCGATCGCCCATGTGCCATCGGGCAGGACGCGCTTGTTTAGCCCTGCGGCGTCGAGCACCGCGCGGAGGGCCTCCTCGGGGCTAACGTCGCGCAGGAACACGGTTACCTTGCGCCCCGCGACTCCCTTGCCCAACTGCAGGCCAAAGCTCAAATGCTGGGCAATTTGCGCGATGACCTCGGCGACATCGGCCTGCTTGGCCTCGATGGTAATAAGCTTGCCCTTTGTCTCCGCCAGCGCCGAACAGGCTAAGCACAGCGCCAAAATGACAACCCAAACCCCTGCTCCTCTAGCCATCGCCAACACCCGCCAGGCAATAAACGTCTCTCCCACATACTAACGACGCGCGGCACGCCTCGGCAGTTCCTCGCCCAGCCCCCTGCTCAGCGCGCCTGCTCGGCGAGCCGCTCATACGCCTGCAGAGCCTGGCGATACTCCGCCAGCGCCTCCTCGGGCAGCACGCCCGCGCTGCGCTCAAGCTCGCGCTTTACCCGCTCGATCAAATATTCCACCTCGCACCGCTTGGGGCGCACAGGCTGGCCGGCGATGTCGATGTAAAACGGCGCCGTGTGGGCAAAGCGCACGCGTCCGTCCGGCCGGTCCTCGAAGCAGCGCACGGCAAGCCACGTGCTTCGCCCCGTGGCGTAAACCAGGGAAAACGGGCTTTCGTAGCCCCCGGAGGGCATGCGCCGGTTGGCGGGCTTTATCTCGGCCAAAACTTCGCCCTGCGAGATTACCTCGATCGCCCGCAGCGGCCGCGCGCTGAGCGCCACGCCGGCCAGGCGAAACGTCTTTTCCCGCCCCGGGGCAAGCGAGAACACGTGCCCCGGGTCGCGGTCGTCGAGCGTCGCGAGGAGCATCGGGCCGTTGGTAACGAAGCTCTGCCCGCGGGCGAGGCGGGAAAACCACTTCTCGTAGCTAAACTCGCCCTCGACCTTTACATACACCCTGCTAAACCCCAACGGCACGGGATGGACCCCCGAGGCCGTCCCCGCCGTGGGCCGCAGGCGAAACCCGCAGTTTACCAGCGCGTAGTAGTTCTTCAAGCCGTAGTCGATCCAGCCCCACTCCGTAAGCCCGCGCTCATCGCGCTCAACCTGCATATACTCCGCCGGCGGCTCGCCGAAGCGGGGGAAGCCAAACTCCGTCCGCCACACGTGGTTGTTGGACAGCTCATACAAGTCCACGCCCATGGTCGGGACAAGCGCCATTGACCAAGGCCAGGCGTGTTTGTCTAGCTCCAAAAGCGCCCCCTGCTCGTGCGCCGCGCGCGCCACGGGGCTCACCGGCGGCACGCCGTCGTTAAGCGCAGCCCGCTGCCCAAGGACGAAAAACGCCCCCAGCGTGTGCCTCCTCCCGCGCACAGTGCCGATCTCATACTCTGTGTTCAGGGGATAGATCACATGCTGCCGGTCGACATAGATCGGCTGCGGCGCGAGCGGAGCGCGCGGTCGGCGCGAGCACTGCGGCGGGGCGACAAACGCGCGCGCCACCCAGTAGGTTAGGGGAAAGGCGACGTTTAGGTCCTCGGCAAGCATAACGTTGGGCAGCTCGTCAAGTGTGCGGTGGACGTGCGTGTCGCCGGAGTACCACCCCCGCTGGGCCATGTTTACCCAGCGGCGGAGGGCAATGGTTACGCTCGCTCCCTCGGCGCCCACGACAACCCGGCGCGTTTGCGGCAAATATTCCTTTCCCCGCTCCACGGTAATCGTGTACACGCCCGGCGGCAGCTCGGCGGAAAATGGATGGGCCGAGATGGTGGTGTGCATCTCCACCGAGGCCGGGTTTTGCCGCGCCCGCTTGCTATAGGGCACGGCGCTGCCCTCGGGCGAAGCGCAGCGCGCGAAATACCACTTCCCCGCGCTGTCGCAGATGTACACGCGCGCGGGAAGAACCTCGCCCGTCTGCCCGTCAACGACCTTTCCGCGGAGCAGCGCCGTTGGAGCTTCTCCTTCCCCGTATGCCGCCTGCGCCAGGCACAGCGGCGCAGCGGCCAGCGCCACAACGCGGGCGGCAGGCAAAATCGTCCTCCGCGTTGTCCGACCGGCCATTGGCCCGCCCCCATCTTCCCCGCGCGGGCGGAGTTGTCCCTCTCTTTTCCCGCTAGCTTTCGCTTCATCGGCGGGGCAAACATTTCCTCCGCCTGGGTTTCTATGCTTAAAAGGTCAAATAGCTCTCGCGAGGAATCACCCCAGCGCAGGGAGGCCGAACGATGCGCCGGCTTGCCTTTTCTCCGCCCTCCGCGCTGGCAAGCTTGGGTTGTGTTGTGCTAGTTTTGGCTGTTTTCGCTCCTGTCGCCCTGGCTCAGGGGGAACAGGTGCGCGAGCTGCGCGGGCCGCGGCCGTTTGCTCTAACCTGTCGCATCGCCGGCCCCGCGCAGTGGCCCCAGGGCGCTGAGCTGCACGTTTTCTTTAACCGCCTTAGCGGAGGAACCTATTACGACCTGCGCCTAACCCGCGGCGCTGCGGAGCTGGCCAAACTAGTCAACGGCCGGCGCGCCCTACTTGCCGGCCCGGCGAAAATCTCCCCCGCGGGCAGCCATACCCTCGCCGTGCGCCGCACGTGGTGGAAGATCGTCGTCGTTTGCGACGGAACGATTATCCTCCGCGCGTTCGACGGCGAGCTCATGGGCGGCGCCGTGGGCTGGAGCGCAACATCGCCCGCGCTCTCCGTGTCCGACCTAAGCGTGACGCACTTCGGCGAGATTTACATGGCCGATTCGTTCGAACGCACGGAGGGGGAGAAGGGGGCGTGGGAGGTTGCCGAGGGGCAGTTTGGCAACGTCGGGCTGCACAGCATGAAGCCCACGCCGCGGCTCGCGGCAAACCCGTTTTCGTTCGGCGCGCCGGGGTTTGACCGCAGCTTGGCGATCATCGGCGGTTGGCACTGGGACGGCTACCGCGCGTCGGTCTCCGCCAAGGGCGGCGGCGCGGTAGCCCTGGGCCTGGCGTTTTACGTCCAGGATAAGGACAACTTTCTGCTTTTCCGCTGGGTGCGCGGGCCGGACAACGACCCCACGGGCCGCCAGCGCCAGCTTATCCGCGTGCGCAACGGCCGCTGGACGCTGCTCGAGAGCAAGCCCGGGGGCTTCGCCGACGACCGCTGGTATCGCCTGCGCGTGTACGCCTGCGACGGCGACATCGCCGCGCTGATCGACGACGAGCTCGTCTTTCGCCGCAGGGTGGATGATTTCGGCATGGGCCGCGTGGCGCTCTATTCCGCGGGCGGCGGGCCAGCCTATTTCGACGACCTAAGCGTGGTGAGCTTCGAGCGCTTTTCCGAGGAGTTCGACAACCCCGTGGGCGGCGGCTGGCAGGCGATTACCGGGCGCTGGCGGCGCGCCGGCGGCAAGCTTTTCGGCCGCGCGGAGCGCTTTCATGCTCTGGCGCTGTGCGGCGAGCCACAGTGGCGCGATGTGCGCTGCCGGGCGCTGGTTGCCCTTGCCCCCGGGACGAGCGCGGGCCTCGTCGCCCGCTACGCCAACGGCAGCTACTACGCACTTCAGGCTGACGCGCCGCTCGCCGGCCCCCGGGGAACGGTTGCCGTAAAGCTGTTGCGCGTCTCCGCGGGGCAGAGCGTGCCGCTTGCCCAAGGCCAGGCACCGGCGGCCGGGCAGCAGGTTGAGCTAAAGCTCATTGCCGAGGGACCGTACCTTGCCGGCCTGGTCGGCGGCAAGAAAATCGTGGAGTGCGCCGATGGGCTGCTTGAGGGAGGGCGCGTGGGGCTAACCGTGCCTTCGGCGCGCGAGGTGGCGTTTGAGCGCTTCTCCGCGGAGATCGTCCCCAGGCCCGACCCCGGACCGAACATTACCGAGCAATTTACCAAAGAGGACACGATGGCCGGCTGGGCCAGCCCCTCCGGCCGGTGGCGTTCGGCCAAGAAAGACGAGCGCACCGTGCGCTGGTTTAAAGGCACATTTTACAGCGACGTGGCCATCTCCGCGGCGCTGCCCCCGCAGACTAAAGCGGGCCGGTTGTCGCTTGCCGTGTGCGCCGACGGGCAGGCGATGAATTCCGGCTATACTCTGGAGCTCAGCGCGGAGAACCCCGCGCAGGCCGTCGCCGTGCTGCGCCGCGCGGGCGAGATGGTCGCTACGGGAAACGTCGCTGGGCTAAACGACGGCGAGCACATGGTCTCCCTCGAGCGGCGAGGGAGCATGATTTGGGCGGCGATAGACGGCAAGCCCGTGGCGCGGTTTCGCGATCCTCAGCCCCTGGCGGGGCGCAACGTGGCCTTTGCCGCCCAGGGCTGGCCGGTGAGCGCAAAACAAGTCTCGGTGCGCGGGGCCAACGTCTTGGAGTATACGTTCTCCCGCGCGCCGGTCGACTGGTATCCTCGGCGGGGGGTGTGGGAGGTAACCGACCGCTGGGCGTGTGAGCCGGGCTGGGCGTGGTTTGCCGGCTATAACGACCAGTGCCCCCTGCTGTGGAGCAAGCGCGTCTTTCGCGGCGATATTACCGTGGAGTGCTACCTTGCTCCGAAAATGCTCCAGGGCAAGCCCTCCTACCCCGAGCCGGGCGACCTTAACTGCACCATCTGCGCCGACGGAAGCAGGCTCGACTCCGGCTATAGCTTCATCTTCTCCGGTTTTGGCAACAAGCAAACGGCGATTTTAAAGGGCAGCCAAGTGGTCGCCTCTGTGCCGGAAAACCGCCTGCGCAGCAAAGACCACTTTCACCGCCACTGGTTTTACGTGCGCATCGAAAAGCGGGGCAGCGAGCTGATTTACTCCATAGACGGCGAGCCCGTCCTCCGCTGGCAGGACCCAGAGCCGCTTTCCGGCGGCCGCGTGGCGTTCTGGAGCTATGGGCGAAACGGCCTGCTAAACGCGCGCACGCGCATTTCCTACGAGGCGGGCGGCGAGCTCGTCCCCCTTCCCCCTCCGCCTGAGGAGCCCCAGAGCGATATCCCGTTTTCCATTTACAAATAGCCTGCGCAAAAGCGCGGCGGCAGCAAGCTGTTCCCAAAAAGCACTGGCGGAATCCTCGCCCGCCGCAGAGAACAGCAGCGCGGCAAAAGCCGTTTTTCTTCGCGAGCCACCGCCCTAGGGAGGTAGAAAATGTTGCCCACAGCGCACAAGAGAGCTTCGGCAGGCTGTTGCTCCGCAGCGCGCGAGCGCCGGGCGCAGCTTTTCGCCCTTGCCTGCTGCGCCGCCTTGGGCGCAGCTTTTTTGGCCCTTGCCCAAGGCAACGCGCCGGTGTTTGAGGCAACGTTTAACCGCTCGCTAGCCGCCGAGCGCGGCCTTGCCCAGCGCGCGGCCCGCGCCGAGGGAGCACAGCGGCGCGTGGTTAGCACGCGCACAGGCGGCTGCGCCCTGGTGCTTGAGGCGGGCGGCGAGCTAAGCTTTGCCGCAGGGGAGAAATTTCCCCTCGCCCGCGGGGCGCTGGAGCTGGGCGTCCAGCCCCTTTCGCCGATGGCCGACGGGAAAAATCACTACTTTTTCTGCGCCGGCGAGCCGGGCAAACCCGGCTCGTTTGCCCTTTGGAAAACCGCGCGCGAAAACGACCTGCGCTTTCGCATCACGGCCGACGACGGGACATACGCCGAGGTAATCTTTCCCGGCGCGGCAGCGTGGGCGCCTGGGCTGTGGCACCATGTGCTTTGCACGTGGAACCTCGAGCGGGGCGAGCTAAAGCTTTACGTAGACAGCGCCCTGTGCGGGAGCAGCGCCGGCCGGCCGATTGCCATTTCTCGCCCGCCCGAGCGAATGTACATCGGCTGCGCACCGCAACGGGGCGCCGCGCGGGCGGCGATCGACGACGTTAAGCTATACAACGGGCTGGCAGGCGGGCGCATCGCCGCGCTGTATGAGCAGTTCTTGCGCGAGGAGCGCATGTCTACGCTCAGCGAGTGGCGAGAGCCGCCGGACGCGCTCTCCCTTGCCCTCTTGCCTAAGCCGGACTTTACGTTCGCGGTAATCTCCGACCCACACATCTCGCCGGAGGGAGCGATCGGCCGCTATGCCCACAACTGGCGCGTGGAAGAGCTTGTGCGCCAGCTAAACGCCCTGCGCCCGGCGTTCGTCCTCGACGCCGGCGACATCGTGACCACCTTCCCCGGGCGCGACAACTACGACGCTTGCGCGGCGCAAGCAAACAAGCTGTTTGCAAAGCTCGCCGTGCCCATCTACCACACCCCGGGCAACCACGACATCGGCAACAAGCTGCAGCTCACGTTTCACCCTAGGGGCCAGGTGACGGAGAGTGTGCGCAAGGGCTACTTCATTAACCCGGACAACATCGCGCTCTATCGCCGGTGGTTCGGGCGCGATTACTACTCGTTCGACTACGAGGGCTGCCATTTTGTAATAACCAACAACGCCCTGTGGAACAGCGGCCTGCCCCAGGAGCGCGAGCAGTGGAACTGGCTTGTCCGCGACTTGGAGGAGCACAAAAACGCCCGCCTAACGTTCGTAACCATGCATAACCCGCTGTTTTGGGTAAGCACCAGCGAGCTGGGCACGGAAAACTACGAAAACGTAAACCAGCCCATGCGCGGCAAGTTTATCGAGCTGATGGACAAATATCGCGTCTGCGCCGTGTTCACCGGCCACACGCACCACAGGATCACCAACCGCTTGGGCGCGACGCGCTACCTCACCCTCCCCTCGACGACCTTTGCCAGGGGTTTTGCCGGCTCATACGGCCTGCCGGGGGTGACCGTGTGCTGGGACCCCCAGCGCGTGGGCTACTACGTGTGCCGCGTATACGGAAAGCAGGTCTACATCAACCTCGTGCGCACCTATCCCCCACTTCCTCCCGCGGCGACGCTTCAGGAGGGAAACGACACCCCGCTCGCCCGCGCGCTGAGCGTAAAGCCCGCCGAGGTTGAGGACAGCCTGTTTGGGATCAAGTCCGTCCCCCCGCCCCAGATCAACCGCAGCGTTTGGCACGTTGACGGAGTTATTGACGGTGAGACGTGCCAAACGCTGGGCAGAACAAACGTCGCCCTGCACTGCTGGACGTCGCAAGCGCACCGCCCGGGCGCGGAGGAGGAGTGGCTACAGGTAGAGCTTGCCCGGCCCGTGGCTGCCGCGCGCATCGAGCTTTGGCCCCGCCCCGGGCCGTTTGGCTTTCCAAGCGCGTTTGACCTACAGGTCAGCGCCGACGGAAAGACGTGGCAGACCGTGGCCGCGAAAGTGGGCTTCGCTCCCCCGCGCGAGGGGCCCGCGACTTTTGCGCTCGCCGGCCAGCCGCGCATTAGGTTCGTGCGGCTAAACATTCGCGCCGTCTCGCCAAACCCGACGAACCAGGGCCGGAGCGCGCTCGCCGAAATTCGCGTGCTGGACAGCGCCGGGCGCGACCACGCGTTGCTCGAGCTCGGCGCCAAGGCCACCTGCGGGAGCTCCGCCGGCGGCGCGCGCATAACCGTAGATGACCACGGCTGGGAGGAGCCCGCGCAAGCGGGGCTAAAATGGGCCATGCTTCCCGCGGGGGCGCTGCCCTGGACGGCGCTCGAGAAGCAACCCGGCCAGCTTGCCCTTCCTCCGCACATCGCCCGCGCGTTTGGCCTGGGCCGGCCGCCGGGGCTGAGCTTCGTTGTCCCCGTAACCACCGCGCATCCGGCGCATCCGCCGAACGACCCGCGGGCGTTCCTCGCCGCTTTTCGGGCGTATGTGCGTTTTCTTGGCGACAAGCTCGGCAACGCCGCCGCGGGCTTTGCCCTGCGCCCGGACGAGGCGCTGCTCGCCAACAGGCCGCTTTATGACGAGGTGGTGCGCATTTGCGCCGAAGAGCTGCGCCGCGCAGCGCCGAGGGCAAGGTTCATCGTCGCCGGGGCGCGGCTCGAGGGCGCACGCATCGCTCCGCTGCCCTCCGCCGACGCCCTGCGCCTGGCGGACGGTCTCTCCCTGCGCCTGTCCGTAGACGGCTTGCCGGAGGAGGAGCTGACCCGCGCGCTCGACCGCCTGCGCCAGGCGCGGCTTCCCTGCGAGGTCTGGGTGGAGCTTGCCCCCTGGCGCGCGGCCCGTTGGAACGACATCGCCCGCAGCAAACTTCTCGCTCGCGCGCTCATCCTCGCTGCGGCGCGCAAGCAGCGGCTTATCTACTGGGTCGCACCGCCGGAGCGCGGGGCTATTTTGCACCCAACGTACATTCCCACGCCGCTGCTTTATCCGTTTAAATCGTGCGCCACGCTTCTCTGCAAAGCGCAGCCGGCGGCTGCGGCAGACGTTGGGCGCGTGATCGCCGCGGGAGGCAAAGTCCAGGCCCAAGCGTTTGCCACGCCCGCGGGGCACGTCCTTTTCCTGTGGCAGGGGGTGTTTCCGGAAACCGTTGAGCCTGCGCGGTGCACGGTAAAGTTAATAAAGCGGCCGCGCGCCGCGTGGCTTGTGGATACGCTTCGCTGCATGGTGCAGAAGCTAAAAACAAGCCCGGGCGAGGGCGGAAAAGTTGAGGCACGGGGAATTGTCGTGCGCGACTATCCCGTGGCATTGTACCTCGTTTACTGAGCGGGGAGGAAAGAATAAGCGATGTGGCCAATAGGGGAGGAACAACCACTTCGTCGGCCGCGCTGCGGGCAGGTGCGTGACCGAGAGAGTGCCGCGCGCAACAGCGGCCGTCGCCAGGAAAGGGGCGTTGTGCAGATGTGGAGGAAGGTCGTGCTGCTCTCGGTCATCGCTGTGCTTGCCGTAGGCTTGACCGCGGGGTGCAAAAAGGAGCCCGCAGCGCCCGAGGGCGGGGAGCAAGCAGCTGCGCCGGGTGGCGAAGCGGGCGCGCCCGCCGCGCAGCCCACCGAAGTTAAGCTGACCAAGGACATTGTCACCAACTGGATCGCCTCCGCCCGCGACGAGAAGGTCAACGACATCCTTAGCTCCGTCGAACAGGAGCAGCCCGAGGAGCAAACCCCCGGGGCAGAGGAGGATCTAAGCAAGCTGCGCGAGCGCATCCTCGACTTGGGCGCCAATGCCCAGCTTAACGACGCCATCAAAGCACACGGCTTCGACAGCGCCGAGCAGTGGGCCAAGGTTACCGTGCGCATTATGGCCGGCCTGGTCCCCGCGATGCGCGACATGGCCCTTGAATCGCTCGTGGAGGCCGGAGTGTCCACCGATTCGCAAGAGTATCAGGAGCTAAAGGCCGACCTGGAACAGGAAGTGGAGAAGGTCGGCGAACAGCTTGCCGAGCTCACCGACGAGGAGAAGCAGATCGTCAAGGATATGGCCGAGGAGATTATGTCCGCGCTAGAGGGCACAGAGCAGCCTCCGGCCGAACAGCCCGCAGCGCCCGGAGAGTAGGCGAAAAGGCAAGAAAGCGGGACCGCGCCAAGGCGGCCCCGCTTTTTTTCGCCGGCACGGTGGACTACTTGTACACCGCAGCGCACAGCGAGCTTGCCGCACGCCGCCGAGCTACTTGCCCTGGGCAAACTTCACCGGCTTGCCCTGCGAGTCGGTAATCCGCAGGCACGCCTGCCACTCGCCGCCGAAGTTGTTTACCTTAAGCAAAATTGTGTTCTTCCCCGCGCGCAAGCGCACGGGAACCTTGTCCTGATCCACTTGCAGCGGCCGCGGCGAGGCGTAGGTGTGCACCAGCCGCCCGTTTAGCCAACACTTTACCGCGTCGTCCGTCCCGATGCGCAACACGACGTCTTGGGCGCGGTCCACCGTTATCTCGGCGTAGAGATATGCCGTTTGCTTGCTGTAGGGCTTAAACAGCGCGCCAAGGTTTACGATCCCTTGCGCGTCGCTCTCGCGGTGCTTAACCCAACGGAGCTGCTTGCCCTCAACATCCACCGCGGCGGCAACGTCCACCCCGCGCTCGGGGGGATAGGGCTTGTTTAGGTCGGTCCCGGCGATAGGCCCGAGGGCCCACCACAGGGTAACGTAGCCGCTCGCCTGCGCGGGGTCGATCTGCACGCCGAGCTTGCGCAGGCTGTCTACCGCTGCCTGGAGCACGTCGCGCGGGGGCCCTGCGGCGATCGCCTCCTGAAGCATAGCAATCGCCCGCTGCTTCTCGCCCGCGGCGGCTACCGCCCCGGCAACGGCGACGTAGGCGCGCAGCGCGTGCGGCCGTAGGCTTTCGTTCGCCAAAAGCTCCTTAACCCGGGGCAAAACATCGGCGCTGGCCACCGCCGCCAGGCCGTCGAGCGCCGCGCCCCGCAGCACATCCGTGCGCGCGGCATCGAGGGCGTTGAGGTACATTGCCCGCGCCGCTTGCTTTTTGTTCTTCTTCGCCCGCGCCGCAGCAAGGTTCAAATATGCCTGCAGGGCGACGGGGTGGATGATGTCCGACCCGCGCGTGGCCGCCTCGAGCAGCGCGCCCTCGAGCGCGGGGTCGTCGAGCCTATCCAGAAGGTAGCACGCGGTAACCTTCACCTCGGGGTCGGGGTCGGTTGCCGCCTGCTCGATGGCCTGTTTCGCCTCGGGCTCGCTGCGCTGGGCGAGGACACGCAGCAGCCCCGCGCGCACGGCAGGCTTTTGGCCGGGCATCGCCTGGGCGATCGCCCGCACAGCCTCCGGCCCGGGCAGCGAGGCAAGCAGTCGCTCGGCGACATAGCGCACGCTCGCATCGGCATCGGCGACATAGGGCACGACGACCTTGGCCACCTCAGGAGCACCGGTGCGCCCCAGGCCGACGATTGCCGCGCAGCGCTGGTGCGCCGCGGTCGCCGCCTGGAGGGCCTTGCTGTACAGAGCTAGCGCCTGGGCCTTCTTGCCCGCGGCAACAAGGCTTTCCCCGAGCATGAGATATGCAGAAAGCGCCGCCTCCTGCACGCGCCCCGGCCCTTGGCCCAACGCCGCGGCAATCACCGGCGCGGCGCGCTCGTCGCCGATCCGCCCTAGGGCTTCGATCGCCGCCAAGCGCACCTGCTCGTCGGCGCTCTTCGCCTGCTGCAGTAGCAGGGGAACCGCGGCTGCATCCCTCCGCTCGCCCAAGGCCAAAATTATCGCCGCGCGGCGCGCGCCGCTGGTCCGCGCCACGGCCGCGCGCAGGGCGCGCAGGGCCTCTACCGTGCGGTTGGCGATAAGCGCCTGGCGCGCCGTCTCGCCGAGCTGTTCGTCGGCAAGCAGCGCAGCGAGCGCGGGCACGGCATCCTCGCGGCCGGCGATCTGCAGTTGGCGAATAACAAATCTTTTTGCCTCGGCGGGCGCTTTGGAGCTGAGGTATTCGCACAGCGCGCTGACGAACGCCCGGCGCTCGCCCTCCGCGCCCGGCCGGCTGACATACACGGCCAGGCCATGCAGGCCAAACTTCACCCCAGCGGCGTTGGCCTGGCCGGGGTTGGCGAGGAGCTCAAGCAGGCCGCGCACGCCCTCCTCCCCCAGGGCAACGAGCGCGTCGAACGCCTGCTTGCGCACGCCCTCTTCCTCGGAGGCCAGGCGTGCGGTCAGCTCGGCCACCGTTTGCCCCGTTTGTTGTCCCGCCGCGGGGCGCACGGCGGCGTAAAGCGCGAGCACAACGCATCCCAAAGCAACCACCGCTGGCCAGCGGAACATTTTCCAGCCCTCCCTCTCCCATGCGCTGCACGCCCCGCGCTACAGGTGCCACGGGGCGCGCAGGGGGATATTCACAAAGCGGTTGGCTTCTTCATCGCCGATAAACTGCTCTTTCTCGGGGTCCCAGCGCAGCTTGCGCCCCAAGCGAATAGCCAAGTTGCCCAAATGGAGAATGGTAGCCACGCGGTGAGAGACCTCGGCGTTGCCCCCGGGCTGGCGGCGCGTGCGCAGGGCCTCCTCCCAGCTAATCATCTCCGGCGGCTCGGGAACGTCCTTGGTCGCCTCCATCAGGTCCGGGGGATCGGTCCGCCCGTCGCGGAACACCTTGCCGTTGGGGCCCTCGATCCACGGGGCATCCGGAGGGTCGCTCTTGCCCCACTCCCCGCTGTTGCAGCGCACGATAATGTCGCCGGGGAACTTAAAGGTAATCGTCTCCCACATGCCCACGGCGTCCGGGTGCGCCGGCCAGGGGGCGACGGCCTCGATCTCCAACGGGCCGGAGTTGTCGGCGCCGATCATGTACTGCACGGGGTCGAAATAATGTGCGCCCATGTCGGAAAAGCCGCCGCCGTCGTAGTCCCAATAGCCGCGGAAGCTGCTGTGGCAGCGATGGGGGTGATAGGGCTTATACGGCGCGGGGCCGAGCCACATGTCCCAGTTAAGGTTCGGCGGGGGCTCCTGGGGCTCAAGGTCCGTCCGCCCGCTCCACCGCCTTACCTTCCAGTTATACTTGTGCTTGTTCATGCGGATGATCACGGGCTTGCCCAGCGCTCCGCTTAAAAACAGCTTGCGCCACTGCCGCGCCCCATAGCGGCCGAACGTGCCGATGTGAAACACCCTGCCGTAGCGCTCGACGGCCTCGACAACGGCCCGCCCCTCGTGGATGAACTTGGTCATCGGCTTCTCGCAGTAAATGTCCTTGCCCGCCTGGGCGGCGTAAATACACACCAGCGCGTGCCAGTGCGGCGGCGTGGCGATATACACGGCGTCAATGTTTTTGTCGTCGAGCAGGTCGCGAAAGTCGCTATATGCCCGAGCGTCGGGCGAGACGGCTTTGGCGATCTGCAGCGCGCGCTGCAAGCGCAGGCTGTCTACATCGCACACGGCGCCCACGCGGAACCCCTGGCCCTTTTGCTGGCGGTCGACGATCTGCCGCAACAGGCCCGTGCCTCGGCCGCCGGTGCCGATGTGGCCGGTGACGATCTGCTCGCTTGGGGGCTGGGCCCAGACGCGCGAGGGAACGACATAGGGAAAGGCCACGCTCCCCACGGCCGCCGCGGAGACGCCGAGAAACCTTCGGCGGGTCATTTTTGCGCCCAACGCTAACCCCTCCCCGTTCGTTTTGCCGAAAAAAAAGTGTCGTTCGCAGACGACGTTTCTTGCATTTGCTCAACCGCACCGTTTTGCTCGCCCGACCACCTCCTTGAACCGCTCAGTGGTCGCTGTGCTGCTGCGCCCAGCGATGCGCCCGACGGTGCAGCTCCTGCCGCGCGCGCTCGAAAATGGCCTTCATCTGCCGATGTCGCCGCTCGTCGTAGCGCACGGAGAGCGTGTCCAAGTAGGCAATTCCCCCGTCGATAAGCGTGAGCATGTAGCTTGCGTCGCTCGGGCTAAACAGCTCCTCGCCGCCGACGATGACGTATACCGGCGAGGTGTGCGCCCCGAGGTGTATCGGCCAGCAGTGGTGCACGCGCAGGGCGCTGGAGCAGCGCGCGGCGATCCAGCAGCTATGGCGCACGCGCAGGTTGTGCTTAACGGCGAGCCGGCGCGCCCCCGTCTTGCGGCTCGCGGCGGCGACGACTTGCCCGTTAACGACGACCTCGAGCTTGTGGATGGGCCAAATGCACTCCGCGCGCGCCTCGATCTCCAGCGTTCCCCCGCCGTCGGGCAGGGCTAGCTCGTCGCCGATCGTTCGCCCGTCCACGGTAAGCGAAAGCAGCGGGCCGGAGGTGGTAAACGTGCGCCCGGCGCGCACGGCCTTGGCCCAGTTTTCGAACGTAAACGGCTCGTCGGGCTCGAGCTGGGCATAGGTCCGCGCGCCGCCCACGGGCATGCCCGCGCTCATCTTGTCCGTCCCGCCCACGGCGGCCACGCGGCAGCCGCAGTTAAGGTAGCGATACCACTCTTTAAAGCAAAACTCGTCTAGCGTCTGTGCA
>CAZMGT010000007.1:0-81514 GCA_964565895.1 uncultured Armatimonadia bacterium
GCGGGGGCAAGTACTTGAACGAGGCGCAGAACGTGGCGGAGTCGACCATGGCCGCCATTTTGGGGCGGCAGTCGGCATATACGGGCAAGCGGCTGCGTTGGGACGACTTGCTAAACTCCGACCTTAAGCTCGGGCCGGAGGACTATCGCAAGACAACCAAGTATGACGTTGGCCCGCCGCCGAAGCCGGGCAAGCCGTTTGCGCCGGCATAAATGTGCGACGCGCCGAGGTTGTGTAGTTTCCGGCGCCGGGGTTTGTTGGTTTGGAGAAGGGGGGTTAACCTTGGCGCTGGTTAGCCGTCTAAGGGAAAAGCGCGCCTTTTGCGCGCGAGGGACGGTGCATAGGCGCAGCTAGCGCATAGCGCAACAGCGAAAAACTGGCAATCGCTCAGGGAGGTTGGGCCGGTGAACGAAGGCAAGAGGAAGATTTCGCGCCGCGAGTTTTTGAAAAAGGCGGCCACGGCGGGCGCAGTGGCCAGCACAATTACCTTCCTCAAGCCCGCCTGGGCTCAGCAGCCGCAACTGCTTAAGGCAGGGCTGATCGGCTGCGGCGGCCGGGGCACGGGCGCCGGCGCGCAGTTTATGCAGTGCGCCCCGAACTGTCGCGTGGTTGCCCTGGCCGATGTGTTCGAAGACCGCGTCCAGTCTACGCGGAAAAAATACGCGCTAAACAAGGTCGAGATCCCCGACGACATGTGCTTTACCGGATTCGACGCCTACAAGCAACTTCTGCAGACAGACGTTGACGTCGTGCTTATCGCTACCCCGCCCTACTTCCGCCCGGAGATTTTCGAGGCGGCGATCGATGCCGGCAAGCACGTGTTCATGGAAAAGCCCGTTGCTGTAGATCCCGTGGGCGCGCGGCGCATTATGGAGGCGGGCAAGAAGGCCAAGGAAAAGGGCCTGTGCGTCGTCGCTGGCACGCAGCGCCGGCACCAAGCGCAATATGTGGAGACGCAAAAGCGCATTGCCGACGGGATGATCGGGCGCGTGGTCGCGATGCGCTGCTACTGGTGCGGCGGGCCCGTGCGCCGCTACTTCAAGCGCCAGCCGGACTGGAACGACATTATCTACCAGGTGCGCAACTGGGTGCACTTTACCTGGCTCAGCGGCGACCATATCGTAGAGCAGCACGTGCATAACATTGACGTGTGCAACTGGTTTTTCGGCGGGCACCCGATCGAGGCCATGGGCTTTGGCGCGCAGGTCCAGCGCAAGCTGGGCAATCAGTACGACTTCTTCTGCGTGGACTTTACCTACGACCGCGGCGTGCACTGCGAGAGCATGTGCCGGCAGATTATCGACTGCGACCACAACGTCTCGGAGTTCGTCGTCTGCGAGAAGGGAACAACGGACTGCCGCGGGACGATTTGGGACCACGATGGGAAGGTCCTCTGGAAGTTCCAGGGCAAGGCGACCAACCCCTACGTGCAGGAGCACGCCGACCTCGTTAACGCCATCCGGGGCGGGAAGTACATCAACGAGGCACAGAACGTAGCCGAGGCGACGATGTCCGCGATTATGGGCCGGCAGTCGGCCTACACGGGCAAGCGGGTTACCTGGGATCAGATGATGAAGTCCGACCTCACTCTGGGGCCGGCGGATTATCGCACGGCAACAAAGTTTGAGATCGGCCCCGCGCCCAAGCCGGGCAAGCCGTTTGCCCCCGCCTAGTGCCGCGGCGAGCTGAGAGAGCGACCGGCCCGGGGCAGTGCTCCGGGCCGGTTTGCTATAATGTCCTGGGCCGTCGGCGTGCGGGCAAAGAAAGGGAAATTTGGCCCGCGCGGGAAGAGAACAGGAAAACAGCAAAGCGTGGGGGCGGGGCCTGTGCCGAACGTGGACACGCCGGAGATGGGCGCTGCGCGGCGCCGCGCGCTGGAGGAGGAGCTGGAGCGCATTATCCCTCTGCTCGTCGCTGAGGGAGCGCAGAAAATCATCCTCTTTGGCTCCCTCGCCGCGGGCGAGGTGGACACCTACAGTGACATCGACCTGATCGTCATCATGGACACCGAGGAGCGGTTTCTCGACCGCCTGGGGCGGCTGTATCTCGCCGCCCAGCCCCGGCTCGCCCTGGACTTGCTCGCCTATACCCCGCAGGAGATCGAGGACATGGTCCAGTGGAACACGTGGCTGCGCGAGGCGCTGGAGAGAGGCCGAGTGCTTTATGAAGCCTGACCCGCGGCGCGCGAGCGAGCGCTGGCTGCGCCAAGCGGAGCATGACTTCAACGACGCGCAATTTTGCGCATCGGGCAAGCGCTACAACGTCGCCTGTTTCCTCTGCCAGCAGGCCGCGGGGAAGGCTTTGAAAGCCTTGCTCTGCGGCTACGGCGCGCGTGAGGTGCGTGGGCACTCCGCCGTTGAGCTGCTCGAGGCGTCCGCCAAGCTGGCCCCCTCTTTGGCCGAATTGTACCGTCAGGCGGCGCTTGTCGACCGCTTTTATATCCCCACGCGCTACCCGGACGGCCTTCCCGGAGGAATACCGTCCGAGGTTTACGGAGAGGCCGACGCGGAGCAGGCCCTTTGTGCAGCGGAGAACATCCTCGCCGCCGTACGCGCCGCCCTCGCGCAGGTTTTCCCGGAGAGCTAGGACCGCCTTCGGGCAGGATACAACGTAGCCCGTGTGGAACGAACGCGCCCGGGGCAATCCTTTGCGCGGGCCGCGCCCGCTGCGGAGGGAAAAGCATCATGCCGCGCGTGGTGACGTTTGGCGAGATCATGCTCAGGCTGAAGCCGCCGGGGTTTTTGCGCTTTACCCAGGCGGAGAGCTTCGAGGCGACGTTTGGCGGGGGCGAGGCCAACGTTGCCGTGTCCCTCGCCTGCTTTGGGCTGGAAGCTCGGTTTGTCACCTGCCTCCCCGAAAACGACATCGGCCAGGCGTGCCTGAACTATCTCCGCCGCTGGGGCGTGGACACGAGCTGCATCGTGCGCCAAGGCGAGCGGTTGGGCATTTACTTCCTCGAGGCCGGGGCAATGCAGCGCCCGTCGAAGGTCATTTACGACCGCGCGCACTCGGCGCTCGCCGAGGTTAAGCCGGGAGACATCGACTGGGGCAAGTGCCTCGACGGCGCGCAGTGGTTTCATGTAACGGGCATTACTCCGGCAATTAGCGAGGGCGCCGCGGAGGTAGCGATCGAGGGCGCCAGGGCAGCGAAGGATAGGGGCCTCACCGTGTCGTGCGACCTAAACTTTCGCAAAAAGCTCTGGCGCTGGGGCAAGAGCGCGGGCGAGGTTATGCCGGAGCTCGTGCGCCTGGCCGAAATCGCCATCGGCAACGAAGAGGACGCGGAGAAGGTGTTTGGCATTCGCGCGCCAGGGGCCGATGTCGAGGCGGGAAAAGTCGACCCGCAGGCCTATCGCCACGTCGCCGAGGAGCTGATGCGCCGCTTTCCCAACTTGCAAAAGGTGGCCATTACCCTGCGCGGGAGCATTAGCGCCTCGCACAACACGTGGAGCGGGGTGCTCTTCGACGGCGAGCGGCTTCACGTGGGGCCCACGTATGAGGTAACGCACATTGTCGATCGCGTGGGCGGGGGCGACGCGTTTGCCGCGGGATTGATCTATGGCTTGCTTGTTGGCAAAAGCGACGCTGAGGCGTTGGCGTTTGCCGTGGCCGCGGGGTGCTTAAAGCACAGCATTTGCGGCGACATGAATTTGGTTTCCCTAGCCGAGGTGGAGGCGCTTGCCGCAGGGGCCACCTCGGGCAGAGTGCAAAGGTAGCACAGCCCGGCAGGGTGTGCTAAAATCTGCTCGCAACTTCACACGCGGGAGGTAGCTGCACGATGGCGAGTGTTCCCCGAGGTAATGCCCTGGTCGCGCAGTCCGGCGGGCCAACGGCGGTGATCAACAACAGCGTCGTCGGGGTCATCCACGAGGCCCTGCGCTATCACGAAATAGAGGAGATCTACGGCTCGCTGCACGGCATCCGCGGCGCCCTCGTTGAGGAAATGATCGACCTGCGCAAAGAGGACCCCTCGACCATCCTCGGCCTGCGCGATACCCCGGCGATGGCCCTGCGCTCTGTGCGCCTGAAGCTCAACGAAAACGACATGAACCGCTTGGTTGAGGTGTTTAAGGCGCACAACATTCGCTACTTCTTCTACATCGGCGGCAACGACTCGCAGGACACCTCATATAAGGTAGCCAAGCTCGCGGAGCAGGAAAACTATGAGCTCGTGGCCATCGGCATCCCCAAGACCGTGGACAACGACCTGCTCGTTACCGACCACTGCCCGGGCTATCCCAGCGTCGCCCGTTACACCGCGATTAGCGTTATGGACGCCTCGATGGACGGCGAGGCGCTCCAGCCGGTGCAGATCATCGAGTGCATGGGGCGCGACGCGGGGTGGATTACGGCGTCGGCGGCGGTGGCCAAGTTCGACGAGCGCTCTGGCCCGCACCTGATCTACCTGCCCGAGCGGCCGTTCGACCGCGACCAGTTTATCGAGGACATTAAAGCGGTTAAGGAAGAGTATGGCTTTTGCGTGGTTGCCGCGTCGGAGGGCATTCGCGACAAGGAGGGCAACCTGCTCGCCGCGGGCGAGACGCGCGACGAGTTCGGCCACGTGCAGCTTGGGGGCGTGGGGGCTGTGCTCCAGCGGCTGGCCGAGGCCGCGACGCCCTATAAGGTGCGCTATGCCCGGGCGAGCTTCCTCCAGCGCGTGTCCAGCGCCTGCGTCTCGGCGATCGACCGCGAGGAGGCCTATCGGGTGGGCGTGGAGGCCGTGCGCGCGGCGATGCGCGGCGAGCACAACAAAATGGTGACCATCGTGCGCGAGTCCACCCACCCCTATCGCGTAAGCTATGGGCTGACCGACCTGCAAAACGTGGCCAACGCCAAGCGGGATATGCCCGACGAGTTCATCAACGAAGCGGGCAACTACGTCACCGAGGCGTTCGTGGAGTGGTGCCGGCCGCTTGTCGGCGAGCTGCCCAAGTTCTACCGCCTGGAGGAGCACCGCATCGAGAAAAAGCTGCCCCACTACGACCGCTAGCCTAGGGCGCAGGAGACACTGCGGCGCGTCGCGCCAAAGCCGCGCGGCGCGCCTGTATTTTTTATTTTTGCTCCGCGGGAAAGCAGTATACCACGCCGTTGCTCGTGGCCACGATTAGCTCCTCGGGCGGGCGGCCGTCGAGGTCAAGCGCGAGGGCGAAGACCCGCGCTGCCTTAGTTTGAAAAGACCAGCGCGCGCCCGTTGCGCCAAAGACCAACAGGCGCCTGCCCCGTTGGGTAGAGCCTGGCCCAGCGTGGCAGACGAGCTCCGGCTGGCCCTCGCCGTCGAAGTCGCCCACGGCGATAGGCCTCGGCCACGCCACTTCGTCGAGCAGGCGAAGAAAGGGCCGCAGCCCATTTGGCCCCAGCTCGAACACAACCCACCCGCGTTGGAAAAACAGGCGCTCGCCCCATTCGCCCCATGGAGCAGCAAGCAGGGTGACAAGCTCCTCCGACTCGCCCTTCTCCGCAGCGCTCGCCCACTCCGAGTGCGATATCCAGCGGCCGTCGCTAGAAAGTTCCCATAGCTTTTCGCCGGCGGCGGCGATGATTTGCGCCTTGCCCGCGGCTTGAGAAACAACTGCCATGGCGGCCACGGCGGGTCGAGCGGGGGCCAGCGGGCCCAACATTCGTTCTCCCCGAGAGAGAGGTTGGGCCGCGTTAGCCGGGGGACTTGCGCGCCACAGCTCCTTGCCCTCTGCGGAAAGGGCCAGAACCGCCCTCCACGTAGCGACGACAACCTCGCGCTTGCCGTCGCCGACAATGTCGCCCACACCCCAGCCAACGGCCTCTGCGGGCAGGTCAACTCTCCAGCGCAGTTTGCCTCCAAGCGCGCGGCAGGTAAGAGCTTGCAGGCGGGGCCAGCCGGCGGGGGTGAGGGAAAGGACCTCGAGCTCGCCATCGCCGTCGAGGTCGGCGAGTTTCGTTTGCCCCGCCGCGCCGGCGAACGGAAACGTGCGCACAACACGGCCGTCGGCGGCGAGCACGACAAGCTCCCACCCGCGCAGCCCCCTGCTGCAAGCAAGGGCAACCCTTCCCGGGCCGGGCCCGGGCCAGCGGAGCACGTCGAGAATTGCGCAGTCGGCCGCCTCAGCCCAGCGCGCGGCGCCTAGCGCGCTGTCACTACGTGCGCGGGGCACGCCGACGCTATCGCCCGCTGCGGCAGCGGACAACTCCTGCGGCGTGGTGACAAACTGCGCTGCAAGGGAGGTTGCACAGAGGAGCAAAACCAGGGCGACAACGGCGCAAACAACGAGGCGAAAACGCATTTTTCTCCCCCCTTTGCAATAAACACAACACGGCGGCAGCCCGCGCGCGACGAGCGGAGTTCCGGCCCCACGCCCTAGGCCTCGGGCCGCCAGTCTCTAAGCGACTTGACGACGGAGATCTTCCCCGGCGAGCCGAGCCGCGCATAGACCTCGCGCGCCCAGTTATACGTCTCCGGCGGCTCGCCGACAAACACGATCTCCGTGGGCCAGAGGAGCCCGGCCACCTGCCACAGGTCGGTAACGCGCAGGCAACTGAGCATTTCGATCGCCGGTCCCGCGCCCAACGGGTCGCTCGGGGCGTCCTGCGTGGCCGGCGGGGATTGTAAGAACAGCACGTTTATCCGGCCGTCGAGCAGGGCCGCGTAAAGGGCCACGGCGCACATCTCCTCGCGCGCGGCGAGGGACACTTTCGCCGTATGCACCTCGGGCAGCCGGCGCACCGCCTGCAGGGCGCGCAGCAAGTCGTAAACCTGCATGCTGGCGATCGTCCGGCCCGTCCAGGCGCAGGCGCGGCGGAGGTGCCACTGGATGTCCGAGCCCCAGGTCGTCTCGCCCGTTCCCCGAGGCTCGACCATAATTTTCACCCACGGCGCGCGCAGGGCGTTGACGAACATCTCCGTGGGCCGCCGGCCCTCGCCCTGGCAGTACAGGCCAACCACCGCGGGCGCGGGCGTGTTTACGCTTTTGCTCACAGCGAGGCGGCCGTAGAGCCGCCAGCCCTCCTCCGGGGTAAACGCAAAGCGAAAGCCCTCCGCGCCATCGCTGAACTGGTAGCAGATCTCCGTGCTTAGAGGTGGAGGATCTTTAGGGAAGTGGTTAAACGTTGTGCGCAGGAGCTTGTCCACGACCTCGCGCCGCACCGCTTTGAGGCTCTCCGGATCGCCGATCTGCGGGGGCTGGGCAAGGTTAATCCGCTCGTCGTGAATGCGCGGCGTGCGGTCCTCGGGCAGCGGCCCGTTGACGAACACGCGCAGGGCGTCCTCCGACTCCTGCGCTTGCTCGGACTCGTCGATGTCCTCGATCTCCTCCGGGGGCACGTCCTTGCCCATGAGATGTTTGATGAACCAGGAGAAGATCGCCTTGCGCGAGCGGGGGTGGTAGGAGTGGCCGCCGGGGGTCTCGACGAGCGCGAGGTTCTCGCCCGCGCCGAGCATTTCGTACAGCCGCTTAAGCTGCGTATAGACCTCGCGGATGGAGGCGATGGTAAATATCCCGTCGCGGTCCGCGGAGGCGATCATCAGCGGCCGGGGGGCGATTAGCGCGCCCACGTCGGCGAGGTCCCACAGGTAGTGGTTGATCCACCACATGCAGTCGCAGTGGCCGTCGATGGTGCGGTCGATAATGTGTGAGGCCAGGGTGGCCGTGCCGCACACGGGGGCGGCGACTTTAATGCGCTCGTCGCCCGCGGCGAGCCACCAGCTCATCGCCCCGCCGCCGGAGATGCCCGTAACTCCGAGCCGCTCGCCGTCTACCTCGGGCCGGCTTTGGAGCAAATCCAGCCCGCGCATGGCGTTAAGCAGTTCCGTCCCCGCGGGCGTATAGCCTCGGCTATACCAGTGCCACCACCCCTCGCGATAGCAGCCGTGGTGATAGCCGCGCACCTCGCCGAGCTGGACGGTCTCCACGATAAGGCAAACGAAGCCAAGCTGCGCCCAGCGTCGGGGATGGGCCTGGTAGTGCACCTTTTGCGTGGCGGAGTGCCCGCAGACGTAGATTACCGCGGGCGCCGGGCCGTCGAGGTTATCCGGAATGTAGAGGTTTGACGCGACGTAGAGCTGGGGCAGCGACTCGTAGTAGAGCTTCTCGATGCGGTAGCCCTTGCGCTGCAGCGTGCCTGTGATCGTGTACTTCGGCGGAGTGCGCTGCTCGCGCGGGGGGAGGTCCTCGATGCCCATCATCTCCGCATATTGCTCGCGCTTTTTTGCGATAAGCCTGTGCCACGCCTCGGCGCTGGTAAACTCCGACAGCGCGGCGTCGGTAATCCGCCGCGCCTCGCGGCACAGATACGAGCGCATGACTAGCCGCTCCGGCGGGTGGGCGAACTCTGCGGCGCGCGTGTCACGTGCCCCCGTGCCGCGCAGGGTGCGCTGCGCAGGGCCGGGGTTTGCCCGGCGGAGCAAGTTGCCGCTTACCGCGGCCACGGCGCCTGCTTTGAGGAAGTCGCGTCGGCTAATGTGCTCGGAGCTCATCGCACCCTCCCCCTGCCTCTCTCGCGCCGTATCGCCGCTGCGCCGGCGCAGGCCGCGGAGCGCGCCTCCCTGCGCCCCGCGCGCTATGTGCTAATGATGTTCCCCTGGGCGTCGGTGCTCAGCGTGGGGGGCACGGGCTCGGGGAACGGGTCGCCGGTTCGCTTGCCGATCTCCTTAAGCTGGGCCAGCAGCTCCTTCTGCAGCGCCGCGGCCTCGGGCTTGTCGGCGAGGTTGTTTAGCTCATAGGGGTCTTTCTCCAAGTCGACAAGCAGGCGCACCTTGCCCGTAAAGTCCACGGCGAGCTTGTGCTGCGGGGTAACAATGGCCCGCCACGCGCCATAGCCGCCGTGGCCGAACTGGCCGGGTTTGTTCGACTCCTTGAATACCTGCATCCGTCCCTCAAGGTACAGCGGCTCGTCGTTTACGCTTTTGCCCTTAAACGCTGCGGAAAGGTCGCGCCCCACGGCCGTTTTCGGCACGGGCAGGCCGCACAGGCTGAGCACGGTGGGCATGATGTCGATCAGGCTAATCAGCGTCTTGGACACAAGCCCGTTGGGGATAACCCCGGGCAGGCGGGCGATGAGCGGAATGCCGGCGGACTCCTCCTCGGGGTGTGTTTTGTAGCGCAGGCCATGGGAGCCGTGCATGTCGCCGTGGTCTGCGGTAAACAAAACGAGGGTGTTTTGGGCAAGGCCGGACTCGTCGAGGAACTTAAGCAGCCGGCCCACCTCGTGGTCCAGCGCCTCGCACAGGCCATAGTAGCCGCAGAGGTTTTGTATCGTCCGCTTGTCGCTGCGGAACTTCTGCGGCACATTGGGCCGCCACTTTAGGTCCGCCGCGGTAAATCGGTCGAACTCCTCGGGCGGCCTGTAGGGCATATGCGGCGGCCCCCAGGCGAGGTAGACGAAAAATGGCTGATCTTTGTGCTTTTTCATGAAGTTTATCGCCAAGTCGGTTTGGTAGAACGACTCAAAGCCCTCGGGCTTGATGAGCTTGCCCTCGTTGGTGAAATACTGCGGGTTGTGATACCAGTGCCCGCGGTTAAAGCCCTCGAAGCTCTCGAACCCCTGCCGCCGCTCGCCCGGGCGGACAAACCCCGGCTTGGCCTGGCCGTCGAGGTGCCACTTGCCGATGTACTCCGTGGCATAGCCCGCGTCGCGCAGGCACTCGGCAATGGTAACCTCCTCCGGGCGGAGAAGGAGGTTGTTGTGGATCATCCCCGTTTGGTGGGGATAGCGGCTGGTCATAATCGTCGCTCGGGCGGGGCTGCACACCGGGTTGTTGGTATAGCAGCGCTCAAAGCGCACGCCCTCGGCGGCTAAGCGGTCGAGGTTAGGCGTGCGCACGACCGGGTCGCCATAGCAGCCGAGCGCCTGGCGGCGCCACTGATCGGGGAAGATGATCAGCACATTGGGCGGGCGCTTGCCCGCCGTGGGGCGTGGGGTTTGCGCCTGGGCCTGCTCCGTGGGCTGATTGCCCGCGCAGCCGGCGAGCGCGCCCCCCGCGGCGGCATAGGCCAGGCTGCGCACAAAGCTCCGCCGGCTAAGTCTGCTTCGTTTGCTATCGGCCATGTGAGTCACCTCCGGGTCTCATTCGCCCCCCGAAAACCGTCGCTTAGCGCGTAACTGCATGCACAAGCAGCTTCAGCGCCTCGTTTTCCATCTCCCGCCCGCGAATCCTTGCATCGTTCCAGCTTATGATCAACTCCAAGCTGGGGATAACGACCATTGCCCGCGGGCCGCCGTGGCCAAACGCGCCGTAGGCGTCGCTCGGCGCGTCGGGCCAGTGCCGCCGCCCCGCGCGGCCTACGCCGTTTGTCCACCACAGCCAGCTATAGCTCCCCAGGTGGTCGCACTGGTTGTCCGGGACTCTGCGCGAGCCGATGGAGCGCTGGCCGGGGATCATCTCCGCGGGCTTGCCCGCGGTGCGCGGGATGGAGTTGGGCAGCGGGCTGGAGACGGCCATTTTGGCGTGTTCGCGACTAATGAGCTGCTTGCCCCGCCAGTTGCCCTGGCGCAGGTAAAGCAGGCCAAAGCGCGCGAAGTCGCGCACGGAAACGGCCAGCCGCCCCGGCCGGTCGCCCGTGCCGAAGGCCATGAACGTCGGATTGTCCTCGCACCCAAGCGGGTCGGTAAGCAGCGGGTGAAGGACCTTTTCGTCTACGTTCTCCCACGTCGCGCGGTAGACTTTCAAAAATAGCGTGTCCCAAAACAGGGCCATTTGCCAGTCGTTGTAGTCGAACGCCGTGCCCGGCTCTTCCTCGACGCCGTAGCACGAGGTTTGGTTGGCCAGGTGCCGCCAAGTAATCTTGCGGTCTTTATAGCCCAGCTTGGCGTTGATTTTCGCCAGCCTCGGCTCGTAGTTAACCACGGGCTCGTCCAGGCTGGCGATCTTTCCCAGCTCCAGCGCTTTAAACAGAAAATGGCTATACCACGGCTTCGCCGCGGAGGCGACATCGGCGCGCTTCGCCACATCGCCCCACGAATAGGCCATGTAGCCGTAGCGTACGACGCAGCCCCGGCCGCCAACGTACTCGCTCAGCTTGGCGAGCGCGGCCTCGTCCAGGCCCACCTCCCCGGGCCGCTTGTGCGCCCAGTTTGCCCCGGGATAGACGGGGCGCGGGGCAGCAGACTGCGCGCCACCTATCATCGCGCAAAACGCCCCAAGCGCAAGCGCCGCCGCGCACGCGCCGCACGCGACAAGCCGAGCGGCTTGCCCGGGGCGGGGGCGGCAGCCCGCGGGCGAGCTTTTGTCTTTTCCGCGCACTGGCGCACCTCCTGTCTACCGTTCATGAGCGTCGGCTGCCGCAATCTCCACGCGGTTTTTGCCCTTGCTTACGATAACCTGAGGCAGGGTTACCAGGCCCCAGCGGTCGGCCTGCACCTCGCCCGTTTGCACAACCTTCCCCGTGGCCAGGGAAGTGTTGCGCCAGGCAAACCTCTCCCCCGGGCGCGGCTTAAACCGCTGGCAGCGGCGCGGCGTAACGTCCACCGTGCACTGCTCCGCCGGCGCGCTTTGGCACAGGCACAGCGTAAGCGCCCAGCGCTGGGGCTCGTCCACGATCTCGCGCTCGTCGGTAAGCCAATAGAGGTAGAGGTTGCTCTGGCCTTTGGGGTCGCCGTCGGCGGGGTCGCCGTCGCCCGGGTTGTCGTCGAGGCTGCAGTTGGAGAACGCGGGCAGGGTGCGGTCGCAGCGGACGTCGAGAAGCAGGTCGCGCTCGGTGGGCTTGGGCCCGGGGAGACGCGCGCGCTGGCCGTGGCCCGCCTGGCCCCAGAGGAACACATGCGGCCGGCGCGTCTCCTGCAGCGCGCGCCAGAAGTCGCGCGCCTGGGGCCAGCCGATGCCCTTGTCGTTTTTGCCGTTGGAAAAGCAAATCAAGGGGGTCTCGGCCTGCGGGTGCTCGCGCAGATACCAGGTGTCGTCGTAGTAGGTGAACGCAGGGATGTTTGTGTTTTCGAACTTAAGCCCCCACTCGAGCTTGCCGTAGACGCGCTCGTAGCTCCCGCGGAAGCCCGGCGAGCGCGCCGGCGTATGCACGCCCACCCAGGAGACGACCCAGGCCACGCGATGAGCCCAGCGGATGCCCACATTGGGCGCGCCCGAGCCGCCCATGGAGCTCCCCGCGACAAACACCCTGCTTTGGTCGATCTCCCAGCGCGTTGCCGCCCAATCTAAAAACGAAAACAGCCGGCGCTGAGTATAGCCGCGCACGACACCGTCGGCCCATGAGCGCCACGTGTGCCAGCACTCGTGGTAGCCCGTCCACCAGTCGTAGGGGATTTGGTTCGTGGCGACAAGCAGCGCGCCTTGCCGCGCGTTGTACCACCAGCCATAGCCGCCATCTAAGCTTCCGCCCCAGCAGTGCAGGTGCAATCCCGCGGGCGCCGGCCGGGGAAGCTCCGCGGGCACGGCGACCAGATAGTCGAACGGCCGCGAGGGCAGGTTGCAGTTCGGCGGCGCCTCCCAGCGCACGAAATAGTAAAGCGTCGCGCCGGTAACGTAGTGAAAGTGCTTCTCCGGGTTAACCACCCGCTGGAGCACGGGGACGCCCTGGCCCGCCACCTCGAGCACGGGTTCGCTGGTGCTGTTGCCCCCGTCGAATTGCGAGAGGTCCTCCTCGCCGTCTATCGCCACGCTCACAGCATAGTATGCCTTGCCCGGCTTGCGGCAAGTGCGCACGTAAATGCCCGTTCCCGGGGCGACGGGCGCCTGGCCGTCGCGCACCACGTAGCGCGGGACGGTTTGTTCCTTTTTGGGATAAACGCCGTAAAACTCCGGGTTCCAGCAGGTGAGCGGGCCGACTTCGTCCACCAGCTCGGCGCGGGCAATGGTTTTTGCGGTAATGGGCTCGGCGCTGCGATAGATGCGATAGCGTATCTCATGCTTGGCCTGGGCGAGCTGCGCTAAAAGCTCCTTCCAGCGGGCGAAGGTTACCGTGCCTTCGGTAATGGGCGGGTCGTGCTCGCGCCAGGTAATGAACGTTTGGCCCGCGCGGTGCCACACCTCGATCCCCCGGACCTTGGCGATCGCGTGGCGCGGCCTTGCCGTGCACGTAACATCCAGGCGCGTGCCCTTGGGCTGATAGCCGGGGAACGAGGCCACGGAGAAGCGCACCACGCGCTCGCCCGCGCGCAACGCGCGGCGGACGGCCTCGGTAGCGTCGAACGCCTTGTAGCGCGGAGGCAGGAGGGCGAGCGGCTCGCCGGTATCCGCGGCAAGGATCGTCACGGGCTTGACCCTCTGGCCGAACGCCTGGCGCTCGTTGCGGCCAGGGCGAAGCAAGGCGCGGATTACTTCGGCTCCCTGGGGAAGGGCGCTTAGGTCAACGACGATTTCCTTGCCTGTGGCCCGAACGCTTTGGGGCACGGCCCCGCGCTGGTCCGCGCAGAAGCTTAGCGTGGCCACCTGTGCGGGCGCTTTGGCGCCAACGCAAGCCAAAGCCGCCCCAACAAGCAAAGCGAAAAGCGCAGCGCGCCGCATGGCCACCACCCGCAGGGAGGGTCGGGCTTGCCGCGGCCGCGCGCCCGGGCGAGCACCGCAGCCACGGTGATATTCAACAGCAAGGCGCGGCGCCCCTTGCCCCGGCGCAGGAGCGGCCGCGGGAGAGGCGAAACGCTCCCCCAGAGGGGAGGGGCGCTGCGATGCCCGGAGTGCGGGGCACAAGCAAGCGGGCACCTGCGCGGGCGGCAAGCGCGCTTTTTTTGGCGGCGCTGCTTGCCGCGGCCGCCTCTTCGGCGCGGGCGGCGACGACGGCGGAGCTGCTCGCCGAGATCGGCCGCTGGGATGGGAAGACGGAAGCCGCGGAGCTCGCCGGGCCCTATGGGGACCCCGTGCAGCAGAACATTCCCTTTGGCTGCCGCTCGTATTTTCTTACGCCCTGGCGAGCGTATATGGATACCTGGCCTGCGTCGCGGTTTTTAGAGTGCTTGGGGATTTGCTTTAAGCTGCGCGACATTCGCGCGGCGGAAGCCGTGGCCCAGGTTTTCGCGGAGGCTGGGATACGCTCCGCGCGGGTGGAGATTGGCTGGGGAAATTTTCGCTACGACGACCCCACGCAAATGGACGAGGCAAAGGCGCGCCGCTACAAAACGATCCTCCGCGCGCTAAAAGCGCACGGGATCCGCCCGCTGATTTTGCTAAACGCCAACTCCGGCTGGCCCTGCCCGATAAGAACGGACAGGGTAACCCTCGTTCGCGACGCCCCGGCGGGCGCGCGGGAGATTTTTGTGGACGACACCGCGCGCATCGTGCCCCACTATACCGGCCTGCGCGGACAGGCATATCAGATTGCTTTTCCGCTAATTACCGAGGTGGACGCAGCAACGGGAAGGTGCGCGCTTTCCGCGCCGCTGCGCAAGGGGCTTACGCGGGGCCCGCTGAGCTTGTATACGCTTAAGTATCACCCGTTTTCGGGGAGGACGTTTGCCGACGGCCGCCCTAACCCCTCGGCCCAGGAAACCGTCGAGGGGTGGATGACCTATGTCGCCGCGGTGTGCCGTTTCGCGAAGGCCGCGCTTGGGACCGAGGGCGCGCCCGACGCCGGCTTTGACGTTGAGGTGTGGAACGAATATACCTTCGGCAGCCACTTTCTCCAGGAGCGCAAATACTATGACCCCCCGCGCGAGTTCGCCGAGCCGATAACCTACTCCAACCACGGCAGGACGCGCACGGGGCACGAGATTATCCTCCCCATGACCGTGGATTTTGTAAATGACCCGAAAAACGGCCTGCCTGGGGTGCGCGTCATCAGCGGCTTTTCTAACCAGCGGCCGTGGGAGAACGGCGCCGACATGTGGCCCGGCCAAGCGGGGTTTAGCAGACACTACTACGCGAGCATGGACCCCGAGAAAACGCTCATCTCGCCGCAAACGCAGGCCGATGTCGCCTGTGTGATCAACGCGTTGGGCGAGCGCGAGGCGGGGCCCGGGGCGAAAGGCGCGCGGGCAGGGGCTCGCCCCTGTTTTATCCCCACCCTGCGCGCGGCGCTGCCCGAGTTTTGGCATTACGGGTACAAAACGGAGTTTATCACGCGCGATGTCCAGCCGTTTCCCGGGCCGTGGAAGAAGCATCAGCGGTTTAGTCACCCGGGGACGGGGCGGCCGGCCGAGGTGTGGATGACGGAGTTTAATATGTTCCGCTGGCCCTGGGCAAAGCAGCTTATCGCCCGCGCCGGCTGCGCCAAGGACGACCCCCAGCTCGTCGCCCTAATGCACTACGTGGGGGCAAAGGTTCTTCTGCGCGCGTTTGTCTTTCACGCGCACAAGGGCGTGCACACGATAAACGTCTTCGCGGCGCAGGTGGGCGACTGCTCGTTTGGCGTCCTGCCCGAGGCGTTTTTTGCGGCGCTTGAGCAAAGCGGCTTTCGCCTAACCCCCGCGGTGCGCAAGCACATCGGCCCACAGCTTGAAACCATCGGCCGCCTCGCCGCGCTCATGCGCGAGGGGGAGGCGATCGCCGTCGCGCGGCCGCTGCAGGTGGTGCGGCTTGTCGAGCACCGCCCGCGGCTTGCTTTTCGCGGCGACGGCACGCCCGCGCACCCCGACCGCTGGCACCGCGACGACTTCGCCTGCCTCCCCTACCAACTTGCCGCGGGAAGGTTTGCCGTGGCCTGCTACGTCGTCACGCGCGACATAACGCACGAGTGGGACGCCGAGCGCGATGTCTTAGACCCCGCGCGCTACGACATGCCGGCGCAGACGTTTGACCTGACCTTGGGCAACGTTTGCGGGGCAGGCGCGCGGGTCTCGCTCTGGGACCCCATGCGCGACAGGACCCTGCCCGCAAAGGTGCTTGACGCGGGGCCGAACACGCTCTGCGTGCGGCTTGCCGTGGTGGACTACCCGCGGTTTCTGCTCATCGACGAGCCGCGCCCCGGCCCGCTGATCATCTCTCCCACGCTGGAGCCCGCGGGCGAAGGCGTGTTTCGCCTGCGCTTTGGCACGAACATCGCCGCTGCGGCGCGCGTTAGCTGGGGCGCGATTCCCCAGCGCGAGGGCGAGGGGGCCGTGGAGCTTTCCCCGGCCACGGCGCACAAGGTGCGCATTGGGCCGCTGCGCCCGGGGTGCGGGGTAAAGGTTGTTGTTCGCGCGGGCGAGCTTTTCGCGCGCTGGCCGCGCTGGGGGCACGATGTGCAAGGTCAGCCGCTGCCTGGCCGCTAGCTTGATCGGCGCCTGCCCCGCTCGCGCCAAGTGGCGACGGCGGCGCGCGCCGCCCCGGCCACATAAATCAACGCCACGGTGGGCCAGTAGACCAGGGGGCAGAGCCGGCCGCGGTAATGCTTGCGGTAAAAGCGGAGCAACCCGCGGGTAGACTCGCGCACCATCTCGGGCCAGACCTGGCGCGTGCTTGCCCCGTGCTCGTGCTCGGCAATGACCTCTGGGGTAAAGTAAAGCGCAAAACCGGCCTGCTTTAGCCGAAAGCAAAGGTCAACGTCGTTGAAGAACATGGGAAACTGCTCGTCGAACAGCCCCACGCGGTCGAGCGCCGAGCGGCGCAGGAGTAAGCACGAGGCCATGGGCTGGTCCACAGCGATCGTCGAGCGGTAGTCGAAATGTCCCAGGCGATAGCCGCCAAACAGGCGCGAGCGGGGGAAGAGCCGGGCCAGGCCCATGGCCTCGCACCAGATCGCCCAGGGGCCGGGAAACGTGCGCAAAGAGCGCTGAATTGTGCCATCGGGCAGGCGCAACGCCGGCGCAACGCCCGCGGCCTCGGGCCTTTTACGCAAAAAGGCTACAAGCCGCGCTATCCCCTCCGGAGGAAGCACGACGTCGGGGTTGAGGAGCAGGATAAACTCGCCGCGCGCGGCGCGCATGGCGAGGTTGTTTCCCGCGGCATAGTAGAGGTTTGCCTGCTGGGGCAGGAGGTTTGCCCAGGGAAACTGCGCGCGGACCATCTCCGCGCTGCCGTCGGTCGAGGCGTTGTCCACGACGATCGTCTCCAGCTCAAAGTCGCACTTGCTCCGCGCAATAGACTCAAGGCAGCGGCGCAGGGCCTCGCGTGTGTTCCAGTTAACGATGCAAATGGAAACGGTTACTTGGCTCGCCATGGCTTGCGCGGCCCGCGGTGTGCCGCCGCTCTCCTAGAGCTCGGGCACGGTGGAGAAAGACGCAAAGCACAGGCGACACACCTGGCGCGGGTCGCTCTCCCAGTATGTTTTGCGGAAAAGCTCTAGCGAAAGCGGGCCGTCATAGCCCGCGGCGCGCAGCTCCTCAAGCAGTTGCGCCAGGGGGATCACCCCCTCGCCCAGGCGCACGCGGTCGGGGTCGGTGAGAATTTCGCGGGGCATGTCGGGCACGTCGTTTACGTGGACGAAGGCGATTTTGCCCGCAGAGACGTGGGCGAAGTCGGCGAGTTTGCTCCGGCCAGCCCAGAAATGATAGGTGTCGAAGAGAATGCCCAGGGCGGGATGGTCCGCCTCGCGGACGACGAGCGCCGCGCTGGCCAGGGAGTCTATAAACGGGCTGCCCGCGATAAACTCAAGCGCGAGGGTAACGCCGAACTGTTGCGCCAGCTCCGCGGCGCTGCGCAGGTTTTCTGCGGCCTGGCGATATGGTTCCATGCGTTCGCCAGCGCTCGGCCGCGGGCCCTTGCCCGCGGGGGCGATAAGCACGCGGCAGCCAAGCGCCTGGCACACTTCAAGCCGCGCGAGAAACTCGTTGCGCAGCGTCTCGTCGGCCTCGTGGCTTTTCAGGCACAGGTTGGGCTGAAAACAAAGCGCGGGCGCCTCAACCCCTGCGCGCTCTAACGCTTGGCGCGCTTGGTCGAGCGAATGCCCGCGGAGATAGTCGGCCAGCTTGTCATACCACAGCTCGACACAGGTAAAGCCCGCCTCCGCAGCATATTGCACATCGTCGGGAAACGGCACCTGCTTAATGGTTACCATGTTCAAGCACGGGTTCACCCCTGGCCCTCCTCTGCGAAGTATGCCGGCGAAGTTTTTTTGTATTCGCGAACGGTAAACAGCGCGCGAAAGTCTTCCACGCCGGCGCGCTGGGCCATCTCGCGCGCGACGGCCAGGCACTGCTCGCGTGTGTTCGCGTGGACCATGGTGTAAAGGTTATAGGGAAAGTCGGGCAGGGTATCGCGCTCATAGCAGTGACTCACCTGGGCGAAACGAGCGAACGCGCGGCCGGCGCGCTCCACCTCGTCCGGCCCCCCGGGCACGCGCCAAACGATCATCGCGCTTGCCGCGACGCCGGCCGCCGTGGGGCGAACGAGCGCCCCAAAGCGCCGCGCAACGCCGCTTTGCAGATAGCCGCGGATGTGCCGGATGATCTCCTGCGGGGGCATTCCTACGCGTTGGGAAAGCTCCCCATACGGCTCTTCGACGAGCTCTAGCCCGCGCGCCAGCTCGCGCACGAGGGCGGGGACGATCGGGGGCGCCTTTGCCGCAGCTTGCTCTTGCGCGGGCTGGACGTCTTCGACGGGCTCCTCCTCGCCCAAGCGAAACGTAGCGGAGATCTTAAACCGCCGGCGCGTGTAGACGGGAAAAATGTCGGCTATGCCTGTCCGCTGGCGCAGCTCGCGGACGATCTCCTCGATGCGCTCGCGCGACCGGGCGACGAGGGCAAACCACAGGCAATAGGCGTGGTCGCGGCTGTAGTTGTGCGTTACCTCGGGGTAGCGGTTGACCAGCGCGGCGATTTCGTCCAGGCGCTCGCGCGGGGCTTTCATCGCGCACAGCCCGCCCACGTAGCCCAGGCGCCGGGGCTCGAAGACCACGGCGATGGCCCGCAGGGCCCCGGTTTGGCGCAGGCGCCGCAGCTCCGCGAGGACCTCCTCCTCGGAAAGCCCCAGGCGCTGGCCGACAGCGGCAAACGGCCGGCTAGCGAGCGGGAAGTCGCGCTGGATGGCGTTAAGAATCTTTTCCCCAAGGTTGACCATCGGTGTTATCGTGTTCTTTGGGGGTTTGGGGAAGGCCTTCGGCAGGCGCGGCGAGGCGTGGCCCTTGCCCCGCCGCGTGGGCTGTGGTATCAAGAAGCGCCGCAGCCGCCCCGACGAGGGGAGGGGAGGAGCATGGCCCAGCGCTCCGAGCTGCTTGCCCTAGCCCGCGACGAGCTGCGCCAGCTCGCCGAGGAGGGCTACGACATAGCGCACCTGGAGAAGGAACTCGAGGCCGCCGCGGACCACGGGCCGGAGGAAAGCTGTGCTGCCTGCTATGCTGTGCTCGACGCCACCGGCCTGGCCATTCGCCAGGACTTTCCGTTCGAGGAGCCCTCGGCGCTGGAAGCCATCCGCGCCGCGCGGCCGGAGGGCCCTCGCCGGCTGCCCGTAAAGCTCAGCGAGGAGCAGCTTTGGGATAAGATCCTCGGGGGCTGGCTCGGCCGCTGCGCGGGCTGCCTGTTGGGAAAGCCGGTGGAAGGCTGGCCCGCGGAGCGCATTCGCCAAACGCTTGAGGCCATCGGGCGCTATCCCCTCGACGGCTACTGGCCCGAGGCACCGGGTCTTAACCCGGAGCTTCAGCCCGGCGGCCCGCCGGAGTGGCGTCGGGGGAAAATCGCGGCCATGCCCCGCGACGACGACATGGACTACCCCATCGTGGGCCTCATCGCGGTTGAGGAGCACGGGCCCGAGCTGACCAGCCGCGACATTGCCCGCACGTGGCTCGCCCGCCTCCCCTATCACTGCGTTTACACCGCAGAACGCGCCGCCTATCGCAACCTCGTCAACGACCGCTGGCCGCCGGAGTCCGCCACCTATCGCAACCCCTATCGGGAGTGGATCGGGGCGCAAATTCGCGCGGACATTTGGGGCTGGGTGTCCCCCGGGCAGCCGGAGAGAGCCGCCGAGCTCGCCCACCGCGACGCTTGCTTATCGCACGTGAAAAACGGAATTTACGGCGAAATGTTTTTCGCTGCTCTCCTCGCCGCGGCTTTCGCCACCGACGACGTTGATGAGATTATCGAGGCCGGCCTCTCCGAGATCCCGCGCAACTGCCGCCTGCGGGAGGCGATCCTCGACGCCGCGGAGTGGAGCAAGAGCGAGGAAAGCTTTGAGCAAACCCTGGCCCGCATTCAGGAAAAATACGGAAGCTACCACAGGGTGCATACGATCAACAACGCGGCGTTGATTATCATGGGCCTCTACTACGGCCAGGGCGACTTTGCCAAAACAGTGTGCACAACAGTTATGGGCGGGTGGGACACGGACTGCACGGGCGCGACGGCGGGGTCGATCGTCGGTGTGATGCGCGGGGCAAGCGGGCTGCCCGCGGAGTGGATCGAACCCCTCAACGATACGTTGCACAGCGCGGTGGTGGGCTTCTCCCGATGCTCGATTTCCGAGCTGGCAAAGCGGACATACGAGCTGGCCAAGCGGCTTGCCGAACAACAGTAGCAAGCCTGCGCTAGCTAGGCGCGGTGCGAGCGACAAGGCGCGCAGGGGCGGAGGTGAGCGTGGATGGTCATCGGCGTGCCCCGGGAGATTAAGGACGGGGAAAACCGCGTAGCGATAACCCCCGCAGGTGTGGCAAGCCTTGTAGAGCGCGGCCATCGGGTGGTCATCGAAGCCGGCGCGGGACTGGCCTCGGGGTTTCGCGACGAGGAGTATTGCGCCCACGGGGCGGAGGTTGTGTCATCCGCGCGCGAGGTTTATGAGCGCGGGGAGATGGTGCTTAAGGTTAAGGAGCCGCTGGAGCCGGAGCTTCCCCTGCTCCGCCGCGGCCAAGTGCTGTTTACCTATCTCCACCTCGCTTCTTCGCGCGAGCTGACCTGCGCCCTGCTCGAGCGCGGGGTGGTGGGCATCGGCTACGAAACGGTGCAGCTCGACGATGGGACGCTCCCCCTGCTTGTTCCGATGAGCGAGGTGGCTGGGCGGTTTGCCGTGCAAGTGGGTGCGCGGCTGCTGGAAAGCCACGCCGGAGGGAGAGGGATTTTGCTCGCTGGCGTGCCCGGTGTGGCGCCGGCCGAAGTTGCCGTAATCGGCTGCGGCGTGGTTGGGCTAAACGCGGTGAAAATGGCTGCGGGGTTGGGGGCGAGCGTAACCGCGCTCGATTGCAACTACGAACCCCTGCGGCACTTAGACGACGTCGTCCGCGGGCGCGTAATAACGCTTATCTCTAACCCTTACACCATCGCTCAAACCGTGGCCTACGCCGACCTCGTGATCAGCAGCGTGCTTGTCCCAGGAGCGCGCGCACCGCAGGTGATCACCGAGCAGATGGTGCGCGAGATGAAGGAGGGGTCGGTAATCATTGACGTAGCCATTGACCAAGGGGGGAGCGTGGAGACGATGCGGCCGACGTCGCATTCGCACCCCGTGTTTGTCAAGCATGGGGTGCTGCACTATGGCGTGCCGAACATGCCCGCGGCGGTGCCCCGCACCTCGACGTGGGCGCTAACCAACGCAACGCTGCGCTACGTTTGCGCTATTGCCGACCTAGGCTGGAAGAAAGCGGCGCGCACAGACTCCGCCCTCGCCCGGGGCGTGCAGCTTGTCGACGGAAAAATTACACACCGCGCCGTGGCCGACTCGTTTGGCATGGAGTATGTTCCGCTGGAGTACGTCCTGGGCGGCTAGCTTTTCTACCGTAGCCGCCGCGCCGTCTGCGCAAGAAGCTCGCGGCACAGCCGTTCGCTCGTCGCGTCAAGCACAACAACCAACGTTCGCCCCCGAGGCGGCATGGTTCCCGTCCACAGGCCGTTTTCAAGTTGTGCCGCCTGGGCTTCGTTTTTCGGCGCAAGCTCGAGGTACTGTGAGACAAAGTTCGCATGCGCCTGCGCTGCAATGTCTTTTTGATAGCGAACGATGAGTATCTTTGCCCTCTCTTTTCCGGACTGATATTCGGCAAAAAGCGCTTCGGCGCTCGGCCCAAGAGAAAGCAGGTTTTCCTCGCTTAAAAAGTAGATGTGGTCGAGCATTGCCTGCTCGTGGAAGTATATTGGTGTGCTGGCGATCCCTTTTTGCGGTAGAAAACCAAGTATCTCGGGAGGCGGGGAATCCTCCGCAATAGCGTCGGCCAACGCGCGGCCGATTGCGAGAATTAATTCCCTTGTGCTGTCGCGGTATCTTTTGTGGTATGCGCGCGCGTAAAAATGCCCTCGCCAAAACTGCAACAGTCCCCTGCCATAGGTTGCCCCCTGCCCCACGGCTACCCTCTCACCTACGCAATCGGTGGACCATATGCCGTAGGCGTCGGCGGCGTTGGCGAAATGATAAAGCTCAACGCAGTACTCATCCTGTTCGTGCCGCAGGCGGGCGACAACGAGCGCATCGAAGCTATAGCCCAAATAGCGCTCTGCGCCGCCGTTCATGTAGCGATGTAGGTTCTCTCGGTTAAACGACAGCGGCTCTTCGGCAAGCGCAAGCCCGGGGACTGCGCAGGCGCTTAGCGCGCGCTGGATCAGTTCCTCCATGGCCCAAGCTTGCGCGGGCTTTTCCGGCGCGCGGTCGTTCACGTGCTCTCCCTCCGCGTTGGCGCTTTCAGGCGCCCTTGCCCCTTGGCACCCACAGGAACAACCCAAACACAAAAACAAAACCAAAGCCCAACGCATTGCGCCGCTTTCTCCGTCCACAAACAGCGGGAAGTTAGGAGGCACAATAAATAACGCTGCTTAAACGTTGACTACCTCAATACTGTCCAGGTCCGCAACGCCCAGCCCATATTTCTCCGCGGCAACTGCCACGTGTTTTGGCGGCGGGCTAATGGGCCACGGTTCGCCGCGCAACTCGTTTCGCCGCTGCTGAATTATCTCGATACATACGCGGTCTACCGCCACGGCGTCCGTCCCCACTACAATACCACAATAGTCCCACAAATATTGGGGGTTAACCTGCGGGCCACCGTGGCACAGAGGGCGAAGGGCGTCCACGATACACAGCCGCGCTTTGCTTTTGATCGCCGGGTGCGCTTGGATCATGCCAATGTCTTGACAACCGCGCTTGTGAATCGGCCAGCGGGTGTTTTTGTCGCGGACGTCAAGGCCGGAAAGGGCGCCGGCCCAGTTCTTCAAGCACACGCCGATTCCCGAAAGCCAGTGCGACTTAAGCCCGGGAACGTTGATCAGCACATCGGCAAACTGCGAGCATACTGTGGCCACGCCGTCGCCGTCGAAACCGATTGCCACGCTCTTCCCGCCCCAATAGCCCCGGATGCCTTGCCGGCGGTCCCAGGTGATAACGTTTTCCGCGGGGACGCCGAGGTCCTTAAGCCCCTCCCAAATGGCGTAAAGCACCTCTTTATGTACGGGGGTCATCATAACGTTTTGCTTAACCCCCACGCGATCTGTGGGCCTAACGAACTCTCCAAGCGCCTCGCTGAGCGAGCCCTTTCCAGTGAGCTCGCACAGCGCTTTTTCCAGGAGCGCCTTAACGACGCCAGCATCCGCCCGCCCGTCGGGCTGCAGCGCCGCGCGGTCGCGCGCGATGACCACCTTCGTGCGCTTTTGGGCAGCCTGTTTCGCCTCGGGCTGCGGGGGCGCCCCGTCGCCCTCGCGGGCACAGCCCATAGCGAGGGCCAGGCCCCAACCCAACGTGCCCAGCCCCGTCCCCCGCAAGAAATCCCGCCGGGTAAGGCCGCCGCCGCGTTTGTCGCTCACCTTGCCACCTCTTTTCCGCGATCGTTAGCTTGAGAAAGCCGCCCACGAGCGGCACGGAGCACGCCCCGCGCCTATGCCGCGGCAAACTGGCGATAGCGGCTCGCCAGGTCGCGCGGAACCTCGGCGACAAGCCGCACGCCCTGCGCGTCGTATCTCTCCTCAATAACCTGGCCGCGGCGATGGACCTCGTCGAGCACGTCGAGCCGGTCAAACGGTAGGACCAGAGTCATCCGCCGCAGTTGCTCCGCGGCGTGCCTTTCGATGATTTGGCACAGCTCGGCGATCCCCTCGCCGGAAAGCGCGCTGACCCAGACGCAGTCCTCGCCCGGCTCGGGCATTTGGGCGAGCTGCTCGGGCGTTGCCGCATCGATTTTGTTCACTACGGTAATCGTCGGCGAGTCCAGCGCACCGAGCTGCTCCAGCACGCCGAGCACCGCGGTAATTTTCTCCGGCGTGGCCGGGTCGGTGGCGTCGATGACATGGGCGAGAAGGTCGGCGCGGATCGTCTCCTCGAGCGTCGCCGAGAACGCGGCGACGAGCTGCGGAGGGAGGCGCTCGATAAACCCCACCGTGTCGGCAACAAGCACGCGCTGGCCGCCCTCTAGCTCGAGGGCCTTGACCGTGGGGTCAAGCGTGGCGAAGAGCTTATCGTCGGTAAAGCTGTTCGCGCCGCAGAGGGCGTTTTGCAGCGTGCTCTTGCCCACGTTGGTGTAGCCCACGAGGGCTACGGTAAACATCCCCGCCTCCTCGCGCGACTTGCGCTCGAGCGCGCGGCGCGCGGTAAGCTCGGCGATCTCGCGCCGCAGGCGGTTAATGCGCAGGCGGATCCGCCGCCGGTTAATCTCGATCGCCGTCTCGCCTGGTCCGCGGGTGCCTATTCCGCCGCCGAGCCGAGAGAGGATGTGCCCGCGCCCGGCGAGCCGCGGAAGAAGGTAGGTAAGCTGGGCGAGCTCTACCTGAAGCTGCCCCTCGCGCGAGCGCGCCCGCTGGGCGAAGATGTCTAAAATAAGCTCCACGCGGTCGACAATGGGAACGTCGAGCTCGCGCTCCAAGTTGCGCTGCTGAAGAGGCGTTACCGGGTCGTTGAGAACGCAGATTTCGATATCCTCAGCGCGACAGATGTCGCGCAATTCCTCGACCTTGCCCTTGCCCACATAGGTGCGCGGGTTGGGCTTGTCCAGGCGCTGGACAACGACATCAATGGGCTCGGCGCCCGCCGTCTCCACCAGCTCATGCAGCTCGGCCATGGAGCGGTCGATATCGCCGTTGCCCATGTCCAGCCCCACGAGCAGGGCGCGTTCCGGCGTTTCGCGGAAGATCGTCCCGTCTTCGCGCCGCCACTCGTTCGGGGCGAACCGCGGTCGCGCCATATTTCACCTCCCGCACCCTGGGCTCTCATATATAGCGTACGACAACGCCGTTTATAAGACAACTACGCGCGCGGCGGCCGCGCTGTTCACTCCGCGCGCAGCCAAAGCACCCAGTCCTCGCGCGAGGGCGCGGTTGCCGTGGCCCGGCGGCCTTTGGCGACGAGCTTCGCCGGCGAAAGCTCGCCTGTGCGCGGGTTTAGCCACTGCGCGCGGAAGCGCTGGGCCGGCGTGCCGCCCAGGTCAACGGTCGTCGTTCCCCCATGCCCCAGGTAAACGACGTATTCCTTCCCCGGCCGCGCCAGGCAGTGCCCACCCTGGACGAGGTCGTCGTGCGGGGCCATTTTCCAATAGGGCACTTGCTTGACGAACCAGGCGAGGTGGCGGATCCAGCGGTGGGTGTCGCGCTCGCGGAAGTCCTGCCAGCATACCGCCGTCCACTGCCCGCCAGCGACGAAGGCATACCAAAACCCGCGCCGCTCGTTGGCCAACTGCTCGGGGGTATAGCTGCGCCACTGCTCGTCCGCGGTGGACTTTTGCGGGGGAAAGAAACCCGTTTCGTCACAGACCACCGGCTTGCCGAACCTTAAGTTGCGGTGGACGATGGCCACGATGCGTTCCGGGCGGTCGAGCTCGCGCCGGTTGAAATAGGGAATAGGGTGTTCGCAAACGATGTCCATTCCCTCCAGCTCGTCGTAGACGTCAGCGGCGTTGATCGAGCGCAGGTGGCGGTGGCCGTCGTACTTGTCCAGGAAGGCGAGCCAGTGCGCCGTCCATTTGGGGCCGTTGGGTTCAACCTTGTTCCACCCTTGTTCGTTCATGATCTCCCAATATATGTTCGGGAACGAGCCGAGCTGGTCTATCGTATACTTAACGTAAAGCTGCTGAAGCCATTGGTTTTTCTTTGGCCAGGACCAATTAGGGTCAAACTTTTCCTGGAAAAGATCGAGATTCGAGTAGTCTGCGAACATATATATGCTGGGCTTCCCCTTCTTTCCAGGAATGGCCCCGCCATTGTTGTGCTCCGCGGAAAGGGGGTTTTTCGTCCAGCATAGGTGGCCCTTGCGGTCCTCAAGGCAGCAGTAGTCGAACAGGTTATACTCGACGACAATATCCCTTTCCTGGGCCATTTGTAGTATTTGCTTTATCAGCTCCCAATATTTGGGGTTGAACTGCGTAAGATCATAGTCAAAGTTCTTCGGGTCCTTTACTTTCCAGGGGGAGAACGTGGGAAGAAGCTCGTCCGCCCAGCAAAAGTCCCACAGGAAAAAGCGTACGCGGTTAAATCCGTTGCGCTTCAGCATATCCAAATATGCCCGCCATTGCTCGGGCGTGCGGCTCCACGGCTGGCAGTGCGACTCCATTCCGCTGCCGATGATGAAAAACGGCTTTCCGTTGTAAATGAGATAATGCGGGTTCTCCGGGTTGATCCGCAGGCCTATCTGCGCAGGCGATTGGGCAAGCGCCACAAAACTAAGCCCAAGGAACGCGAATAGTAAAGTTGCAACGGCTCCCCGCAAACAAATCATGTCCAACACTTCCTCCTCGCCCCTATGTGCTGCTCGATATACCACAATTCAAAGTTTTCTCGCTACCCAATTTAACTTTGCTACCCGAATACCATCCAGCTTTGGCCGAAGCGCAGCGATATAGTCCTGCCCGTTGTACCTGACGATCTCCGGAGCGGCAACAGGCAGGGTGCACACGAATAAACTGTCGTCGTTTATTCCGAAATACATGGGGTCTTTTGAGCGGTAGACGCTTGTTTGCGGGTTTGGCGAGTATCGCTGTGTGCGAAACAGGTAGTAGTAGCCGTGGCGAAAAACAACGTGCGGGCATTCTGCGGACCAGGCGTTTGTCCCCGCGCGCCCGCCAAACGCGACGATTTTCGACCCGCTCCAAGCCTTCAGGTCGCGCGACGTGCGGCAGTAAACCGCGCCCCGGCCGTCCGGGTGTGCGGTGTAATAGCAGTGCCACAGGTCGCCCACCAAAATGGCCATTGGGTCGCGCGCGCCGGGCTCGTCGGGCGACTGGAATACAATGGACTTTCCCTCGGCGTTCCGCCAGCGGCGGAACGTCTTGCCGTCGGTGCTTGTGGCAAGGCAAATTTTGCTCCACCCGCCATAGAGCATGTAAAAGAGGTCGCCCACGCGCACCACGTGCGGCGCCTGCAGCCCGCCGGGTGATTCGCCGAACTGTGGGTCGGCCTGCATGGCGATGCCCATGGGCCGCCAGTCGCGGTCGGTAAGCGCTTGCCCCTCCCAGCGGTAGAACAGCCGGGTATTGCCCCCGCACAACGTGTGCCGAATGCACGACCAGAGCTGCCATGTGCCGTCGGCGGCTTGCCAGATGGCGAAGTCCACAGGCTGCTGCTTGGGGCCGGTGAGCTCTCCCAGGTCGGGGTTGCGGGCGATGGTCCACCACTCGCCATCGATCGTCGGGATAAGGGCCTGCCTGCTTTCGCCCGTTTCCCCCGCGGCACGTAGGGCAAGTGCCAGGCAGGCAACTAGCCCGCACAGCGCGGCGCTCATTTCCGGCCCTCCCGAGGCTGTTTGACAATCGGGCGCGCCGTTTGCCTTGCCGCGAGAAGCGACGCGGGCGCCCGTTGTCCCCGCGCGCGCAAGCCAATACGGCAGGTGCAGGGGCGATTCCTCCGAACTGAGCCTGCGGCGGGTTTGCCGAAAAAAAACAAGGGGGTGGGCCTTTGTGAGCGGCCGAATGTGGCGTTGGGCAATTGTTCTCGCTATCCTTCCCTTGTCGGCGCCGGGCGCCCAGGGGGCGCCTCGGCTAACCCACGGCCCGATTGTAGGGCACACCACCTCGCGCTCGGCGACGATTTGGGTGCGCGCCGATGGCCCGTGCGAGCTGCGCGTGCGTGCGCAGCAGGAGGGGGGCGGCGAAGCGATCGTCTCGCCGCGGGCGAAACTTGTTGCCGAGGACAACTTCTGCGGCACGGTGCAGCTCGTTGGGCTTTCGCCGAACACGGTCTACCGCTACACCGTGCTTCTCGACGGCGAGCCCCAGCGGGCGACGGTGGAGCAATGGTTTCGCACCTTCCCCCGCCCCGGCACGCGCGCAATAACTCGCGTTGGCTTTGGCCACTCGCTGGCGCGCGACCCTGGGGAGCAGATCACTTGGCGCGCGGTGGACGGCAAGCGGCCGGACCTGTTCATCCTTATGGGCGACAACATTTACTCCAACACCACCGACCCCGCCGTGCAGCGCCGGATGTACCTTAACTTTCGCGCCGACCGCTGGTTTGCCGCGTTTGCCGCGCATACGCCGATCTACGCCATTTGGGACGACCACGACTATGGGGAAAACAACTCCGACCGCAGGCAGCGGGGCAAGGAGCGCTCGCTGAAGACGTTTTTCGAGATTTGGCCTAACCCGGCGCCCGAAGCGCGGCGCAGCAAGGGGATATGGTCGCGGTTTGTCATCGGCCGGGCGGAGTTTTTCCTGCTCGATGTGCGCTATAACCGCTCGCCCGACAACGACCCCGACGGCCCGCAAAAGACGATGCTCGGGCGCGAGCAGCGCCAGTGGCTCGTGCGCGCGCTCGCCGCGTCAGGGGCGGACTTTAAGTTCCTCGTCTCCGGCAGTAGCTGGAACTGCGGCGGGCAAGAGGCGTGGAACCACCGCTATGCTTATGAGTACGACTGGCTGCTTGAGCAGATTCGGCGCTATCGGGTCACCGGCATAATCCTCCTCGGGGGCGACCAGCACGCCTGCAAAATTAGCGTTCGCCCGGGCGAGACGTGGGACGGGTATGACCTGCACGAGTGGATGGCGGGCAGGCTGTGGGAGCGGCGGCCGGAGAAGTGCGCGTTTGGCATGATTACCATGGACACGACGCGCACGCCGGCCACGGCAAAGCTTGAGTTTTTCGACTTGTACGGCAAGCCCAAGCAGGGCCGCCTCGTGCCCTATACCCCGGCCAAGGCGCCGGCGAAGCTGTGGGACGAGCTGCTCGACAAGCAGGGCGTGCCCCCCGAGCAAAAGCGGGCGGTTAAGCCCTCGCGCGAGCCGTGGGACGGGGAGATTCGCCCCAGCGGGGGGCTGTGGAAGCTGTTGCCGAAAAACACCGGCGAGGTAATATCGCTTGCGCAGTTGCAGTTTCCCCGCTAGCGCCGGCCCTTGCCCTTTGGCAAAAGGTGGCAGCGGGGCAGTGCAGGAGGAAGCTTATGCGGCGCGCCAAGGCAGTGGTGGCTTTCGCATTGCTCTTGCTTTGCTGCAGTCGGGCGGCGAGACAGCAGCCGAACCTGCTCGCCAACGGCGGGTTTGAGCAGCAACTGGCAGGCTGGGAGCTTATCCGCCCTCTGCCCCAAGGGACGGAGGTGCGCATCGAGGGCGCGACGCGGGCGTTTGGCAAAGCCTGCTTATATATCGTAAGCACGAACAAGGGCGAGTTTAAGCCGGTCGGCGTTCGCCAGGGAGTCTCTGTAACGGGCGGGCGGGAGTATGAGCTTTCGCTCTTTTGCAAAAACAGCGAGCTTGCCTCGTCGGCGGGCGTTTTTGTCGAGATATTCGATGCCGCGGGCAAGCGCCTGAGCGGGCAGTGGGCGGTAGTCATTCCCACGTGGAGGGGAAGCTGGCGCGAGCAAAAGCGCACGCTGCGCCTGCCCAAGTCGGCGGTGCGCGTGGTGCTCTCGCTCGCTCTGAACGGCCCGGGCGAGGTGTGGTTCGACGAAGTGTCGCTCGCTGCCCTGCAGAGGCGGCCGGAGAAAGTTGCCCAGCGCCTTTCGCTTGCGCTAAAGCTTTCGCGCAAACCTTGCGCCCAGCCCCTGTTCTGTCTTCTCGCGGGCGACCCTGACCGCGACGGGCAAGACGAGCTGCTCCTCGGCCGGCTGGACAACCTTGTTGTCCTGCAAGATAAGGGCCAGCCGCGGCTTAAGCTCGATGTCGGCGGGCTGCCTGTATCCCTCGCTCTGGGCGATGTCGCCGGCGATGAGGAAGAGGAAATCGCCGTCGCTTCCATGGACGTTGCCGAAAACGTATATCTGTTCGACCTCGCCGGCCGGCTGCTTTGGAAGCGCCCGTTTGACGACAACCGCTGCGCCCGCGTGGCCATCGGCGACTTGAACGGCGACGGCAAGGGCGAGGTTGTCGTCGGCTCGGGTAACACGGTCTACGCCCTGTCCGGCGCGGGAAAAGAGCTGTGGCAGGCAAACTTCGGCGGCCCCCGTGTGGCGGGCCTTGCCGTAGGCGACATTAACGGCGACGAAAAAGCGGAGGTCGTCGTGGGCTTTGAGGCGCAAGGGCTCTTTCTCGCCGCGCTGGACAGCGCCGGGCATAGGCTGTGGGCATTCCGCCCGCCGGACATTGCCGGCTCGCTCACCGTGTCTACGGTAAACATCGCCGACCTGGACGGCGACCAAGCGCCGGAGATCGTCGCCGGGGCAAGCGGGGGCCGGGCGTTTGTCCTGCGCGGAGATGGCTCGGAGAAATGGCGCTTTACCCCGCGCGAGCGCGCGCGCGACATTGCCCTGGCCGCGGCAAGCGATGTGTTGCCCGAGGTGCGCGGGAGGGAGGTTATTCTCTGCGGGCGGCGGAGCCTGCGCGTTTTGCGCAGCGACGGCGCGGAGCTGTTCTCCTGCGCCAGCCGCCTGCCCATTATGGACTTCTCGCCCTCGCCCACTGCCCCAGCGCTGCTTTATCTGGGTTCGGGCGGCTTTCACGACGGGGCATACTATGAGCTGGCCCTGTTGCGCGGGAAGGAAAACGACCTAGAGAGCTTCGCGCGAGACGACCCCTGCGTGCGCGAGGCCGAGCGGGTGTATCAGGCGGTGCAGGCAATGGCCCCGCTCGCCCTGCCCGAGGCGGTGCGCCCGGGGCGCAAGTTTCGCATTATCCTGTTCGTCAGCCCACCCACGCGCGAGCGCATTTTGCGCGTGTGGCAGTTCGTGCGCGAGCGGCAAAGCGCCGAGCTTGAGTTTGTCCTTATGTTTTGGATGAAGGAGCTCCCCGTGGAGCTCCACCGCAGCGCCCCCATCTCGCAGGAGCAAATCGTTAACGTCGCGCGCATTTGCGAGGAAAACGAAATCCCCTTTTTGTTCTTCTGCGACCACGGCGCGCGGCCGTGGATAACCCTAGAGACGGCGCGGAAGACGGTCGAGGCCGCGCCGCGCTACTGCCGCGGGTTTTACCTTGCCGAGAACGTCTATGAGTATCCCTCCGACGTGTTCTGGCAGTGGATGGATTGGGTGGATGGGCTGCTTGAGCTGTGCGCGGCGCATGGCAAGAAGGTTGTTTTTAAGGAAATGTACGACTGCTGGGCGTTTCTCGTGGCCGACCGGCGCGTAGCCGAGCGCTGGTTTAAGCCGCAGTATCGCTCGGTAATCGTCCCCATGCTCGCAAGCAACAACGCCCACGCCCCGGAGCTGACAATCGGGGGCATGGTTGGCCTGTGGCTTGCCGGAGCGGTGGACGACTGGGGGATGTCGAGCCAGCACTGGAACGTTAACTGGCAGATCGTAACCAAGGTCGAGCACGAAAGCGTTTGCCCGCCGGACATTATCTTTCGCATGGACCTTGCCGCGGCGGCTTTAGGCTGTTCGTATTTCCACATCGAGGGCGGGCAGAAGTTCCTCACGCGCCAGGTAACGCTCGACCCCGAGGCAAAGCTGCACCGCGAGCTTTTGCAGGAGCTAATGCGCAAGCGGGCGCTGCTTCCCCCGGCGCCGGAGCAGGTCGTAGGGCTGTCGCCGCTGGCTATTGTCTATGATCGCCCATCTCCGCCGGCCGGCGCGGGCAAAGTAGGCAGCCCGGCGGGGCGGGTGGGCACGCCCCTGCGCGAGGGCTTTCTCGGCGTGCGCTGTTGCGTGCAAACGGTGCCCCGCTACTACTTCGGCGCCTACGCCTACGGCCTGACGCGCTTCTGCCAGGGGCTCTTCCCCCAAACGCCGTTTGGCCTTGTGCCCATCGTCCCCGCGCTGTGCGCGCAGGGCCTGGGCGGGGGGCGCACGCTGGTGGTCACCGACGGCAACCGCGTGCGCCTGGGCGGCAGGTGGCTCGCTCCGGACGAGGCGCGGGGCGAGGTGGAACGGCTCTTGGCGCAGCGCGCAGCGGAGCTTCCCCTGCGCGCCGAGGGGGCGTTCCTCTCTGCGCAACGGTGGGGCGGAGAGTATCGCGCGGTGCTCATTGACCCGGGCTACCTCAACCCGCGCGGGGCGCGGGCGAAGCTGTTTGGCCCAGCCCTTTCCGGCGGTGCCGTGGTGCGCGATGTGCTCTCCGGCGAGCGGCTGGCTGTGCGCGGGGGCGCGGTGGAGCTCGTCGTGCCCCCGGGCGGCTTTCGCATTCTCTCCGTAAAGCGCTAGCGAAAACGCCTTTGGCGGGCGAGAAAAAGGCAGGACATTGCCCCTCGCCGGGGAACGGTATAAGTGCAGTGAGCCGCTGCCGCGAGGCGAGGCTGGATGATCCCGAGCCTTAACCCAACGATCGTCGGCCAGATGCCCCTCGAGGAGTTTGTGCGCACGGCGGGCCGCGTGGGCTATGGCGGGGCCGACCTCAATATCCACGCCGCGGCGGAGATGGCCGAGCGCAAGGGCGTAGAGGCCGTGCGCAAGCTGTTTGACTCCGCGGGCGTGCGCCCGGCGGCGTTTGGGCTTCCCGTAGACTTTCGCGCAAGCGAGGAGCGCTTTCAGGCGGGGCTTGCCGAGCTGCCCGCGCTGTGTGAGCTCGCCGTGGCCCTCGACTGCCCGCGTACGTGCACGTGGATTATGCCCGGCTCCGACGAGCTGGACTACGAGGAAAACATGGCCTTTCACGTGAGCCGGCTTCGCCCGGTGATGGACATCCTCCGCGATCACGGGGTTCGCTTCGGGATAGAATTCGTCGCCCCCGCTCACGTGCGCCAGGGGAAGAAGTACGAGTTTATCCACACTATTGCCGGCGCGCTGGAGCTTGCCGACCGCTTGGGCGAGGGGGCAGGGCTGCTGCTTGATTCGTTCCACTGGTTTACCAGCGGGGCAACGGTGGACGACCTGCTTGCCCTGGGGCGCGAGCGCATTGTGCACGTGCACGTTAACGACGCCCCCGACCGGCCGCTTGCCGAGCAGCGCGACAACGAGCGACTGTTGCCGGGCGAGGGGGTTATTGACCTGCGCGGGTTTCTCGGGGCGCTCAAGCAGATGGGCTATCGCGACTTTCTGTCCATCGAGGTTCTCGGGCCGCGGCCGAAGGAGTTCGAGCCGGAGCAGGCGGCGCGGCGCTGCCTTGCCGGGCTGCATGCCATCCTCGGGCAGCTTTAGCCCAACCTGTGCATCGCGGGAGGGTGTCGCCGCATGGTTATTGACGCACACGCGCACCTAGAAGCAGAAGAGGACTACGTTAACGGTCTGCTGCGCGCCGCGGATGAACACGGAATCGACAAGATTTGCCTCAGCGCGCTGGGGCCGCAGTATGGGATGCCCTCGAACGACGCCGTGCGCGAGGCGTTTCGCGCGCATCCGGACCGCATCGTGGGCGTGGGCACCCTGCGCCCGGGGATCGACCAGCCCGAGGCGATAGACCGCCTGGCCGACGAGGGGTTTCGCGCGATAAAGTTCACCTCGCCCGCGGGCCCCTATGACAGCCCGGAGTTCTTCCCTCTTTACGAGCGCGCCGAGGCGCGGCATCTGCCCGCCCTGGTGCACTGCACGATCCTCCCCCGCCACGCGCACGACAAGCGCTATAACGTCAACTCCGCCTGGCTGCGGCCAATTTTTCTCGACGCCGTGGCCCGCCATTTCCCGGGGTTGACGATCATCATCCCCCACCTCGGCGTGCCCTGGCACGAGGAGACGGCAATGCTCGCCCGCGTGCACCCTAACGTTTATGTAGACCTCACCGGCGACGCGGTGGGCTGGCGCCAGCACAAGGAGATCTCCTGGTTTCGCGAGACGCTATGGTGGACGGGCGCATTTGAGAAAGTCGTCTTCGGCACGGACGTTCACTACCGCCACTTTGGCCTCGTGTTGGAGGACATGAACCGCATTTTCGAGGGGATACAGCTTGACGAGCAGACGCGGCGCAAGGTAATGGGAGAGACGATGGCCCGGCTGCTCGGGCTGAGCTAGCGCGGGGCGCGAAAAAAGCAAAACAAAGGATCTTCGCGGCGCGGCGGAGAATAGCGGAAGTTGCGCAAGGGGAGGAGATTCCCCCAAGGAGAACAACACAGGGCCTGCCCGCACGCGCGGGCAGGTTTTGGTGAATTGGAGGCGAGAAACCGTGGCAGTAAAGGTCGGCATCAACGGGTTCGGGCGCATCGGTCGGCAGGTATACAAGGCGATCCACGACCACTATGCCGATGAGATCGACGTCGTCGCCGTCAACGACATTACCGACCCGGAGACGAACGCACACCTGCTGAAGTACGACTCCAATTACGGCCGGTTCGAAGCGGACATTCGCGTGGAGGGCGACAAGCTGCGCGTGGACGACGACGAGTTTCTCGTCCTCTGCGAGCGCGACCCGGCAAACCTCCCCTGGGGCGAGCTGGGCGCGGAGATCGTCGTGGAGAGCACCGGCGTGTTCCGCGACCGCGAGAGCGCGAGCAAGCATATTACCGCCGGGGCGAAGAAGGTGATCATTAGTGCGCCGGCCAAGGGCGAGGACATTACCCTCGTCCTCGGGGTAAACGACGACGCCTATGACCCGGCGAACCACCACATTATCTCCAACGCCTCGTGCACGACGAACTGCCTCGCCCCGGTATGCAAGGTGCTTGACGACAACTTTGGCATCGAGCGCGGGCTGATGACCACCGTGCACTCGTATACCAACGACCAGCGCGTGCTCGACCTGCCCCACAAGGACCTGCGCCGGGCGCGCGCGGCCGCGCTGAACATTATCCCCACGACCACCGGCGCGGCGAAGGCCATCGGCCTCGTCATGCCCAAGCTCAAGGGCAAGCTCGACGGCTTTGCCATGCGTGTTCCCACGCCCACCGTCTCCGTGGTGGACCTGACCGTGGTCCTGAGCAAGGAGACGACGGCGGAGGAGATTAACGCTGCGTTTAAGGCGGCCGCGGAAGGCCCGATGAACGGCATCCTCGGGTTTGAGGAAGAGCCGCTCGTCTCCATGGACTTCAAGGGCGACCCCCGCTCGTCGATCGTCGACGGCCCCTCGACCACGGTGATCGAGGGCACCCTGGCCAAGGTCGTGAGCTGGTACGACAACGAGTGGGGCTACTCCATGCGCGTCGCCGACCTGATTAAGTTCATGATCGACAAGGGGCTCTAGCGCGGCGCGCGAAAGCCACGCCGTGCGGCGACGCGGGCGAGCCCTCCGACCTTGTCGGAGGGCTTCTTGCACCGGCGAGCGGTTACTCTCGCAGAGCGGAGGTTTTGCGCCATGGCGAAAAAGTCTGTGCGCGACATTGACGTCGCGGGCAAGACGGTCCTCGTGCGCGTGGACTTTAACGTTCCCCTGGAGGGGGGCAAGGTCGCCGACGATACGCGCATCGTGGCCTCGTTGCCCACGATCAACTACCTTTTGGAGCAGGGGGCAAAGGTCGTCCTCTGCTCGCACCTGGGTCGGCCGAAGGGGAAGGTCGTTCCTGAGATGAGCCTGCGCCCCGCCGCCGAGCGCTTGGGTGAGTTGATCGAGGCTAAGGTGATCATGGCCGAGGACTGCGTGGGCGAGCCGGCGCAGAAGGCCGTGCAGGAGGCGAACTTCGGCGAGGTCGTTGTCCTGGAAAACACCCGCTTTCACCCCGAGGAAGAGGCCAACGACCCGGAGTTTTCCAAGCAACTGGCAAGCCTCGCCGATGTCTTCGTCAACGATGCGTTTGGCTCGTGCCACCGCGCCCACGCGAGCACCGTTGGGGTAACGCAGTATCTCCCCGCGGTGAGCGGCTTTCTCGTGGAGAAGGAGCTGCAGGTGCTCAGCGAAGCCCTGGAAAACCCCAAGCGGCCGTTTGTGGCCATCCTGGGCGGGGCGAAGGTCAGCGATAAGCTCGGGGTTATCGAAAACCTCCTCCCCAAAGTAGACAAGCTGATCATCGGCGGGGGCATGGCCTATACGTTCCTCAAGGCGCAGGGCTATGCCATCGGCGACAGCTTGCTCGACGAGGAGAAAATCGACGACTGCGCGCGACTCATTAACGAAGCGAAGGAGAAGGGCACGGAGCTCCTCCTCCCCTCGGACATCCTCGCGGCAAGCGCCTTCCGCGAGGACGCGGAGACGAAGGTCGTTACCGTGGAGGAGGGCGTGCCCGAGGGCTGGCAGGGGCTGGACATCGGGCCGGACACCGCCGGGCGGTTCGTCGCCGCGCTCGAGGGCGCGGGGACGATTATCTGGAACGGCCCCATGGGCGTGTTCGAGATGGAGCCGTTTGCCGGCGGGACGCGGGCCATCGCCGAGGCCATGGCCCAGTCCAGCGCGGTGACCATTGTCGGCGGGGGCGATTCCGCCTCGGCGGTGCGCCAGATGGGCTTCGCCGACGCCATGACCCACATTTGCACCGGCGGCGGCGCCTCGCTGGAGTTCCTCGAGGGCAAGGAGCTCCCCGGTGTCGCGGCCCTGGAGGACAAGTAGATCGAGGTGAGCGAACTTGCGCGTTCCCCTTATCGCAGGTAACTGGAAGATGAATAAAACGGTGGCCGAGGCCGTGGAGCTCGTGCGCGCGTTGGGCCCCGCCGCCGCTCAGGCGGACAAGGTCGAGGTCCTCGTCTGCCCCCCGTTTACGGCGCTTTATCCCGTGGGCCAGGCGATCGCCGAGGGGCAGTTGCCCATCTCCCTCGGCGCGCAGGACATGTTCGTCAAAGAATCCGGCGCCTATACGGGAATGATCTCGCCCACGATGCTCAGCGACGTGGGCTGCAATTACGTCATCTGCGGGCACTCCGAGCGTCGCGGGCGGTTTGGCGTGCCCGAGGAGTGGATGACGCGCGCCATCCACGGCCTGTTCGCGGACAACGACGAGACCGTTCACGCCAAGGTCCTCTGCGCCGTCGAGCACGAACTTACGCCGATCATCTGCTTCGGGGAGACGATCGACGAGCGGCGCGCGGGGAACACCGATATGGTCGTCTCGGCGCAGCTTCACGCGGCGCTCGAGGACCTTGCCCCGGAGACGGTTGCCCGGCTCGTTCTCGCCTACGAACCCGTGTGGGCCATCGGCACGGGCGAGACGTGCGACGCCGACGAGGCCAACCGCGTGTGCGCGCTGGCGCGGGAGATCGTGCGCGAGGTCGCGGGCGACGATGCGGCGCAGGCGATTCGCATCCAATACGGCGGGAGCGTTAAGCCGGAAAACGCCGGCGAGCTGATGCGCCAGGAGCATATTGACGGGGCGCTCGTGGGCGGGGCGAGCCTCAGCGCGGAAAGCTTCGGGGCGATCATCGGCATCACACAGGAGCTGTACAGCTAAGCCCGCCATGCGCCGCCTAGGGTTGTTTGCCGCGGCAGCGCTCGCGCCCGCGGGCGTTGTGGCGCTGCTGGCGACCGACCGCTGGACGATGCCCCTCGCCGGGGCGCTGCTCGTCCGCCAGGGTTTGCTGGCGGACGTTTTGTTTTTTGTGGCCAAGCTGCTTACGTTAGCGTTCTTGATTTACGGCTGCGCGCTGGTTGTGGCCATCGTTTGGCTCTGGGGCGGGACGCAGGGGCCGCGCGCGGGGCGCACGCTGCTTTTCGCCTCGCTCGCGCAGGTGATAACAACGGAGCTGCTGAAAACAGTTTTCGGGCGCGAGCGGCCGCTTGGGGGGAGCGTAGCTGGCGCGTTTCATGGCCCTACGCTAAACCTCGACTGGCGGGCGTTTCCCTCGGGCCATGCCGCTTGGTCGTTCGCCGCGGCGTCGGTGCTTTCGGCCTATTATCCGCGCTATCGCGGATTGTTCTACGTGCTTGCCAGCGCTGTTTCGCTATCGCGGTTTTTCGTGGGCAGCCACCACCTAAGCGACATTTTCGCCGGCGCGTGCATCGGGGCGGCGATCGGCGCAGCGTTTGTCGCGCGCTTTCCGCCGGAGCAAAGCGGCGCCGTGGGGCAAAGCGGTGGTCCACATGGATGACCCTGTGCGGCAGTTCTCCGAGCTTAGGCGGGTGGCCGTGGTCGGCGTGAGCCGGCGCTGGCGGTGGAAGATCGGCCGCGTGCTGTTCGACGCCCTGCGGCGCGAGGGGTACGAGGTTTTGCCGGTAAACCCGCACGCGCAGAGCATCGCCGGCGTTCCCTGCTTCGCCGACCTCCGTTCCATTGCTCCCCCGCCGGAGGGAGTGCTCGTTGCCGTGCCCGCCAAGGCGGCGCTGGAGGCGGTGCGCCAGTGCCACGAGCTGGGGATTGCCCGCGTGTGGCTTGTCGGCGGCGCGGCGAGCGCCGAGGTGCTTGAGTTTTGCGCGCGGCACGGGCTGCGCGCGGCCTATGGCAGTTGCCCCGTGCAGTGGCTTGCCCCGCGCTCGTTGCATTGGCTTCACCGGAAGCTCAGCGAGCTTTTCCGCCGTGGGCCGCGTGTAGTCGCGCCTGACATGCAGCGTTGAGCGGCCAGGCGGCGATTTTGTTGAACAGATGTTACCTCACCGCAGCGCCAGCGGGCGCCCAGGCGCGCTTTGCCGTGGAACGAGAACATTGGAGCAGGGTCGAAACCAAGCGGTTTTTGGGGAATGTTTGATGCTCACGAGGGGGATTGGGGCCAGTGGCCCGCGTCGGCGTTTATCACCACGACGTTTTCTTAGAGCATCGGCCGCCCGGGTATCATCCCGAAAATCCCGAGCGCATCGCCGGGCTCGGCCAGGCGCTGCTCCACGCCCTGGCAGGGGCGGGCGTGGCGCGCAGCTTTGCCCCTGCGTCCGAGGATGACCTCGCCCTTATTCACGAGCGGCAATATATCGAGACCATTCGCGGGCTAAGCGGGCGCAGTGCGGCGCTCGATTTCGACACCTACATTTGCCCGGCGACATATCGCGCGGCGCTGTTTGGCGCCGGGGCGGCGCTCGACGCCGCGCAATCCGTGGCGCGGGGCGAGCTAAGCGCGGCGATCGTCCTCGCCCGCCCGCCGGCGCACCACGCCACTCCCTCGCGGGGCATGGGCTTTTGCGTGTTTAACCACACGGCGCTTTGCGCGGTCGCCGCCGTGGAGCGGGGCTGGGCGCAGCGGGTAGCCATTGTCGACTGGGACGTGCACCATGGAAACGGCACGCAGGAGATAACCTATCGCCGCGGCGACATCCTTTATATCTCCACGCACCAGTGGCCGTTTTATCCGGGGACGGGCGGCGTCGCCGAGACGGGCGAAGGCGAGGGCGAGGGGGCGACGATCAACATCCCCCTCCCCGCGGGCTGCGGCGATGCGGAGTATGACTTCGTCGCGCGCGAGCTCATCGCGCCCGCGCTCGAGCGTTTTCGTCCGGAGCTGCTCGTCGTCTCCGCGGGGTTCGATGCGCACAAGGCGGACATGCTCGCGGGGATGCGGATGAGCAGCGCGGGCTTCCGCGCGCTCGCCCGGCGCGTGTTTCGCGCAGCGGGGGCGCCGGCGGTCGTCGTGCTCGAGGGGGGCTATGACCCCGACGCGCTACGCGAGTCGCTGTGCCAGGTGGCTCTTGAGCTTTGCGGCGAGCCCTGGGAGCCGTCCGCGTTTGGCCCGCCCGACCCTCAAGTTACGTGGATCCTTCAGGAGGCCCGCGCCTTGCTCGGCGTCGAATAACCAGGCAGCGCCTTCGGTTAAGGAGTGGCCTGGTTATGCGCTGGGCGATCGTCTTCGTTTTGCTCTTTCCATGGGGAAGCTCCCTCGCAGCGACGTTTCACGTAAACGCGGCCCACCCCAACGCTACCGACGCCGGCCCGGGGACAGCCCAGCGGCCGTTCCGCACTTTGGCCAAGGCCGCGCAAGTCGCACGCGCAGGCGACGAAGTGATCGTCCACGCTGGGGTCTATCGCGAAGAGGTGCGCGTTAAGAACAGCGGGGCGCCCGGGCGGCCGATCGTCTTTCGCGCGGCAGCGGGCGAGAGGGTTGTGCTTACCGGCGCCGATGTCCTCGAGGACTGGCGCCGTGAGCCGGGCGACAAGCCGATCTTCTCCCATCGCCCCTGGCGCTATCGGTTCATGACCCACCCCAACGACGAGCGGCACAAGCTGGTCGGCCGCTGCGAGCAGGTAATCGTTGACGGCAAGCTCTTGCGCCAGGTGCTTTCGCGCGCGGAGATGGCCCCGGGAACGTTCTGCGCGGACACCGAGCAGCGCGCGCTTTACGTTTGGCTTGCCGACGGAAGCGACCCGCGCGAGCATCTGGTCGAGGCGAGCACGCGCACGGTGATCTTTTGCGCCGAGGGCGAGGGGCGCGACTATATTTGCGTCCGCGGGTTTATCTTTCGCTTTTGCGCAAACCCCGCCCAACACGGCGCGCTTTTCGCCCGCGGCAACCACTGGGTTGTCGAGGACAACGTTTTCGAGTGGACAAACGGCGCGGGGCTTTCGTTTCGCGGTCGGGGGCACGTGATTCGCAACAACATTTGCCGCAACAACGGCCAGCTTGGCATGGGCGGAGGGGGCGCGGAGCTAGTTCTTGAGGGCAACCAGCTTCTTTACAACAACGTCAAGGGCTTTAACCCGGGGTGGGAGGCAGGGGGGATGAAGATTACCCACAGCGAGGGCGGGATTGTGCGGCGCATGGTCGCCGTGGGCAACCGCGGCCCGGGGCTGTGGTTTGACATTGACGACCGCAACTTTCTCGTCGAGCAGTGCCTCGCCCGCGACAACGAGGGCAGCGGGATTTTCGTGGAGATCTCGCGCGACTTTGTCCTCCGCGACAACCTGTGCGTGGGCAACGGTGGAGGGAGAAAGGGCAGTTGGGCCAACAGCGGGATCCTCATCGCAGAAAGCCCAGGCTGCCTCGTCGAGCACAACGTCTGCGTCGACAACCGCACGGGGATCGGCATTCGCGAGCAGGGCCCGCGCAAGCTTAGGTCGATCGAGGGCGCGGAGATAGAGTACTACGTGCGCGACTGCACAATTCGCGACAACATTTGCGCGTTTAACGTGGTGTTTCAGTTTGGCCTGTGGTCGGACAACATTTTCTTCGGCCCGCACCCTTGCCCCGGGGTGGGCAGCCGCGGCGTTCCCCTGGACCCCGACAAGAACAACATCCGCCTAGAGCACAACCTATATTTCCCGGGCCCGGGCCAGGGGCTTATTCTCTGGGGCTGCCCCTGGCGGAAAAAGCACGAGGTGTTTCAGCAGCTTGCCGACTTCGCCCGCGCACACGGGCAGGACACGACCTCGCGCGTCGCCGACCCGCAGTTTGTGGACTGGGAGCAGGGGGACTTTCGCCTGCGCCCGACAAGCCCGGCCATCGCCATGGGCGTTGGGCTAACGCGTCCCGCGGCGCAAATGAGCGCCGTGGTCGCCCCATAGCGAGAGAGACCGCAGAGCGCGCGCTTCGGCGGCGGGAATGGCCCGCCACGGGGCAGGGAGGGAGTTGTGCGCCGGAGAACTGCGCCGCGGTTTTCGCAAGCGCCGCCAAAGGCGCGCCTGCCCGGAGGGAACGGAGGGCAAACGATGGCCGAGCTTAAAGTAGGGTTTGTTGGCGCGGGAAACCTCGCCCGGCAAATGCACTACCCCTCGGTGGCCGAGATCGAGGGCGCGAGGATCGTCGCCGCCTGCGACCTCGACGAGCAGCGGCTGGACGAGGTCTGCCAAAAGTACGGCATTGAGCATAGGTATACGGACTACCGCAAGATGCTCGACGAACAAGAGCTCGATGCCGTGTTCGTTATCCTGCGCCCGCACCACTTGTTCGATGTCGTGGCGGACTGCCTGGAGCGCAAGCTCCCCGTGTTTACGGAAAAGCCTCTCGGCGTAACCTCCGACCAAGCGCGGCACCTGGCGCGTCTGGCCGAGGAAAACGGCGTGCCCACGATGGTCGGCTTTAACCGCAGGTTTATTCCTGTGCTAAACGAGGCCAAGCGGCGCGTAGAGCAGGGCGGGGAGATTATTCAGGCGGTAAGCGAGTTTTACAAGCTGCATTCGGGCTATTACTATCGCGGCGCGGTGGGCGTGCTAGAAAGCGACATCGTCCACGCCATCGATACCCTGCGCTACCTCGTCAACGACCGCCCGGCGCGCAACGTGGTAAGCGCGGTAGGCAGGTTTTACGCCCGCGTAGACAACGCGTTTTGCGCCCTGGTGGAGTTCGAGGGCGGGGCGATCGGCGTCTTGCTCAGCAACTGGGCCGTTGGGGGAAGGGTGCACCGGTTTGAGGTGCACTCAAAGGGCGTTTCCGCATATATCGACCCCGAGACGGAAACACACATTATCGCGAACAACGGGCGCGAGCCGGAGGTGCTGACCACCGCGGGGGCAGCGGGCAGCGAGGAGCGGCGGATAAACTATGGCTTCGCCGGCGAAGACGCGCACTTTATCCGCTGCTTGCGCTCGGGGACAAACCCGCGACCCAGTTTCGCCGACGCCGTGCACACGTGGGAGCTCGTGGACGCTGTTCGGCAAAACCGCATGAGCTGAGGCGGCGCAGCACCGCGCTGCGCGAGCGGCGCGATCGGGCTAGGCGCGCGTGCCGGTAAACGTCGCCTCGTAGGTCCTCGTCGCCTGGACCGTTTCGTCGTCGGTGGTCAGGCGGATTGTCCCCGAGACGTTCTTCGCCTCGTTGGTTAGGTTAATCACGATTTCCGCGGAGGAGGCGCGCGCCTCGGCGGCAGCGCCCACGCCCTGGGGCAGGTAGAACCAGGACATGGCGCTTTGATCGCGCGGGCCGTCGTAGGTGACGCTAATCGTCCCCTGGCTATAGGTCACCTGCGCCTGGGGCGACTGCCTGGTGTCAACGCTTACCGCGCCGGCGACATTGCCCTCGCCTGCCGCGACGATTTGTATTTCGGGAAGGTGGTCTGCCGTTTCCGAAGGCGGAAGCAGGCGCAGCAAATGAGGCACAGTTGCCCCGCCCACGCTCACGGAGATGTTGTAGGTGGAAGGAATAAGCATGCCCGAGCCGCTGGGCTGGGCGCTCGTCCCGCCGGGCCGCGCCCCGCACGAGCAGAGCAGCGCGACAGAAACCGCCAAACACACAGCAACGGCCAGCGCGCGCATCGTCCCACCTCCCCGATTATCATTCCCCGCACGCTTCGCGCAACCTTTTCCCCCGTGCCACGGGGGCGCTAGAAAACAAGCCTCAGCCCGCCGGAGACATCGAGCACGCAGCCGGTAACCATTGCCGCCTCGTCCGAGGCAAGGTATGCTGCGGCGTAGCCGATCTCCTGCGCTGTTTGCAGGCGGCCGAGGGGGAGCTTTTTCCCCTGCTCCTCGAGCCACTCTCTGCTCCGCCCTTGGGCCTCGTGCAGAGCGATCTCGCCGTGGCTGGCCACCCAGCCCACGGTGATCCAGTTCACCCTAATGCGATCGCGGGCGAGGGCGCGGGCGAGGTTGCGCGTCATGGTAAGCAGGCCGCCCTTGGACACGGCGTAGGCAAACAGGTCCGCGGAGCCGATAAACCCGTGGCACGAGCCGATGTTAATGATGCTTCCCCCGCCACGTCGGCGTAAGTGAGGCACGGCGTGCTTGGCGCACAAAAATGGCCCCCTAAGGTTGACCGCCATTACCCTGTCCCACAGCTCCTCGTCTGTCTCCTCAAGCCGCGCTCGGGGGAAAATCCCCGCGTTGTTTACCAGGCAGTCTAGCCCCCCAAACCGCTCCACGGCGCTCTCAACCAGCCGCTTTATATCCACAGGATTGGTGAGATCGGTGCGCACGAAATGCGCCGTGCCGCCCTGGCTTTCGATAAGCTCAACCGTCTCGCGGCCCATGGCCTCGTTTCTCCCGCTGACGACCACCGCCGCCCCGCGCTGGGCCATGACCTCGGCGATCCCCCGCCCGATGCCCGCGGTGGAGCCGGTGACGATGGCCACCTTGCCCTCAAGCGAGCGGCGCATTATCCTCCCTCCGGCCCGTCGGGAAGCTCGATGATGTAAATGTCGCGCCAGAGCATCTTCGCCTGCCCCCCGCTGTGTAGCTGAAGCGCGATTATCCCCTCGGTAAACCGCGGCTCGGGGTCGACGAAGTCCACCATGCGAAAGCCGTTTAGGTGGGTGGTAATGCGCTTGCCCTGGACTTTAAGGCGCAGCTCGTTCCAGTCGTTGGGGCGGAGCAGCTTCTCGGCCACAGGATCAGGCTGGGCGAGCCAGCCCCGGCCGCCCGTCTCATAAAGCCCGCCCGTGTGCCCCCCGATGCGCGGCTCAACCTCCGCTTGGATGCCCTTGATTTCCGTGCCCGCGATCGCCGCGTGAAAGAATACCCCGCTGTTGCCCGGGCCCTCGGGCTTGAACTTTAGCCGAAGGATGAAATTCTTAAAGCTCCGCTCCGTGCCCAAATAGCCATACTTTCCGGTCACCGCCGAGCCCACGATAACCCCGTCGCGCACCTCCCACCTCTCCTCGCCATACTTGCGCCAGCCGGAAAGGTCTTTTCCGTTAAACAGCGACTTCCACCCCGGCCCATAGCCCAGGTCTTTAATGCGAATGTCCTTCCAGCGCACGCGCACCGGCGTCTTGCCCTGGTGCACCTGCAGGGCGATTATCCCGCTTACCGTGCGCTCGTCGTCGAGCTCGACGATCGTCGCCCCGTTGAGCTCGGTTTTAATGTGCTCGCCGATCATCGAAATGCGCAGGGTGTTCCAGTCGTCGAGCTTGAGGACGTCCGGGGCGTCGGGGTTTCGGGCGAGCCACTTGCGGCCCGTGCGCTCCTCGTAGATCCACCCCGTGCGCTTGTCCTTGGGGTGCACGTCGCACTGGTAGCCATACATCACGCCGTCGATCACGTGCGAGCGAAACTGCACGCCGGAGTTGCCCGGCCCCTCGATCTTAAACTTAAGCTCTAAGACAAAATCGGCAAACGACCTCTCCGTGCACAGCCAGCCATAGCGGCCGTCGCCCGTCTCGCCGATGATCTCGCCGTTTTGCACCGTCCACTTTCCCCCGCCCACCTCAACCCAGCCGGAGAGGTCTTTGCCGTTAAACAGCGGGGTCCAGGGGACGTCCTGCGGCGCTTGCGCTGCGCACACGGCGCACGCGCCAAGGGCCAGCGCAGCGAAAACAACGCGTTGCATGGCTGTTTCTCCTTTCCCGGCGGGTAGCGCGCACGTTGTTGATTCTACCAGAGGGGCGCGATGACCTGTGACAGGCGGCTCTGCCGCGGCCAGGGGGCGAGCGCACGCATGTGGCCTCGTCGCTCGCCAGCGCGCCGGGCTGAGCTGCGCGGCCGATTTCGCGCGGCAGCCACTTAAGGAGGCTGCGCCCCGCGCACCGACCGCGCCTGCTCGGAAAAGCGCGGCTTTGCGCAGGAGCCGAACAATGCGCAGCGCCGACAGCGCGCGGCGCGAAAGCGGTTTGCCCCATGTAGGCGCGGGCCGGGGCTGTCGGAGCGGCCTGCTACTGCGGCTGGACGGCCTCCTCCGCCGCCGGCTTCTCCTCGGTGGGGATCTCCTCGCGGAAGAACATTAAGAACGCCGCGGCGCAAGCGATCGTCAGCCCGCAGGGGACGAGGTAGAGCAGCCGCCAGTCGGTGCTCAGGATCTCCCCGGCGGGGCCGTGCTGGCTGAAGTAGTCCCAGACCAGCCCCACGAACTTGCTCCCGATCGCCGAGCCAATGCCCAGGACGACCACGGCGAACAGGCTCTGCGCCGAGGCGCGGATGTCGCGCGGGGCCACGGAGTCTACATAGACCATTCCCACGGTAAAGAAGAACACGTAGCAGATGCCATGCAGGGTGAGCGAGGCGATGACCAGCCACAACGGCTTGCCCACGACAAACACAAGATAACGTATCGGCCAGGCGATGACCCCAATGGCCAGCGACTTGCGATAGCCCAGGCGCGGGAGATAATAGCCCAGGGCAAAGGCCATGGTGAAGATCTCCGCGATCTGGGCCAGGGTCATCCACCCCGGCACTTGGGCCTCGGGCACGCCCAGATCAACGAGGAACGCCGAGGTGGGGACATAGTAGAACTGCAGCTCGGTGGCCACGATGAACGAGATGATCATGAACACGAGGAAGTTTTTGTTCTTGAGCATGCTCACCGCTTCGATGAACGCCCACGGGCTCTTGGCCTCCTTGGCCGGCGGGGTGTGGGGAAGGAAGAAGCAGAACAGCCCGAGGATAATAGCAAACGCGCCGGCGAGATAGAGCAAATCGCCCTGCCCCACCTCGGGCATCCACCCGCGCTGGACACCGACGCGCCAGAACGTCAGCCCCCAGCTAGCCACGATCCAGCCGATCGTCCCCCACACGCGAATTCCGCCGAACTCCTTGTCGACGTCCTCCATGTGGTGGAAGGCGAGGGAGTTGGTCAGGGCGAGGGTCGGGGCGTAAATAAGCGAGGCCACGGCCATTGTCCAGAGAAACGGCCCGTAGGTTCCCTGGGTGGCCATGAACAAAAAAGCCACCCCGCACAGAAGGTGCGACACGGCCAAAAAGTACTGCGTGGGCACCCAGCGGTCGGCCACCTGGCCCCCTAAAAACGGGCTTATTGCGCAGGCCAGGGGCAGGGCGAGGTAGATCGTCCCGATCTGGTCACCCGTAAACCCCAGGGTCTTAGCCAAATACACCCCGAGCACGGGGGCCCAGGCACCCCACACGGCGTACTCCAAAAACATCATTGCCGACAACCGCAGGCGAAGGCTTAAGCTCAACTTCTAACTCCTCCCGTGTGCCTGTGATCGCTCGTCCGTTTGACCTATTGGGTATTGTTACCGTACAGCTCGAATCCCTTCTTTTGCGGCGATTGTCCGGCGCACACCAAGGCGGGGCCCTGTGCGCCCGCGGCAAATTGGGCTAACATATTCCCAGGCAAAGGGGTGGGTCGCCGTGGCCGAAGCAGCAGAGCCTGTGCAGGCCGGCGCGCTTAGCCCGCGCATCGCGCACCTTCTTGCCGTTGCGCGGGCGTTCGCCGACGACGTAGACCCCTCAGAGCGCGGCCGGGCGATTACCGAGGTGTTTCGCGCAACCGAGGGCGAGCCCGCCGTGTTGCGCCTTGCCCTTGCCCTGCGCCGCATGGCTGAGAGGGAAACGGTGCGCATTGAGGACGGCGAGCTGCTCGTGGGCCGCGCGCGGCGGCGCTGCCCCGCGCACCGCGGGATCCATGAAGGATATCTTTGGACGCAGCAGCTCAGCCGCCCTGAGCTGTGCGGCGGCGAGCTAAGCGCCGTCCCCAACCCCTCGCCCGAGCTGGTCGAGCTTTACCGCTATTGGCGCGAGCGGCCGACGTTAGGCGCGGAGCTTGCCGCGCTGCTCTCCGACGGCGAGCGCCGGGCGATGCGCGCGGGCGTCTATAGCTCCCACGGGCTGGACTTCGTCCACCGCTGCCTCGACTACTCGCTCGCCCTGAGGGAGGGGATGGAGCGCTTGCGCGCGCGGGCGCGCGAGGCTCTCGCCGCGCTTAGCCCAAGCGACCCCGAGTACGACGAGCGCCGAGCGTTTTACCGCGCGGCGATGATCTGCTGCGAGGCCGCCGTGACCTATGCCGAGCGCTACGCCGCCCAGGCGCAGCGGCTGGCCCGCGCTCCGGGGATAGACCGCGAGCGCCGCGCGGAGCTTGAGGAGATCGCCGCCATCTGTCGTCGCGTCCCGCGCTATCCCGCGCGCACGTTTCACGAGGCGTTGCAGGCGGTCTGGTTTGTGAACATTCTCGACCAGCTCGAGGGCAGCGGCAGCGCCCAGTCGTTTGGCAGGCTCGACCAATACCTTTGGCCCTACTACGAGCGCGACATTACCGACGGGCGCATTGACCGGCGACGCGCGCTGGAGCTTATCCAGTGCCTGTGGGTTAAGTGCTACAAGACGTTTGACTTCCACTACGTTACGGTGGGCGGCGTGCGCGCGGATGGGAGCGATGGGACAAACGAGCTTTCCCTGCTTTGCCTCGAGGCCACAGCAGCGTTGCGCACGCCGAAGGCTTTGGGGGTGCGCGTGCACGCGGGGACGGCGCAGGATTTCTTGCAGCGCGCTGCAGCGGTTGCCTCGCTCGGCTTAGGCCGGCCGAATTTCTGGAACGACGAGGTGGTCGTTGAGGCGTTTTTGCGCCACGGCGTGGCGCTTAAGGACGCCCGCGACTACGCCGTTATCGGCTGCGTGGAGCTGACTATCCCGGGCAGGTGCAACCCGCGGACAATGGGGCACAGCATAAACCTGCTTAAGTGCTTGGAGCTGGCGCTGTGCGGGGGCCGCGACATGCGCACGGGCGAGCAGCTCGGGCCGCCCTGCCCTACTCATTACGCAAGCTTTGCCGAGCTGCGCGCCGCGTTTCGCAGGCAAGTGGCGCATTTTGTCAAGCTTGCCATCGAGCACGACCTGCGCGCCTTTCGCCTGCAGGCCGAGCGCCGGCCGTGGCCGTTTGATTCGCTGCTTACGCACGACTGCCTGGCCCGCGGAAAGGACATAACCGCGGGCGGCGCGCGCTATAACTTCGCCGGCGTTAACCTGTTCGGCTTCGCCAACGCCGCCAATGCTCTCGCGGCGATGGCCAAGCTCGTGTTCAAAGAGCGGCGCGTGAGCCTGGCTGAGCTTCGCACGGCGCTTGCCGCGAACTTCGAGGGATACGAAAAGCTGCGGCAACTGCTGCTTAACCGCGCGCCCAAGTATGGCAACGACGACGACTTCGTAGACGCGATCGCCGCGGAGGAGGTCGCCTTTTACCTGAGCGAGCTCGCCCGCTATCGCACGCCGGAGGGCGGGAGGTTTTGCGGCCTTATTTTCGGGACGACGGGCCAGGCCGTGTACCGCTGGGCCGAGGCGACAGCGGCGAGCGCCGACGGCCGGCGGCGCGGCGAGCCCTTGGCTATGAGCTGCAACCCCGCCCCGGGCACAGCCCTGCGTGGGCCCACGGCGGCGATCCGCTCCGCGGCGAAGATCGACTATCGCCAGGCCGCCGGTGGGGTTTCGTTTATCCTCGACGTTCACCCAAGCGCCGTCGCCGAGCACGGCGGCGCGCAACATCTTGCCTCGCTCATCCGTGCGTTTTTCGACCAAGGGGGAATGGAGATTTCGTTTAACATCGCCAGCGAAAAGACCCTGCGCGAAGCACAGCGCCACCCTGAGCGCTATCGGCATCTTATGGTTAGGGTGTTTGGCTTTAGCACGCAGTTCGTGGCGCTCGACCGCGAGCTGCAGGAGCACATTATCGAGCGCCTACGCGCCCGCTAGTGCGGGAGGGGGCTATTCCTCCAAAAGCTGCTTCATCAGCCGCTTGCGGCACTCCGGGCAAATGCCGTGGGTAAAGGTAATGTCGGTGTGGTCTCGGATGTATTGCTCGAGGGTCTCCCAATATTCGTCGTCGGTGCGCACTTTGCGGCACCAGGCGCACATGGGGAGCAGCCCTTGCAGGGTTCTCACCTCGGCGAGGGCCTGCTGGAGCTCTTTAACGGTGCGCTCGAGCTCGGCGTTTTTGCGCTTTAGCTCGGCCTGCAGCTCGGCCACGCGCAGGCCGGCGCGCACGCGGGCAAGCAGGACGCCCGGGTCAAACGGCTTGGCGAGGTAGTCGTCGGCGCCTGCGTCGAGGGCTTCCACGGTGTCCTGCGTGTCGGCTTTCGCGGTGAGCATAATTACGTAAAGGTCGCTTGTCGTGGGAGAGGCGCGGAGCTGGCGGACGAGCATTGCGCCGTCGAGGTGGGGCATCATCCAGTCGGTGATCAGGAGGTCTGGGCGGCGCTCGGTGAGCATGGCCAGGGCCTGTTCGCCGTCCTCGGCCAAGCCGACCTCGTAGTGCTCGCTGACCAGCAGCTTAGAGAGGATGACCTGAGTCGTGCGGTCGTCTTCGGCGACGAGAATGTACGGTCGAGAGCTCATGTCTATCACGTTCTTATATAATTGCCACAGACAGTGGTTTTTTTCGGGCACCGCGGGTGATTCCCTTCCGCCGCGGGCCGAGGTGCGCCCGTGCGGGGCGGAGAATCGATTGCTTTGAGGGAGGCGAGAAAGACGATGACCGAAAGAGAACAGCGCCCGGGCAGGGCAATGTCCCGACGAAGGTTCGTGCGCGGGCTTTCCGCCGCGGCGGCGAGCGCCGCGCTGGGCTTAGCCGCGTCTGAAGATGTCCATGCTGCCGGCCGTCGGCCGAACATTGTCTATGTCTTCGCCGACCAAATGCGCGCGCAGGCGGCGGGCTTCATGGGCAACAAGCAAGTGCGCACGCCAAACTTAGATCGCCTCGCGGCGCAGGGAATAGTCTTTGAAAACACCGTTTCCACGTGCCCCGTGTGCACGCCCTATCGCGCGGCGCTGCTCACCGGGCGTTATCCGCTGACTACGGGAATGGTGCTTAACGACGCCCCCCTGCCCACGACCGAGGTAACCATTGCCAAGGTGCTCAAGCGGGCGGGATATCGCACGGGATATGTGGGCAAGTGGCACCTGGACGGGCCGCGCCGCGGAGGGTTTACCCCGCCCGGCCCGCGGCGGCAGGGGTTCGACGATTTCTGGGCCGTGGCCAACTGCACCCATAACTATATGCACTCGTTCTATTTCCGCGACGAGCCCAAGCCAATCTGGATTAAAGGCTATGACGCAGACCACCAAACGGAGCTGGCCATCCAGTTCATTAAAGAGAGCGCCACGCGCCAGCCGTTTTGCCTCTTCCTCTCCTGGGGGCCGCCGCACGGGCCGTATAACCTGATGCCCGAGGAGTATAAGATCTACAAGCCGGAGGAGATCCAGCTCCGCCCCAACTGCACCAAGCCCCGGCGCCAGGACATCGCCGGCTATTACTCGCACATCGCCGCGCTCGACCGCAACTTCGGGCGCATCATGGCCACGCTCGACGAGCTGGGCATCGCCCAGGACACGATCCTCGTATTCACCTCCGACCACGGCGACATGCTTGGCTCGCACGGGATGTTCAAAAAGCAAAAGCCTTGGGAAGAGTCGCTTATGGTGCCCTTCGTCCTGCGCTATCCGCGCGCCGTCCCCGCGGGCCGGCGGACGACGGCGCTGCTGAGCAGCGTGGACATCATGCCCACGCTGCTCGGGCTGGCCGGGGTGGAGATTCCGGACACGGTGCAGGGGCGCGACCTTTCGCACATCGCCCGCGGCGCGGACGGCCCGCGGCCCTCGTCGGCGTTTTTGCAGCACGCCTGCCCGTTTATCGAGCCCATTCCCGAGTGGCGTGGGGTGCGCACGGAGCGCTATACCTACGTGCGCACGCTCGCCGGCCCCTGGCTGCTCTACGACAACGAGGCCGACCCCTATCAGTTGCGCAACCTCGTCGGCGACCCGGCGCACAAAGAGCTTCAGCAACAGCTAGACGACGAGCTTAACCGCTGGCTGGACAAGCTGGACGATGACTTTAAGCCGCGCGAGGTGTACTGGAAGAGATTCGGCTATACGGTCAACGAGAGAAAAGAAATACCCTATACCACAAAGGTCGAAGGGGCTTAGCGAGCGGCTTCGCGGCCGCGCAGCTCGAGCCCCGGGCGCGGATGCAGGAGGCTCGGCCGCGCACAACGGCGGGCGCCTTCGCTCGGGCAAAACGTCCCCCCGCGCAGGATCGCCCCCGCGTGGCGCAGAACGAAAACGGGCGAGCATGTCGCTGTGGAACAGAAGAGGGTGAGCGTAATGAGTGCACATCGGGCAGCGGGAGGTGTTGTATTGCGCGTGCTGCGCTGGCTCGTTTTGTGCGCCGCGCTTGTTGCCCTAGGCGCGGCGGGGGGCATGGCGCAGCAAAGCGGCCTGCCTCAGGAGACGAAGGAGCAGCGCGACCGGCGCATGGCCTGGTGGCGCGAGGCGAAGTTTGGCATGTTCATCCACTGGGGTATTTACTCCATCCCCGCGGGGGAGTGGAAGGGTAAGCGCATCCCCGGCATTGGGGAGTGGATTATGCACCGCGCGCAGATCCCCGTCGAGGAGTACGAGCAGCTGGCCAAGCAGTTTAACCCGACGAAGTTCGACGCCAAAGAGTGGGTGCGCATCGCGAAGTCCGCGGGGATGAAGTACATCGTGATTACCAGCAAACATCACGACGGTTTTTGCATGTTCGACTCCAAGCTCACCACCTACGACATTGTAGACGCCACGCCGTTTAAGCGCGACGTGCTGAAGGAGCTCGCCGACGAGTGCCACAACCAGGGGATTAAGATCTGCTGGTATCACTCCATTTTGGATTGGCACCACCCGGACTACCTCCCCCGGCGCAAGTGGGACAAGCGGCCCACCGAGGGCGCGAACTTCGAGCGCTACTTGAGCTATATGAAGGGCCAGTTGCGCGAGCTGCTCACCAACTACGGGGAGATCGGCGTGCTCTGGTTCGACGGGGGCTGGGAGCATTCGGCGGAGGAGCTGCACTCCGAGGAGATCGTGGCCATGGTGCGCAAGCTCCAGCCGAACATAATCATCAACAACCGCGCGCGCATCCCGCAGGACTTCGACACACCCGAGCAGCGCATTCCCGCTACGGGAATCCCCGGCCGCGACTGGGAAACGTGCATGACGATGAACAACACCTGGGGCTATAAGTACTACGACAACAACTGGAAGTCCGTCGAGGACCTGATCCACAAGCTCGTGGACATCGCGAGCAAGGGCGGGAACTTCCTGCTTAACGTGGGCCCCACGTCGGAGGGCAAGATCCCCGAGCCCAGCGTGGAGCGCCTGCTCGCCATGGGCCGCTGGATGCGCGCCAACGGCAGCTCCATTTACGGCACGAAGGCCAGCCCGTTCCGCTCGCTGCCCTTCGATGGCCGGTGCACGCGCAAAGAGCGGCGGCTTTATCTGCACGTGTTCACCTGGCCCGACAAGCCCATCGTCCTGGAGCGGCTGAAGAGCAGGGTTATCGGGGCGCGCCTGCTCGCCACGAAGATGGCCCTGAAGTTTACCCAGGAGGGCGACAAGCTGACCATCTACCTCCCGCCCGAGCCCCCTGACCCGATCGACAGCGTCATCGTTCTGCGCTTGGCCGAGCCCGTTGCCGTGGACTATTCCATCCACCCCGCGGCCGACGGGACGATTACCCTGCTCGCCAGCGAGGCGGCCATCCACGGCACGGCGGCGAAGTTCGAGACAAAGTACGACAAGCTGGGAAACATTGGCTTTTGGACAAATCCCGAGGATTGGGTGAGCTGGGAGGTTTCCGTCCGCAAGCTGCAGCGCTATGAGGTTGTCGTCTTTCAAGCGTGTCCTCCCGCGGAGAGCATCTACGTCGTGGAAGTTGACGGCAAGCGCCTGCTCGCCAAGGTCAAAAAGACGAAGGATTGGGGGACGTTTGTCCCCGTTACCGTGGGGCGGGTGACTCTCGTCCCGGGCAAGCACACTGTGGCCGTGCACCCCGTGCGTCTTGCCGCAAACGCGTTGATGAACCTGCAACAGGTCGTGTTTAAGCCCATTCCCTAGCGCGGGGCGCGCTGCGCCGGCACACGGCGCTGGCACAGAGAAGGGAGAGGTGTTCCATGGCTGCACGGCGGCCTGCGAGCGTTGTTTTTGCCTGGCTCGCCTTGCTGATCGCTCTCGTCTGCTCGGGCGGTTTCGCCGCGCCGGCGGCCTTGCCCCAAGAGAGCAAGGAGCAAAAGGACCGGCGCATGGCGTGGTGGCGCGAGGCGAAGTTTGGCATGTTCATCCACTGGGGGCTATATGCCATTCCCGCGGGCGAGTGGAAGGGCGAGCGCATCCCCGGCATCGGCGAGTGGATAATGTTTCGCGCGAAGATCCCCGTCAAGGAGTACGAACAGCTAGCGAAGCGCTTTAACCCAACGAAGTTCGACGCCGACGCCTGGGTGCGCCTGGCCAAGACGGCGGGGATGAAATACATCGTCATTACCGCCAAGCACCACGATGGGTTCTCGATGTTTGACTCTAAGGTGACGACGTACGACATCGTCGACGCCACGCCGTTCAAACGCGACCCCATGGCGGAACTCGCCCGGGCCTGCCGCAAGCACGGGATTAAGCTTTGCTTTTACTACTCGCACGCGCGCGACTGGCACGAGCCAGACGCCTACGACAACACCTGGGACTTTCCTTCACAAGAGCGCGACTTCGAGGGCTACCTGCGGCGCAAGGCCATGCCCCAGGTGCGCGAGCTGCTTACCCAATACGGCCCGATCGGGATAATTTGGTTCGACACGCCGATTCATCTTACGGAGGAGCAGTCGGCGCGGTTTGTCGCGCTGGTGCGCAAGCTCCAGCCAAACTGCCTGGTCAGCGGGCGCGTGGGCCACGGCCTGGGCGACTACCGCCAAATGGGCGACAACCGCATCCCGTCCACCGTCGTCCCCGGCGACTGGGAGACGCCGGCGACGATGAACGACACCTGGGGTTACAAGTACTACGATAATAATTGGAAGTCGCCGGAGCGCCTCATCCGCCTGCTCGTGGACATCGTAAGCAAAGGGGGAAACTACCTGCTCAACGTGGGGCCTACGGCGGAGGGCGAGATCCCCCAGCCCAGCGTGGAGCGGCTGATTGCTGTAGGCCGGTGGATGCGCGTCAATTGCAGCTCGATCTACGGCACGGAGCCCTCGCCGTTTGTCGATCTTCCGTTCGACGGCCGCTGCACACGGAGGGGCAACCGGCTGTACTTGCACGTTTTCACCTGGCCCAACGGCCCGCTCGTGCTGGATAATATCTCTTCGCCCGTGGCCGAGGTGCGACTGCTCGCGAACAAGCGCGCGCTGAAATTCGACCAGCAGGGGAGCAAGCTCACCATCTACCTCCCCAACGAGCCGCCGGACCCCATCGACAGCGTTGTCGTTGTCCAGCTCGCGGGGCCGCTTGAGGTAGACTACTCGCTCAAGCCCCGGGCCGACGGCTCGCTCGTCCTCCCCGCGGCGCGGGCCACCGTCCATGGGCGCACGGCCCGCGCGGAGCAGAAATACGGCAGGGTTACCAACATCGGCTTCTGGAACAACCCCAGGGATTGGGTGAGCTGGGAGATCACCATCCCCCGCCAGGCGCGCTATAGGGTTTTCGTTTCCCTCGCCTGCCCCAACTCAGTCGCCGGGAGCAGCTATGCCATCGAAGTTGCCGGCAAACGCCTTCTGGCCAAGGTTCCGGGCACGGGCGGCTGGGACAGGTTCGCCAAGTTCTCCGTGGGCGAAATTAAGATACCCGCGGGCAAGCACCTGCTTGCCGTAAAGCCCGTGCGCCTGGCGGGCTCGGCGCTGATGAACCTGGAGAGCGTAACGCTTAAGCCGGTGGGCAAGTGAGAAACGCGCGCCGGGGGCGCAACAGCGGCCCGGCCTCGCTATTGAAATTCCGCGCGGCGAACCTCGTTGCCGTCCACGGTAACGACGAGGGTCGCCGGGCCTGTGCGCTCGAACTGCTCGCTGATCTTCCGCCCGCCATCGAGGACCTTGTCGAACACCACGCGCTCGCCCTCGCCGTCGGACACGGTGATCTCTACGTGATAGGGCTCGCCGGAGTCGCGCTCGGGAAGGTCCACGGAGACGACGATGGGGGCGTCCTCCTCGTCCGCGGCCTCGCCCAGGTGAGCTTCGACGTTAACCTCCTCCGGGACAAGCGGCGGGGGCGAGGGGCGGGTCACCTCGGGCGTGGGCGTAACCTCGGGCGTGGGGGTGGCCTCTGCTTCCGGCCCCGTGCCCACGTACAGGGTTACCGTGGCCCCCGGGGCGACCTCGCTGCCCACGGGCGGCACCGTGCGCAGGACAAGCCCCAGCTCCTCCTCGGTGCTCTCCTCTTCCCTCTCCTCAACCTCAAGGCCCAAGTCGGCCAAGCGCTGGCGGGCCTCCGGCGCCTCAAGCCCCACGACATCGGGCACGGGCACGCGTTCTTCCTCAAGCGCGGACACGGTAAGCGTAATCGTCGTATCCAGGGGGACGATGGACCCCGCCGCAGGCTCCTGGCGCAGGACCATGTCCGGCCGGCCCGGCGGCGGCACATATTCCACCTGGGGCTGGATGCGGCTGTCGTCGAACCCCAGCGAGAGCAGGCGCGAGCGCGCCTCGGAGAAGCTCAGCCCGACGAGCGAGGGGACGACCACTGTCGCCGGCGTCGGCGTGGGCGTCGCCTCGGCGACGATCTCGCTCGCCCTGTTGCGGTAATAGCCGACGACGATTACCCCGGCGATGGCCACAATTACCGTGACGAACAGCAACACCCATGTCGCCGGCGAAAACAGCGGCTCTTCCTCATACTCCTCCGCGGCGGGGCGGCGCCTGCGCACGACCGTCGCCGGGGGCTCGGCCCCCGCGGGCGGCTGAAACACGCGCGTGGCGTCGTCGACACCGGCGCGCTCCGCGGCGGCCGCTCGCGGCTGCGCGGCCCTTAGCTCCTCGCGCGCGGCGCGCAGCTCGGCGAGCATGTCGCTCGCGCTGAGATAGCGCTGCGCGGGCGGCTTGGCCAGCGCGCGCTCGATTATCCGGACCACCGACGTGGGGATCATCGGGTTGTGCATGCGCGGCGGAGGAACGGGCTCCTGAATGTGCTGCGCGGCGATCTGCTCCGCCGTCTCCCCGTCGAAGGGCACCTGGCCGGTAAGCATTTCGTAGAGCACAATGCCCAGCGAGTAAAGGTCGGACTGGGGGCCGACGAGCTCGCCGCGCGCCTGCTCGGGCGAGACATAGCGCACCGAGCCCACAGCCAGGCCCCTCTCACCCGTTGGCCGCCCGGCAAGCGCCCGCGCGATGCCGAAGTCCACGAGCTTCACGTGCCCATCGCGCGTGAACATTATGTTGTGGGGCTTGACGTCGCGGTGGATAATTCCGCTTTCGTGGGCATGGCGCAGGGCGTCGCAGACCTCAATGGCAATGTCCAGGGCGTCGTCGACGGAAAGCCGGCCCTCGCGGTCCAATCGCTCGCGCAGCGTCCCCCCGCCGAGGTATTCCATGACGATGTAGTGCACGCCCTGCTCTTCGCCAACGTCGAAGATGCTCGCGATGCCCGGGTGGACGAGGCCCGCCGCGGCGTGCGCCTCGCGCTGAAAGCGCTCGACAAGCTCCGCGTCGCGGGCGAGCTCCGCGCGGAGGACTTTCACCGCCACGTCGCGCTCCAGCGTGCGGTCGCGCGCGCGATAGACGGTTGCCGCGCCTCCCTCGCCGAGGAGGTCGAGGATCTCATAGCGCCCCTGGCCCAGGGTCGTCCCGATCATCGTGCACATTGCTCCCTGCCGCGCGCGGCGCTGCCCCGCCCCCTAACGCCCGCGCGCACCAAGCCAAAACTTCATTAGCTCTCGAGCGATGGGCGCCGCCACGCGGCCCCCCGATCCCCCATGTTCGACGCAAACGGCGACGACGATCTTCGGCCGTTCCGCGGGGGCGATGCCCACGAACCAGGCGTGCGCCCGGCCGCGCGGGTTCTCCGCCGTTCCCGTCTTGCCGGCCACGGCGACCCCGGCGATCGCCGCTGCCGCCGCCGTTCCTCCCGGCCGCACCGCGGCGACCATCATCTCGCGCACCTCGCGCGCGGCGCGCGGGGCGATCGGGCGCAGCCACGTCCGCGGGGCGAAGCTGCGCACCACGGTTCCGTCGGCCTCGCGCACGTCGAGCACGAGCCGCGGCCGAGGGATGCGCCCCTCGTTGGCGATGGCGCAGGCGACGAGCGCCAACTGCAGCGGCGTGACGAGCACCTCGCCCTGCCCGAACGAGCTCTCCAGGAGCATCGCCGGGTGCAGCCGCTCGCCCGTGGGCACGCGGCTTGCCGCGGCCTCGATCTCCAACGGCGGGCGCTCGTTTAGCCCAAACCGCGCGACATAGTGCGAAAAGCGCGCCGCTCCCAGGCGCCGGCCGAGTTTTGCGAAGTATATATTGCACGACTGCGCCAGCGCCTGCGTCATATTCAGCTTTCCGTGCCCGCCCGCCTTCCAGCAGCGAATGCGGTCGTCGTCGATGATCTCCTCGCCCGGGCAGGTGGCCGTGAAATTCTTGTCTACCGCGCGCGAATCAAGCGCCGCTGAGGCGACGAAGATCTTAAAGCTCGACCCGGGCGGATATAGCCCCTGCGTGGCGCGGTTGACGAGCGGGGCATGCTCCGGGTCGGCGCGCGCCGCGCGCAGGGCGTTGTCGATCTCGTTCGGGTCAAACGTCGGCCACGTGGCCAGACAGAGCACATCGCCCGTCTGCGGCTCAAGGGCGACCACCGCCCCCGGCCGCTCCCCGAGAAGCGCGCAGGCCTTGCGCTGCAGCTCAAAGTCGATGCTCAGGCGCAAATCATAGCCCCGCGCGCGCCTCTCGCGCCGCTTCACGACGTCAACGATGCCCCCGGAGGGCCGGTTCAGCCCGAGCAGGTAGCCCCCAAAGCTCGCCTCGACCCCCGCCGAGCCAAACCGCCGATCGTGGTAGCCGATGACGTGCGCGAGCAGCGGGCCGGCGAGGTAACGCCGCGGCGCGCCCGGACCCGCGCTTTGGGCAAGCACGCGGCCCGCGCGATCGAGGATCGACCCGCGTTGGATTTGCTGCTCCACGGCGAACAGGCGCGGGTTGCGGGGGTCGAAATTAAGCTGCTCCGCGCGGCACACCGCCCAGTAGCCCTGCCAGGGGACGAGGAAGAGAAGCACCCCGGCAAGCGCCGCGGCAATGCCCAACACCGCCCCGCTTGCAGAGGGCGCGCGGGCTGCCTTTAGCGCGGGCGTCGCCGAAATGCGCAGCAATATCCCCACGGCAATGCTGCTCATTACGATGCTCGAGCCGCCATAGCTCAAAAACGGCAGCGTTACGCCGGTCAGCGGAAGGAGCTTGGTTACCCCGGCGATGATCACCAGCGCTTGAACGCCTAAGCTTGCCGCCAAACCCACGGCGAGAAGCGAGAGAAAGTCGTCGCGCGTGCGCGCGCCCGCCGCTGCCCCGCGGAGCACGATAATGACGAATGCGATAACCACCGCCGCGCCGCCGAGCAGCCCAAGCTCCTCGGCGACCGCGGAAAAGACGAAATCCGTGGCCACCTCGGGAACCGCTGTGGGCAGGCCCCGGCCCACGCCTGTCCCCACGATCCCCCCTTGCGCTACAGCATAGAGCGACTGAATGATTTGCATCCCGTCGCCCGTGGGGTCGGCCCAGGGGTTGAGCCACATTTGCATCCGCGTGCGCACATGGGGGAAGGCGTGGGAGATGGCCCAGGCCCCCGCGGCGAACATGGCCAGGCCCGCGCCGCTCAGGCTCCACCGGTTCGTCGCCGCGTGCAGCACGACGAGGAATACGCAAAACAAAAGCAGGGCGCAGCCCAAGTCGCGCTGGAAGATGACGAGCAGTAGGCTCGCTGCCCACATTGCGACAAGCGGCCCCAAATGTCGCGGATGGGGCAGGGGCAGGCCGAAAATGCGGTCCGTCCACCGCGCGAGAACCTCGCGCCGCTGGCTGAGATAGCCCGCGAGAAATACGCACAGCAGGACCTTCGCCGCCTCTGAGGGTTGATATGTCAGCGGGCCGAGAGGCAACCACAGCCGCGCCCCCCCGCGCCCGGAGCCGAAGACGATCGTCGCGAGCATGAGCAGGGCCGCCGCCGTTCCGCAGACATAGGCGTAGCTCTCCAGCTTGCGCGGGCGCCCCAGGGCGAGGGCCGTCCCCACGCACAGCGCCAGGCCAAGCACCGCCCAAATGAGCTGTCGCGCCCCGCGCACAGGGTCTAGCCGCGCAACGACAACTATGGAAAGACCGAGGAGCAGTACGACGCACGCGTAAAGCGCATGGTCGGCCTGGGGGAGCCGCCAAACAAGAACAACAAAGCAGACCACCGCGGCCGCTGCGAACAGGGTTGGAGCAAACAGCGCCTCGCTCAGCGCGAGGCCCCCGTTTAGCGCATAGGAGACGCCGGCGAGGACGGAGCCGGCGAGAGCGAGCGCAAGCAACGCCGCCGAGCCCCCAGCCCGAGCGTTCACCGCTCCCACCTCTCAGTCCGCAGCAGCGAGCTCAACGCAGGGCGCCCCCGTGGCCTCGCGGAGGAGGTCGACAAGCTCCTCGGGCACCGGCCCCACGCACAACGCGGTCATCTGCTCGCGGCGCAAAATGGCGGCCGCCGCCCGCGCCACGTCATCGGCGGAGATGGCCCTCATCCGCGCGATCTCTGCCTCCACGGTGTGCGGCGCGTCCTCGGGAAAATACGTCTCCAGCCACGAGATGTGGTTGGCCAGACCGGCGGGGTCGTCGAGCAGGTATTCCAGCGCGCAGCACTGGCAGCGCTGCGCGCGGGCGAGCTCCTCGGGGTGGGGGCCGGCGCGCGCCAGCTCCTCCACGTGCCCCAGGATGCGCTCAACAACCTCGGTGATGCGCTCCGGCGGGGCAAGAGCTTCGACCTCGAGGAGGGTGCTCCCTGCGTAGCCCTCGACGCTGCTGCCCACGGAGTAGGCCAGCCCGCGCTCCTCGCGAATGTCCACAAACAGCCGCGAGTCGCACCCCTGGCCGAGGATGCTGTTCAGCAGGTCGCACGCGGCGGCCATTTTCGATGTTGGGCAACGCGCGGGAAAGCTCAGCAAAACCTCGCACTGCTGCCGCGCGCAGCGGTGGACGACAACCCCCTCGCCCCGCGCACGCGGCCCGCGCGCCCGGGGGCCGTTCGCCGGCGCGTCGCCCATCGCGCGCAGCTCTGCCGCGCGGGCTAGGGCTTCCTCCGGCGCGAACCTTCCTGCGATGCACAACACGGCGTTGGCCGGGCCGTAATATCGCCGCGCGTGCTCGGCCATCTCTTCCCCGGTGATCGCCTCCACGCTGGCCAGCGTGCCCACGATCGCCGCGTTGCCCTCCCAGCGGCAGAGGACAAAGTCCCGGCGCAGGCGCTCCAGCGCCTCCCATTCCTCCAGCTCCTCGCGCACCTCGCCCAAAACCACCGTGCGCTCCGTGGCCAGCGCTTGCTCGTCGAAACGCGGGTGGTTTAACGCGTCGAGGAAAATGTCCATTCCCCGCGAGAAACCGTCGCCGTGCATGCTGATGAGAAACTTCGTATCCTCAAGCCCCGTCGACGCCTGAAACTCGCCGCCCACCTCGGCCAGCGCGCGATTGCGTTTCGCCGGCGTGTCGAACGTCCGCCCTCCGCGGAACAGCATGTGCTCGATAAAGTGCGCCAGGCCCTCGCGCCCCGGCGGGTCGTCGCGCGCGCCGACGCGCAGGCGCAGCGCGGCGCTTGCCGAACGCACCGAGGGGTTGGGAAACAGCGCCACGACCAGCCCGCTGTCGAGGACAACGCGCCGGGCGTCGCCGGGCGGAGAGAGTGAAGCGGCGCTCGCGGATTCGTCGGTCATGGGCGCTCCGGAAAGAAAAGGGGTTCTTGCGCAGCTCGCCGCTTGCCGCTGCGGGCGCGCGGCAGGATTGTACCGCCCTCGCTCGGCCCGCGCAAGTCGCCGCTGGTCCGATCTGCGCTGCGCGGCCTCTGCGCTTACCCCTCGCGCGCCACGAGCACCTGGTCTACGCGGGTGTCGGTCTCGCGCGTGCGCAGGCGGAGGGTGTGTTTGCCCGCGGCGAGCTGGAACCTCTTGCGCGAGGGGACCCAGTGCCAGCGGCCATACATCAGGTCGTTGCCGAAGACCTCCGCGGGGGCATCGTCGAGTTCCAGGAAGAACGAATTCGCCGTTGGCCCAGGCCAGTAGCAGCGGGCGTAGATGCGGTATTCCCCCGGCTCGGGAAGCGAAAAGGTAAACGCGAGCCACCCGTGGTCAATGGGGTTTCCCTGTGCGTCGTCGCCGCGGCCGGCACCGCGAGGAACGACAACGGCTCTGCCGCCCACCGCGCCGTCGACGGCGCGCACGACCATTGGGGCGACTATTTCGTCGGCGCGCACGGCCTGGGACAAAAACGCCGGCTGAGCCACGGGCAGCGGGGCGCGAGCGAGGGCAAACGCCGGATCGTCTCCGCGCAGCTCAAGGCACATCGTGTGCTCGCCCGCGCCAAGGCGCAGCGTAGCCCAAGCGCCCCTCGCCGCGCGCGGCGCAGAGAGCACCTCCCTCCCATCTACCGCCAGGCGAAACGGCGCCGTCGCTGAGACGATAAACTGCACCGCGCCGCTCCGTTGCTCGCGAAACTGTTGCCGGGCGTAATATGCCGCCGCGGGACGTGCTCCAAACACCGCCTTCGGGCGGACAAGCGCCCCGGCCATCAGCTCGCTCATCCTGCGGCACCAAGGGATGAGGAGCGGCGCGCCCTCGCAGCGCAGCGCCTTCCGCACGAGGGGCGTCCACGACGCAGGGTTGATGCGCGGCCAGCGGGCGATGGGCCGAGACGCCGCGGCGACCTCCCACACGTCTTGGTCAGAGGGGAGGGGCTGCGCCTCCCGCGCCAGAGCAATATCCTTCTCGACGTCGCGGCGCACTTGCTCCCAACGCATTGTCGGATAGTGCTCTGCGGCGCGGGCGACAAGCTCGTCCCAAAACTGCTTTGCCTTCTCCAAGTGGGCGACCGCCTTTTCCCGGCGCCGCGCATCGCCCTGGATCAAGAAGAAGCATAGCTCCGTCGCCGCGCGGATCTTCTCCGCATAGTAGTCGCCCAGGGCAGCGAGGGCGAGGACGTCGGCCCTCGTGCACACGAGCTCCGGCGGGGGCTGGGGGGCGCGGGCCATGGCCTCGGCGATTGCCGCGCGGGCGCGCCGGGCGTCGGCCTCGAGGGCGTCGGCCACGTCGTAGGGCGAGAGCTGGCCGGGCTTCGTGGGCCGCTTGCCGGCAACGGTCAGCGCGACATAGTCGGGGATGCACACCATGGAGTCGTCAATGGTCAGGTTAAAGATAAACTCGAGCACGGAGTGAAAGCTTTTCTTGTCGCGGAAGCTGCGAATAGGCAACTCGTAGGATGTGTTCCACGATCCGCGGTTCTCCTCCGGGCGCCAGTCGCCGTTCATATAGTTCCAGTGAAAGCTCGTCGTGCGCGGGATGATTCTGCTCGCCGCGACGAGGGCCTGGTAGGCGGGGTCGCCTGCTTGCCCGAAACGCTGGCGAAACTGCGCGCGAAACAGCTCCTCGGGCGTGTTTGGGTCGTAGCCCATGCGCCCCCAGAGGGCGTAAAGAAACCAGTTCTTTTCGAACTCGTAGTTCCACGTAACGTGGTTGCGGGCGCTCTCGATGTGGCTGAAGTCCGTGCCTGGGACGAGCGACTCCGAGCCCATGAAGTAGCCGCAGGAGTATGGGGCGCGGGTGTTTTTCGCCGTTTCGCGGGCGAATTGTGGGTCGCCCCAGCGAAAGGTAAAGATGCAGTCGTTGCGCAGGTGCCAAAGCACGTTATAGCGGCCCTCGGCAAGCGTAAGCCAGCGGTGATCTTTGAGGTGAAAGCGTGGCGAGGAATACATGTGCTCGCCGTTGTACTTTACGCTGAGATATATCGGCGCGGGCCACCTCTCGCGGTCGAGCATTTGCGCGGTGGCCTGCGGCTCGCTTTGCCAATAGCGCAAGATAAACGGCAACTGCCGCTGCGCCCGGCGCATTCCGGCGAAGTATGTCTCGGCGATCCACGCCAGCTTCTCCGCGGGAGCCATGGGCATGCGCTCGCCCGGGCAAGTGCCTATTCCGGCAAGGTCGGGATAGGTATCCACCAGCGCGCGCACGCACTCGCGAATGTACTCCCGCACAAGCGGCGTGTCCTTGCCCGAGGCGGGGATGTTGTGCGCCTTAGCAAACGACGGCGAGACGTGGATGTTCCACGTGATCACGTAAACGTCAATGCCCAGTTCCTTCGCTCGGCGGAGCATTGCCCGGAACGCAGCGATGTTCCTCTCAAGCTGCGCGGGCGAGAGGTCCGTGGCCTCGGGAAACTTCTCCACGCGCACCAGGTGGTGAAACGGGTGTGCGCTCCACAGGGTGAGCAGGTTATAGCGGTTGCGCGCCATCATGGCCAGGAATTTGTTCCAGAAGTCCATGTCGAAAAACCACGCCCCGCGGGCAACCTTGTCCGCGCCGATATATCCCCCGCCGGCAAGGGGCATGTTGAACTTAATCCCGCGCATTTTCACATATGGCAGATACCGCCCCGCGCGCACGCCCCCTAGCCCGCGCAGCAAAAGCTGGTCCGCGACCTCGAGCAGGCCGTAGATCAGCCCTCGCCCCTCGCCGAGGACCCACACCTGCTCTCCCCGGCGCTCGATGATAAAGCCCTGTTCTTCGCCCTCGGGGGGAGCGCTCCGCTTGGCGACGACCGCGCGAAGATCGCTTCGGCGCGGCTCGCCAAGCTCCACGCGGGCTGCGGGCGCCAGCCGTTGAATTTCGCCCGCGGCAAAGACAAGCCCGGGCGCCTTTTCGGGCAGAAAGACCACCTCGGGCAGGTCCGCCGCGCGTGGCGCGGCGGCGAGGATAAACCCAAAACAAGCGGCAGCGAGGACGCTCATCTTTCTCCCTCCCTCGCCCGCTTAGCGTTCGGCGCGGCCGGCGAGGGCTCCTTGGCGGGGCGTGCGCGAAAAGCAGGGGCACGGTGACGCGCGGCAGAAGAAACGAAAAGGCCGGGGGCCAGGGGCGCTCGCTCCAACGCGCGTTGCCCAAGCCCCACGGGCCAAGGTATACTCTCCACGGTTTGGCCCGCGGCCCGTCTGCTTGCCTGCGGGCGGGGCCTATGTTTGTCGCGAAGTTGGAGGCCGAACAGCATGGCTTTCCGCGTGGGCATAGATATCGGTTCGGGCACCGTTAAGGTCGTCACGCTATCCGAAGACCGCCAGATAACGGAGCTTCCCCCGCGCGAGGTGCGGGGGCAGCCGTTGCGCCGCGTCCTCGAGACCATCGAGGAGTTGCTCAGCGATGGCCGGCCGGAGCACTGCCTCCTCGGCGTTACCGGCGCGGGCGCGAGAACGTTCTGCGAGCTAATCGGGATTAAGCCCATTGACGAGCCCGCGGCGCTTACCGCGGCGATCAACGAGCTATATCCCGACGTGCGCACGGTCATCGAGATGGGCCGCGAGACGCAAAAGTTCATGATGTTCGAGGAGGACGAGGTCTCCGGCCGCAAGCTCATGGCCGACGTGTATCTGGGGCACAAGTGCGCCGCGGGCACGGGCTCGTTCATCGACCACATGGTTAAGCGGTTAAACTTCAGCTCCGTGCAGGAGATGGCCGAGGTGGCCTATCGCACGGACAACCCGGCGAGCCTCTCCGGCCGCTGCGGGGTGTTTACCGAGTCGGACATCGTGCACCTTTACCAAAAGGGCACCCCGCGCGAGCGCATTGCCGCGGGCATCCATCAGGCAATTTGCCGCAACTATCGCTCGAACATCGCGCGGGGCAGGCCCCTGCGCGACAAGGTGGCGTTTATCGGCGGGGTCTCCGAGAACAAGGCCGTGCGCCGGTTTATGGCCGAGCAGTTTGGCGTGGAGGAAGAGCGCCTATTCGTCCCCAAGCATAACCGCACGCTAAGCGCCATTGGCGCCGCCCTGCGCGCGGAGGCCACCGTGCGCTTGAGCGAGGTCGTCGGCGCACTGCGCAGGCAACTCGCCCGCCCGCTCGAGTATAAGGGAACCACGCCCTTGCGCTTAGAGAAGTCTGAGATCATGAAGCCGGACCCCGCCTGGGAGCGCGACATCCCGCGCAACCTCCCCCTCGCCGCGTTGGGCGTGGACATCGGCTCGGTAAGCACAAAGGCCGCGCTCATTACCCGGGTGGGCGGGGAATATCGCGTGCTCGCCAGCTACTATCGGCGGACCGACGGCGACCCCCTCGCTGCCGTGCGCGATACGCTAAGCCGTATCTATCGCCAGGTGCGCGAGAAGGGCCTGCGCATCGGAAAAATCGTCGCCGGCACAACAGGCTCCGGCCGCTACCTTACCGGCGACTATATCGGCGCGGACCTCATCAAAAACGAGATAACCGCGCAGGCCCGTGGGGCGCTGGTGTTTACCCAGGGGATTGACACGATCTTTGAGATCGGCGGCCAGGACTCGAAATACATTCGGCTTAACGGCGACGTCATCGTGGACTTTGAGATGAACAAGGCCTGCGCCGCGGGCACGGGGGCGTTTTTGGAGAAGATCGCGGGCAACCTTGGGGTGGACATCAACGATTTCGGCGACCTCGCCCTGCGTGGCAAGAACCCGCCTGACCTGGACTGGCAGTGCACGGTATTTTCTGAGTCGGCGATGCTCTACTATCAGCAAAACGGGGTGCCCGCGGAGGAGCTTGCCGCAGCGACGTGCCTTGCCTCGGTAAAGAACTACCTCAACAAAAACGTGGGCAACCGCGACATCGGCGAGGCCATTGGCTTTCAGGGCGCCGTGGCCTTTAACCGCGGGATGGTCGCCGCGTTTGAAACTCTGCTCGGCAAGAAAATCGTCGTCCCTCCCTACCCCCACCTTACCGGGGCGATCGGCGTGGCCAGCTTGGCCTATGAGCAGGCGCCGGAAAACACACGCTTTGTCGGGTTTGAGAAGATCGAAAAGAGCACCTATCGGGTAACGTCGTTCGAGTGCAAGGGCTGCCCCAACCGCTGCGACGTAAACGTGTTTCAAATGGGCGACGGCCCGAAGTTTTACTACAACGACCGCTGTGAGCGCTATAGCGCGGTGCACAAGCGCAGCCTGGGCGAGGGCCTGCCCAACCTGTTCGCCGAGCGCGAGGAGCTTCTGCTTAACGTCTACGACAAGCAGGCGCCGGAGGGCGCGCCGCGCGTGGGTATTCCGCGGGGGCTGCTCTTCGCCGACTACTTCCCCCTGTGGAAGGCGTTTTTCACGGAGCTGGGCTTTGCCGTCGTCGCCTCGCCGCCCACGAACAAGGAGATCATTAAGCTCGGGCTGGACGCGGTAGAGGCCGAGTTTTGCTATCCGTTTAAGGTGGCCCACGGCCATGTCGCCTGGCTCGCCAAGCATGGGGTAGAGTATATCTTCCTCCCCGGCGTGCTCCAGGCGGAACAGCCCAACCCGCGCTACCCGGCGAGCCAGACCTGCCCCTATATCCAGGCCGCGCCGGAGGTAATCAGCGCCGCGCTGGGGCTGGAAAAGCGCGGGATTAAGCTTTTGCGCCCGCGGTTTTACTTCAACCGCGGCGAGGGCCATGTGCGGCGCGTGCTGCGCGAGCTGGGGATGGAGCTCGGCCGCTCCCCGGCGGAAGCCGAGCAGGCGGCCGATGTCGCTCTCGCCGCCCTGGCCGAGTTCCGCCGGCGCATCGACCAGCGCGGCAGGGAGATTTGCGAAAGCCTTCCTGCCGACCGCCTGGCGTTTGTGGTCATCGGCCGGCCGTATACCCTCTACGACGAAGCGATAAACATGTCCATCGGCAAGAAGATCCAGGACCTGGGGATCCTCGCCCTGCCCATGGACTACCTGCCCCTGGAGCGCGAGGACACCTCCGACGCGTGGGTCAACGCCTATGCGCGGCAACTGCAGAAAAAGCTTGCCGCGGGGAGGCTCATTAAGCGCGACCCGCGCCTGCGCGCGGTGGTCCTCACCTACTTCGGCTGCGGGCCGGACTCGTTCGCCAACCAATTTTTCAAAGACGAGATCGCCGAGCCGTGCTACATCATGCAGATCGACGAGCACACCGCGGACGCCGGCGTAATTACGCGCATCGAAGCTTTCGCGGACACTGCCGCTCTGGCCGCCAAGCAGAAGCGGGAAGAGAAGATCCGCACGCGGGCGCTGCCCATGGCTGCGGCGCGCGGGCGCAGGCTGTGGATTCCCTATGCCTGCGAGTCGGCGAAGATCCTTGTCGCCGTGCTCCGCGCATATGGAATCGACGCCGAGCTTCTCCCCCGCTCGCCGGACGAGGGGCTGACGCTCGCGCGCGAGCAAATCTCCGAGGACGTGTGCCTCCCCGCGCTAATGACCACCGAGGACATCCTCTGGCGGACGAGGCAGCCGGACTTCGACCCCAAGCGCGAGGCGTTCTTCCAAGGCAGCTCCCAAGGCCCGTGCCGGTTTGGCATGTATCACATGCTCCAGCGGCGGATATTGGACCGCCTGGGCTATGAGGACGTGGAGATCGTCACCTTCGGCAACCGCGACACTGACGGCGGGCTGGGCCCGGCGTTTACGTTCCTCGCCTGGGATGCGCTCGTTGCCGCGGATCAGTTGTTTAAGATGCTCTTGCACACGCGGCCCTATGAGCGCCATGCCGGGCAGAGCGAGGAGATCTTCGCGCACTACCTGGACGAGCTGTGCCGCGAGATACCGCGGCAGAAGGAGCTGTTGGAGAGCGGCAAGGGGCGGCTCGCGGCGACGTTGGGCTGGCACCTCGGGCCCTATCGCGAGCTGCTCCAGCGGGCGCAGCGCGAGTTCGCCGCGGTCGAGCGCTCTTCAGAACCTCGGCCCCTGGTGGGCATCGTGGGCGAGTTTTACGTCCGCCTGCACGACGGCTCGAACCAAAACATTATCCGCAAGGTAGAGCAGGCGGGCGGCGAGGTGTGGCTCGCCCCGCTTACGGAGTTCTTCGCATATACCAACCAAATCGCCCAAATCCTCGCCGCCGAGCGCTACCGCGACACACAGGACAAGGCCGACCGCGCCGAGGCCGTGCGCCGGAAGGTGCTCGGGAAGCTCGGCGCGCGCGACGAACACCGCCTGTTCTGCGCCGCCCTGCCCTATCTCGATGGGTTTGAGGACATCGGCCCGCTGGAGCTTATCGAAAAAGGCTCGCGCTACCTTCACCACACGTTCGGCGGAGAGGCGATCTGCAGCATGGGCAAAATGGAGGACTTCGCCGAGCGCGGGCTGGACGGGCTGATTAGCGTTGTCCCGTTTAACTGCATGCCCGGGCTTACGGTGGCCGCCATGGCCCAGGAGCTGCGCCGGCGCCACGGCAACATCCCGTTCTTAAGCATCGACTACGACGGGTTCGTCGACGCCGCGCGCGAGCTAAAGATCGCCGCGTTCATGTCGCAGGTAAAGGAGCGGTTCTTCGCCCGGCGCGAGCGCCAGCTCGCGGCGAAATAGCGCGCTTGTGCGGGGGAAGCGAGCGGTGCCCGAGAAAACCATGCGCAGCTTCGAACTCACCGCCCCGCGCACGCTCGAGCTGCGCGAGATCCCCGTCCCCGAGCCCGGGCCCAACGAGGTGCTCGTGCGCGTTGTCGTTTGCGCGGTGTGCAACGGGACGGACCTGGCCACGTTTCGCGGGGAGTTCTCCGGCGGGTTTGGCCACGAGCTGGCCGGCGTGGTGGAAGAGGTAGGCCCCGCGGTAAGCTACGTCGCCCCGGGCGACCGCGTGCTGTGCATCGGCAAGTCCCAGCCGCGCTCGGGATATTCGGAGTGGGTCGTCGTTCCCGAGGGCAACGTCGTTCGCGCCCCACGCGAGCTGGACTTCGAGGCCATTGCCCTAGGCGAGCTGCTCTCCGTCGTCGCCAAGTGTGTCGCGCGGCAGCAGCCGTGGGGCGAGCCCACGGTGATCTTCGGCCTTGGCCCCGCGGGAATCATGGTCACCCAGCTTGTGCGCACCATGGCCGCGCCGCTGATTACCACCGACCCCATCGCCGAGCGCTGCGAGCTTTCGCTTAAGTTCGGGGCCGACGCGAGCATGCCCCCACAGGCCCTCGCCGACTACCTCAAGCAGGCCGGGCTTTATCGGCGCGTGGCCATGGCCTACGAGGCCGCGGGTTCCATGGACGCGTTTCGCGCGGCGATCGACATTTTGCGCGAGGACGGAAACCTCGGCGTTATCGGGGCGCAGTTTAAGCCCGTTGAGGTCGACCTTTTGCAGTGGGAGCGGGCGAGCGTTAACCTCGTGATGACGGCGACTTGGCCCTCAGCGGAGCTGCGCCGCAAATTCGGCGGGATGGCCCTTAGGCTGCTTGAGCACGACCGCGTGGATTGGCGGCGGATGATTACTCACCGCTTTCGCCTCGAGGATCTGCCCCAGGCCATCGCGCTCATCGAGGAGCACCCCGAGCGCGTATGCAAGGCGGTCATCCACATCGGGCAGGGCTAGCCGCGGCGCACTTTTCCACATCGCGCGCGCCAAGGCAGGGAGCTTGCCCCGCGCGGCTGAACAAACGATCGTGCCCGGCCGCCGTTTCTTGAGCGGCCCCAGGGGCTATGCTAGAATGCCCCCGCCGCGCAATCTTGCGCCGCAATCGTTTCGGCGCTGCTAAGGGAGTGTTCCAGTGGTGTCATCGCGCGAGAACCAGCTACTGCTCATCCCCGGGCCCACGCCCGTGCCCCCCGAGGTCCAGCGGGCGCTGGCGCGGCCGATGATCGCTCACCGCGGGACGGAGTTTCCCGAGGTGTTCAAAAAGGTCTGTCGCCAGCTCCAGGAGTGCTTCAAGACCAAAAACGAGATAATCATCTTCGCCGCCACAGGCACGGGGGCCATGGAGAGCGCTGTGGTGAACACCCTTTCCCCAGGCGACCACGTGCTTTGCGTGAGCATCGGCAAGTTCGGCGAGCGGTGGATCGAGCTGTGCCGCAAGTTCGGCGTGGAGGTAGATACGCTGGAGTACGAGTGGGGCGAGCCCGCGCGGCCGGAAGACGTCGCCCAACGCTTGGCGGAGAAGGGCGAGGGGTATTACCGCGCCGTCCTCTTTACCCACAACGAGACGTCCACCGGCCTAACAAACGACAGCGCGGCCATCGCCCGCGCGGCGCGCGAGCACGGGGCGCTGACCATCGTGGACTGCATCTCGGGCATCCTGGCCACGCCCTGCCCCGTGGACGAGTGGGAGCTGGATGTCGTCGTCGCCGGCTCGCAAAAGGCGTTTATGATCCCTCCGGGGCTGGCGTTTGTCAGCGTGAGCGAGAGGGCGTGGGAGGCGTGCGCGAACTCGCGCCTGCCTAAGTACTATTGGGACTGGCAGGCGATGCGCGCCTCGGCCGCCAAGGGGGAGACGGCATATACGCCCGCGGTGGGGCTTATCCTCGGCCTTGAGGCTGCCCTGGAGCTGATTCTCGCCGAGGGCGTGGACAACGTCATCGAGCGCCACCGGCGGCTGGCGGAAGGCGTGCGTGCCGCGGTTAGCGCGTTGGGGCTTTCTCTCCTCGGGCCGGAGAGCCACGCCTCCAACGCGGTAACGGCGATCCGCGGGCCGGAGGGGATCAACCCGGACGAGCTGCGCAAGCTCGCCTCCGCGCGCTACGGGGTAATCTTCTCCGGCGGCCAGGGGAAGCTGAAGGGAAAAATCTTTCGCATCTCGCACATGGGAGCCATCGGCGAGCGCGAGCTGCTCAGCGCGATCGCCGTGATCGAGATGTGCCTAAAGCAGTTGGGCTACGCTGTGGAGCTCGGCCGCGGGGTGGCCGCCGCCGAGGCCCTGTGGGCGAGCTGACCTGTGTGGGTGAGCGCCATGAAAATTCTTGTCTGCGACAAGCTAGCCGACGAGGGTATCGCCAAGCTGCGCGAGGCCGGCGAGGTTCTCGTGCGCACCGGCCTGTCCGAGGACGAACTTGTGCAAGCCGTCGCCGACGCCGCGGCGATCGTCGTGCGCAGCGGGACGAAAGTTACCCGCCGGGTAATCGAGGCTGCGCCCGAGCTTAAGGTCATCGGTCGCGCGGGCGTGGGCGTGGACAACATTGACCTATATGCGGCAACGGAGCGCGGCGTCGTCGTGTGCAACTCGCCCGGGGGAAACACCATCGCCGCCGCCGAGCACACCATTGGCCTAATGCTCGCCATCTCGCGCAAAATCCCCATGGCTCACGCCAGCCTGCGCCGGGGCGAGTGGAACCGCTCGGCGTTTTTGGGGACCGAGGTGCGCAACAAGGTGCTGGGGATCATCGGCTTGGGGCGCATCGGGCGCGAGGTCGCCCGCCGCGCCCGCGGCTTGGACATGGAGGTCATCGGCTACGACCCGGCGCTTTCCGACAGCCGCTGCCGCGAGCTCGGCGTGGAGCCCGTGGAGCTAGACGAGCTGCTGGAAAAGGCCGACTACGTCACCCTCCATGTCCCGCTCAACGACTCCACCCGACACATGATCGGCCGCGAGCAGTTGGCCAAAATGAAGCGCGGGGCGTTTTTGATTAACTGCTCGCGCGGGGGCGTCGTCGACGAGGAAGCGCTGGCCGAGGCGGTGGAGTCCGGCCACCTCGCGGGCGCCGCGCTCGATGTCTACGAGGGCGAGCCGGAGCCGTTCGACAGCCCCGTAATGCGCGTGGAGAACATTGTAACCACGCCGCACTTGGGGGCCTCGACCGCCGAGGCCCAGGTGAGCGCCGCGGTAGATGTCGCCGAGCAGGTCGTCGAGGTCCTCCGCGGAGGGCAAGCGCGCAACGCCGTAAACATGCCTCCCATTCCCGCCGAGTCGCGCGAGTATACCGCGCCCTATATGCACGTTGCCGAGAAACTCGGCGCGTTCTTGGCCCACCTCATCCCCGGGGGCCTAAACGCCGTAGACATCGAGTACGCCGGCGGATTGCGCGGCTACGATTGCTCCTACCTCACGCGCAGCGTGATGGTCGGGCTTCTGGGCGGCCAGGTGAGCGAAAGCGTAAACCTCGTTAACGCGCTGTCCGTGGCCTATGAGCGCGGGATTCGCCTGGACGAGACGAAAAGCGGCCTGCCCACGCATTTTCACGACCTAATCACTGTGCGTGCCGAGGGCGACCGCGAGACCCACGTGGCGAGCGCCACCCTGCGGGGCATCGACGAACCGCGCATCGTGCAAATCGACGAATACCGCGTGGACATCGTCCCCGAGGGGATAATGCTTTTGCTCTATCACCGCGACCAGCCTGGGGTAATCGGCCGCTGCGGGACGATCCTCGGCGAGGCCAACGTAAACATCGGGCAGATGCACGTGGGGCGCAACGTGGTGGGGGGCACGGCGCTGATGATCCTCAACCTCGACGACCCCGTACCCCCCGAGGCGCTGGAGAAAATCAAAAGCTTCGAGCCGATCGAGGAAGTAAAGCTGCTTGAGCTGTAGGGCACATTCTCTGGCGAGGCAGGTCTGAGGTTGGCAGAGATCATTCCGTTTCGCGCGTGGCGCTATAACTTCGCGCGGGCCGGGCGGCCGGAGGAGGTATTGGCCCCGCCGTTTGACATTATCTCCCCGGACGAGGCCGCCGCCCTGCGCGAAAGCCACGAGCACAACATCGTGCATCTCGTGTTGGGCTCCCTGCCCGCGGGAGGCGCGCGGCCGGAAGGCGCCTATCGCCAGGCCGCGGAAAAGCTCCGCCGCTGGCAGCAAAGCGGCGTGCTCGTGCGCGACGAAAAGCCCGCCATCTACCCCTACGAGCAGGAGTTCGTCGGGCCCGACGGCCAGCGGCGCACGCGCTTTGGCTTCGTCTGCGCCCTGCGCCTCGTCCCGTTCGGCCAGCGTGTGGTCTATCCCCACGAGGAAACGTTCGACAAGCCCGTGGACGACCGGGTGAGCCTCATGCGCGCCTGCCGGGCGAACCTGAGCATGGTGTTCGCCATCTTTCGCGACGAAGCGCGCGTTGCCGAGCGCGCCCTCGCTGCGGCGATCGCCCGGGGCGCGGAGAAGCTGTTTGAGTTCACCGACGCCAACGGCGTGGTGCACCGCATGTTCCGCGTGGACGACGAGGAGACAATCCGCACCGTTGCCCAGCGGCTTGCCCCGCGGCCGCTGATCATCGCCGACGGGCACCATCGCTATAGCGCATGCCTGCGCCTGGCCGAGGAGCTGCGGCAATCGGCCGGCGGCCGTCGCGGGCCGTGGGACTACTGCACCGTCTACCTGTGCAATATGGTCGACCGAGGGATGACCATCTACCCCACGCACCGCCTGCTGCGCTGCGCCAGCGATGTGGACTGGGGGCGGCTTGCGCGCTATTTCGAGCTGCGCGAACTCCCCTCCCCCACCCCGCAGGCGATCGTCGAGCACCTGCGCGACCTCGCCGCGCGCCGGGCGGTCGGTTTCGTTATCCATACCAAAGAGAAAACGTGCGCCGCGCGCCTGCGGCGGTTCGACGACGTGGCCCCGCTCATCGAGCCGGACAGGCCCGAGTACTGGCGCCGCTTGGGCTACGTCGTGCTCCACGCGGTGGTTATCCGCAGCATCCTTGGCGTAGACGACCGGCACGCCAGCGGCCAGGCCCTCGCCTACACGCCCGAGGTCGGCGAGGCGCTCGCCCGCGTGGCTTCGGGGGAGTTCCACGTCGCCCTCCTCGTAAACCCGCCCACGCTGCAGGACCTGCAGAACGTGTGCCTCGCCGGCGCCCGTATGCCCCACAAGGCGACGTATTTTTACCCCAAGGTGCTCAGCGGCGCAGTGATCAGGTCGCTAGAGGAGTTCTGACCCGCAGAAAACGCGCCCTTGCCTTTTCGGCGACTGCCGGAAGTGCACCGTAGGCAATGTCCTTCCCCTTCGTCGCGGCCGGCGCTCGGACAAAGCCGGCCCGCGGGCGAGCGCGCGGCTGGGCAGGCTCGCAACATGGCCCGCTTGAAAAGCAAACGCAAGCCCCGCGAAAATCGTCGCCTAGCAGCAACGCTTGGGCAAGCGAGAGCGCTCATTTTGACCGGCGAGCGGCGACCAGGGGCACGCCCGCGGTGCGACCGCCATTTGCCGCCCCTGCGCGCGACGAAAAAGCAACGAGCAGCGCCGGCCCACCGGGCAAGGTGTGACCGCGCGGCGCGAAAGCGGGCGGGACTTGACAATCGCGCAGCTTTTGTGTATAATAGACATGGTCAACCGGGGATTGTCAACGTTGGTTAACAGAGAAGCGCTCTGCGTAATAAATTGGTGCAATAGTGAATATCTGGCAACAACACCGCGCTGCACTTTGCGGCCGGCCCGGTCTGTCCCCGCTCCCCACCGTGCCCTGCGCGCTTTTTTTGTGCCGTTGCGCTGTGTCCACGCCGATGTTCTGCCGAGCGGCGTCGGCTTGCGCCGTGGCCGATGACGCGGCGCGGTGCAGCGTCTTCGATTGGGGCGTTTTCATTGGCTAGCAAGAAGGAGAAAGTCGCCGAGCTTGTCGAGCAGCTTAAAAGCAAGAACGAATCCGTCCAAGAAGAGGCGATCGCCGAGCTTGTTAAGGCGGGAAAGGCCGCCGTTCCCCACCTTATCGAGGCCATGGAGGCCCGCTCCTACCAGGTGCGCATGTGCGCCGCGCAAGCCCTGGGCGACATCGGCGACAAGCGGGCCGTGGGGGCGCTCGTCGCCGCCCTGGGCGACACGAGCGTTAACGTCCAGCGGGCCGCTGCGGAGGCCCTGGTGAAAATCGGCGAGCCCGCCGTCGCCGCGCTTATGGAATGCCTCGACTCCACGGACTCCCTCGCGCGCAAATGGGCCGCCGAGGCCCTGGGGAAAATCGGCAACGAATCGGTCGTCGGCGCGCTGATCGAGCGACTCAAAGAGCGTAACGTTGAGGTACAAAAGTCCATCGTTGTTGCTCTGGGCGAGCTTAGGGTGCGCAAGGCGATCAAGCCGTTGATCGACCTGCTCGACCACGAAAACGTCGAGCTCGCGCGCTCGGCGGCCGAGTCGCTGGGGTCGATCGGCAGCTCCCGCGCCGTCGAGCCTTTGCTTCAGGCGCTCGACTCGCCGAGCCTCGACGTACGCAAGGCCGCCGCAGAGGCCCTTGTCGCCATCGGCCGGAGCTCCGTGGAGCCGCTCATCGAAGCCCTCAACCACCCAGACTACGTCGTCCGCCGTTGGGCCGCGGAGGCCCTGGGCGAGCTGCGCGATCCGCGCGCCTCGCAGGCGCTCATGAAAGCCCTTTCCGACGAAAACCCTAGGGTTACGCGCTATGCGGCCATCGCCCTCGGGCAAATCGGGGAAAAGCGCGCTGTGCCCAAGCTGTTGCGCCTCATGAAACACGAGAGCAAAGATTTGCGCTCTGCTGCCGTCAACGCGATCAAAGCGATCGGCACCAAGCGCGCTGTGGGGCCGCTGATCGAGGCGCTGAAGGACTCAGACTGGGTAGTTAGGCTCACCGCCGCTCAGGCCCTGGGCTCGCTCGGCGACAAGCGCGCGATAAAGCCGCTTATCGCCGCGCTCGACGATGAGGAGTGGAGCGTGGCCCTGCATGCGGCGGCCTCGCTGGGCCAGCTTAAGGCGGAGCAGGCCACGGGAAAGCTTATTGCCCTGCTCCGCGCCGACCGCGCCCCGCTGCGCCGCGCGGCTGCTACGAGCCTTATGCAAATCGGCAATCCTGTGGCCTATAAGGCGCTTTATGCCGTGCGCAACGACGACGACCCGCGCGTGCGCGAGGCCGTCGCCGAGGCCCTCGCCGCGCTCGAGCCGGCGTGGAAGAAGCTGCAGCTAGAGCAAGCGAAAAAGAAGAAAGCCGCGGAAAAGGCGGCCGCGAAGAAGGCCGCGCAGAAGAAGGCCGCGGCGAAAAAGAAAGCGGCGGCAAAGAAAAAAGCCGCCGCCAAGAAAAAGGCCGCCAAAAAGAAAGCCGCAGCCAAAAAGAAAGCCCCGGCCAAGAAAAAGAAAAAGGCCAAGGCCGCCGCCCGCTAGCGCCCTTTTCAGCTACTTTCCTTTCCCACAGCAGCACGGTGCGCGGGCGAGGTGTCTTGCACGAACCGGAGGACCCCGCAGCGCAGCAAGCCGCCCCGCCTCATTCCCCGAAGCCCGTGTCGCCGTGGCGCGCGCTTTCGGCCGGCGCGCGGGCTTTGCCCTGTGGGCAAGGCGGAGGGCCCTCGCGGCGCTCCATGTCCCAAAGCTGGGCCTCGGTGCACAGGTCGGCGGCGGCCATTAGCCCCGCGAGAACGAGGCCCCGCGCGCCGTCGCGAAACCCGCAGCGCAGGACAAAATGGCTTAAAAACCGCCTTAGCGGGCGAAATATAAAGCGCAGCAGGCTAAACCGCTTGCCCTTCCCGCGCAGCACGCGGGCTTCGCCCGCGCTATATTTGACCATATAGCGCTCGATAAACTCGGCCACCGTGTCGTGGTTGAGGTGCAGCGTGGCCAGCTCCTCCCTGCAGGGCAGGGTGAGCACCTCGCCGGAGATGGGGGGATGGCCGTGGGTCTCGCCCGCCCAGCTCGGGTCCCAAGCGTCGGCGCGAAAGAAGCGAAGCTGGTTGCTGCGGAACAGCCCCGCATGGCGCACCCAGCCCCCGAAAATGATGTTCTTCCGGGCAAAGCGCACGCCGGCGTAGCGCCCCTCGCGCGCGACGGCGGCGAGCCTCTCCGCGAGCGCCGGGCTCATCCGCTCGTCGGCGTCGATGCGCAAGATCCACCGCCCGCGCGCCGCTCGAAAACCGATTTTGTCCAGAATGTTTACCGACTCGCCCGCGCTGCTTGCGGCGATCACCCGCGCCCCCAGGCGCCGGGCGATCTCCGCTGTGCCGTCCTCGCTTTCGTCGTCAACGACGATGATCTCCTGGGCGAAGCCGCGGAGGGAGTTTATGCAGTCGGCGATGTGTCGGGCCTCGTCTTTCGCCTTAATTACCGCGGAAATGAGAGGCTGCTCGCCCTCGACGAAGCTGGCCTGGCGCACTTCCGGCCGGCGGCTGTCGGCCACTGGTTAGTCCCCTTTCCCCGCCTGCGGGCCGAGACGGGCGAAGAACTCCTCCTCGCTGAGGACCGCGACGCCCAGCTCGCGCGCCTTGGCCAGCTTCGACCCCGCCCCAGGCCCGGCGACGACGTAGTCGGTCTTCTTGCTCACCGAGGACGACGCCCGGCCGCCCAACCGCCGGACAAGCGCCTCGGCCTCCTCGCGCGTCATGCGCTCCAGCTTGCCCGTGAACACAAACGTCTTGCCCGAGACAAACGGGTGCTCCTCGCGCGCCTTCTCCTCCTCCTGCGGGCGCACGCCGGCCTCAAGCAAGCGGTCCACGAGTTTTGCGCTGCGCGGGTCGTCGAAAAACCGGCGCACGCTCTTGGCGATCTCCTCGCCCACCTCGTGGATCGCGGCCAGCTCCTCGACCGAGGCGTTGCGCAGGGCGTCGAGCGAGCCGAAGTGCGAGGCGAGGACCTCGGCCACATGCTCGCCCACGTGGCGGATACCCAGGGCATAGATGAACCGCGCGAGCGTGGGGCGCTTGCTCTTTTCGATGGCCTCGAGGAGGTTCGCCGCGGACTTGTCGCCCATGCGCTCTAAGTTGGCCACGTCGGAGTGCTTGAGGTGGTAGAGGTCCGCGAAATCCTTCACCAAGCCGCGGCTAATCAGTTGCTCGATGATTTTCGGCCCGAGGTGGTCGATGTCCATCGCCCGGCGCGAGGCGAAGTGGCGCAGCCCCTCGGCGAGCTTCGCCGGGCAACTGGGGTTAATGCACCGGGCGACGGCCTCGCCCTCCTCGCGATACACCTTCCCCCCGCACACCGGGCACTGCTTGGGCATGACGAACTCTTTCTCCTTGCCCGTGCGCTCCGATTTCACGACCTCGACAACCTCGGGGATAATGTCGCCCGCTTTCTGAATAATCACCACGTCGCCGATGCGCACATCTTTGCGGCGGATCTCGTCCTCGTTGTGCAGCGTTGCGCGGGAGACGGTCGTCCCATCCAAAAACACGGGCTCCATCTCGGCCACCGGCGTAATTGCCCCTGTGCGGCCGACTTGGGGGATAATGCGCAGGATGCGCGTGCGCGCGCGCTCCGGCGGGAACTTATAGGCCGTGGCCCAGCGGGGGCTGCGCGAAATTTGCCCCAGCTCGGCGTGAAGCGCCAGGTCGTTGACCTTGATCACCATCCCGTCCACGGGCATGGGGAGCTCATCGCGCTTGCGCTCCGCCTCCTCGATCACCTCGATAACCTCGTCCACACCTTGGGCGACCCTGTAGTCAATGCTCACGGGAAAGCCCACGGTGCGCAGATACTCCAGGGCCTCGGCGTGGGTGCTTACGGGAAGGGGCTCGGGCGAGCGCACGTCGTAAAACACCGCCTCAAGCCGGCGCTTTGCGGTAACCGCGGAGTCGAGCTGGCGCACGGAGCCCGCGGCCGCGTTGCGCGGGTTGGCGAACAGCGGCTCGCCGTTCGCCTCGCGCTCGCGGTTTAGTCGCTCGAACTCCTTCTTGGACATGTATACCTCCCCGCGCACCTCCATGATCGACGGTGTGCGCGGGTCGTCGAACAGGCGCAGGGGGACGCTGCGGATGGTGCGGATGTTTAGGGTAACGTCCTCGCCGGTCGTCCCATCGCCGCGCGTCGCGCCGGTGGTAAGCACCCCGTCCTCATAGGTTAGCGAGACGCCCAGCCCGTCGATCTTATACTCCACCACGTATTCAATCTTCTCGCTCGGGGGCATGCCGAGGATGCGCTTTACGCGGGCGTCGAACTCGCGCACCTCGTCGGCGGAGAAGCAGTTGGATAGGCTGAGCATGGGGAAGCGATGGACAACCGTGCCGAACTCCTCCACGGGCGGGGCGCCCACGCGCTGGGTGGGGGAGTCCGGAGTGACCAGCTCGGGATATTTCTCCTCCAGCTCGACGAGCTCGCGGAACAGCTGGTCGTATTCTGCGTCGGAGATCTCCGGGCTGTCCAGGACGTAGTAGCGATAGTTGTGGTAGTTAATAAGCTCGCGCAGCTTGCGCACACGTTGCTCAATTTGCTTGCTGGCCATTTTCGCTCCCTCAATCCAGCCTCTCCATGGGCGCGTATTCAATGTCCAGCTTCTTTACCCCGGCTTTCTCAAACGCCACAGTAACGTCCTTGCCCGCCGTCCCCACGACGATCCCCCTGCCGAACTTTTTGTGCCTCACGCGCATCCCCGCCTTAAACACCAGCCCGTCCGCTGCGCGCACAGCCGCCCCCAGCGGCGCCTTCGCCGGCCGTTCTGCCCCCGCCTCGGTTCCCCCCGCGGCGCTTGGCACAGGCTTCGTGTGCCGGGCCATGATCGCCGCGATGTCCAGCGTCTGCCGGCGCGTCGCGCCGTGGCGCACAAGGTCTAACTCAAGCGTGGCGCTCATCTGCGGAGCGTAGCCCTCGCGTACAACAAGCTCCTCGGGCAGCTCGCGCAAAAAGCGCGAGGGCTCGTTGCGCGCGTCGCGGCCGAACATCGTCCGCCGCCGAGCGTGGGTGAGGATCAGGCGGTCCTTCGCCCGCGTCATGCCCACGTAGCATAGGCGCCGCTCCTCCTCGCACTCCACCTCGTCGTGCAGGGCGCGCGCGTGGGGAAAGAGCGACTCCTCCATGCCCACGATAATCACCGTGCGAAACTCCAGCCCCTTCGCCGAGTGCAGGGTCATTAGCGTAACCTGGTTTACCCCGTCCTCCATCTCGTCCACCTCGGAGGCAAGCGAGGAGCGCTCGAGAAACCCGGCGAGCGAGGGCTCCTCGGCCTCCGCCTCATACTTCTCCGCCGCCGTTTGCAGCTCGCGCACGTTGTCCAGGCGCTCCTGGGCCTCCGCGGAGCGCTCGGCGAGCAGCGCCGCCTCGTAGCCGGAAACGTTAAGCACCTCAGCGATCAGCCGAGGCAGCGACATCTCCTGTTGCGCCTGGATAAGGTGGCGGAGCATCTCCGCAAACCGCGCCAGAGGGTGAAAGCTCCGCCCGAGCTCCTCGCGATATTCCTCCACCCTAAGCAGCGTCTCCACCATGCTTTGCGATTCGCGCGCGCTAATTCTGTCCAGGCGCTCGAGCGCCGTGGGCCCGATCCCCCGCGCGGGGGTGTTGATTATCCGCCGCAAGCTGACGTGATCGAACGGGTTGATGAGCACGCGCAGATAGGCGAGGATGTCCTTAATCTCGCGCCGCTCATAGAACTTCAGCCCGCCCACGAGGCGATACGGTATCCCGCGCTCGACGAACTTCTCCTCCAAAATACGCGACTGGGCGTTTGTTCGGTAGAGAATGGCGAAGTCGCCGTAGGAATAGCCGTTGGCCACCGCCTGCTCGATCTGCTGGCACACCCACGTCGCTTCCTCCGATTCGTCGATTGCCTCGTAGCAGAGCACGGGCTCGCCGCCCTTGCGCTCCGTCCACAGCCGTTTTTCCGCGCGCGTGGGGTTGTGCTTGATCACATGATAGGCGGCGTCCAGGATCACCTGCGTGGAGCGGTAGTTTTGCTCGAGCTTGATTACCGTGGCCTCGGGAAAGTCTTTGTCAAACTGCAAAATGATGCGCACATCGGCCCCGCGCCAGCGATAAATGCTTTGGTCGTCGTCGCCAACCACGCAAATGTTGCGGTGCTTCTCCGCGAGCATCTTGATGAACCGATATTGCGCGAAGTTGATGTCTTGGTATTCGTCCACGAGCACGTGGGCGAAGCGGTTTTGATATTGCTCTAAGATCTCCGGGTGTTTTTCGAAGAGCTCCACGGTGCAGCGGATGAGATCGTCGAAATCCAAGGCGTGGCTTGCCGCAAGCCGCCGCTGGTATTCCCGATATGCCGCGGCAACGACGCGCTCGTGCGGGCTGCGCGCGGTGCGTGCGAACTCCTCGGGGCCTAAAAGCTCGTTCTTGGCGCTGCTTATCGTATTGAGCACAGCGCGCGGCTGTAGGCGATAGTCCTCTTGGTCCGCGCGGATCTCCTCCAACGCTTGGCGCATTACCGCCTCTTGGTCTGCGGTGTCATAGATAGAGAAGTCCGGGGGAATGCCGATGGCCCGGCCGCTCGCTCGCAAGATGCGCGCGCACATGGAGTGGAACGTGCCGATCCACATCCCGGTGGTCGCGCGGCCGACAAGCTGAATGACGCGGCCTTTCATTTCGTCCGCAGCCTTGTTGGTAAACGTCACAGCGAGGATGGCGCTAGGGGAGACGCCGCGCTCGGCGATGAGGTAGGCGATGCGATGGGTGAGCACGCGCGTTTTGCCGCTGCCCGCGCCGGCGAAGATGAGCAGCGGGCCCTCGCCGTGCGTCACGGCAGCGCGCTGCGCTGGGTTGAGGTTCGCGAGAAGGTCCGACACAGCCCATCCCCGGTGTTCGCTACGCACCGCCAAACCTGCGCTAAGGGTACTGCGCGCGATCGGCCAGATCAAGTGCGCCGCGCGCTGCCGGACAACTGGCGGTGGCCCTCTGAGCTGCTGTCCCCCATGGCGGCAAGCGGACGCAGCCGCGCATGAAAAAAATCGGCAAAGCGGGCTCCCTGGCGGGGGTGTGGCGCGGATTGGTTAGGGCGGGCAGCGCATCGCCTGCGGCGCAAGGCACCGGCGAGCTTTCTTGGCCGT
>CAZMGT010000008.1:0-80461 GCA_964565895.1 uncultured Armatimonadia bacterium
AAAAGGTACCGATGGGGTAGTCGCGAGACAGCGATTCCACTAAGAGCTTCACCTGCTCTGGGGACCAGACGAACTCGCGCTGGAATTCGGGGATGTTCAGGTCGTTGTTTACGGCCTGGTCCACTACCTCGCGCACGCTGAGTTGCTCGATAGCCATAATGACCCCCCTGCCAGTTTACTAGCTGCAGAAACGCCCTGTGCTGGCGACACCGCCAACAGTGATTTGGTCATATTCAATTCGTCCTAGGCTAAAAATAACCTTCAGTCTGCTGTGTTTGCGTGCCGCGCCCTGCGCTTGCTCGGGCGTTGGCCGCGGGAACACTACGCTACCGCGAGGCGTTGGCCGGCTCGCCGGCGCGGATGGGGATGGATTCGATGATCGGGCTCAGGAAAATTTTCCCGTCGCCGATCTCCCCCGTGCGCGCGGCGGAGATGATCGCCTCGACGACCTTGTCCACCATGTCGTCCTCGACGACGGTTTCGATGCGCACGTTGTGCGGGAGGGGGACAGTGCACTTGTGCCGCGGTAGCGCTCGGTATAGCCCTTTTGCTTGCCATAGCCGCGGACCTCGGTTACCGTCATCCCCTTGATGCCGATCTCGTCGAGACGCGGCGCGGACGTCGTTGAGCGTTAGGGGGCGGACGATCGCCTCAACCCTGGTCATCGTTGTTCGCTTCGGACTCGCTTGTGGCACTGCCGCCTTGGGCGGGGAATTGCTCGTAGGCTTTGGGCTGGGAGATCGTTGGGTTTGCCCCGCAGAGGGGGCAGTTTTCGTTTTTGGAGATTGTGACGACGCGGAAGCTTCCCTCTAGGGCATCGAAGAGGAACAGGCGGCCGATAAGCGGCTGGCCCAGGCCGAGGATGAGCTTGAGCGCCTCGCTCGCCTGGAGCGTGCCGATTACCCCGGGGAGGACGCCGATTATCCCCGCCTGGGCGCAGGAGGGGACGACGTCGGGCCCCGGGGGCTCAGGGTAAAGGCAGCGATAGCACGGGCCGCCCGCGGAGGGATGGAACACGCTGAGCTGGCCCTCGAAGCGGAACACGCTGCCGTAGATGTTCGGTTTTCCAAGCAGCGCGCAGATATCGTTGGTAAGGTAGCGCGTGGGGAAGTTGTCCGAGCAGTCGAGCACGAGGTCGTACTCGGCGATCAGCGCGCGGGCGTTTTGCGCGGTGAGCCGCTCGGGGTGCTGCCTAACGCAAACGTCGGGGTTAAGCGCGGCAAGGCGCGCGGCGGCGACGGCGAGCTTGGGCCGGCCGAGGTCGGCGGTGGTATAGAGCACCTGGCGCTGGAGGTCGCTGAGCTGGACGGTGTCGCTGTCGGCAAGGCCGAGGCGCCCTAGGCCGGCGGCAGCGAGGTAAAGCGCGGCCGCAGAGCCCAGGCCGCCCACGCCGACGACCAGCGCGCTGGCCCGGCGCAGGCGCTTTTGCCCCTCGCCGCCGAAGCCGGGGAGGATGATTTGGCGGGCGTAGCGCTGGAGTTGCTCCTCGCTGAGCTTGTCCATGGGGGCGGGTGACCCCTACCCTCCGGCGATGGCCGCGACGATTACCACGTCGTCGCCGTCGCGCAGCGACGTGTTTAGCCCGGAGGAGAAGCGCACGTCTTTTTCGTTGACGAAGATGGTGATGAACGGGCGGAGCTCGCCGGAGTCCTCGCACAGGCGCTTTTTAATGCCCGGGTGGTCGCGCTCGAGCAGGTCGATAAGCTCGGCGAGGGAGGAGGCAGGGAGCTGGAGCTCGGCCTGACCTCCGGTAAGCAGGCGCAGGGGGCTGGGGATGTGCACGGTGACAGGCATCGCTCGCTGGGCCTCCCTCGGATTTGCCAGGCCGCGTTTCAGGGCGCGCGCCGAGCAAGAGCAGCCTCGGCGCGAGTTTTTCCACCCCGGCGAGCAGTTTATTCGCGGCCCGACGAGGCGCTCCTGCTCAGGGCAGGCGCGCGGGCGCCCAATGGGGGCGCGGGGTTAGCTTTGCTCGCCGCGGAGCTGCGCCAAGGCGCGGCGGGCGAGCTCGAGCCCGAGCGCGGCGGCCTCGCGGAATGCTTCCTCTGCCTCGGCGAAACGCTTCAGGCCGTATAGCGCGGCGCCTAAGTTATACCACGCCTCAGCGCAGGTGGGATCGAGCTGCAGTGCGCGGCGGTAGCATTCCATTTCCTCATCGAAGCGGTTGAGCTGGCCCAGGGCGACGGCTTTGTTGTACCACGCCTGCGCGGAGCTGGGGTCGATCTCGAGCGCGCGATCGAAGCAGGAGAGAGCCTCCTCGAAGCGGCCCATTCCGCCCAGGGTGGCCCCCTTGTTGGCCCAGAGCTCGGCGTCGGCGGGGTCGAGGCGCAGGGCGCGATCGAAGCAGGCAAGGGCCTCTTCGCTGCGGTCGAGGTTGTCTAGGGCAACGGCTTTCGAGGCCCACGCTTCGGGGAGGTCGGGGACGATATCTAGCGCGCGATCGTAGCAGGCGAGGGCCTCGGCGAAGCGCTCGAGCTCGGCGAAGGTAACCCCCTTGTTGATCCACGCCTCGGTGAACTCCGGAGCGAGGGCCAGGGCGCGATCGTAACAGTCCAGCGCCTCGTCGCAGTGGCCGAGGTTGCGCAAGGCGTTTGCCTTGTTATACAGGGCCTCGATATCGTTAGCGTCGAGCTCGAGGACGCGGTCGTAGCACAAGATAGCCTCTTCGTAGCGGCGGAGGCTGGCCAGGGCGTTGCCCTTGTTGTTCTGGGCGGCGGTGTATTCGGGCTCGAGCTCGGTGGCTCGGTGGAACGCGGCGAGGGCCTGCTCGGGCTGGCCGAGGCAGGCGAGGGCAATGCCCTTGTTGTTCCAAGCCTGAGAGAGCTCCGGCTCGATGTCTAGGGCGCGGTCGAAGCAGGAGAGGGCCTCGTCGTAGCGGCCGAGGAGGGTGAGCGTTTCGCCTTTGTTAGACCAGGCGCGAGCGAGGCGTGGGTCGAGCTCTAGGGCATGGTCGAAACAGGCAAGCGCTTCGTCGTAGCGGTCGAGCTCGTGCAGGGCGAGGCCCTTCGCGGCCCACGCGCCTGCGTGGCTGGGGTCAAGCGCGAGCGCGCTGTCCCAGCATGTGATAGCCTCCTCGAACCTTCCCTGTCGAGCGAGCTCGAGGCCGCTTTGAAACAACTGCTCAACGGACTGCTCGGGCTCATCCGACGGCGCGGCACGGCGGCGGAAGAACATTTTCGGCGGCTCCTTTCCGGCAATAAACCGAGTTTTGGCGTAGTTCGCCCGAGGATGGGGGCGTCCTTTGCGCTGGGGATTTAGGGCGCTTTGGGGCGGCGTACGGCAAGGGGCCGAAGGCGCGGGCGATTGGCGCAAGGCTGTGGGTTGACCGGCGGGGGTGGGTGGGGATAGACTCGCCAAGCGAAACTGGCGCGTGGGGGCGGCCGCATGGTTCTTTGCGTTTGTCTTAACGCGGGGATCGATAAGACGTTTGTCCTGGACGACTTTGCGCTTAGGGGAATCTATCGCCCGCGCGAGGTGCTCACCTACGTCGGGGGCAAGGGGGTGAACCTGGCGCGCGTGCTGCGCACGCTGGGGGTGGACTGCCTGGCTATGGGGATGCTCGGGGGCCACGCGGGGGACCTGTGTCGGGAGCTGCTGGACGCCGAGGGCATTCGCCACGACTTTACCCGCCCGCGGCGCGAGGCGCGCTATGCCCTGTGCTTCGTCTGTCCCGCGCGCGGCGTGCACACCGAGGTGAACGAGCTGGGGCCGGAGATTAGCGAGGAGGAGCTTGGGGAAGTCCTTGACAAATATCGGTCGTATTTGCCAAAAGCGTCGTTCGTGGCCATCTGCGGGAGCGCGCCGCCCGGGGCGCCGGCGGATATCTATTGCACAATGGTGAACCAGGCGCGCGAGCGCGGTGTGCCCGTGCTTTTGGATGTGAGCAGGCAGTGGCTGGTGGAGGGGGCGCGCGGCCTGCCGGACTACCTCAAGCCCAACGTGGTGGAGCTGGCCCAGCTTTTGCAAGCAGACCCGGACCTGCGCGAGGCGGAAATGAGCATCGAGGAGGCGGGCCGCGCGGCGCAGGAGCTGTGTCGGCGGGGCATGCGCGCGGTGGTCGTTACCCTGGGCGGGAAGGGGGCCTTGGCCACGGACGGCGAGCGGGTATATCACGCCTGGGCGCCGGCGGCGGAGGTTAAGAGCGCGATCGGCAGCGGAGACGCGCTAGCCGCGGGGTTTATCGAGCGGCTTGTCGCGGGCGCGGGATTGGCCGAGGCGCTGAGGCGCGGGGTGGCCTGCGGGGCGGCGAACGCCACGGTTTATGGGGCGGGGTTTTGCACAAGGGAGAGCATTGCCGCGCACGAGGGCAGTGTTGACATGAGGGAAATAGATGTATAATGTCGAAACGATGGGCTAAGCCGGCCGTCAGAAGAGAGTGAGGGCCGGCACGGCGAGTATTGAGGAGTGAGAGGCATGTTTGGGCTGGGCGGCCAAGAGCTGCTAATCATTTTGGTTTTGGTTGTCCTGCTGTTTGGGGCGAGGAAGCTGCCCGAGGTGATGCGGGGGATGGGCCAGGGCATTCGGGAGTTCCGCAAGGCTTCGCGGGAGATTTTGGAGCCGGACACGGTGCCCCCGGCGACGACCGTTGCTCCGTCGAGCAGCACGAGCGAGGAGAGCGAGGAGCCGACGGAGCCGGAGGAGGACTAACCCCGGCGCCAAGGGAGGAGGAGCGAGATGCGCGAGAAGCTTGGCCTGGGCTTGGCCGTAGTGGCAGCGATGGCCCTCGGGGCGGCGGCGGTGATCGCCGCGAGCCCGGGGGAGACGAAGCTTGGCAAATGCCTGCCCACCAATAACGAGGTCGCGGGCTGGACGATCATCGCCAACACCTACAAGTACTGTCCCACGCCAAATAGCCTGTCTGAGCTTTACGACGGCGGCTTTGAGGTTTACGTGGAGGCGGGGATCATTAAGGCGGCAAGCCAAGGCTATAAGCGGGGGAGCAAGAAGATCATCGTCTACATCCACGAGTTTAAGACGGCGACGCAGTGCAAGAGCTATTGGAGCAAGGAGGTTAAGCGCTACGGGGAGCGCTATGGGAAGACGACGGTGACCGCGCGCGACGGAGCGGCGTATAGCAAGGTTGGGCCGCAGGTGATCGGGAACATCTATCGCGGGAAGGTTCACGCGAAGGTCGTGGCGCTGGGCACGGATAAGGGGCAGCAGGAGGCTACGGCGGCGTTCATGAAGAAGATTTCCGAGCGCATCGGCAAGAACTACTAAGCGACGCAGAGGGCAGACGGCTATGGGGCGGCCAGGCGGTCGCCCCTTTTTTGTTGGCCGGCACGGGCCGCGGGGGCGGGGCAAGGCGTGGGCCGGGCGAGAACCAGGGGCATAGGCGGCGCGTTTTGAAAAGATGGCCGAGCAAGCGCAGAGCAGCGAAGGAGCAGGAGACGATGGTGCACAGCGGTGGAGAACGCCTGGGCCGAACGGTGCTTTCCGCGGAGGAGATCGAGCGCGTGGTGTGGCGGCTGGCGGGGGAGATCGACGAGGAGTATCGGGGGACGGTGCCCGTTGCGGTAATTGTCCTGCGCGGGGCATTTGTGTTCGCCGCGGACCTGCTCAGGCGGATGCGCACGGAGGTATGCGTGGATTTTATCGAGGTTGCCTCGTATACCATCGGGGCGCGCAGCACAGGGCGCGTGGAGCTGCGGCGCGATTTGCGCGAGGATGTGGCGGGGCAGCGTGTGTTGGTGATCGAGGACATCATCGACACAGGGCGCACGGCGCGGTTTATCCTAGACCATATCGGGTTGCACCAGCCAGCGGACATTAAGGTGGTTACGCTTCTGGACAAGCGGGGGCGGCGGATGGTTGAGGTGCCCGTGGATTTCGTCGGGGTGCGCATTCCCAACGTGTTCGTGGTGGGCTACGGGTTAGACATGAACGGGCGGTTTCGCAACCTGCCCTATGTCGCGGAGTGCCACTGGGAGAGCTCAGGAGGGCGGGCGGAGAGCGAATAACAAAAACACCGCGACGAAGAGGACGAGACAGAGGCCGAGGAGCAGGCCCGTGCCGAGAACCCCGCAAAGCCACAAGCCGAGGAGGAGGACGGCGAGAGCGAGGGCGGCGGGGGGAACGTAGCGGTCGAGCGGCGAGGGCTTTTTCACCGTCCGCGGGGCAGGGGCGCCGCAGCGCAGGCAGCGCGAAGCATCGGGAGAGTTTTCGCAGCGGCAGATAAGACATGTCCACCCCGCGCCGTTTTCGCTGCGCTTTTGCTGAAGCAGCTTTTCGTACTCGCGCCTGATGCGCAGATCGTTGGGGCGGAGGCGGAGGGCGGTTTGGTAGGCGTCGAGCGCTTGGGGGAGGTCGCCGAGCTCGATATAGGCCTGGGCGAGGAAGACATAGGCGCCGACGTTTTCCGGGTCGAAGGCGATCGTCCGCCGCCAGCGGGCGATCTCGCGCTGTGCAAGAGCGTGGGCCGTGCGCCCGCGGAGCTTGGCCTGGGCGTAGGGAAGGAAGCCGAGGAGGGCGAGGTAGAGCACGACGAGGGGGATGCCCCAAGGGGAGAGGCCATAGCGCCCGAGGAACACCGCGGCGGAGATGACCAGGGCGCCGAGGAGCAGGGCCTCGCTCCAGGAAAGCGCTTGCTCGAGGAACATTCTGGGGAGCGTGTAAAAGGCGATAAAGATTCCGCTGAAGATGGCTGCGGCTAGGACGAGCTCGGCCATTTTCCCCTGGTCGCCCAAGAATAGGGTTGCTAGTCGGCGCCGCGGGCGGCGATTTGCGCGGTAAGGTCGGGAAGCTGCAGGCGGCCGACGAACTGTTGCTTGCCCTCGCGGGTGGTGTAGGCGACGAGGTTTACCGCGGCGCGGCAAATGGACTTGTACAGCGCGCCATCGTCGAGGAAGACAAACGAGCGCAGATTAGCGGCGATTTTTCCGGAGAGGGCGAGGTTCATCGAGGGCAGAGGGATCTCCAAGGGGACGGTAAGCTGGGAGTCGATCACCGCGACGGAGCGCGAGCCCTGGCGAGCGACGAGTTTGAGCACGGAGCGGCTGGAGATGGCCAGGGAGCGTTGGTCGCCGAGGGGGATGTTTTGGGTAGAGCTCCACGAGCCGCCCACGGGGACGGGCTGAGCGGGAAAGCAAGTTACCTGGCTGAGGGCAGAAGTCAACGCGCCGAGGTTTAACGGGAGGCCGCCGGCGGCGAGATCTAGGCCTTGGGAGTCCTTTACCTCGACGATGCGCCCGAGGGCGTCGCGGGCGACAACAAGGCGCGCCTCGTCAAGCTCCATCGCGGGCTGGTCGGCGGCAAGGGCGAGCTTGCCCCCGAGGAGACGGACCTCGACTAAGCGCGCGCCCCCCTTATATGACCCGAGGCATTTTTCGGCAAGGGAGAGCGAGCCGGAAAGCTGGAGCTGCTGCTTGTCCTCGCCGAGCTGGAGCGTGCCCTTGCCGGCGACCGAGGCGGTGTAGTTTTGCACGTGCCCGGCGTTGGGGTGGTAGCGCAAGGTGTAGCTCTGCTGGGCGCAGGCGGCGGAAAAGGTAACGAGCAGGGCGCCTATGGCGAGGGGCAAGGCATGTGACCGTCGGCAAGCCACGCGCGGCACCTCCAGGTCGGTCGGTTCGCGATGTAGCGCAGGACAACCTGCGCCGGCGCTAACGGGCAACGCGGCAGGGCGGCCCTTGGGCGCGGACAGCCTGCGCCATTTCGTCAAGCAGAGAACGCTCTGGGGCGCGGAAATGTTCCCCGGGCGCGCCCAAGGCGCGGGCCTTCCCCTCCCCTAGCCGGTGGTAGGGCAAGAGCTCCACGGGTGTGCCTGGAGCATGGGCAGCGACGAACCGGCCCAGTTGCTTGGCGAAGTCTACCGTGGCGTTGTAGCCCTCGACCACCGGTGTTCTGACAACGATGTTGACGCCGAGGGAGGCGAGGATTTTGAAGTTGTCGAGCACGGGCTGGAGGGGGCTGCCCGTGCCGCGCAGGTGGGCCTCGGGGTCGAGGTGCTTGATGTCGAACAGGACGAGGTCGGCGAGGCCGGCCACACGGCGGAAGACCTCCGGGGGCGCGACGCCGCAGGTGTCCAGGGCGGTGTGCACGCGGGCGGCGCGGAGCTCGGCGAGCAGAGCGGCGGAGAACTGGGGCTGGGCGAGGGGCTCGCCGCCGGAGAGGGTGACGCCGCCGCCGGAGGTGCGGTAGAACGGCTCGTCGCGGAGCGCCTCGCGCAGGACCTCCCCCACGGTGCGCCAGTGGCCGACGAGCTGGCGGGCCTCGGCGAAGCAGCGCTCGGCGCAGGCGCCGCAATTTTGGCATAGCTCGCGGGCATAGCGCAGGGCACCGTTGACCTGGGCGATGGCCCCGTGGGGGCAGGCGGCGAGGCACTCGCCGCAGGCGATGCACCGCTCGGGGCGCCACATGAGCTGCGGCGCGGGGAGCTTGGCCTCGGGGTTGTGGCACCAGCGGCAGTTAAGGGGGCAGCCCTTGAGGAACACCGTGGTGCGGATTCCCGGGCCGTCGTGGACGGCGAAGCGCTTGATGTCGAAGACCAAGCCGCGCAGGTTGAGGCGATCTTTGTGCGAGGAGGACATGGCGCGGGAGCTAGCTGGGAGAAGTTTCGGCGACGCTTGTGGCGTCGATCGAGGGCTCGACCTGCTCGCGGGGGCGGATCTCAGAGACCATGACGACGCAGTTGCCGCCGCGGTTGCGCGCTTCGTCGGCGGCGGCGAGGGCGGCGTCGATGAGCTGCTCGTCGTCCTCGGCATCGAGGGGGAACACGGCGATGCCCGCGCGGGCGGTGAGGATTTTGCTCCGCGGGCCGGTAGCCCCGATGCGCGCCTGGGAGATGCGGCGCAGGATGCGCTCGGCGACGCGGCGGGCGACGTCGCCCGTTTGGGGGAGGATGACGCCGAACGCCCCCGGAGCGGCGCGAGCGAGGATGTCGATTTTGCGCACGTTGGAGCGGATGATTTGCGCGATGCGGCGAAGGGCCTCGTCGCCTGCGGCGAGGGTGTGCTGGCGGTTAAAGCGGGCGAGGCCGTCCACGTCGACGACCATGAGGGCGAGCTCGTGGGAGTAGCGCTGGGCGCGGAGGACCTCCTCGCGCAGGCGCTCCATAAAGTAGGCGGAGTTGTAAAGCCCGGTGAGCTCGTCGCGCACGCCGCGCTTTTCGATGGCGTCGAAGTATTCCTGTTTTTGCTTAATTGCCTGGCGCAGGCGGAGGGCGGCTTCTTTTTGCTCCTCGCGGGCGAGGGCCCCGCGCAGCTTGCGCAGGGACATGCGCACAAGGTGCGAGACGTAGTTGCACGAGACGCCCAGGCGGCGGGCGATCTCCGTTTGGCTTAAGTCGCGATAAAAGAAGTATTCGATGACCTGGCGCTCGATGTCTTTGAGCTTTTCGATCGCTTGGTCGAGGACGATTTTGTCCTCGATGGGGAGCTCGAAGCTGACCTGCTGGAGGCTTTTGAGCTTTTCGGAGTCGATCTGCGGCCTGGGTGCCTCGTCCTCCTCCACGGCGCCGTTAAGGGAGCTGATCTTAAAAATGCTCCGGGTGCGGAGGACCTCCATCACGGCCTCTTCCTCGATGTTTGCCTCGCGGGCGATTTCGGAAACGGTGGGATAGCGGCCGAGCTTTTGGGTGAGGGTGTCGATGGTGCGCGAGACTTTTTGGTTTAGCTCGTAAAGCCAGCCGGGCTCGCGGATGAGCGTTTTGCGGTCGCGCAGGTAGTGTTTGATTTCGCCGAGGATGAGGTGGGTGGCGTAGGTGATGAATTTTACGCCGCGGTTGGGGTCGTACATGTCGATGGCTTTGAGCAGGCCGACGTAGCCCTCTTGAACGAGGTCCTCGGTGGGCTCGCCGGAGCCGGAAAAGCCGCGGGCGATGCTCTCCACGAGGCTGGAGAACTGCGAGACGATACGGTCGCGGACCTCGGGGTCTTTGGTCCGCGCGTATTGGCGAAGCAGGCGCTGGGCCTGGTCCTCGGAGATTTCTTTAACCTCGCGCTCGGTCACGGAAAGGTCTCCTCTGCCTGGGATAAGGATAAGCCAGGCAGGCCGGCAGTGGCAAGGCGGCGCGCGCTACTCGGCGGACATCGCCTCGAGCACGCCGTAGATCGGCTTAAGCACGGCGACGGCGACAAAGCCCACGAAGCCGCCCAGGCCGATGATCATCAACGGCTCGATGAGCGCGGTGAGGCCGCGGATGAGGGCGTCGACCTCTTCCTCGTAAAACCCGGCGACTTTGTTAAGCATTTCGTCCACGCGGCCGGTTTCCTCGCCGACCTGGATCATCTGGGTGGTCATGAGGGGGAAGATGCCCGATTCGGCGAGGGGCTCGCTCATGCGCTGGCCCTGGTGCACGGCCTGGCGGGCTTGATCGAGGGCCTCGGCGACGACGGCGTTGCCCGCGGTGGTCTTGACGATCTCTAGGGCGCGGAGGACGGGGATTCCGCTGGAGAGGAGGGTGCCCAACGTGCGCGCCACGCGGGCGACGGAGATTTTCAACAGCAGCTCGCCCATGACGGGGATTTTGAGCTTAAGCATGTCCAGCTTGTAGCGGCCGGACTCGGTGCGTGCGATGAGCTTCCAGGTGGTGACGATGCCGATGATGAGGAGGATGGGGACGTACCAGTACTGCCGGGCGATGGCCCCGGAGTCTAACAGGTAGCGGGTGAGGACGGGGAGCTGGTAGTCCGGGCCGACGAGGCCGGCGAAGATCGTCTTAAACTTAGGGAGAACGAAGAACACAATGGCCCCAGCCATGAGCACGGCGAAGGCGAGCACGACGCAGGGATACATCATCGCGGATTTAATTTTGGTTTTGATTTCCTGCTCGTTTTCCAGATAGCCGGCGATGCGGCTGAGGATGATGTCTAAGATACCGCCGAGCTCGGCGGCGCGGATCATGTTCACATAAAGGTCGTTGAATATTCTGGGGTGCTTGGCCATGGCGTCGGCAAGGCTTAAGCCGGAGCTGATGTCTACCTTAAGGGCGTTGATGCTTTCTTTGAAGAACGGGTTTTTCGTCTGTGAGGAGAGGATGTCCAGGCACTTGACCACGGTGAGCCCGGCGTCGATCATCGTGGAGAACTGGCGGGTAAAGACGACGAGCTCGCGCAGCTTGATAGACTGAAAGCGGTTATTTAGGTCGGCGAGAAACGAGCGCTCGCGGCCGACGGAGATGTCTACCACGCGATATTGCAGCTCGCGCATGCGCTCGAGGACGGCCTCGCGGCTGTCGGCGACCATGCTCCCGCGGACGGTGTTTCCTGAGGCGTCGATCACCTCGTAGCGAAAGGTGGGCATGTAGGGCCACCTCCTGCAGTGGTCGGGCAGGGCAGGAGCCTTCTCTCAAGAAAACTGCCCGCGGCGCCCGCTGTTCATATCATACCCCAAAATGAGCCGGGGGGAGGCACGAAATCCCGCCGGGCGAGAAAAAACGCGCTCCTCAGCCGGCCGCGCAGGCGCTAGTACGCGGCAAACGCCCCGGCGAGGAGCTTGTTGAACGTTTCGGGATCGTGGCACTTGCGCTCCGCATCTTCCTTGGTCACCAGCCCCTGGCGGACGAGCTGGGCGAGGGAGTCGTCGAGGGTCTGCATGCCGAACTCCTGGCCGGTTTCGATGGCGTTTTGGATCATGAACGACTTGCCCTCGCGAATGAGGTTGCGGATGCCCGGGGTGGCGACCATGATCTCCATCGCCGCGCAGCGGCCACGGCCGCTGGCCAGCGGGACGAGCTGCTGGCAGATGACGCCCTCGATGGTGTTTGCCAGCTGCACGCGCACCTGCTCCTGCTGGGAGGGCGGGAAGACGTCGACGATGCGGTCCACGGTCTGCGCGGCGCTGTTCGTGTGCAGGGTGGAGAAGACGAGGTGGCCCGTTTCGGCGACGGTAAGCGTGGCCTCGATGGTCGCCACGTCGCGCATCTCGCCGATGAGCACGACGTCGGGGTCCTCGCGGAGCACGGCGCGCAGGGCATTGGCATAAGAGAGCGTGTCCTTGCCCAGCTCGCGCTGGTTGATCATCGCCTTGTTGTGGCTGTGGATGTACTCGATGGGGTTTTCGATAGTGATTACGTGGACGGAACGCGTTTGGTTAATGTGATTGATCATCGTAGCCAGGGTGGTGGATTTGCCGCTCCCTGTGGGGCCGGTGACCAAGATCAGGCCGCGGGGGAGCTGCGTTAGGCGCTTGAGGACCTCGGGCTTGGGGAGGCCCATCTCCTCCATGGTCGGGACTTTGTCGGGGATGGCGCGCATGGCCGCGCCCACCGATCCGCGCTGGCGATAGACGTTGAAGCGGAAGCGGCTGACGCCCTTTACGCCATAGGAGAAGTCGAGCTCTTTGGTTTCCTCAAACTCCTCGATTTCGCGGTCGGTCAGCGCATCGTAGATGAGCCTTTGGGTGTCGAGCTCGGTGCACGCCTCGTAGTCGAGGCGCTGGAGGACGCCGTCGACGCGGATCACAGGGGGCAGGCCGACGGTAATGTGGAGGTCGGAACCCCCGCGCTCGATGCATTCGGTAAGCAGGTCGTCGATATGAACGTCTTTGAGGCTTCTCATGGGGCATCCTCCTGGACGAACATCGGGCGAGATAGGTCAGCACAAACCCCGCCGGGGGAGCCGCAGCGGGCGCCGCCTATTCGGCGGTAATCACCCGGAGGAGCTCCTCGGGGGTGGTTATCCCGGCCATCACTTTGCGCATCCCGTCCTCGGCGAGGGTTTGCATGCCCTGCTCGCGGGCGATGCGGGCGATCTCGTGCTCCGGCTCCTCGCGGAGGATGGCCTCGCGGATCTCGTCGGTAATGATCATCAGCTCGTAGACGCCGATGCGCCCTTTGTAGCCCGTGCCCCGGCAGTATTCGCAACCCGCGCCGCGCATGAATTGGGCGTTGGCCAGCTCGTCCTCGGGGAAGTTGAGGCGACGGAGGGACTTCTCGGGCGGGGTAAACGGCTCTTTGCACTTGGGGCAGATGCGGCGGACGAGGCGCTGGGCCTGGACGCCGATGATCGACGAGGCGAGGAGGAACGGCTCGATCTTCATCTCCACGAGGCGGGCGATGGCGCCCGGCGCGGTGTTTGTGTGCAGGGTGGAGAGGACGAGGTGGCCGGTGAGCGCGGCCTCGGTGGCGATCACCGCCGTTTCGCGGTCGCGGATCTCGCCGACCATGATAATGTCCGGGTCCTGGCGGAGCATGGAGCGGAGGACCTCGGCGAACGTTAACCCGGCCTTGACGTTAACGTGGGCCTGGGTGAGGCCGGCGACCTGGTATTCGACGGGATCCTCGACGGTGATGATGTTTTTCTCCGGGGTGTTCAGGCGATGGAGAGCGGAGTAGAGGGTGGTGGATTTGCCGCTGCCCGTGGGGCCGGTAACTAGGATAATGCCCCAGGAGCGGGAGATGAGCTCGTTAAACTTCTCCAGGGTTTCCGGGGAGAAGCCGAGGTTTTCCAAGCCCAAGGTAATGCTGGACTTGTCCAGGATGCGCAGGACAGCCTTTTCGCCGTTGACCCCGGGAAGGGTGCTTACGCGGAAGTCGAACGGGCGGCCGTCGATGCTTAGCGAGATGCGGCCGTCTTGGGGGCGGCGCTTTTCGGTAATGTCCATTTCCGCCATGACCTTAATACGGGCGATAATCGGCGGATGAAGGCGCTTGGGGAGCGTCATGCTATCGTGGAGGACGCCGTCCACGCGATAGCGGATGCGCACCTCGTCGGGCTCGGGCTGGACGTGGATATCGCTGGCGCCCTCGGAGACGGCGCTGCTTAAGATTTTGTCCACGAGCTGGACGATGGGGCCTTGCTCGGCGAGGGAGGCGGCCTCGGTGGGGTCCAGCTCCTCCTCGTCCTCGATGGTCTGGACGATCGTTTCCTCGGCGCCGTCGAGAATGCGCTTGATGTCCTCGGTAATGCGCTCGTGCGCGGAGCCGAGGCGGCGGAGGGCGGTTTCGATGTCCTCCTCGGAGGCGATTACCGGCTCGATCTTATAGCCGGTCATGATTTGAATTTCGTCGATGGTGAAGATGTCCACGGGGTTGGCCATGGCTAAGGTGAGCCGGTTGTCGGTGAGCTTAAGCGGGATGACGCGATATTGGCGCATGATGCGCGGGGGGAAGGTGTTGATGAGGTCCTCGTCGAGCTCCACTTCCTCGAGGTCGACGAACGGAATGCCCCACTGCTTGCCCAGGGCTTTGACTTTTTCTTTTTCGGTAATCGCCCCCATGCGTACAAGGATAACGCCGAGGGGCTCGCCGGTTTTCTCTTGGATAGCCTGGGCTTCTTTGAGCTGCTCTTCAGTAACCGAGGTCACTTCGCGGAAGATGTCGCCGATAGCTCGCGAGTCCATCCCTTACCCCCCTGGCGCGCGAGCAGCGCAAAGGTAGCATTGCCCACCAGAGTGTATACCACAGCGTGGGTGCATTGTGATATTCCCGAAAAAGATTTGGAACCGACCCGAAGGAAAGCATACACTCTGCGGGCGGATTTGACAAGGCAAACGCGAGCGCCGCTGGGCGCTCGCGTAAATTTTATTGGCGGTCCACAGCGGGCAACAAATTTCCCGCGTGATACGCTAGAAGATATCCTCCTCGAGCGAGGAGAGGTGCGCGGGCTCGGCGTATTCGATGCGCGGGGTGATGAATACGAGCAGCTCCTGCGGGGTGCGCGTTACGCTGCGGTTTTTGAACAGCCGGCCAAAGAACGGGATCTTGTGCAGGATGGGCACGCGCTTGATGACCTCGATCTCCGAGTCGCGGATCAGCCCGCCGAGGACCATTGTCTCGCCGTCGCGCAGGCGCACGGTGGTCTCGGCGGTGCGCCGGGAGATTTGGGGGAGGGAGTTCTGGAAGCCGGTTACCGTGGACGATTCGGCCTTGAGCTCGACGGTGATCCACCCGTCGGAGCTGATGCGCGGGGTGAACTCTAGGATAATGCCCACGTCTACGGACTCCGTGCTGAACGTCGGCGCGCCCCCGCCCACGCCCGTCTGAAGCACAGGATAGCGCAGCTCGTCGCCGACGTGGATCATCGCCTTTTTGCCGTCGATGGCCTTGACCTTGGGGTTGGCGAGCAGGCGGGAGTATTGCGCGGTGTTCAGCCAGTTAAACAGGGCCATGATGTCCAGCGAGGCGTGGGCGATGCTTCCGATTTTGATTCCCGGGTGGAACGCGGTGCCCGTCGTCCCGCCCTCGACGAAACGCGTAAAGCCCCAGCTCCACTCGATGCCGTGGTTGTGGGCCTCCTCGCGGTTGATGTCGGTGATAATCGCCTGAATGGTTACCTGGTGCGGGGGCGTGTCGAGCTCCTCGATTTTGGCCACGGCCTGCTCCACCTCGAGCCGCGGGCCGTTGATGATTACCTTATGCGTCTCCTCGTCGACGAAGAAGGTAAGGCCGGTTTGCTCAGCCGCGGCCCCCGCGGCAGCGACGGGGACGGCAGCGGCAGTGGGCGCGCTGCCCGTGCTCGCTCCCGCGGGAGGCGTGCCCCCGAAGCCCCCGGGGGGCGTGGGCGGGCCCGTGGGCGCGGTGGGGGCGGTAGGAGCCGCGGAGGGAGCGGCAGGCGCGGTGGGCGCGGCGCCGGGCGCTGCGGCACCGGCGCCCCCGCCCGTAGTCCCGTAGAGCTGGGTGAGGTATTTGCTCACCGTGCTCGGCTCGACGAAGTCCAGCTCCACGATGCGCTGGACGATTTGCTTGGCCATTAGCTCGCGCGCGGTGACCGTGTCGAGCTGGCTGACCAAGCGCAGCGCTTGGCGGACATCCTGGGGCGCGCCCTGGAGCATGAGGATGTTCGCCGCGCCGGTAAGCTGGATTTCGGGCAGGCGCTTGGCGATCGTCGGGATGAGATAGCGCGAGTCAACATATTGCAGCGTTATCGTCTCGGTGACGGACTGGGCGTCCCAGCGGCGGAGGAGAGCGATGGCGCTGCGCACATCGTCGCGCGAGCCGCTCACGGTAAGCGTTTTCTGGGCAGGCTGGACCTCGACGGAGACGGCGGGGAGGTCCTCGTTAAGGATTTGGGCGAGGAAGTTGGGGTCGAGCGTGGTTGCCGTATAGGTAGCGGTGGCCTCGGGGCGGCTGGGGACGTCAACGAGGGTGGCGATTTTCTGCGCCTCGGCGACGTCCTCCTCGGGCCCGGCGATGGTCAGCGTCTTCTGGTCCTCGCTAATCTCCACAGTAAGGTTGGGGAAGCGCGCTTGAATGGCGCTTTTGATCGTCGCCGCGGGCTGGTTTACCGGCGAATAAGCGGTGCTTGCCCACTTGGGCTGGTGCTGTTCGAGATTGGCGAGGAACTGCTTGGCCTGCTCCATGAGATAGGGCGGGCCTTGGATGATAATTTGCCGCTGGGCGGGGCGGACCTTAACCTTGAGGTCCTTGCCGATGAAATCGGTGAGCAGGGTTTCGATCTCCGAGGCGTCGGCCCCGGGCCAAAGGTCGATAATCTCCTGGCGGGAGATGAGGGGCGGGCCCTCGGGGACAGCGGCGGCGGGCTTGCCGCGCACGGCGCGGCCGCCGTCGATCTGGACGAGCGTGCTCAGGGCATTGTCCACGTCGTCCTTGGGGCCGACGAGGATAATGCGATTTGTATCTTTTTGCGGAGTAAACGACACGCGGCGATAGATGGACTGCATGAGGGAGACGAGGCTGTCCAGCTCCTGGGTCATCGCCGCATAAACGGCGTAGACGTTTTCCTTCTGCCGCGTCCACACGGCGGCGATTTTGTCGGCGGCGCCGACGAGGTAGGTGTCGCCTATTTTCGCCCAGTCTAGGTCGTACAGCGCGCAGATGACGGTGAGCGCCTCCTCGACTTGGACGCCGCTGAGGGTCATGGTAACGGTGCCCTTAACGTCGCCGTCGACGATGATGTTGGCATCGGCATAGTAGGCGAGGGCCTGCAGGGCGTCGGCGAGCGGAGTGTTTTTGAAGTCCAGGCCGATGTAGCCGAGCTGGGGCTTTTCCGGCTCGACGTTGGGCTGCCCGGGGCGCGTCGGCGGCGGGATGGTCGCCGGGGCGGTTTGGGCGAGCACGGAGATCCCCTTGCCCGCGGGGAGGCGCTTGGGCAGGGGCTGAGCGCCGGGGAGAAGCTCGGCCGCGGGCGAGACCTGCGGCGCGGCATCGCTGGGCTCCTCGGCGGCGAGGACGGTCAGCGGCCCGGCGAGCATGGGCAACTGCCCGAGGCGGGACTCGATGGGCCCGAGAACCACGGGCGGGGCGCTGAACAGCTTGCGCTCGATGTCGTCCAGGGCGGGGGGAACGGGTTTGGGCGGCGCCTGGACGGCAATGTGCAGCGCGGCGCCTGTGTCGGACAGGCGCGTGGTCGCCTCAAGCGGCTGCTCAAGGTCGACAAGCAGCTTTACCGCGCGCTCGTGTTCGGGGACGAGGCGCACCCGCTTTACCCCGTTCGTCTCCACGGGGACGGTGGTCGGGCAGTGGGCATCGAGCTGCGCGCCGGTAATGGCCACGGCGATTTGCCTCTCCGGAGCGCGGAGGGGGCGGAAGCCGATTTTGCCGCTGGCCTCGACGGTAATATCGGTTTTCTCCTGGCCGGGCTGGACGGTGATTGCGGCGATTTGCGGCGCGCCCTGGGGCTTGGCGCGGTTTGCGGCGGGCTTGGCCTTTGCCGCGGGGCGCGCGGGAAGCGCGCGCAGGAACGAGGGACGAGCGGCATCGCCAAAGGCGAGCACGAGCGTGCGCCGGTCGTCGCGCAGGACGTGGCTCGTGCGGGTGGCCCGGCGCAAGAAGACGGCGAGCACGGCGCGGGAGTTGGCGGAGGAGGCGTAGAGCTCGACTTTTTTGATCGGCGCGGGCTCCGGGACGAGGAACGGATTGTCCTGGAGGAGAGGCGCGGCCACGGATGCCCCGTCGAACACAAGGACGACGCGGTTGGGATTTGCGCGGCGAGAGAAGGTGTAGTGCAGAGGAGTATCGCCGCGGATGATGACCGTTGCCGAGTCCGCAGAATAGCTGACGTTCACGTCGGCGATGCCCTGTTTGACGACGACCTGGGCGGGCCCCGCAGCGAGGAGGGGCAACGTCAGGCCGAGGCACAGGGCAAGAAGGATGTATAGCGGCGTTTTCCAATGGCTGGCAGCCGGCGAGGTGACAGCGGTCATTGGCCTGCGCCTCCAATCTCCAACGTCACGCGATGCTGCTGGTCACGCAAGATAACGGTTCCCCGGTCGACGAGTTCAACTTTCATCGTCCGCCCGAACGCGGTGATCGTCTGGCCCTCGCGGGCGAAGAACCGAGATTTGCCATCGGAGAGGATGGCCACGCTGTTTCCCTCAGGTCCGATAATCGTGCCCAAGGCGACAAGTTTGCGCCGGTCGGCGACGGGACGCCGGCGGACACCGTGCTCGCCGAGGGCACGGAACTGGCCAAAGTTAAACGTTGGCACAGGCGCCGGGGTTGAAGGCGGCGCGGCAATTTGCGGAGGTGTGGGACCGGGCGTGGCACCTGGCACCGGAGCGCTTGGGGTGGGGCTTGGGGTACGGGGCGTGGGTGCGGGGCGCCGGCCTTTTGTTTTGGAGAACGGGCTTTTGGCGAAGCCGCGATAAGGAAACGGCTGGGCCATGGCGATTTTCGCGGCCTCGGTGGGCGGTGTGGGGCCGAGCTCGGCGGCCACGCGGCAGAGCGCGGCGGCAAGGCGGGCAAGGCGCAGCGCCTGGCGGGCCTTCTTGGGGATGCGCGCGCGCTCGGGTGTGGGCGAGGGCTGGGCGGTGGCCCCAGGGGCGGGCGTGGGCGAAGGGCTGGGGGCGGCGGTGGGCGCGGGCGAAGGAGCAGGCGTGGGCTGGCGCTTGGCGGCCTTTTTCTTTTGCGCCGAGGGCGTGGGTTTTTCGGGCGCTGGCGAAGGGGTAGCGGCGGGCGTTTTGGGAGCGGGGGATTTCTCCGCCGCGGGCGGCTGCTGCGTGGGAGTAGGCTGTGCTGGCGCCTGAGCGACTTTGGGGGCGGGCGGAGCGGGCGGGAAGAGCAACGGCTTAAGGAGCAGAACGAGCAGCGCCACCAGGACCAGCGCCAGCGCTGCCACCAGAACCAGTTGAGCCGCCTTGGATGCCTTCATTCGCCTGGCTCCCCGTGGCCGTGCCGGGGGCGGGGGTGGGAGTTGGTTTTGCCGGCGGTTTGAGCTTAAACGCGACGCAGTTTAGCCGGCAGCGCAGGACCGGGTTGGCCTTCTCCGTTTCCGCCGCCTCAGCACGGAGCTCGATGTTTTCGATGGAGATCAGCTCGGTAAACCGCCAACCGGTGCGCTCATCGCTGATTAGGCCGTGGATGAAGTCAGCGATGGCGCTGTACGTGCCGGTAATCTCCATCTCTACATTCCAAAGCTCGGCGCGCGGTTTAAGTTCATTGAGATGTGCTAGGTATTGCTCGTCGCGGAGGATCTTCTGCTTTTTCTCCTCGGGGAACGAGTTCCACAGCTCGTCGGCGGCCTTGATGTCCTCGGGGTCGGAGCTTTTGGGGGTGGGCTTGCGGGTGACCTTGCGCTGGACGTACTCCTTGGGTGTCATGCGCTCGATGGTCACGTCGGTGAGGCCGGCGAGGAAGTCGAGGTCTTTGACGAGCTGGGAGAAGTAGTCTTTGGCGAGGATGGGGCGGGTGGCGGTTGGGCCCAGTTCTTTGCGGAGCTCGGCGATCTGCTCGGGGTCGGCGGCGGTCTGGCGGACCCAGTGGGTGGCTTGGATCATCTCGTTGAGCTGCTGCTCGAGCTGAGCGCGCTGGGCGACTTCGTCCTTTTTGCTTTTAAGCTCGTCCTGGAGCTTTTTTAGCTCCTCGGCTTTGGTCGCCTTGGTGGCGTTGCAGCGGGAGACAAAGAAGAAGCTTCCCCCGACGACCAGCGCCGAGAAGATCGCGGCGATGATCATTACCCGATGGCGCGGTCTGAGGTTGCTCAGGTTCACTGGTAGTACTCCCCTATCACCTCGGCAAGCTTAAGCTCCAGTTGAAAGTCGACGCTCTCCTCGGAGCGATCGATGCTCACGATCTTGACCCCCGTGGGGTCGAACGAGTCGGTGCGCTGCAAGGCGCGCAGGCAGTCGCCCACGCTGCGGTAGCTATAGGTCGAGGCCCGGCCGCGGAGGACGTGCTTGTAGGTTTGGCTGTCGAACGTGCTGCGCACCTCCTCCAGCCAGACGTCGTCGGGGACGGCGTTGTGCAGGTCGCGGAGCACCCTCAGCCAGGCCCAGACGCTGGACTGCACGTCGCCCACGATGGTGTGCACGGGCTTGAGCATTTTGATGCGCTGTTTCATTTCGGCCACTTGCTCGGCCTCGTCGGCGATGTCGGACATTTCCTTTTTCACGGACTCGATCTTCTGCTCCACATCGCGCAGGCTGGCGTGGGTGCGCAGGGACCAGGCGGAGGAAGCAATGAGCACGATGAGGGCGATGACGATGGATAAGGAGATCGCGGTAAGGTTCTTGCGGCGTTCTTCGAGTCTTTCCGAGATAAGGTTGACGTGGAGCATGTGAGGGAGCCCTCCCGCGCTAGGTGGGTCGGCGTTGCAGGACAACGCCGAACTTGGTGTGGTCGGTAGCGAACGGATAAGAGCCGGCCTGCATAAGCGGCGTGAGCGCGAGGCCCACGGCGACGGCGGCCGCCGGGGAGGCGCCGCGCAGATAAGCCCTGGGGAAGCGCGTGGCGTCGACGGAGAGATGGTCGAAGATGTTACGGACCTCGACGGGGAGGTGCATGAGGCGGCTGAGATAGCTGTCCAGCCCGCGGAGGTGGGCGGAGCCCCCGACGAGGAGGATTTTGTCTACGTTGGCCCCCTCTTGCGTGTCCTGGAACTGGGCCTGGAAGAAGTTGAGCGAGAGCCGCAGCTCGCGGCCCAACTCGTCGAGCAGAGGGTTGATCGCCTGGGCCACGCGGCGGTCCTCCTCGGGGAGGGTCTCCAGGTCGTCCGGGCTGGCGGCCACGCCGCGCTCCTCCTTGATGCGCTCGGCCTCGCGGTCGTCCACGTTGAGCGCGCGGGCGACAGCGGCGGTGATCGTCGCCCCGGCCACGGGCAGAGGGCGGGAAAGCACGTAGGACCCGCGGCGGACGATGGTAATGTCGCCGTAGGTCTCGCCCAGGCGGACGATGGCCACGGTGCGCTGGAGGACGTCGGGGTCGTTCGTGCCATAAACGATGGAGCGCATAAGGGCAAAGGCCTCGACATCAACGACGCACACGTTAAGCCCGGCGGCCTCGAGCGCGGCGACGCGGCCATCTACGAGCTGGCGCTGGGCGGCGACGACCATGACGTCTTGCACGGGGCCCTGCTCTGTCTCGCGCTGCTGGAGGACCTGGGGCTCGACGATGCTCTCTTCCACGGAGAAGGCGATATATTTTTCGGCCTCCCACATAACGGAGGTGCGGAGCTTGCTCATGCTCATGGGGGGCATGGCCTGGGCGCGGGCGACGACGCGCGGCCCGCCCACGGCGGTGGCCACGCGACGGGTGTTGACGCCGCAGGCGCGGACGAGGCTTTGGATGGCCTGGGCCACCTGCTCGGGGTCGACGACGGCGCCATCCTGGATCGCCCCGGGCGGGGTGCGCACGGAGCCCAGGGCGACGAGCTGAGGGAAGGGCTTGGCCGGGACGAAATGGGCGAGCTTAATGGAATAGGCGCCGATGTCCAGGCCAACGAGAGTGCGCTCGCCGCCAGCGAACAGAGCCATCGCGGGATCCCCTCGCCTGAGCCGCCCTAGAGGCGGTTCAGGATATGATCGACGTAGCTGATAAACGCCTGGAGGTCCTCCTCGTTGCCGCCGATAACGGCGATACCGTGAGCGATTTCGCCGTTGCTGTTGGGCTCGTCGGCGACACGGACGACCTCCCCCTGGATGACGACATGCCGGACGAGGTCGGAGCCGCCGCGGGGGAGCAGCAGCTCCATTTCCACCTTCGTGCCCTTCTCCAGGCGCTCGCGGGCCATAAGGAGCACGCCGCCGCGGCTGATGTTGCCGTTGGCCGCGCGCTTGAGCTGATATTCGGTGTGCCGCGGCCCGCCGATAACATGGTAGCGCACTGGCGAAGTGTCGGGCACTCTCTTATGTCTTCGGCGCTCCTCCCTGGGCACGGCTAAGTCATCCTCTCAACGCGCCCGCGGGGTGTGCGGTTCACCGCAGGCGAGCGTTTGCTTGCGCAGGGCGGCGCAGGGTTATGGGCGATCGTCGCTGTCCTCCTGGGCCGAGTGCTGGGCCGACCTGCTGCGCTTGTCGAGCCACTCGTCGAGCAGGGTTTTCTTAAACCGCCAGGAGCGGCCGATTTTCGTTCCCGGGACGTGGCCCGTGCGCGCGAGACGGGCGAGGTAGTCGGGGCCGATTTGGAGGTAGTTAGCGGCTTGGTCGAGGGTCATCACCTCGGGCTCGCGCTGGGCGAGGATTTGGGCGAGCTGTTTCGTGGAGAGGACAACCTCGATGGTCACGGTGCGCGCCTCCTCGCCGGGTTCCTCGGGCGCGGGGTGAGTGATGCGCGCGACGTGCGCGGGAGCAGTGGCCGGGGGAGCCTCGGGAGGGGCCTGGGCCTCGGGCTTTTGGGGCGGGGCGGGCTGCTCGGCCTCCTGCTCGGCCGGGGGAGCAGGCTTGGGTTCCATCTGCTTGGCGCGGCGGAGGAGGTCGGCAAGTTGCACGCCCTGGCGACGGGGCTTCTGCTCCATCGGCCTACCACTCCTTTCCCTCGAAGTCCATGATCACCTGGCGCATGAGGAAGCCGTCGATCTTGCGCACCTGCTTGAGCATGCCGAAGAGCAGCGCGTTGTCCACGATCTCGCACACGACACGGGGGATGCCCTTGGAGTATTCGTAGAGCTCGTCGAGGGCATCGGGAGTGAAGATGTCCGGGCCGATGTACCACGCCGCCTTGAGGCGGAATTTGATCATCTCCTCGACCTCCATGCGGTTGAGGGGCTCGAGGCGGTAGCGCACGGCGAGGCGCTGGCGCAGGGCGGGGTTTTTCTCGATGATGTCAATGAGCTGGGGCTGGCCGAGGAGGAGAAGGGTGATAAGGAACTCGTCGTTGAGCTGGAAGTTGAGCAGGAGGCGGAGCTCCTCGAACGTGTCCATGTTGCGGATAAGGTGGGCCTCGTCGACGATGAGCACGGCTTTGCGGCCCTCGTTGTAAAGGTCGAGGAGGAAGCTGTTGAGCTGCTGGATGAGCTCCTGCTTGGTGCGCCCGAGATCGTAGAGGCCGAACTGGGTGAGGATTTCGCGGAACAGCTGCACGGGGGTGAGCCTTGGGTTAACGACCATGGCCACGCGATATTTTTCCTCGGGCAGCTCCTGGAGGAGGCGGCGGGAGAGCGTTGTTTTGCCCGAGCCTGGCTCGCCGGCGATCATCCCTGCGCCCTTGTTGCGGGTGATCGTGAACAGGAGCATGGTTAGGGCGTTTTGGTGCTTTTCGCTGAGGTAGAGGAACTTGGGGTTGGGCGTCAGGGAGAACGGAGGCTCGGTAACACCCCAGTAGTCTTCATACATGACGCGGCCACTCCCGGAAGCAAGCAGATTTCACAGAAGCGCGCACGCAAAACCAGGGACACTGCCCACCGCGGCGGACGTCGTGCACCTGCCCGAAGTAGCAATTCGTCACTGGCGCAGGGCTCCCTCCACAAAAAGGGCGTGCTCCCGGCGCGCGACGGGCAGCAGACGCCGTCAGTTGTATTATTCCCCAGTTTGCTGTGCGACAACAATCTTACCGTCGCCAGGGGGCAGGAGTTCAAAAAGTGCCGCAGGGGGTGCGCGAGGAATATTTTTCCAAAATAGAGGATTTGCCCCCGGCGCGGTGTATCGTGGGGCATTACCCCAGCAAGGGGGCGATGGCATGTGGCTGCGCGTGCTGTGCCTTGCCGCGGGGATTTGTTGCTGCGCGGCAATTTTGTTGTACGGGGGCTGCGGAACTAGCCCAAGCGGCGGAGCGACGCCCACCCCCGGGCCCACGCCAGCGCCTACGGCGGGGCCGAGCCCTTCCCCCTCCCCCACCCCAACCACTGTTCCCCCAACTCCCACGCCGGTCGGCGGAGCAAACGTGAGCGTCGAGGAGGTGAGGTAGTGGACGAGGAGCGAGCGCGGATTGTGCCCTGGCGCAGGGCGCGGGCGGGGCTGTGTTTGGCGCTGCTTGGCGGCCTGCTTTGGGGGGTGGCCTGTGGGCCAAAGCTCGCAGGCACGGGCGAGAGGCCAGGCGCCGTGGGCGGGGCGACGATCTACGTCATCTGGCCCGAGGCGGAGGAGCAGCCCGGGCCGCGGATGATCCCCGCGGCGGCAAAGAGCGTCGGGATCTCTGTCCGGCGCTCGGGCGAGACGACGGCGATCGCCGAGGCGACGATCGTTCGCCCGGAGAGCAGCGCGACGCTCTACCCCCTGCCCGCGGAGGTCGCGCTGACGTTTGAGGCGCGCGCGTATCCGGAAAGCGACGGCTCGGGGACGGCCCAGGCGATGGGGACGACGTCGGCAACCATCGCCGCGGGGACAACGGTGGACATTACCATTACCTTGGCCTCAACGATTACGCAGACGGTTATCCAACCGAGCCCGGCGTCGGTGGTTGTCGGGGAAACGGTGCAACTGACGGCGACGGCGAAGGACGCGGCGGGGCATGTTGTTCTGGTGCGCACGAACGACCCGTTTGCTTGGTCGGTGACCAGCGGGGCATCGTGCGCCTCGGTGAGCAGCGGGGGGCTGGTTAGCGGGCTGGCCGCGGGGACGGCCACGGTGCAGGCGCGCGAGGCGGAGTCGCACGTGGCGGGGGCGGTTACCGTGCACGTGCTCGCGCCCACGCCGACACCGACGGCAACGCCCACGGCGACGCCGACCGCGACGCCCACGCCGACGCCTACGCCAACGCCGACGAGCGGGATCGAAGTTGACATTCGGAGCGCAGCGCAACGCGGGACAGGGGGTGTGGGCCGGTGAGCAGGAGAAGTACGCTGGCAAAGGCGGCCGCCGCGGGGGCAGCGGTCGGGTTGGCGGTGGCGATCGTCTGTGGCTGTGGGGCGCTTTCGGGCAAGGGCGAGGCGCAGGGGAACGGGTCGGGGATTAGGGTGCGTGTGCACTGGCCGGAGCTTGCCCCCGGGGTGCGCGCGCTGCCGGGGACGGGGATGTCGGTGCTCGTTGAGGTTTCCGGGGGCGGTCTTTCCGCGCCGGAGACGCGGATAATCGACCGGCCGCTGTTCGCCTCGCCGCCGACGGAGGCGGTGGACATCGGCCTTCCCCCGGGGGATAACTACCTCGTGCGGGGGTGGCTTTACGACGAGCAGCAGGCGCAGGGGACGGTGATTCGCGACTGCCAGGCGCGCACAGACGTGGCCGCCGATAGCTGGGCGACGGTGCACCTGATCTTGGGCGATGGGGCGCCGAGCGGGCCGCCGTATGAGGTGGTTATGGTCGTTGCGCGGCCAATGTGGGCAAGCACGAGGCGGCCCTACGCTGTGGATGTGGACGCGCAGGGGAACGTTTACGTCGTAGACAACGAACTGAACTGCGTGGAGAAGTACGATCCATCCGGGACGCTGCTTTGCCGCTGGGGGTCGGAAGGGACGGGAGGCGGGCAGTTCGTTCGCCCCCGAGGGATCGTCGTGCATAAGGGATGGGTTTTTGTCTCCGACACGGACAACGATCGCATTCAGGTATTCACGGCGTCGGGCGAGTTTCTCTATGCCTGGGGGAGCAGCGGATCGGGTGACGGCGAGCTGGACAGCCCGTGCGGGCTGGCGTTCGACAGCAGCGAGAACATTCTGGTCGCCGACTCGGGGAACAACCGCGTGCAAACGTTCACGCCCCAAGGGCAATATGTGGGACAATTTGGCTCTGCGGGAACGGGAGACGGACAGTTTTCCGGGCCGAGCGACGTGGGCGTGGACGACGATGGAAACATTTATGTGGTGGACCGGATGAACCACCGCATTCAGAAATTCAAATCGTCCTGGAGTTATCTTAAGCAGTGGGGCGGCCAGGGGGCAGGAGACGGGGAGTTCTCCCGGCCCCAGGGGTTGCACGTGGTGGACAACGAGGGGCTGTATGTCACGGACGCGGGGAACAAGCGGGTGCAGAGGTTTGACACGAGCGGCAATTTCCTGGACAAGTGGGGGCAGGCTGGGAGCGACGACGGGGAGTTCGTTTTTCCTTGCGGTGTCGCCGCAGATGGGTCGGGCAACGTTTACGTGTGCGATGTGGGCAACTGCCGGATGCAGAAGTTTACGGCAGTGGGTGTGTTTCTCGCGGCGTGGGGGCGTCACGTAGGAGATCCCGGGCAGTTTTATGGGCCCGCGGGCGTGGCGCTGGACTCGGCGGGGAATATCTACGTCTGCGACCAGCAGAACTATAGGGTGCAGAAGTTCGACTCCGCGGGAGACTATCTTCTCTCGTGGGGCGCGCAAGGCATAGGAGACGGGGAGTTCATCTCGCCGGTGGACATTGTTGTGGACTCGAACGACAACGTATACGTGGTGGACTCGGCCAGGGACAGGGTGCAGAAGTTTACCTCGGAGGGCGTATACATCAGCCAGTGGGGTAGCACGGGAACGGGCGACGGGGAATTCAACGGGCCCTCGGGGCTGGGGATTGACTCCTCGGACAACATCTACGTGGCGGACACAGATAACGGCCGCGTGCAGAAGTTTAGCTCGGACGGGACGTTTTTGCTCAAGTGGGGGCCGAACACGGGCGGAGCATGGGAGCTGTGCGAGCCGAGGGATGTGGCGTGCTCCGCGGCGGACCATGTCTACGTCACTGACCAGGAGAACTGCTGCGTGCTGCGGTTTACCACGCTGGGGTCATACGTCGGGCAGTGGGGAAGCGAGGGCGTGGCAAACGGGCAGTTCAAAGATCCCGCCGGGGTTGCCGTAGACGGGCTAGGCAACGTTTATGTGGCGGACAAGTTGAACCACAGGATTCAGAAGTTCACCAGCGCCGGCGTATTCGCGTGCACATGGGGGATACGCGCGAGTTTCGACGGCGCGCTTAACTCGCCCACGGGCATTGCCGTTGACGGGCAGGGGCGGGTTTACGTGGGCGACAACGCAAACATGCGCGTGCAGGTGTTCGCGCCCGTGCCCTAGGGCCCTGAGGCGCGGGGCGGGGCTGGGCGGCGGTGTTCCGCGCGTGGAGTGAGCGGCCGCCTGGCTGCAGCCGCCGGAGGCCGCCTAGCGGCGGGGGGTGCGGCGGGCGGGGAGGTCGATCATCGTGATCAGCCCGGGCGGGGCGGTGAGCACCGCGGGGATGGTGTTGATGACGATGGCCACGGTCGCTTCGTCGCCCGGCGTGCCCCCGGGGATGACCAGCTCCACCTCGGGCTCGCCCTCCACGCGCAGGCGATCCTCGGGCTGTAGCGCGCCCACGTAGAGCTCCAGGTTAAGCTGGACGGCAACGCTGGGGCCGCGATAGGCCTCCGCGCGCTGGCGCACGCCCAGCACCCGGCCCGCGGCGATCTCCCGCTCGCCCAGCGGCGTGGGCATCGTGGCGAGCACGGGCTCGAGGGAATGCGTGACCTCCACGGGCCAAAAGCCCAGCGCGTCGGCGACCATTGCCGCGGATTCGGGCAGGCCGACGTGGCCCACCTCGCCGCGCTCGGCGCGCTCGCGAAACTCCTCCTCGCTCAGCCCGACACCCACCTTGCGCACAAGCTGCTCGCGGCGGGTGCTTACGTCAACGATGCGCGAGGCGACGACGCGGGTAATGTCTAGGCTGGTGCGCGCGAGCAGCGCGGGAAGGACGTCGAGCACGTGGCCGGGGTTGACGCCGCAGCCGAGGACGGTAACGCCGGCGTCTTTGGCCGCCTGGTCGAGCTCATCGGCCTGGTCGGGGTGGTGGAAGAAGGGATAGGCGAGCTCCTCGCAGGTGGAGATGACGTTTAGCCCGGCGAGGACGGCGGCGGTAATCGTGGGGAGGCACTCGGCGATGCGCGAGCCGACGCAGTGGATGGCGAGGTCGGCGTGGACGTGGTCGAGGGCTTGGGAGAGCTCGCCGAAGACCTTTGCCCCGCGGAGGGGTTCGGCGCCGAGGAGCTCGGCGAGGTCGAGGCCGATTTTCGCCTCGTCGGTGTCCACCGCAGCGACGATGTCGAGGCCGGGCAGGGCGGCAATGGCGCGGGCGACGGCGCTGCCGGTAAACCCCAGGCCAATGGCAATAATACGACAGCGGGGCTGGCTGGGGAACGCGGCGGAAGCAGCCATAACGGGCCTCCCGGTCCTGGTCAGCGGAGGCTGTCCAGGAGTTGTTTTGCACGAGCGATATCGCCGATGCGGTCCTCGCCCGCTTCGCGCTCGATGGTCAGGACGTAGGTGTAGCCGATTTCTTTAAGCTTGTTGATGTAGGCAGGGATGCCCACCTCGCCCTGGCCGAGGGGGACTTCGGTGCCCAGCTCGCCCTCGGCGGCGGGCCAGAGGCCGTCTTTGACGTGGACGTGGACGACGAACTCTTTGAGCGTGTCCAGGGCAGGGAGCGGGCGGCCGGTGCCGTAGAGGATCATGTTTGCGGGGTCGAAGTTAATCTTCACGTTCTCCCGCGCCACATGCTCCAAAAAGACAACCATCTCCTCCGCCGTCTCCTGCCCCGTCTCCATGGCGAACGTGAGGCCCTTCTCCGCGCAGTCGTCGGCCACTTGCTGGACGATGCGCACCAGGCGCTTGTAGTCCTCGCACGTCGTGTCGCGGGGGATAACGCCGACGTGGGTGGTGAGGATCGGGGCGCCGAGCTCGCGGGTGAAGTCGGCGCACTGCTTGGTTATCTCGAGGCGCTCCTCGGCATACTGCGCGGGGAGGAGGCCGACGGTGTTGCGCACCGTTTCCATGTTAGAGTAGTCCTCGCCGGGGTAGACGGCGCAGCCCGCGCTGACCTTTACGGAATGCTTCTCTAGGGCAGCTTTTATTTTGTCCAACCCCTCGGGGGTAAGCCACTGCTCGGGCAGGCGGGGAATGTGCACGTAGTGGATGCCCAGCTCCGCGGCCTTGGCGATTGCCTCGGTGGGATCGGGAATGGCGAGCGAGGAGAGAAAAACGCCAACCGGGCGGACCTCGTCCATCGCAGCGACCTCCTTTTGCGGACGGCGGCAAAGGCGCAGACGACGGGTTTTTTTGCTTTGTCCAATTTCGCAGGGCGCCGACGCCGGACCTTCTGCCCAGGCACAGAGTAAGCTCGGGACGAAGGGAGATGGTCGCCGCGGAGGAATTTGCCCGCGCGGGCGAGGGACGATGAGCAACGGGTGGCCGATGAGGAGGAGGGAGTTTCTCGCTGCCCTCGCTTGCGCGGTGGCAGCCGGGCGCGGGATGGCACGCGCGCGGGCGGGGAAGAGCGGGCGAGGCGGCCCCCAAGCACGGGAGGTGCCTGCGATGGCTAGGTTGAGGGAAAGCAAGGCGATCGGCAAGGGCGCGGTGCGGCCGATTGTGCCGGATTTTTCGCGCTATGTCACGGTCTATCGGCCGGAGAGGGACGAGCGCGATTGGTGGGTCGGAGGCCCCGGGGCGTGCCTCGGGCCGGACGGGGCGATTTGGATCGCCGCGCGCATGCGCGAGACGTACTCGCCGCGGGGGCACAGGGGGTATGAGGTGCGCATTTTGCGCTCGGAGGACGGCGTGCGCTTTGAGGCGGTGAACAGCATCAAGCGCGAGGATATCGGCACGGTGTCGCTCGAGCGCTCGAGCATGCTCATTGACCCGCTGACGGGGAAGTTTAAGCTTTACCTCTGCCGCGCGGGGCGGCCGGATTTTGCAGACTGGCGGATCATTAAGCTGGAGGACGTGGATGACCCGGCGAGGTTCGATCCGCGCACGGCAAAGACCGTGCTTAGCTTTCCCGAAGGCTCGCGCAGGGGGGCGAAGGACCCGTTTGTGATCAATATTGGGGGCGTCTACCACATGTATACCGTGCAATATGGGTTTCGCGGGCAGAAAGAGCTGCTGTTTCACTCGGTCTCCGAGGACGGCGAGGAGTTTCGCAACGCCCCCGACGAGCCATGCATGAGGCACGAGGGGTGGCACGACCACTACGTCCGCCCGTCGTGCTTGATGCCCATGGGCGGGGTTTATGTGATGTACTACGAGGGCTCGAGCAAGCAGTGGCACGACCCGGTGTATAACATCGCGCTGGGGTTGGCGGTGAGCACGGACTTGGTGCACTTTGTCGACGTCACCCCCGAGGAGCCGCTGGCCAAGTCGCCCACACCCGCGGGAGGGTATCACACGCTGCGCTATATGGACTACGTGTGCTTGGAGGACCGGGTGCTGTTTTACTACGAGGCGCGCAACAGCGACGAGACAAACGAGCTGCGCATGACGGAGGTTGCGCTGTAGCGAGCGGATGCTTGCGCCGGCGAATAAACTTCGCCAGCCGCCCCTGGAGGAAAAGCCGGGGAAACTTTGTGCCGGCGCAGGGCGCTTTGCCCTAGCGCTCGGGCATGTCCGGGGGTTTGGCGCGGGGGTGGCCGGGGCAGAGTACGCCGTGGACGACGTACCACACGTGCTCCGGGCGAAAGCCGGGGAGCACAGCGGCGATGGCTTTTGCGATCGCCGCGTTTTGTTCCTCCGTCAGTCCGCCCTTGCAGAAGCCGGCCTGCTTGCTCTTCGTGCGGTACCACTCGCACTTTCCGCGGCAGACGAAGCGATGGAGCAGCGTGCGTGCCGCCTGTTGGTCGAGGGCGAGGGCGGATTCGATGCGGGAAAGGATCTCGGCGACGTCGCGTTTTTCCTGCTCTGTCGGTTCCATGTCTTTGGCACTCCCGTCCTGCAAGGCGGCCGGCGCGCGTAAAAGGCACGGCCGCCAAAAGTGGGCTGCGCATTCGGCTAAGGCAATAGGGCCAGCGCGGTGCAGGGTTCACCAAGTCGGGGAAAAGCTCCTGCGCCGAGCGCTTTGCCGAGCAGCGGCAAGCTGGGTCGAGCGAGGGCGCGGGGGCCGCGGCGAGTTGGCGGGGAAGAAGGTTTTTCCGCCCGAGGGGGCGCAACTTTAGATGAGCCACTGCCCCTGCTTTCCGCACGTCCGCGCAATTGCTGTGTTCTCGGGGCCGCTGCTCGGCAGGCGAGGCCAGCCGAGGAGCGACGCGCGTTTGCAGCCGGCCACCGCAGGCGGCAGCGGTGGGCGGCGGAGGTGCGCTATTGCTGCGAGGGAGGGTTGGTTATGCGTAGGAGCTATGTCCTCGTTGGGGTGATTTGCCTCGGGCTGTGCCTGGGCGCGGGATGGCGCGCGGCAGGGTGGCGGGAAGCGGACCACGGGGCGACGGTGCGCGGAGTAGCGCGGGCCTTGCCGAGCAGGGCGGCGCGAGGTGCGCAGCGGGCGAAGGAGGGCATTGTGTTGACCGTTGTCTACGACAACTACAAGGTAGACCCCGAGCTGGGGACGGCGTGGGGCTTTGCCTGCGTGGTGCAGGGGCTGGAGAAGACGATTTTGTTCGACACCGGCGGCGAGGGCAAGCTGCTTTTGGGGAACATGGCCAAGCTGGGGATCGCCCCGGGGGAGATCGACGTCGTTGTGCTCTCGCACATACACCACGACCACACCGGCGGACTGGCCGCTTTTTTGGAGAAGAACCCCAATGTGGTCGTCTACGCGCTAAGCTCGTTTCCGGAGAAGTTTAAGCAGTCGGTTAAGGCTGCCGGGGGGAAGGTCGTTGAGGTTAGCGAGAGCGTGAGGATTTGCGCGAACGCGCTGAGCACAGGCGAGCTGGGGACGAGTATTCGCGAGCAGGCGCTTGTGCTCGAGACGAAGGACGGATGCGTGGTGGTCACCGGCTGCGCGCACCCGGGGATCGTGACCATGGTTCGGCGAGCGAAGGAGCTGGGCTGCGGGAAGCTAGACCTGGCCCTGGGCGGGTTTCACATGAGCGCGGCGCCGGAGAGCACGATCCGCAACGTTATCGAGCAGTTGCAGGAGCTGGGGCTGCGCCGCGCGGGGCCGTGCCACTGCTCGGGCGACAAGACGCGCGAGCTGTTTGCCCAGGCGTTTGGCGAAGGATTCGTGCGCGTGGGCGTGGGAGCGAAGATCGAGCTTGTGCCCGCGGACAAGTAGCGCGCGAGCGGGCAAGGCACGGGTCGGCGGCTAGCGCTTGACGAGGGAAAGGCGCACGGCGTCGGCGATGACGTAGCCGTCGGTGCCCGCGTTGGAGATCTCCACGACGAGGCGGTCGCCTTTGCGCAGGGCGAACTGGCCGAGGACGAAGAACCCTGCTTGTGCCGGCCTGCGCTGGTTTACGGGGACGGTCTTTTTGCCCCCGGGGAAGGTAATGGTCACGGGCACGTTGGTGGCCCGGTTTTCGTGCGCGGAGTAGAGGATGGCCAGGGAATATGTGCCGTCGCGGGGGACGGTGAACGTGTAGCGGGCGGATTTTTTGCCCTTGCCCTCGTTGTCGTCGTGGAGGTAGGCCTCGCCGAGCCAGGGGCGGACGGAAGTGGAGCTGACCCAGCGCCCGACAAGCTGCGCCTCGGTGTCGTCGAGGATGATGTCCGAGCCCTCGTCGCTTAGGTCGCCCACGGGGATGGACACGACCTTGGGCTTGCTGCGCTGGCCGCGGGAGTCGGTTACCGTGAGGGTTACGCGATAGGTGCGGTTAAGCGCAAAGGCGTGCTTGGGGTTGGGCTCGGTAGAGTCTACCAGGCCGTCGGAGTCGAAGTCCCACTCCCAGGAGACGATGGCGTGGTCGTCGGTGGAGCGGTCGAGGAAGAGGACCTGTTGGCCGGGCTTGATGTTTGCGCTGGGATAGAAGATAAAGTCCGCCGTGGGCGGGAGATCGAGGCGGATGAGCTGGCCCTGCTCGACAAGCCGGCGCTGGAGCTCGGCAATGGGCACGTTTTGCACGGGAAGGTCGCGCTCTAGGGCAATGCTTGCCGCAACGCCCGCGGCGTGGCCGAGGATCATATACACGGGCTCCATGCGCAGGGTGCAGTAGCCGACGTGGGTCGCCGAGCAGCACACGGGGACGAGGAGATTGGGGAGCTTTTGGGGGACGATTACCCCATAGGGGATCTCGTAGGGCTCGATGGGGATAAACAGCCAGCCTAGGTTGTGGACGTTGCCCTGGTCGTCAATGTAGCGGTCAACATAGTGGGAATCGAGCGCATAGCTGCCCAGGCCGATGGAGTCGGGCTTTTGGCGGTTGGTCGTGGCGTCGTGCTCGGTGAATACGTACATGCCGACCATGCGCCGCGCCTCGCGGACGTAAAGCTGGTAGGGCCAGTTGTTGTTGTCGACAAACTCGTCTTTGGCGAGGCCCCAGCGGCTAACTTCCTCGCGCAGGGCCTGGGGGACGCGCGGGTCGTGTGTGATGAAGTACATTAGGCCGCGGATATAAAGCTCGTGCTCGCGGGCGATTTTTTGGCGCTCGGGGATCGTGGCCCGGCAGTAATTCCAGCTTCCGCCGACGAGGTCGGTGGACATGTAGGGCCGGCCGTTGTTGTTAAGGTCCATCTTCCGGTTGGGCATGCGCACGGGGCCGAAGACGATGTTCATTTTGGCGTCGGGGTGCTCGGAAAGCCAGCGGGCGAGGAGATCGTAGCGCGAGGGATCGTAGCCCTCGGGCTTTTCCCAGGGAAGGCGGTTTTGCGGGTCGTCGGTAAGGCAGAGGCGGAAGTTATAGGCCTGAACCTTGCCGTCGGGCTCAGGTGGGGCGTGTTCCTCGCCGTACTCATAAGCTCCCTCGCGCCCCACGCGATAGGGCACGCCGGCGGAGGCCATCAGGTCGCCCTCGTAGGTAGCGTCTACGAAAATGCGGCCCTCGAACACGGAGAGCGCGCCATCCGGCCCCTGGGTGACTAGCGCGGCGATGCGCCCGCGCTCGACGAGCGCCGTGGCAAACTGTTGGTTTAAAAACAGTGCAATGTTCTTCTCCGCCTGGACCATCCAGTTGAACACGAGCTCGGCGACGTGGGGCTCGAACCAGTAGCCGTTGCGGCACTGGCGCACCTGAACGGAGTCCGGGCCGTATTTCCACTGGTAGTAGGCGAGGATGCGGTTGAAAAACTCACGTGCGTAGCCGCCGATGGTCCAGTCGCGGCCGACATCGGAGGCCGTCAGCCCGCCGGAGACCACGCCGCCGAGGTGGCTTGTGCTGTTTATGAGGATTACCGAGCGGCCCTCGCGCGCGGCGGCCACGGCGGCGACGATCCCCGCCGGTGTTCCGCCGAGGACGACGACGTCGGCCGAGCGGCGGGCGGCGCCCTGGGGCGGCTGAGCTGGGGCAGAATTGGGCATCCCTACGGCGGAGAGGACGAGCAAACCGAGCAGCACGGGCGCGCTACGCATAAACGGAGACCTCCTCGGGCAGATGCGCGGGCGTGTTTCCGCTGCGGCGAGCGGGCGACCTTCCCCCTCGCGGGGCGAGGCTAGAAGTAATACCAAATGCTGCGGTAGTCCTCGGGGTTTTCGCCGCGGCGCTGGAGCTCGCGGAGATAGTTTAAGATAGGCACGTCGTGATAGACGAACGTGCCCGCGTGGCGAATTTTCTTCTCCCAGGGGTGGAACTCGTAGACGCGCGAGCCGTTGGGGGCGATGCCCAGGAAGTCGTGGTGCTGCCAGGCGCGGAGGTAGTTTTTGCCCAAGCGCGGGACGTTAAACACGGCTTCGTCGGCGCGCACGAGGCCGGGGAGGAGGCGGGCCTCCTCCTTCTGCTCTTGCTGTAGGCGGGCGATGGGCACGCGCAGATGGTTGGTCTCCGACTTGCCCTTCATGTTGAACGTATAGTAGGGGTCGACGCCGATGAGGCGGAGGAGGCGGCGCAGGGCGGCGGCTTCGAAGCGGCGGCTGTTCTCCACGGTAAACACGAGCTGGTTGTAGATGCTCAGCCCGCGGCGGCGCAGGCGCTGGCAAGCGGCCATCGCCTCGGGCGTGACCTCGTAGACGTGCTCGAAATGGGTGACCACGCACACCTCGCGCCGGCCGGGGATGTGGTAGCTGGCGAGCATGTCCGCGAGCTCCTCCTCCACGCGCATGGGGAGGACGACGGGCACGCGCGTGCCAATGCGCACGCGCTCCACGTGGTCCATGGCGGTGAGGCGCTCGAGGAGAAAGTGGATCGTGGCGTTGTCGAGCATGAGCGGGTCGCCGCCGGTGAGCAGGACCTCGGTGATTGTCGGGTGCTCCTGGAACCAGCGAAGGGCGTCCTCGATGCGCTCGAGGGGGGCGAGGGCGAGGGGGTCCATCGCCCCGCGGATCTCCCAGTTGCGCTGGCAGTAGACGCAGATTTGGGCGCAGGCGCCAAACGGCTTGAAGATGGCGATTAACGGATAGCGCCGGGTGACGAGGTCGATGGGCGAGGTGGAGCTTTCGTCCATAAAGTCGCCCGCGGTGGGGCCGCAGGCGCGGATCTCGGCCATTTTGGTAACGTATGACTCGGGAGGCAGAACCTGGGCGCGAATGGCGTGGTCGCGCGTGCGGTGCGGCTCGTAGTCCATGAGCGAGGCGTAATACGGAGTTACCGCCCAGGGGACGTTGAGCCGCTGGGCGGCGCGCAGGCCGCGTAGCTCGTCGTCGGTGAGCTGAACGAGGCGCGCGAGCAGGTCGGAGTCGCGAATGATGTGCGCGACGTGCCAGTTCCAGTCGTGCCAGTCGCTATCTGTCCCGCCGAGGACGGCGAGGATGCGCTTTCGGTTCTCCTCTCTCGTGCGGATGACATCGGCGTCCATTCCTGTGGGATAGGAGCGGATACGGCGGAGGACCTCCTGGGCCATCTCGTCGAGCTGGTCGGAGCGGTGGCGGGCGGCCTCGCGCCCCGTGCCTAACGAGGCGTCGAGCTCGTCGGTGGCGTCGTAGACGTGCGAGCGGCCGAGGGCGCCGAGGAGGATGTGGCACACGTCCTGGACAAGGGCCTCGGAAAGCGGGGGGCCGAGCCAGGGCTTGCCGTGGGCCTCGCACCAGAGGGCTTCGATAAGCGAAAAGCCGACGACTTTTTCGTTGTTGGGGTCGAGCATGTTCTCGAGCGCGGCGGCGCAGTTGGCCACGGTAACCAGCTCGAGGCCCTCGAGGCCGCTTTGCCGAGCTTCAAACCGCCGGCGCCAGCGGGAGAGTGAGGCGCGCAGCCAACTGCGCGCAGCAGCGGGCGAGGCAAACTTGCGCAAGCGAAACTTAAGATGGGGATATATATCGAAAACGGGCGCCAGTGAGGCGCTGCGCTGGGCCACGGCGTGGCGGCGCAGATGATGGGTAGCGGGCATCTTAGTCTTTGTGCGCTCCATGGCATCGCCTCCTTCGGCGAGCGTTTGCGGCGCAAAAGAGCAGCCTCGTTGAGCGGCGCGGGCTTGCGCAGCAGGTGCATTTTGCGAAAAAAACGGTCAGTTCGTCAGCGCTGCGAAACTAGCGCACGGATGATGGATGTGTTAGCCCTTTTTCGCCTGTTTGCGCGCGGGTGACGGTAACTAGGAACAGGGCCGGGCTATTGCGCCACCTCTGAGGCATTTGCCGCAGCCGAAAAGGCCGTTTTCCGTTACAGGCAGGAAAACATTCGCCGTGGGAGTTGGGCAACCTTCTGTTTTTTTTAAAATCGGCGCGTGCCGATGCGAAAGGGCAGCGCGGCAAGGGGGCGAACGGAGAGAGTGGCCCGCGCGGGGCCGGGGTTGGCGCCCCGCGGGCCTAGGCCGCTGGAGATGGGGAGAGCTGCCATGGCAGAGAGAGGGCGCAGGAAAGCGCGCAGGCAGTTTTTCAAAGCCGCGGGAGCGCTTGCCGGCGTGGTTTTTCTGGGCAACCTGGGCTGCAAGAGAGCGGAGGAGAGGCGGGCCGGAGCCGCCCGAGGGCCGGCACGCGCGCCAGCGCGGAAGGTTCGGCCGCCGCGCGTTGCGCCGGTGGGCACCGCGCCGCCCGTTGCCCAGAGGAGCAAGGTGTGCCTTGTGCGCAGCGCGAGGCTCGTGAAAAACGAGTTTGAGCTGCGCGAAGAGGTGGTGTGCGAGGTTCTGGAGCGGGGGATTTGCGAGCTTTTGGGCGAGGACGAGGGCAAGCGCGCGTGGCTCTCGCTGTTTTCGCCCGAGGACGCGATCGGGATAAAGGTTAACTGCCTTGCCGGGCCGCGGTTTTGCACGCACCCGGATATGGTCGCGGGGCTGGTGCGCTGTCTGGCCAACGCCGGGATTAGCCCGGGGAACGTTGTCATTTGGGACCGGCGCGACGGCGAGCTCGCCCACTGCGGGTTTGAGGTGCGCCACGCGGCGGAGGAGGGCAAGCCGCTGTGCTATGGCAACGACGCCCCAGGGGCGGGATTTGGCAAGCCCACGAGCAGCGGGATCTGGCGCGGCCGGCTGAGCAGGATCCTCACCGAGCACACCAACGCGCTTATTAACTGCCCCGTGGCCAAGGACCACTCCATCGCCGGGCTAACCCTCGCCCTGAAGAACCACTATGGGACGATCGACAACCCGTCGCAATATCACGGCAAGCGGGTGCATCGGGCGATCGCCGACGTAAACGCGCATCCGGAGATTAAGAGGAGGACGCGGCTGGTGGTTGTGGACCTAGTGCATGGGGTGTGCCAAGGGGGGCCCGGAGGCGATGAGAGATTTGCGTTTTGCATGGAAGGATTCTTAATGAGCTGCGACCCCGTGGCCGCGGACGCCGTGGGGCGGAAGATTTTAGACGAGCAGCGCAAGAAGATGAAGCTTGCCCCGCTGGGGGAGTGCGGGCGCGAGCCGCAGCATATTGCCCTCGCCGCGGAGCAGGGCTTAGGCAACGCTGCGGAGGCGAACATTGAGATCAGCGAGGTTGTTGTGTAGGAGGCAAGAGGAGGCAATTGCCCGGGAGGAGAGCCGTGAGCGAAGAGGGGCGCAAGGACGAACGCTATGCGGAGTATTTGGCGCGCATCGGGGAGCGTCTGCAGCGGCGGGGATATGTGCTCGTACAAGACAAGCTGGCTGAGGAGGAGCGGATTAGCACCGCGCGCCTGGACCTGCTCGGCTATTACGGGCCGCTGGGGCACCAGAAGTTCGACGGCGTGCAGCGGGTGGCCGCGCTGGCGTGGATGGAGCGGCCCACGGCGGACGAGGTGCGCCGGTTCTCCGCGCAAATTTTTCAGTTTGCGATGACCACGCTAAACGAGCTGCACATGGAGCCCGTAGTGTGCATGGCCGCGGTGGCTACGCGCGCCCCCGCGGAGGAGGTTGTGCAGTTTGTCGAGGGGACGTTTTTGTTCCGTCTGCCCTCGCTTGAGCTGCCCGCGGTGGTTGACCTAGAGCGCGAGGTGGTTTACGCCCTGCGCCATGTGCCCATTTGGGGCAAGGCGCACGTGGACAAGCACCTGTCGTATCTGCGGCGGCTTTTTGCCCCGCGTGTTCCCCGCAAGCGTTTTGACCGCGCTGCCGAGCACCAATATACTTGACCGCGCAAGGGTAAACGCACAACGAATAGGCCTAACGGACGGTGAGCGAGATGCGCTGGCGCGTTTTTTTGCTCTGCGCCGCTGGTGTCGCTGTCGCGCTGGGGGCGGCATGGGGCGCGGAGCAGGGGGTAATCGAGGACCAGCCGCTGACGGCGACGGGGTATCACTCGCCGGCGTGCTCGCCGGACGGGCAGTGGATTGCGTTTTTGGGATATAGCCCGCGGCCGGGGGGAGGCGTGGGGCAGGATGTATACATTATGTCCACCGATGGCACGGTATTCCGCCGGCTCACCTCGCGGAGCATCGTTGAGGCGCCGCAGTGGGACCCGAACTCAAACCGGCTGGTGTGTGCGGTAACGCGGCAGAGCGGGGAGCGCGCGGACAGCGGGCTGTGGTATGTGCCGCTTTCCCTGCGCGGACGGCCGAATCAGTTTTTAAAGGCCGTTCCCGAGCGGGCGCCGCACGCGCCGGTGTTCTCGCCGGATGGGCGGTATTTGGCCTATATCCACTACGAAAGCGATGACTCGCAGCGGTTTGTCCCCTGGGTGATTAACCTGCAGCGGCTGGAGGTGCGCAAGCCGCTGGAGCTTCCCGCACAGGTTACGCTGTGCCAGAGCTCGGCGCCGGTGTGGGCGAGAGATTCGCACAAGCTGCGCTTTTTGGCCTATGAGGAGAAAGGGCGGCGCGAGCTGGGGCTGTGGGAGGTTGACGTGGAGTCGGGGAAGGTCGGGCGAGTGCACGTGTTTCCCGAGGGCTGGGAGGTGTCCAGCTTAGCCTATTCGCCGGACGGCAAGCGGCTGGCGTATATTCGCAAGCAGGGCGACGTGGAGGAGCTTGTTGTAGCCGACGAGCGCGGGGCGAACCCCGTGGCCGTGGCGGAGATCGCCAAGCGGCTGGAGCTTTTGCCCAAGCTGTTTGAGTCGGACGTAAGCTGGCTGACAAACAACGCGATTGTTTACGTGAGCGGGGCAAACTTGCGGCTGCTGCGGCTGGGCTCGCCGGAGGAGGCGGCGATTTTAGCCTCTCGGCGCAACCTGCTTGAGCTATATAGCGCGCTGCGCGCCTATGCGCGGCTGCACAAAGGCTATCTTCCCTCGCCACAGGACGACCCGCAGCTTTACGACCCCAACGACCCCTACTTTTGGGTGCTGGCCGTTGCCCCATATTTGCGCACGCGCCGCGTGTTGTATTCGCCCGCGGACGCCAAGCGCGACAAGCCGAGCAGCTATGAGCTGAACGAGAAGTATGTGGGGCAAATGCTCAGCGCGGTGGCCGAGATCGAGGACGCTATTTTGTTGCAGGAGCGCGAGGCTTATCACAACGGCAAGCGGGTTGTCCTTTATGCCAACGGGAAGACGGCGGTGCTCGAGCGATAGGGCGGCGCAGGTGCGCTGGGCGACGCTGTGGGTGGCCGCGCTGGCCGCGGCCGCGTGCGGGGCGGAGCGCTGGGCGTGTTGGCGGCTTTGCCCCGGTCGCGCGCCGGCGCTCGCCGGAGATCCCCCGCGGATCGCCCTTGCCACGCCGTTTAAGGGCCGCTGGGCAGTTGTTGTGTGCGACCTCGACGGGGGCGAGGCGGTGCAAGTCTGCGGCCGCGGGGGCGCCTTCCCCGACCTTGCGCCCACCGAGGAGGAGCTGCGCGGGGGGATTTCGCTGTGCGCGGCGCCCCAGCTTTTGGCGCTGGGGGGTTGGCTGGTTGACCTGCGCGGGCCGGCGCTTGTTGACCTAAGCGAGCGCTTGGGCGCGGGGCAGCGCGTGCAGACGTGCGCCGTTGCGCGCGAGGGCGGGTGGGTTTGCGTCGTCGCTAAGGGCGAGGGCCAGCGCTGGCAGCTTTGCCTAGGGCGGATGCCCGAGCTTGAGTTTGAGACGGTGTTTAGCTCAGCGCGCCCCCTTCGCGCGCCATGTGTGGCGAGCACGGGCGACGTTGTGGCCTGCTTAGTTTGCCAGAGCGAGGCGGGCGAGGGCGAGGCTTTAGCGTGCGTTCGCGCTGGGCAGGGGTGGCGGAAGGTGCCGCTGGCGGAGAAGGCGAGCGCAGCGCGCGTTGCCCCAAGCGGCGAGCGGGTGTTTTGGCTGAGCGAGGGCGTTGTGCATGGGGCGGAGATTGGCGCGGGCGGGGTAAGCGAGCGCTGGGCCTGTCCGGCGCGGGGCGTGCGCGGATTTGACGTTGACGCGCATGGGCGCTGGCTTGCGCTTGCCACGGGGGGAGGGGCGTTTTGGGCATGTTATGCAAGCCCCGTGCTGCTGCGCGTGCCGCTGGAGCAGGCCGGCGAGGGCGAGCGCCGGCGGGCAAGGGAGCTTGCCTTGCGCGAGGCGGCGATCGCGCCGGATGGCCGGACGATGGCCTTTGCCGGCGAGGTGGTTTATGTGGCAAGCAGAGCAGTTGCCCAAAGGCCAGTGGTGCGGCCGCTTGCATTGGGGCGGGCGGGCCCGCGGCCGTTTAGCGAGGTGCTCGCTGGGCTGTGGGAGCTTGCCGCGCGGCTGAGCGGGGCGGCGGAGGAGCGCCAGCCGCGCGCGGGTGGCGTTTGCGCGGCGGCCGAAGATGGCACGCGGCGTTATTTTTGCCCAAGCCTTTCGCTCTTCCTTTGCTTGCCCCCAGGGTGGACGGCAAGGGAGGAGGAGCGGGCGCTTTGCCTGAGCGACGGGCGGGGGAGGGAGGTTGCCCGCCTGTGGGCCGAGGAGGACACCGGCCGAGCGCTGGACGAGCTTGCGCGCCAGGCGCTGGCCGAGCTTGGCGCGGAGCCAGCGGGGCAGTGGCCGGCGCTGTTGCTCGGGGTCTCTGCAGTGGAGGTCGAGGGGGCGCTGGGGACCGGCGAGCAGCGGAGGGTCGCGCGCGTGGCGTGCTGCAGAGCGGGGGGAAGGGTGTATTTTGCGCGCGCTGTCTTTCCCGCAGGCGATGGGGAGCTGGGCGAAGTGGTGCAGCGGGTGTGGGAGTCGCTGGCGCTTGCCGTGCGGTGAGCTAAAGCATGGTAAAGATGAGGGGCTCGCCGTCGGTTATGCCCACGGTGTGGCCGTAGGCACAGGTGGGTTGGCCGTCGGCGGTGCGTAGGGAGAAGCCGTCTTCGGCGAGGGAAAGCGCGGGCGCGCCGGCGGTGACGCAGGGGCCGAAGAACAGGACCATGCCCGGGCGGAGGATGAGCTTGGCCTCTGCGGTGTAGGGAAACAACGGCTGCTCCAGGGGAAAGCGGCCCAGGCCGTGGCCGGAGTCGGGATGGGCCAGGGTGTAGCCATCCGCACGGAGCAGGCGGCGCAGAGCGCCCGTGGCCCGGGCCACGGGCTGGCCAGCGCGCAGCCTTTCGATGCCCGCGAGAGTTGCCCGCGCCGCGCTGTGCGCCAGGGAGAGCCAGCGGTCGTCCGGCCGGCCGACAAACGCGGTATAGCGAACGCGCGCGCAAAAGCCATCGTAGCGCAGCCAAACATCGAGCTTGAGCACATCGCCCTCGGCCAGGAGATAGCCCGAGGGAGCGCCGAAGCACGCCGTGTCGTTTACGGAAAGGCCCACGCAGCCGGGGAATTGCGCGCCGGAGAGGGCGCCGAGCGCCTCGGCGAACACCGGCTGCGCGCCGTACTTTTCCATAAGCCGCGCGGCGAGCAGGTCGAGCTCGCGCAGGGGAACGCCGGGCTGGGCGGCGGCGGCAAGCTGCTCGGCGACCTGCGCGGCGATTTTTCCCGAGGCGGCGGTGTGCTCGAACTCATGGGGGTTTTTAGATGAAGCGGGCGGATGGCGCTGCGCTCCATCGCCTGCGGCCCCTCGCTAAAAGCCAAATATCTCGTCGGCGTGGATGCCAAAGCGGAAGAAGTAGTTCGCCTTGCCTACGGCGGTGTAGTACTCCACGCCGGCGCGGATGGTATAGGGGAAGCCGCGGGTGAGATAGCCGCGGTTGATAATCTCCGCGCGGAGCAGGTGGCCGTCGGGGTCGGGAAAGACGCGGTTGCCGAACGTTTTGATGTATTGGTATGTGAGGCGGGCGTCGGTGCGGTCCATGTACCAATAGGGCCAGTTGTGGGGGTTTTTGTCGTTGCTAATGCGCCAGGTATATTGCACGCGGGGCATGAGGGCTGTTCCCCTAATGCGCAGGCGGTCGGGGAGCTCGAAGTCGCGGTGGACGGCGTCGAGGCCCACGGTAAGGCGCTCGCGCTGGCCGGAGGAGGTTTTCGTATACTCTATTGTGCCCTGGATGTCGCGCAGGGCGAAGTCGCTCAGCCGCGGGAGAGCGTGGCGCACGGTGAGCGAATAACGGCGCACGCCCTTGGTGGGAATGGTCGTTACGCGGTCCCAGCCCACGGAGAAGCTGCTTAGCGTGCCGCTGCCCGCGGGGGTCGAAGTGGGCGCGGTTTGCGCGGCGACGGACATGTCGATAAGCTCCAGGCCCGCGCGATAGATGTCGCGGTCGTAAACGGACTCGTTGCGCAGGCGGGGGTAGGTAATGCGAAACGCCGCGCCGCGGTATTCATCGAACACGGTCGCCGACTCGTGCGTGCGCGGGGGGCTGAAGCGGTCGAACACGGTAAAGAACATGTCGTAGCGCTTTTGGGAGTTTAGGTATTCGGCGAGCCAGGTGGTGCGCCGGCTGGCCAAGCCGCGGGTGATTTGGATCGCGCCCACGTGCTGCTCCAGGGGGTCCTCGAAGAACGCGCGCACGGCGACGGCGTTAAAGCCCGAGTCGCGCATAAGCGGGGTTTCGTTTAGCACGCCGAGGGAGTCGTTGGTGAGCAGGGGGCGAGCGAGGAACATTTTCACTTCCTTAAAGCTGCGATATTTCTCCACGCTCCAGTTAGAGGTGTCGATTTTCGTTTTCTCGGCGGGCTTTGCCGTGTAGGTAATGGAGTCCTCGGCGCCCGGGGGGATAAATTTGATCTTCTCCACATCAAGCGGCTCGGTATGCCCGGCGGGGATGGTCTCTAACGTGGCGCGGCGGGTTTTAAACAGCGAGAAGGTAATGCCCTTGCCGTCGGGCGTCCAGGTTGGGTCGTAGCAACTGCCCACGCCCTCGTTGGTGTGCTTGGTGATTTTCTTCGTGGCCACGTCAATGGTGTAGACGTTGGGCACACCGTCGGCGGCGGAGATAAACGCGATTTTCGTTCCGTCGGGCGACCAGGCGGGGGAGCGGTTCCAGTTTGTGTCGGCGGTGAGGAGCTGGAAGCCCGTGCCGTCGGCGTTGATTGTCGCGATGTTCGGGATCCCTTGGACGACGACCTCAAAGGCGAGGCGCTTGCCGTCTGGGGACCAGGTGGGGCCGAAGCAGTTTTCGGGAAGGTCGGGCGAGGCGGTGAGGATTTTTACGTTGCCGCCGTCGGCGTCCATAATGGCAATGCGCGCGTAGCGGCCAGCCTCCTGGTAAAGGACAAAGGCGATTTTTTTGCCGTCGGGCGAGAACGCGGGGTCCACGGCCTTTTCCTCGCCGGTAATGCGGCGGTGTGTGCCCGTTTGCGTGTCGTAGAGGTAGATGCCCGTGTTGGTGTGGCCATTTGGGCTGGAGTAGAAGCCGGCGTAGGCGAGGTAGCGGCTGTCTGGCGACCAGGAGAAGCGCTGCGAGCCGTAAATCGTTACGCGGTTGGTTATCGGGTGGAGGTTTGAGCCGTCGCTGTTGGCGATGTAGAGCTGGACGAACTGCTCCTCGATGTGTTTCATGGCGAGGATGGCGATCTTTTTGCCGTCGGGCGACCAGCGGCCGCCGAAGCACACGTGCAGCGTGGTGGGGAACGTTTTGGAATATTGCTGCACGGGCGTGCGCCCGCGGGTCATCTCGCGATAGAAGTCGGTGATGAACTTCTTCCACTCCTGATAAAGGTGGTTTTGGCCGACGCCGATGGTCTCGCGCAGGGCGCGGTCGAACGCGGGAAGCTTGGAGTACTTATCCAGGATCTCGGGGATGCACTGCGGGCCGTATTTGTTGACGATGTAGGTGACGATGGAGTGGCCGACGGCGTAGAGGAGCCACTGGTCGGTAAGGTCGTCGGTGTCGAACGTGTCCAGGGCGGCGAGGCTAGTGATGTCGTCCTCGAGCACGGCGGCGCGGAGGATGGAATAGCCGCCGTGCTGGGACCAGCGCGAGGCGGCACCTTCGGCGAGGCCCTCGTAGAACCACTCCGGAAGCTGCGGGGCGTTGATGTATTCCGTGAGGAAGCTCAGCCGGCCACGGATTTTCCAATAGGTGCAGATATGGGTGAACTCGTGGGCGATGAGCGCCTCGAGCCACGTGTCGCGATCGATGCGCGCGTCGTTAATGATGTTGCCGATGAGATGGATTTGGTGCTCGAGCTGGGTGGCTTGCTCGAGGGGGATGGTTGTGTATTCGGCGATGATAATCGGCGTTTTCTCATGTGGCTCGCAGCCGATGTCTTTGGTAATGCGGGGATAGACCTCCTCGGCCTTGCGGGCGACGACCTGGGCGGCCTCCTCCAGGCCCTGGTGATAGATTACCTTAAAGTGTTCGGTGGTCAGCATATACCAGGTGAGCTCGGTGTGGTTAAACCCGTCGGGCAAAGAGGCGCGCGCGGCGGAGGGGAGGAGCGCCGCGCACAGGGCGGCGAGCAGCAGATGGCGAGCTACGCGGCACATGGGCGAGCCTCCTCAGCCAGTCGGGGTACGGGCACAAGTTGCCATAGTGTGCGCCGCGGAGATGGGCAAGACCTTTTCCCCCCGCAAACGCCATAGCAACAACCGCGCCGCGTGGCGCGGTGTTCGTTGGGGCGAGCGGCGATGCCCCTGGCCCCGCCCGCGTGGGGGAAAGCCCGGCAAAGGAGGCGCGGGGGAGGAGCGAAAGAAAAAAGGGTGGGCGCTGCCGGTCGCTGGCCAAAAGCGCGGTGAAGGTGGTGAGTAAAACGTGTCGCTGGTGGGCTATGTCTTGGCGCTGAGCGCGGCGATCGCCCTCGTCCCAGCCCGCGGGGCGGGGGCAGGGGAGGTTGTGTTTTACGTCTCCCCCCAGGGCAACGACGCGTGGTCCGGGACGCTGGCCGAGCCGAACGCCGCGGGCGACGACGGGCCGTTTGCGACGATCGCCCGGGCGCAGCGCGCGGTGCGCGAGGCGCGCCGGGGCAAGCAGGCCGCGCTTGGGGCAAGGGTGGTTATCCGCGGGGGAGTGTATCGCCTGCGCGAGCCGATCGTCTTTCGCCCGGAGGACTCGGGGACGGCGGAGGCGCCCGTTATCTATGAGGCGTATCCGGGCGAGCGGCCGGTGCTTAGCGGTGGGCGCGTTATCTCCGGCTGGCGCAAGGGCGAGGGAGAGCTGTGGGTGGCGGAGATCGCCGAGGTGCGCGCGGGGAAGTGGTACTTTCACCAGCTTTTCGTTAACGGCAAGCGGAGGACGCGTGCGCGCGCGCCGAACGAGGGCTACTTGTATACCGCGGGGCCGCTGCCGGAGATCGCCAACCCGCGGCGAGACAGGCGCGACGCCAAGGCGCGCATTGGCTTTCGCTACAAAAACGGCGACATAAGGCGCTGGGAGGGGCTTGAGGACGCGAACATCGTGCTCTTTCACGCGTGGACGGCCTCGGTGCACTGGATCGCCAGCCTGGACGAAAAACAGCACACCGTGCGCTTTACCGCGCCGAGCCAGTGGCCGGTGGGCTGGTGGGAGCGCACGGGACAAAGGTATTACGTGGAGAATTTCCGCGAGGCGCTCGACGCCCCGGGGGAGTGGTATCTCGAGCGCAAGACAGGAAAGCTTTACTACTGGCCCGCGGCGGGCGAGGACGTGCGCCGGGCGGAGGTCGTTGCGCCCGTGCTCGAGGAGCTGGTGCGCTTTGAGGGCGAGCCGGAGGCGGGGAGGTATGTGGAGCACATTGTCCTGCGTGGGCTTTCGTTTCAACACGCGGCGTGGAAGCTAAACAACGACGGCGACCAGGACGGCCAGGCGGCGGCCGCTTTAGGCGCGGCGATTTACGCGCGCGGGGCGCGGCGCTGCGCGCTGGAGCGCTGCGAGGTGGCCCACGTGGGGGAGTACGGCGTGTGGCTTGGGGAAGGGTGCAAGCGGAACAGGATCGTCCACTGCGAGATCCACGACCTGGGCGCGGGCGGGGTGAAGCTGGGGGAGACGCGTAGCGCGCGCACGGAGGCGCTGGCCGCCGAGGGGAACGTTGTGGACAACTGCTTTATCCACGACGGGGGCCACGTGTTTCACGCGGGGGTTGGGGTGTGGGTCGGGAGGAGCAGCTACAACGAGGTGACGCACAACGAGATTTGCGACTTTGACTATACGGGCGTTTCCGTGGGCTGGTCGTGGGGCTATGCGCCGAGCAGCGCGCACGACAACATTGTGGAATATAACCACATTCACGACATCGGGCGGGGCGTGCTGAGCGACATGGGCGGGATATATACCCTGGGCGTGTCGCCCGGGACGAGGCTGCGGTTTAACGTTATCCACGATGTGTATTCGTATAGCTACGGCGGGTGGGGCCTGTATACGGACGAGGGAAGCACGGGGATTTTGCTCGAGAAAAACGTTGTTTACAACACGAAAACGGGCGGCTTTCACCAGCACTACGGCAAGGAAAACATCGTGCGCAACAACATTTTCGCGTTCGCCCAAAGCTCGCAGATAAACCGCAGCCGCGAGGAGGAGCACCTCTCGTTTCGCTTCGAGCGGAACATCGTCTACTGCGACCGGGGGGAGATCCTCGGCGGGGTGTGGGAGAAGAATTTTTACATGGACTATAACCTCTACTGGGTGGTGGGGGACGAGGAGGAGATCGATTTTTACGGCTTAGACTTCGCGGACTGGCAGGCGCGCGGGCACGACCGGCACTCGCTCGTCGCCGACCCCAAGTTTGTGGACCCCGAGCATTATGATTTTCGGCTAAGGCCTGACTCACCGGCGTTTGGGTTGGGGATCGAGCCGATCGACACAAGCGCTGTGGGGCTTTATGGCGAGGAGGAGTGGGTTTTCGCGCCGCGGAGGATCGTTCGCGCGCCGGTGAGCTATCCTCCGCCGCCGGGCGAGCAGCCCATTCGCGACGACTTCGAGCAGACGGCGGTGGGCGAACCGCCGCGTTTGGCGCGCGTTTTCGGCGAGGAGAAGGGGGCGGGGATTCGCGTCAGCGACGAGCGGGCGGCGAGCGGCAAGCAGAGCTTGAAGTTTCGCGACGCGCCCGGGCTTTCCAAGACGTGGCAGCCGCATCTCGTCTATCAGCCGCGGTTTGCCAGCGGCGTGGCAAAGATGAGCTTTGACCTGTGGCTTGGCCCGGGGGCGATGGTGCTTATGGAGTGGCGCGATAGCGCGCGGCCGTATCGCGTGGGGCCGAGCCTGCGCATTGAGGCCGATGGGACGCTGGTTGCCCGGGGCAAGCCGCTGATGCGCCTGCCGCGGGAGAAGTGGGTGCGGTTTGAGATCGTCTGCCCTTTGGGACGGAGGGCGACGGGGAAGTATGACCTGACGATAACCGTTTCCGGCGGGCAGCCGCGGAAGTTTGCCGGGCTGGCCACGGGCTCGGAGAAATGGCGGCGGCTGATGCAGCTCGTGTTTGTCAGCCTGGCCGACGCGCAGACGGAGTTTTACCTGGACAACCTGCGCGTGGAGCGAAGCAAATAACCGGTCAGCCGCGGAGCGCCTTGGTTAGCGCGATGATGGCCTGAGCGATTTGCGTGCGCAGGGCGTCGTAGTCGTCGAACGTCCAACCGTTTTGCATTTTGTGGTCGCCGGAGACAACGGTGTCGCCGTTTGGGGCGAGCTCGCAGGGGCCGGTCCAGTTGCCCTGCATGGCGCGGCCCTCGCAGGCGTGGAAGTCGATTTCGTCGAGCTTTTTCTGGACCTCGGCCCAGAGCCTCTGCGCAAGGGCGCGGACGTTAGGCGCAGGGGAAGCCAAGGCGCGGTCGACAAGCTGGCGCAGGGTGAGAATGTAGCGGTAGTCGTCTACCCCCTCGCGAGTGGCCTCCCAGCCAGTGCATGGGCCGCCGAGCTCGTTTTTCGTCTGCGGGAAGCAGTAAAGCAGCGCCGCGGGGCGCTGGTAGACGAGCTCCGGGTTGCGCTCGTTAACCGCGTTTTGGTAGCACCAGCTCAGGCAGCCCGTCGCCCCGGAGTGCCACAGGCCGAAGCCATACATAAAGCGCTGGGGCTCGGGATGCCAGCCAGTAAGGTCGATGTTGTAAAACCAGACGGCCTTGCCGTCGCGGCGGATGCGCGCGAGAAACTCGCGCCACGCCTGGGCGTCGAACGTCCCGCGGACCATCACGGGGCCATCGTGGAAGACGATGAAGTCGCACAGGTCATAGACCTCGTTAAGCCGGCGGCTTTTCGTGTTTGGGCCATCCTCCTCGGTGCGCACGCCGGGGATGGACTTGAGGATCTCGAGACAGCGGCGGGCGGTGGGCATGCGATCGTAGTGCTCGAACGGCTCGTCTACGGGCTGGAAGATGATCTCCGGCCAAGAGAGCTGCTTTGCCCGGCGGAGGATCTCCTCGATAACCCCGCGATAGGCGCGGGCGAAGGCCTCGCTTTCAAGCTCGCCCTGGCGCAGGGCGAAGCGAACGATGTCACCGCCCATAAGCCAGACGAGGGGCTCGGGAAAGCCCGCTTTAACGTAGGCGTCCATGGCGCGTTCGAGCGCGCTTGTCCCGTCCCAGGGGATGACCACGCGGGCGCCCTGCCAGAGCATTTTGCCGCCGAACGGCGAGCAGAGGCCGACGGTGGTCATGCCGTGGGCGCGCATGTCGCGGAAGTTGCGCAGAAGCCACTCCGGGTCGCTGCGGAAGCGGGCGTACATCCCGAAGAAGATGCCCCGCGGCTGAGCGAGTTTGAACGGCCAAACGGTAACGCGCAGGGAGACCGTGGCCGGCGCCGCGCCCTGGGCCGCGATCGCCACGCTGCCCGTGTATTCGCCCGGCGGGGCGTCCTCTGGCACGTGGACGGTTATCCAAAACGGCTGGGTGGAGTTTGCCCGGACGGAAGCGTGGGCCGCGGGCTCGAGAAACAGCGGCACGCGCATTAGGCCGGCGTTATACGGTCCCCAGCGCTCCTGGCCCTGCTTGTCGTGAAAGCGCACGCGGCGGATGTCTATGCGAGCGGCAGGGATGGTCGCCCCGCGGGGGCCGCGCAGGTCGCTTGCGCGCAGCTCGACGCGCGGGAGGTCGCGCAGGGCGTAGATGGCGAGCACGCGGGGCTCGGCCTCGCCCGGGGCGGCGGAGAGGGAGAGCTCCGCCACGCGCTCCTCGGCGAGGGGGACGGAGTTTTCGAAAAGCAGGCGCAGATAGTTGCGCGAGAATAGGATGTAGCCGCGGTCGCGCTCGTTGGGCGTGGGCTGGGGCGGCTTGTTTTGCTCGACGTAGCGCGTGCGCGGCTTTTCCGCGCGGTCTGCGGGGGCAAGGGCGATGTCGTCGAACCACGCCGTGCCCGTGCCGGTGTAATGGAAATTCAGCCACAAGCGGACGCGGATGCGTGCGGTTTTCGGGTGCAGCTCCCAGTAGCCGGAGTAAAGCGTCCAGTCGCGGTCGCGGTTGGCGACGATGACCCCGTAGTCGGCGGAGAGCCACTCGCCCTTTGGCCCGAGGCACACGCCGGCCACGCGGGCGTCGGTGTTGGCGATGTGTTGTGTTTTGATCCACGCGGTAACGCGGAAGTAGCGGGGGCGAGGCGCGGGAAGAGGCAGCTCCGCCGTCCACACGCCGTCGTCGGTGGATCGGGCGACGCCGATGCGCACGCTGGCCCGGCCGGAGTGAAAGGTCGTTTTGTCCCAGCCGAAGTCGGGCTTTGTTTTGGGCACGGCGCGGGTGGCGTCGCCGGAGTGGGTGTTGCGCCAGGAGAAGCGCCACCCGTCGGGCAGGCCGTCGCCGTCGGCGTCTTGCTCGAACCCGGGATTGGGAAGCAGGCCTTGCCCGGCGGGCGCGGCGAGGGCAAGCAAGGCGAACGTGCACAGAGCGAGGGTCATGGCACTCACCCGTTGCGCGGAGTGCGCTTGGTTTTCGCCGGCGCGGGGGAAGAGACCTTGCCCCGCGGCCGCGCGCAGGAGTGCTGCCGGCGCGCGCAGAACGGTGCAGCGTGGAGGAGAGGGACATTGACAACGGCGGAACACGGACGCCGGCCGGCGCAGCAGTATAGCGCGCGGCAGGCTGTGGGACTTGTGTTAGGGATCGTTCTCTTTTTGGCCGTTTTGTGCGTGCCCAGCCCGCAGGGGATGAGCACGGAGGCCAAGCGCGCGGCCGCGGTTGCGCTGCTCATGGGGGCGTGGTGGATTAGCGAGGCGCTACCTATTCCCGCGGTGGCCCTGCTGCCCCTGGCGCTGTATCCGCTGCTTGGGGTGATGGACGCGAAGGCCGCCGCGGCGCCCTATGCCAACCACAACATCTACCTCTTCTTGGGCGGGTTTTTCATTGCCCTGGCCATGCAAAAGTGGGGGCTGCACCGGCGGCTGGCGCTCCATGTCGTGCGTCTGTTGGGGGCCAGCCCGCGGCGGCTCATTTTGGGGTTTATGGTGGCCACCGCAGCGATCTCTATGTGGATTTCGGACACGGCCACGGCAATGATGATGATGCCCATTGCCCTGGCGGTGATCTATCACGCGTTCGGCGAGGTGCCCCCGGGTGAAGTGATCGCCACGCGGCCGCGGGGCGAGGTGAACTTTGCCACGGCGCTGATGCTCGGCGTGGCTCAGGCGTCGGTGATCGGGGGCATTGCCACGCTTGTGGGCACGCCGCCGAACATTGTGTTTAAGGGAGTCGTCGCGGAGCTGTTTCCCCGGGCGCCTGAGGTAACGTTTAGCCAGTGGGCGCTGCTCGGGCTGCCGGTAACGGTTGTCCTGTTGCCCCTGGTGTGGCTGGTGGTTACCTATGTCGCGCTGCCCGTGGGCTTGGCGGAGCTGCCCGGGGGGCGGGAGGTTGTCGCGCAGCGGCTGCGCGAGTTGGGGCCCATGCGCCGCGGGGAGAAGATCGTCCTGGCGGTGTTTTTGTGCACGGCGCTGGCCTGGGTTACGCGGAGCAGCATTGAGCTGGGCGCGGTAACCATTCCCGGGTGGCAGGATGTGCTCGGGCTGAAGGGGCTGGTGCAGGACTCCACGGTGGCCATCGTCGCGGGGCTGCTGTTGTTTGTTATTCCCGTGGAGCGCGGGGAGTTTGCCCTGGACTGGGAGTGGGCACTAAAGGTGCCCTGGGGGATATTGATTTTGTTCGGCGGGGGCTTTTCCCTCGCGGCGAGCTTCGAAAAGACCGGCCTTTCGCGCTGGCTCGCGGAGCGGCTAAGCGTGCTCCACGGGGCGCCCCCGATCGTCGTTATCCTAGCGACGTGCTTGCTCGTGACGTTTCTTACGGAGATGACCTCGAACACGGCGACAGCGACGATAACCATGCCCGTGCTCGCGGCGACGGCGCAGGCGATGCACATTCACCCATTTTTGCTTATGGTTCCCGCGGCAATGTCTGCCTCGTGCGCGTTTATGCTTCCCGTGGCTACCCCGCCCAACGCCATCGTGTTCGGCAGCGGCTATATTGACATTCGCGACATGGCGCGCACGGGGCTGATGCTGAACTTCATCGGCGCGGTGGTTATTACCCTATTCATGTATTTTGTCGGGATGGGCGTGTTTGGCATTCACTCCGGCGTGGCGCCGGCATGGGCCCAGCCTTAGCCCCTCACTTTGCCTCGCGATAGACGCGGATCTCGCACACTGCCGGCGGTTTGCCGCTTTTGGGAGGCGCGGTGATTACCAAGCGCAAGCGCTCGGCCGTTACGGGCTCGAACGTGTGCACGCGGCGGCGGAGGGCGTTGTCGCGTACGGCGGCGATGGTCGCCCAGCGGGGGCCCCGGGGGACTTGGAGCTCGTAGCCCGCAGGGGCGATGTCCGCGCGCTGAAAGGTGACGTGGACCACAGCGAAGCGCACGGGCTTGGCAAAGCGCAGCTCGAGCCACTGGGGGAGAGAGGCGCTTGGGTCGGGCATCCAGGAGTTGGGGTTGCCGGCGACGGCGCGGTTGTAGCCGTTGATTACGTTCTCCGGGGCGAAGGGGGTGCCCTGGCCCGCGGGCTGAGCGGGCCAGTCGCCGGGGTGTAGGCGGAACTTATAGCAGCCGGTCATGCGTTTCCAGTTTGGCCCGCCATAGGCGCGGGTGGTCTGCGCGGGGGGCGCGGGGAAAAGATCCCAGCTTATCCCCGGCGTGCGTGGGAGGAAGATGTAATAGAACCGGTCGGGTTGGAGGGCGGCGCGCAAGGGAAAGCGCACCCAGCCCGCGCTTTTCGGCGGGACCTCGGCCCGCGCCGTGGCGATGTCCTCCGTCGCGGAGAAGTCGCCCAACGCGGGCGCCGCGCGCAGGGTAAGGACCAGCGGCCTGGGCTGGGAGAGCTCCGAGCGCAAGAAGAGCGAGATAGCCTCCACCTGCTCCTGCGGCGCGCGGAACATTGCCGCGCGCGCGAAGTTTAGCTCGTGCGTGACGCGGGTGCCATCGAGCAGCAGGGCGAGGTCCTCGGCGCGGGCGACGCTTGACGCGAAGACCGTTGCCGTGCGCGCGAGGTCGTCTGGGTCCTCGTTCTTTACGCCGATAAGATAGCAGCCGTCGCGCAAAAGCGTTTGCTGCAGCTCTTTGATGTGCCGCTGGTATATGCCGCGCGGAGTGGTTGCGTATTTTTTGGCGATCGCCGCGGCGGTGCCCACGGCCTGGCCCATAAGGCACGTTGTGCGCATTACGCGCACGCCGCCCAGGGCGACGTGGGTGGCGGAAATGTCGCGCCCGGCCATCATGAGGTTGGCAATGTTGCGCGAGTAGAGGCAGCGGAAGGGAATGCTTACCTTGCGCCGGTAGGCGACGAAGTAGACTGTGCTGCGCGCCCAAAACCCCTGCGGGTTGTGGACATCGATCCCCCACCCGCCATAGGCCACGGTGTCGGGGTGGACGATGTTTTCCTCGTAGTCGCGCTGGCTGAGGACGTAGTCGCCGAGCAGCCGGCGCGATTCGCGCTTGCCCAAGATGTGGTTGATCCACACCAGCTCGCGGTTGGCGTTGCGCTGGCGATACTTGGGGCAGTGGTTTTTTACGTGATCCCACAGGCCGATGTTAATGCGAAACAGCTCGTCGCGGATCCACTCCGCATCGCGGATTGTGTCGTGCATGCCGCCGAGCTCGACCCACCAGGTGTGATAGCCGCCGTCGGGGCCCGGGTGGCGGCCGAGGCCGCGGGCGAGGTCGTCCATCCCCGGGGGGCGCTGGCCGTCGGCAACGTGGGCGGCGCGCGGAGGGTCGGGCTGGAAGTCGGCGCACGAGGTCCACTGATAGGCCCACGGCGGGCAGCGAAACGGGACGGGGTGGTCGTAGGTGACAAAGCGCGCGTTGTATAGGCTGCTGCCCATGGTGCGATTGTCGGGCTTTTCCGGGGCAAGCGATTCGCCGAACTCGTCGCGGCCCTCGCGGCCCTGGCGGAACTCGGCGCCCGCCCAAAAGCCGACCCAGCCGTCGCCCGTGCAGTCGATGAACAGCGGGGCGAAGAACGCGAAGCGCTCGCCGGTGTGCACGTTTTGGGCGAGGACGGCCTCGATCGTCTGCTCGTCGCGCATGGTTACGCCGGTGGCCCGGGTGTTGAGGAACAGCTCCACCCCCGCGGCGCGGACGACCTTTTCGATGCGCTGGGACTGGCCGCGATGGCGGCCGGGCCAGGGGTCGAACTCCTCGATGATCCCCGTCTCTTTGGGGTCAAGCGGCTCGCCAGAGTTGTCGCCCCCGGGCGGGACTTGGATCTCCACCGAAGCGTTGCCCCCGAGGACGGGGCGATCTTGGATGAGGGCCACGGAGCAGCCGTGGCGGGCGGCGGCTACGGCTGCCGCGCAACCGGCGAGGCCCCCGCCGACGACGACCACGTCGTAGGGGCCCATGCGGCGCACGTTGGCGCTCAGCCCGCCGTAGGCGATGCGCTGCTGGGCGAGGAGCTTGGAGTCGTCGGAGGGGCGAAAGCCGACAGCCAGGACGAGGGCATCGCAGCGGGCCCACCAGCCGGTGAGGTCGTGCAGGACGACCTCGACGGGGCCCGCGGGAAGTTCGAACGTCCCACCCTCCACCCAGTGCCAGCGGTCGGTGGGAGCAGTCCCGAAAACCGTGGGCGAGGGCTTTCCCCCGACGAGGACCTGAAACCGGCCGGGGCTATACTGGGGCAGCCAGTTCTTGCAGCGCACCCACAGCGTATAGCGGCCGGGGGCGGGGATGCGCGCGGTGGTTTTCGCATCCTCGACGGGTCGCCCTACCCCATTGGCGAGGAGATAGGGCGAGCCCATGAGGTCGACAAACTGCGGGTCGTTAACCCATCCGCCAGGCTTGTCGAACTGCTCGGCCTCGAGCCAAACGACATGCTGCGCGCTACACCGGCCGGCGCAGCACAAAGCAACGGCGCAAAGCAGGACCAGCGCGCGGACCATGGGCAGACCTCCGCAGGCACAGATTTTTGCGCCAATGATACCACGGCTGGGCGCTGTGCGGCAGGCGGAGAAGCGAAGGGAACGGGCGCGCGAGGGCAGAAACAGGGCCGCGGAAGAGAGCGTAGCAACGATGGGAGGGCAGCGATGAAGCCCATTGCGCTGCAACTGTATACCCTGCGCGAGGCCTGCGCGGAGGACTTTGCAGGGACGCTGAAAAAGGTCGCCGAGATCGGCTATAAGGGCGTGGAGTTCGCCGGCCTGCACGGCATGGAGCCCAGGGAAGTAAAGGCCATTGTCGACGACCTGGGGCTTTCTGTGTGCAGCAGCCACGTGCCCGTGTTTCGCACGGAGAACCTGGAGGAGCTGATCGAGCAGGAGAAGACGCTGGGCAACACGCGGCTTGTGGGCGGGTTTGGCCGGGATACGTTTAACACGGCGGATGACTGCAAGCGCGCCGCGGAGAGGCTCGCCGAGGTTTCCGCAAAGCTTAACGAAGCGGGGATGACCCTGGGCTATCACAACCACTGGTGGGAGTTTCAGCCGGTGGAGGGGGTTGTCCCGCACGAGGTGCTCATGTCCGCGGCGCCGGAGGTGTTTCCCCAGCTCGATGTTTACTGGGTCGCCTTCGGCGGGGCAGACCCCGTGGAGACGGTAAGGAAATATCGCGAGCGCGCCTGCCTGTTGCACATTAAAGACGGCACGCTTAAAGAGGGCGAGCCGCACACCGCGGTGGGCGCGGGCGTGCTGGACATGCCGGCGATCATCGGCGCCGCCGACCCCAACGTGCTGGAGTGGCTGATCGTCGAGCTGGACCACTGCGCCACGGACATGGAGGAGGCGGTGCGCGAGAGCTACCGCTATCTCACAGAGAGCGGGCTGGCCGAAGGGAACAAGTAGCGCGGGCGAAAAACGCTTGGCCCGGGGACGCCGAGGGCGGAGCCTGTGGACCCCGTTATCCTCACCGTTTTCATCGTGTACATGCTCGTCGTCGTCGGCGTGGGGATCTATGCCGCGCGGCGCACGGCCGGAGTGGAGGGATTTTTCCTCGCCGACCGCAGCCTGGGCTCGTGGGTGGTGGGGCTGAGCGCCGCGGCGAGCTCGGAGAGCGGCTGGCTTACCCTGGGCTGCGTGGGCATGGGGTTTGTCGAGGGGCTTTCCGCAATTTGGATCGCCGTGGGCTGCCTGCTTGGGTTTTGCTTTAACTGGTTTGTCGTTGCCGAGCGCCTGCGCCGGCGCTCGCGCGAGCTTTCCGCGGTTACCGTTCCCGACTACCTCGAGGCCGCTGTGGAAGACCACAGCGGGGCGGTGCGCGCGATCGCCGTGCTGATCATCCTCCTGCTCATGTTCACGTATGTCGCCGCGCAGCTTACGGCCATGGGCAAGGCGTTCGATGCGATGCTCGGCGTGCCCTATTTGTGGGGCGTGCTTTTGGGGGCGGCGGTGACCATTATCTACACCACGGCGGGCGGGTTTCGCGCGGTGTCGTGGACCGACGTGTTGCAGGGTCTGATGATGGTTGGGGCGCTTTCGCTTTTGCCGCTGCTTGTGATTTTCGGCGAGCTGGGCGGGCCGGCGCGGTTTTGGGCGAGGCTTGGGGCGCAGGAGGAGGCCGTTGCCGTTAACCTCGAGGTGCGCTGGCCCGGGGGCAGGGAGAGGGTACAGCTTAGGGAGGGCGAGCTTGTCCTCGACCCCGCGAGCAGGCCCCCGCTGCGCCTGCGCGAGCCGGGCGAGGCGGGGCCCGCGGTGCTCAGCCTGGGCCGCGAGCAGGGAGGGGTTGCCTGCCACTTTGTCGTGCGCGAGCGGGGCGCGGCGCGGATCGTTCGCGGCGAGGGCGCAGCCCAGCCCGCCCCCAAGCAAGGGACGCTGGGCGAGGGCGAGGCGCTTGTGCTGGGGGGCGTGAAGATCAGCGTGATCGGGACGGCGGAGCTGAAGGGCGGGGGCGAGCTGGCCTCGCTCACGGGGAGGCGGGGGAGGCTGGCGTTTTTGGGGTTTTTGCTGGGGATGCTGGGCATCGGGCTGGGCTATCCGGGGACGCCGCACGTCATTACCCGATTTATGGCCACGCGCGACAGCAAAGAGATCCGCCGCGGGCGGGCGATCGCCCTCACCTGGGGCGCGCTTTCGCTGAGCGGGGCGATCTTTTTGGGGATCGGCGTGCGCTGCCTCATGCCCGAACTGACCGACCCCGAGTATGGCATTTTGGCGATTTCGCGGAGGTTTTTGCCGCCGCTTTATGCGGGGCTGGTGCTTGCCGCGGTGGTTTCCGCGGTGCGCTCGACGATCGACTCGCAGCTTTTGGTCGCGGCAAGCGCCGTGGCGCGCGACGCGTATCAAAAGCTTTTCGGGCGGGAGCTGAGCGAGGAGCGGATGGTCGCCCTGAGCCGCGCGGTGGTTGTTGTTCTGGGGGTCGCTGCGGTGGGCCTGGCGGCGATGCGCGCGCGGGTTGTGTTTTGGTTCGTTTTGTTCTCGTGGGCGGGGCTGGGGGCGGCGTTTGGCCCGGCAATTGTCCTTTCGCTTTGTTGGAAGAGGCTTACCCGCGGCGGCGTTATCGCAGCGATGGTCGGCGGGCTGGCCACGGTGTTTTTGTGGAAGCTGTGGCTGAGGGGGGCGATCGCCAGCGCCACGGGGGTGGATATTTACGAGCTTGTCCCCGCGTTTTTCGTCGCCCTTGGCGCGGCGGTGCTGTTTAGCCTGGGCGGCAGGCAGCGAGAGGAGCAAGCACCTGCCTCGCGCTAACCCCCGGCGACGATCTCCGACACGTCGATGATGTACATTTGCCGCTCGCCCTCGTGGGCGGAGTCGATGCACACCTGTGTGCCGTCGCGGTTCCAGCGGGGGTGGAGATCGCAGCGGATCTCGCCGGAGAGCTGGGGCGGGGAGAAGAAGCGGCCGATGTCGATGCGCTGGTTGCGCGCGGGATGGTAGAGGATGAGGGTGCGCATGTGCTCGCGGTCGGGGTAGGTGTCGGTGAGGATCCACGTGCGGTCGGGGGAGTAGCTGCAGTGGCCATCGACGGTGAGCACGCCCTCGGCGACGACTTGGACTTCGGCGGCGCGGTCGCGGAAGAGATAATAGCGGTCGCCCGCTTTGGGGTGCCGGGCCCAGGCGAGGATGTGCTCCGCGTCGCGCCAGTCGTAGTGCGAGACCATGTCGTGGGCGGCGAGGCAGAAGAGCTCTGAGCCGTCGGGGTTTGCGGTAAGGAGGCGGGTTTTCCAGCGCCGCTCGCCGCGCGGGCGCCAGCGGTGGAGGAATGAGAAGCGCGAGCCGTCGGTGTTCCACTCCAGGTGGTTAAACCAGTGCTTGGTTTGCTCCATGGTCGGATCGGGGCGGAAGTTTGCCACCTGGGCGTAGGAGATGATGAGCCGGCAGTTGCCGCTCTCCATGTCCATGAGCCAGATGCCGTCGTCGTCTGGGGCGAATTGGTCGGCCCAGGGGTCGGGCAAGCCGACGTAGCCGTAGCCGGGGCGCGTGTCGGCAAGGCGGGCGAAGTTAATGCTCAGCGCCCAGCGGCCATCGCGGCTCAGCGCGTAGATGGGCCGGGGAAGCGTTCTGCGCGCGCCGCTGTGCACATCGTGGACGACGGAGATATAGCGGTCGCCCTCGCGGCTGTTATAGACAATGAGCCTGTCCGGGGCGGAGCCGAGCCACTGCAGCATCGTTCCCTGCTGCCAGCACCAAGCGGTCGTTTGCGCGAGAGGAATAAACCGCTGCTGGGCGAGGTCAACCATGCCCACGGTGACGGCGTCTTCCGGGCGGGGCGGACGGTCGATAAACGAGACCTCGAGCGCGAGGAGATAGCGGCCGGTGGCGTCCCACGGGGTTTTGTCGTAGTAGCCGAAGAAATGATGCTTTGGCCCCGGCGTGGCGCGGCGCGCGGGGAGAAAGCGCCGGCGCGGAGCCCGCGCGGCGGAGGCCGAGCTGTGTGCAAGAGCCATGGCCGCCCCTCCCAGGGAGAACGCGCGGGCGAAGAACCACCGTCTTGTTCCCCGAATCATAGGCCGATGCCCTCCTTTGCCCACCGTTTTCCCCGCGCGGCAGGAACAGTTAGGCCGCGCGGGGGGAGATTAGCCGCTGGAGCAGGCGGCGCGGGGCGCTGCCCGCTTTGCGCACGAGAAGGACCGAGGTCGCCGTGCTGCGGGCGACCTGCAGGGCGAGCTGGCCGAAGTGCCCGGGGCGGACGACGCTTTGGCGCGAGCTGCCCATGACGAGCATATCGGCCTGGCGGCCCTGCTCCACGAGCCCGCGGGCGATGCTCGGGGCCTCGACGAGCTCCACCTGGAGGGGGACGCTGGGGACGGCCTCGTCCTCGGCGGCGAGGGCCTGGCGCACCTGCTCGCGCCGGCGGTGGCGCTCCTCGGGGGGCAGCCCCGGAGGGACGACGTGGATGCAGCGCACCGTGGCGCCCTCGATGGGGTCGGCGAGGAGCGAGGCGAGATATGCCCCATAGCGCGCGTGCGGCCCGCCCCCGGCGGGGACGACGAATCGGCGCACCTCGCTCAGCGGCTTGGCTGCGCGGTAAACGGCCACGGCGCAGTCGATGTTGCGCAAGATCTCGTCCAGGTTGCTCCCAAACGCCGCCTCGCGCGCTGTCGTCCACCCGCGCCAGCCCATGAGCAGAAGATCGCACTCCTCCTCCGCGGCCGTGGCGAGCACGGCGTCCGGGACCCTGCGCGCGAGGCGCACGATGCCGTGCGCGGAAACGCCGCGCTCGCGGGCGCGCTCTACCGCCTGCTGGACCATCGCCTCGTAGTCGCGGCCCAGGCCGTGGGCGTCGCTTAGGGGAAGCTGCGCGGGGACCTCGACCACGCTGAGCACAACGACATCGCCACCCTGGGCGCGCGCGAGCGCCGAGGCGAGGTCGACCAGGCCGAGAGCGGTGGCCGGGTTGGCCACGGGGACGAGGACGCGAAACTTGGGCTTTCTGCGGCTGCGCCGCTGCTCGAAGATGACCTCCTGCTCAGGAGCGCTGAGCGAGCCGAGATAGGCGAGATAGAGAAGCACGCCCGCGGCCATCCACCCTAGGCTGACATACCAGGCCATGGGCTGGAACTTGAACTGATAAATCGCAAGGGCCACGGAGGCGACTACGCCGAGCACGGGCGGGAGGGGAAAGAGGGGGATTTTAAACGGCGGGTTTAGCTCGGGTTCGCGCAGGCGGATGAGGATGGCGGAGAGGTTGGTGAGCGCGAAGCAGAGGAGGAAGAGGAGGCTCGCCGCAGAGCCCACGGTTTCGATGGGCAGGAGGGTGGCCATGGCGATGAGGATGAGGCCGGTGAAGATGATCGCCACGTGCGGCGTGCGCCGGCGGTGATGGATGCGGCCCATTGCCCCGGGGAGCATGCGGTCGCGCCCCATGGCGAAGGCCACGCGCGAGCCGGCGAGCACCGTGCCGTTTAGCGCGGACATTGTGGAGAATACGCCGCCGGCGACGATGAGCAGGACGCCAAACTTAGGCATGAAGTTTTCTGCAGCGCGGACGATCCCCGTCTCGCCGTACTCGCCGAGGACCTCCCAGGCGGTGTTGATCTCCGGGTCGGCGGGGTCGAACGGGATGCCGCGGCTGGGTAGGCTGCCGAACAGCTTGGGGAACGTTTGCGCAGAAACGCTCATCGCCCCCACGGCGACAAGGACGACGCACAAATAGGTCAGCGAGGCCAGCCCCACGGACCAAAAGATCGCCCGGGGGATGGTGCGCTCGGGGTCCTTTATCTCCTCGCTCACCGTGGCGATGAGATCGTAGCCCTGGAAGGCGATGAACGTTAGCCCCATGGCCGTGAACACGGGCAGGACGCCCTTGGGGAACATGGGGCGGAAGTTCTCGGCCACAACGTCGCCATGCCCCGCCATGTGCACGAACCCGAACGAGACGAACAGGGCGAGGATGACCATTTTGGCCATGGTAATGGCGTCCTCGGTTTTGCCGGTAACCATTGCCCCGGCGACGTTTACCCCGGTGAAGAAGACGCCGACGACGAGGGCGAGCAGCGGGGCGAGGAAGTCCTCGCGGACAAACGAGAGCAGGAGGTTGTAGACGTTTGGCATGTAGTGGGCGACGAACTCCACGAAATAGCCGGCGAAGCCCCGGGCATAAAGCGCGCAGGCGACGGTGTAGGCGAACCAGAGCATCCAGCCCGCAAGAAAACCCACGCCGGGGGAGAACGCGCGGCGGATGAACGAATAGCCGCCGCCCGCTTGGGGGATGGCCGAGGAAAGCTCGGCGTAGCTCATCGCGGTAAGCAGGGTGACCCCGGCGTTACAGGCAAAGGCGAGCACCGCGGCGGGGCCGGCCTCGCCGCAAGCGATGCCCGTGAGGACAAACACCCCGGCGCCGATCATCCCGCCGAGGCCGATCATTACAGCGTCGAAGAACGTTAGGTCGCGGGCGAACTGGACCTCGACGGCATGCTGGGGTTTGTTAGCCATGGCACGCGCCAAGCTTTGGTTTTTTTATGCACAGGGGCGCCGAGGGCGCCCGGGCCGAGCAGTTTGGCTTCGGCGGGAGGCGCTAGCGCTCCTCCTCCGCGGGAGCGAGCTGGGCCTCGCCCAGTTGCTCCGGCTCGCCTTCCTCCACGGTGCCCTCCCCTCCCCCAGCGGGAAGGAGCGGCGAGGCGAGCCAGAAGATGGCCCCGATCGCGGGCAGGACCACGCGCGAGATAAACCCGTTTACCACGGCGAAGCCGATCGGCGCGGAGCGGCCATAGCCCAGGCGATCGGAGAGCATGAAAATGGTGAACTCGTTCGTTCCCACGCCGGCGAAGGAAATGGGCAGAACGCGCGCGGCCACGGCGCCCACGGCGGCGCACTGCCAGAACGTGAGGTAGGGCATGTTTGAGCCCAGGGTGCGAAAGATGAGGAACCCGATGAGCACGGCGAGGAAGTAGTTGGCGATGAGCGGGGGGATGGTTAGGGCAAGGCGCGACCAGCGCAGGTTGCCCAGGGCGCAGTGGAACTCCGCGAGCTGGCGCTCGGCGCCCTCGCCGCGGCGGCGGATGTAGGGGATGCGCTGAAGCGCGGCGAGCGCCCGCTGATGAAACCGGCGGGAGACGGTGAGCGCGAGGAGGATAAATGTGGGCAAGGAGCCCAGCGCCGCAGCCACGGCGATCCAGGCGACGACCGAGGGCGGGATGTTGGCGATTGGGGTAAGCAAGAACAGAGCGACGATGCACCCCAGGGTTTGCGTAAGCCAGCCCACGAACTTCGTCGTTACCTCCCACACCATAAACCCGCATAGGGCGAAGCCGAACGAGACGTTTAGGTCGCGCGCGGCATAGGCGACGAGGATGTATTTGCCCACGCGCGCCGGGGTAATGCGCGCGAGGTAGTTGCTGGCCATCATCGCGCGGAACGCTTTGGCGAGGGAGTAACGGGCGCCTGTTTGGCCCATGATAAACGCCCAGGCCCAGCTCTCCACGGCGTAGGTGAGGCAATAGATCGCCGTGACGGCAAGCAGCCAGCCCAAGTTGTGCAGCTTAAGCATGGGGCGGAGGTCGACCCACTCAAGCCGGGTAAACGTCCAGGCTAAGATGGCCAGGAAGGCGATGTTGAGCAACAGGTAATAGCGGCGCCAGTTGCGCCGAGGGCGCGGGGGCGGTTGCTTCGCTTGGGCTTCGCGCTGGGCGCTTTCTTCGGCCATGGGCTGTCACTTATGCGCCGGTGGACCCCGGGGGCGGGGCGCTGCCCCGGCCGGGCGAGAGGAACGTTGCGCGGACCTTGCCCTGGGCGTCAATGAGCGTTGCCGCGACCTCTCCCGGGGCGCCGTCGGCCGCGGGGTTAATGTTCACCTTCGCGCGGCCATTGGCGAGGGGCACGTCCACCGTATACACCCCGCCGCGCTGGGAGAGCGAAGGCGCTTCGGGCGCGCCCTCGCCCTCGCGGAACACTTGGATTACGGTAACAAAATCTTGCACGGCGGCGGGCGCGGTCGTCTCCGCGGTGACGTGCCACTGGACGAGGCCGCTTTTCAACGGCGGGGGGTCCATTTTGTTCGACTGAGTGAGCTTGAGCTGCGCGGGGAGGAGCCACGTGACCTTGGCCAGCGCCGGCGGGTTGCTTGCCACAAGCGAGTTTTCGCCGAGTTGCATTTCGCGCAGCGAGTGCAGGAGCCACTGGAACGTGGCCGGCTTGGGGGCCTCGAGGCGGTCCCAGATGAGCACCGTGCGCGGCTTGAGGAACAAAATGGCCCGGGTAAACCGCTTAAGCCGCCCCTCATACGCGCGCGTAGCGTCGCCGACTACGTAGTCCACTTCGGGCGAGGTATAGAACTCGGTTATCCGGCCGGTGGCGGCGATGTTGTGCGGGCGCTGGCCGCGGCCGTCCACAAGGATGGAGTTAACGGACTTCGTCTCCCACATCCAGCGTTTGTGATGGTCGCAGCCGTGGATGACGCGCTCGCCCGTGCGGATAAACAGAGCCTTGCCGAACGCCTCGAGCAAGAACGAGTTCTGGGCGTCGTAGCCGTGGCTCGTCGTGCCCAGAAGGGGGTCGGACTTAAACAGGATTTGCACGTCGTTTTCGCGGTTGACCAGGTCGCTGTGCAGGGCGGCGACGCCGGTGCCTGCGAACAGGCGCGAGGAGGGAAGATCGCTGGGCGGCTTGGCCTTCGGCTTGGGCAGCGAGGCGCGGAGGAAGCCCAAGTAGCCGTCGGCGATCTCGCGCCCGGGCGTCTGCTCGACATACCACTGCCAATAGGGGTTGCCCTTCTGCCGGGCGAGAATGGCCATGAGCGGCTTAAGGGTTTTGGCGTTGGCGTTATGGCCCATGTCGCCAAACGCCCCGCGCTCTGCCCCTGGGGGAACCTGGTAGAGGGCGAAATAGCCGGCGTTTTGGAAGTAGGGCAGCTTGTAGCCGTCGATCGCGAAGCACTCGCGAATGATGTCCAGCCACCACGTGACGCGGTTGATGTATGCGCTCCAATAAAGCGGGCCCTCGTGCCACCCGCCGTCGGCGTCGTTCCACACGGGATAGACGGTATAGAAGACGTCCATGGCGTAGGAGAGCCAGCGGGCGGCGTCGGGGATCTCGCCGTAGAAGGCAATGCCTACCTCGCCGAGGTAGTGCCAGGCGCGGTTGCGATGGCTGCCGTAGGGGCGCCAGGTGTGGTTTGCCGCGCGCAGGTGGTCGTAGATGCGCTTGCCGCGCACAGCCATGACCTGGCGGACCTTGGCCCGCTCCTGTTCGGAAAGCACGTCGAAAAGCCAAGTGTAGGCGCGCGAGGCAAAGTAGGCGAAGGGCATCCCCGCCTCGTCGTTGTAGCGGTAGTCGGTGGCCCCGAGAGGGTCCCAGGAGCAGGCGGCGAGGAGCAGGCGCTTGCCCTCCTCGGCATATTTGCGGTTGCCCGTGAGGAGGTAGGTAAACGCAAAGCGCGCCGCGCCATCGGTCACGGCGATCGTCCGCACGCGGTTGCCCCACCAGATCTTGCGCCACTCCATGGTCAGGCGCTTCATTCCCGGGGGATATTTGGGGGGCTCGGAGACGTCCGGCGGGTTCTTTAGCGTCTTCTCGCACCAGGCAACGAGCTCATCTAGGCGGTCTTTAAGCTCGCTGCGGGCTTTGCGGCGAAGCTCGGGGAGCTTCTCCGGCCGCAGAAACAGCCGGGGATGGCGCGGGATGCGCGCGAACAGCTCCTTGTCCGGCGGCCGGGGGAAGTGCGCGGCGTCCTCGGGGATAACGAACTGCCGCACGGCGCTAAACGCCGAGCGCTGGCCATCGGAGCTGACGAAAGCAAAGCGCCAATACCACTTGCCCGGCTCGAAGACGACGGGCGGGCAGTGGACGTTAAGCTCGATGTCTTTGGCCTCGTAGTCGATGGTCTGGAAGTCGGGGCTGCGCGAGCATTGGACGATATAGCTTGCCGCGCCGTTCTGGGGCCGCCAGACGAACGGGGGCGGGTTGCGCCGCAGGACGGCGCCCTGGGCGGGACGGAAGCCCCACTCGCCGGGCTGCGCCGGCCGCTCATCGGGAGCGGGCGGGGCGGCAAACCCCAGTGCGGCAGCAAAAACGAGCAGGCAAGCGAGATTGGCAAATTGTACTGTCACGCGGCGGACCTCCTGTTTGCTGTTTGTAGAGGGCGAAGGCCAGGGTTTGTTTCTTTGGCCGGTCAGCGCTGTCCTCCGGCGAGAGGAAGGGGGCTGGGCCCTAGCTCTCCGCCCCTAAAGCGGAGAGGGCCGCTTGGAGGGTGGCGATACGCTGCTCGACCTCCGCGCGCCGCTCGCGCTCGCGCTGGACGACCTCCTCCGGCGCGCGCTGGACGAACTGCTCGTTGGCGAGCTTGGCCTCGATGCGCTCGAGCAGCCCCCGCGCCTCGGCAAGCTGCTTGCGCAGGCGCTCGCGCTGCTGCTCTAAGTCCACCGTCCCCTCGGCGTGGACGAGAACCTCGAGCGTGCCCACCACCGTGCGAAACGCGGGCTCGGGGTTGGGGTCGTCCGCGCCGAGAATGTGCATTTGCTCGAGCCGCGCGAGGAACGCGATCTCCTCCTCGCGTTCGCGCAGGACCTGCGCTTGCGCCGCCGAGGCGGGGCGGAACGAGGCGGTGAGCGCCTGCACCGGCGATATGCCGAACTCCGCGCGAATGGTGCGCACGCCATAGACGGCGTCCATGAGCGGCTGCATTTGCTCCTCGGCCTCGGGGTCGAGGGCTTTTTTGTTGACGATGGGCCAGGGCTCGGCCTGGACGCTGCCCTGTGTCCCGGGAAGGGCATGCCACAGCTCCTCGGTGATAAACGGCATGAGCGGGTGAAGCAGGCGCAGCAGCACGGAAAGCGTGCGCCAGAGGACCCACTGCGTGGTGCGCCGGCGCTTTTTGTCCTCGCTCTGCAGCGCGGGCTTGGAGAGCTCGACGTACCAGTCGCAAAACTCGTGCCAGGCGAACTCGTGCAGCCGGCGCGCGGCGTCGGCGATGTCGTAGTTTTCGATGTGCTCCGTGATCTCGTCGATCGTTTTGTTCAGCCGGCTGAGGATCCAGCGGTCGGGAAGGTCGAGGTCCTCGCGCATGGGATGGGGAGCGCTGGGGACGAAGTCTTGGAGGTTCATTACGACGAAGCGCGTGGCGTTATAGAGCTTGTTGCAGAAGTTGCGCCCGCCGGCGACGCGCTGCTCGCTAAACTTAATGTCCTGGCCGTGGGTGATGAGCGAGGCCAGGGCAAAGCGCAGGGCATCGGTGCCGTAGCGCTCGATAAGGTCGATGGGGTCCACCTGGTTGGCGAGGGATTTGCTGTACTTGCGCCCGCGCTCGTCGCGCACTAGGCCAGTGATGAACACCGTGTGAAACGGAACCTTGCCCGTGAAAAAGAGCGACATGGTAACCATGCGCACAACCCAGAAGAAGATGATGTCATAACCCGTGACGAGCACGGAGGTGGGGAAGAAGCGGCGCATGTCCGGCGTGTTGTCCGGCCAGCCGAGGGTGGAGAACGGCCATAGGCCGGAGGAGAACCAGGTGTCGAGCACGTCCTCGTCCTGGCGGATGTTTGCGCTGCCGCAGCGGGTGCAGCGGGTGGGATCGCGGCGGAGGCACATCTCCGCCCCGCAGTCGTCGCAATACCACACGGGAATGCGGTGGCCCCACCAGAGCTGGCGCGAGATGCACCAGTCGCGGATGTTGGCCAGCCAGTCCAGGTAAACCTTCTCCCAGCGCTCGGGGACAAAGCGCAGCTTGCCCGCGCGCGAGGCCTCGATGGCCATTTGCGCCAGGGGCTTCATGCGCACGAACCACTGCTCAGAAGCAAGCGGCTCGATAATCGTGTTGCAGCGCGAGCATTGCCCCACACTGTGCGTATAGTCCTCGGTGCTCACAAGCAGCCCGCGCTGCTCTAAATCGCGGAGCACCTGCTCGCGGCACTCCACGCGGTCGAGCCCCGCATAGCGCCCGGCGTCCTCGGTCATTTTCCCGTCCTCGCCGATGACCTGGACGAGGGGAAGCTTGTGCTCCTGGCCGATCTCGAAGTCCACCGGGTCGTGCGCGGGGGTTACTTTTACCGCGCCCGTGCCGAAGCTCGGGTCCACGCGCTTGTCGGCGACGATCGGGATGGGACGCTCCATGAGGGGGAGGATGACCTTTTTGCCCACTAGGTCGCGGTAGCGCTCGTCGTCGGGGTGGACGGCGACGGCCGTGTCGCCGAGCATTGTTTCCGGGCGGGTGGTCGCCACGCGGATGCCCCCCGAGCCGTCCTCGAGGGGGTATTCGATCGTCCAGAGATGGCTTTTGAGCTCGATGTGCTCGACCTCTTCGTCGGACAGCGCCGTGCGGTCCTGGGGGCACCAGTTGATAATGCGCAGGCCGCGGTAAATAAGGCCGCGTTCGTAGAAGCGGCAGAACGCCTCGCGCACGGCGCGGGAGCAGTGCTCGTCCATGGTAAACCGCTCGCGCTGCCAGTCCAGCCCGGCGCCCATGCGCTTGAGCTGCTCGGTAATGCGCGCGTGGTAGTGCTCTTTCCAGCGCCACATTTCCTCGAGGAACTTCTCGCGGCCGAGGTCGTAGCGGGTCAGGCCGCGCTCGCTCTTTAGGTGGCGCTCGACACGGGCTTGGGTGGCGATGCCCGCGTGGTCGGTTCCCGGCAGCCAGAGGACCTCGAACCCGCGCATGCGCTTGTAGCGGGTGAGGAGGTCCATAATCGTGTCCTGCAGGGCGTGGCCGATGTGCAGGGCGCCGGTGACGTTGGGCGGAGGGATGACGATGCAGTAGGCGGGCTTGTCGGAGTCCACGCGGGCGTGGAACAGGCCGAGCTTGAGCCAGTAGTCGTACCACTTGGGCTCGACTTTCTGCGGTTCGTATGCGGTTTGGCTAATGATGTCGCTCAACGTCGGTCCTCCTGGTGCACTGGGTATCGCGGCCGGCGGCGGGGCTCGGCCCTCGGCCGCGGCGTTATGTGCTGACGCGCTTGCGCGGCGCGGGTTGCTTGCTGTTGAGCAGCCCGTGGCGGAGGACCTGGTCCATGTTGCGCACGAAGACCAGGGTAAGCTCGTTCATCGCCTGCTCCGGGACGTCGTGGAGGTCTTTTTTGTTGTCCGCGGGGAGGACGACGGTTTTGATCCCCGCGCGGTGCGCGGCAAGGACCTTTTCTTTAATTCCGCCCACGGGGAGCACGCGGCCGCGCAGGGTCACCTCGCCGGTGGTCGCCACGTGGCGGGAGACGGGGCGCTTGGAAATGGCCGAGCACAGGGCGAGGGCGAGGGTGATGCCCGCGGAGGGGCCGTCTTTGGGCACGGCGCCCTCGGGGAGGTGGATGTGGATGTCGCTCGTGGCGAACAGCTCGTCGTCCACCCCGAGGCGCCGGGCGCAGGAGCGGGCATAGCTGAGCGCGGCCTCGGCGGACTCCTTCATTACCTCGCCCAAGCTGCCCGTGAGCTTCAGGCGCCCCTTGCCGGGGACGATGCTCACCTCGACGGTAAGCACCTGGCCGCCGGCGCTGGTGATCGCCAGGCCGGTGGCCACGCCCACCTCGTCGCGCGCCTCGGCGGTGCCGAAGATGAACTTGCGCGGGCCGAGGTAGTCGCTGAGCGCCTTGGCGGTGACGCGGAGGGAAAGGTCGCGGTTGTCCTCGGCGGCCACTTTGCGCGCCACTTTGCGGCAGATGCGGGCGATCTCGCGCTCTAGGTTGCGCACGCCCGACTCGCGGGTATAGTAGCGGACGATGTCGCGGAGGGCGGTTTTGGAGAACTTTACCTGGCCGGGCTTGAGCCCGTTGGCCTTGAGCTGCTTGGGGACGAGAAAGCGCTGGGCGATGACCAGCTTCTCCTCCTCGGTATAGCCGGGGAACTCGATGACCTCCATGCGGTCGCGCAGCGCGGGCGGGACGGGGTCGAGGATGTTCGCCGTGGTGATAAACATCACCTCGGAGAGGTCGAACGGGACCTCGAGGTAGTGATCGGAGAAGCTGTGGTTTTGCTCGGGGTCGAGGACCTCGAGCAGCGCGGCAGAGGGGTCGCCGCGGAAGTCCATCCCCAGCTTGTCGATCTCGTCCATCATAAACACGGGGTTGCGCGAGCCGGCCTGGCGAATGGTTTGCATGATGCGCCCGGGCATGGCGCCGATGTAGGTGCGGCGGTGGCCGCGGATCTCCGCCTCGTCGCGCACCCCGCCCAGGGAAAGGCGGATGAACTTGCGCCCCAACGCGCGGGCGATGGACTTGCCGATGGACGTCTTGCCCACCCCCGGCGGCCCGACGAAGCAGAGGATGGGGGAGTGCATCTCCGGCCCGGCGAGCTTTTTCGCCGCGAGAAACTCAAGCACGCGCTCCTTTACCCGCTGCAGGCCATAGTGGTCCTCCTCGAGCACGCGCTCGGCGGCCTCGATGTCCAGGTTATCCTCGGTGCGCGCCTGCCAGGGGAGCGAGGTGAGCCAGTCTAAATATGTGCGAATAACCGAGCCCTCGGGCGACATGGCGGGCATGCGCTCGAGCCGGGCGAGCTCTTTGCGCGCGTGCTCGGCAGCGGCCTCGGGCATTTGCGCGGCCTCGATTTTCCGCTCGTATTCCTCGATCTCACCGCCCTCGGCGACTGTTTCGCGTAGCTCCTCGCGGATGACCTTAAGCTGCTCGCGCAGGTACATCTCGCGCTGGCCGGCCTGGATCTCGTCGCGCACGCGGGAGTGGATTTTGCGCTCGAGCTCGAGGATCTCGATCTCCTGGGTAAGCTGGGCGCTGAGCTTTTCCAGCCGCTCGCGCACGTTGGCGGTCTCTAAGATCTGCTGCTTTTGCTCCAGGCGCTGGCTGAGGTTGGAGGCGACGAGGTCGGCGAGGCGGCCGGGGTCGTCGATGCTCTGGGCGGTGGTTACCGCCTCGGGGGGTATCGTGCGCGAGAGCTCCGCGGCGCGCTGGAAATCGCTGAGCACGGTGCGCACGAGGGCCTCCATTTCCGGCGAGTGCTCAACAGTTTCCTCGACTTCTTCGACAAGCGCCTTAAAGTAGGGCTCGGTGTGCACGACGCCCGTCAGGCGCACGCGCTTTTGCCCCTCGACGACGACGCGCAGGCTGCCGTCGGGGAGCTTGAGCACCTGGAGGCTCTGGGCGAGGGTGCCGATGGAGTAGACGTCGTCGGGGGTATAGTCCTCCACCTGGGGGTCCTTCTGCGCGACAAGCACGAGCTTTTGCTCGTGGAGCATGGCGTCCTCGATGGCGCAGATGGACTTGCTGCGCATGACGAACAGGGGCATGACCATCGTGGGAAAGACAACGAGGTCTTTCAACGGGACGACGGGCAGGGCGCGGAGCTCGCGCGACGGGGTGAGGAGCTCGGGCTGCTCGTCGGTTTTCTCGTTGTTGTGCTCGCTGGCCACCTGTGGCGATCCTCCTGAATACAGGAAAAACGACGGCCCTGGCGCAGGGCCGCCTGAACAGAGCGACGTGTTAATGTTCGCGCAGCGGGAGAAAGGTCCTTGTTTTCGCGCCGCGCGGGGACGGGCGCGCGCGGCGGCGCTAAGCAGTTTTTTTGCGCTTGGCCTCGCGGCTGCGCACAAGCGTGGGCGGCCTGCGCTGGGTTACCGTTTCCTCGGTAATGATTACTTGGGTAACGTCGCCCTGGGACGGGATCTCGAACATCACATCGAGCATGATCTCCTCGATAATCGTGCGCAGGGCGCGGGCGCCCATGCCTCGCTTAAGAGCCTCTTTGGCAATGGCCCGCAACGCGGCGGGCTGGAACTTGAGCTCGACATTGTCCTGCTCGAGCAGCTTTTGATACTGCTTGACGAGGGAGTTTTTGGGCTCGGTGAGGATGCGCACAAGGGCCTCCTCGTCGAGCGGGTCGAGGGTGGCCACGATGGGCAGGCGGCCGATGAACTCCGGGATGAGGCCGTATTTCTTTAGGTCGTCGGGCATAACGTGGCGCAGGATGTCGCTTAGGCCGCGCTCTTCCTCGCGACGGAGCTTGGCGCTGAACCCAATGCCCCGATCGCCGAGGCGGGCGCGGATGATGTCCTCCAGGCCGGCGAATGTGCCCCCGCAGATGAACAAGATGCCCGTGGTGTCGATCTGCCAGTATTCCTGCTGGGGGTGCTTGCGCCCGCCCTGGGGCGGGACGTTGGCCACCGTGCCCTCGAGGATCTTGAGCAGGGCCTGCTGCACGCCCTCGCCGGAGACGTCGCGCGTGATGGAGGGGTTTTCGCTCTTGCGGCTGATCTTGTCGATCTCGTCGATATAGACGATGCCCCGCTGGGCGGCGTCGATGTCCATGTCCGCGGCCATGATTAGCTTAAGCAGGATGTTCTCCACATCCTCGCCGACATAGCCGGCTTCGGTAAGCGCGGTGGCATCGGCGATGGTAAACGGGACGTCGAGGATTTTGGCCAGGATCTGCGCGAGATACGTTTTCCCCGAGCCCGTGGGGCCGATGAGCAGAATGTTGCTCTTGCCCAGCTCCACGTCGTCCGAGCCCATGTAGTCCATCATGGCCACGCGCTTGCAGTGGTTGTACACGGCGACGGCGAGGGTCTTCTTCGCCTGCTCTTGGCCGATAACGTAGGAGTCGAGGATGGCTTTGATGTCCTTGGGCCTAGGGATCTCCGCCTCCCGGCCCACTGGTCGGCGCTCGGCGTCGTCCTCCTGGATGATCTCGTTGCACAGCTCGACGCACTCGACGCAGATGTACACGCCGGGGCCAGCGATCAGCTTGCGCACCTGATCGCGGCGCTTGCCGCAGAACGAGCAGCGCAAATTGTCGCTTTCCCGGCCCGAGCCCGAGATGGGCATGTGTGGCACCTCCGGCAGCAGGGTGTCCTAGGAGGCCGCCTCCTCCAGGACACGTTGTTCCACAACGCCGTCGATAATCCCGTACTCCTTCGCCTCCTCGGCGGTCATCCATTTATCGCGGTCGGTGTCCTGCTCGATTTCCTTAATGTCCCGGCCGGTGTGCTTGGCCAGGATGGCGTTAATGCGGTTGCGCGTTTGCATAATATGCTCGGCATGGATGGCCACGTCTACGGCCTGGCCGCCCACGCCGCTGACCCACGGCTGGTGAATGAGCAACTGGGCGTGGGGCAGGGCGAAGCGGAACCCCGGCTCGCCGCCGGCAAGCACGACGACGGCGATGCTCGCGGCGATGCCGATGCAATAGGTGTGCACGGGAGGATGGATATATTGCATGACATCGTAGATGGCCAGGCCGGCGCTTACCGCACCGCCCGGGCTATTTATGTAAACTTGAATGGGGTCGTCGTAGTTCTCCTTTTCCAAAAACAGAAGCTGCGCGATAACGACGTTGGCCACCTCGTCGCTAATGGGCGTTCCCAAAAAGACAATGCGCTCGTTAAGCAAGCGGGAATAGATGTCCCAGGAGCGCTCGCCGCGGCTCGTTTGCTCAACAACAATGGGAATCAGCGGCATCGTCGCATTCCCCCTTGTGCTGCGCGTCGCTGTCCGGCGCAGCGTGGGCGGTGTCCTCGGGAGCGGCGCCCGGGGCGGGCTGGGGCGCGCCGCCCTGGTCCTGCTCCTCGCCCTGCTCCGAGTCAGTTTTACCCTGTCCCGCCGGGCGATCCTCCTCGGCCGGTGCGGGAGGTTGCTCGGGCTGCACCGGCTGTTGTTCCTCGGGCGCGGGCGGCTGTTCCTCCTGCGCCTCGCCGGGCTCGACGATCTCCGCGCAGTCCACGAGAAGCTGAATGGTTTTGGACGTGCGCAGCGATTGATAGATACGCGCCATCTCGTCGGCATTTTCGCGGAGGAACTGGCGCATCTGCGCCTGCGTCATGCCCGACTGCGACATGAGCTCGGCGGCGACGCGCGCCACCTCTTCCGGGGTGACCTCGATCCCCTCTTTCTCGGCGATCTCGTCGAGCACGAGGCGGCGCTTGACGGCGAGCTGCGCCTGCTCTTTGAGCTGCTGCTCCCATTGCTCCTCGGTCAGGCCGAGGTCTTTGAGGTAGGCGGAGAGCTCGGTGCGCTGGCGGCGGAGGTGCTCGGCGACCTCCTCGCGCCGCTGGCTCAGCTCGCGCTCGACGAGCGAGGGCGGGGGCTCGCACTGCGCCTGGTCCACGACCTTGCGCACGACGAGCTCCTGCAGGTCGGCCTGGCTTAAGCGGCGCAGGGCGGCCTCCTCGCGCTCGCGGATCGCCTGGCGCAGCTCCTCCACGGTGTCTACGCCGGCGACGTCTTTGGCGAACTCGTCGTTAACCTCGGGGAGCTGCTCCGCGCGGATGCGCTTGATGCGCAGCTCAAACCGCGCCTCTTTGCCGGCCAGCGCGGGCTGGCGGTAGTCGTCGGGATACTTGGCGTGCACCGTTTTCTCCTCGCCCACGCGCATCCCGCGCACGTGGTCGTCGAGCGAGGGGGTAAACCAGTCCTCGCCGATCTTCAGGCCCATCGTTTTCAGTTGCTCCCCGCCGAACGGCTTGTCGTCGATGTAGATTTGATATTCCACGTCGACGAGGTCGCCGTCTTGGCAGGGGCGGTCGGAGACCTCGACCATTTCCGCGGCGCGCCGGCGCAGGCGCTCGATCTCCTCGTCGATCACCGACTCCTCCACCTGGGGCGAGGGGCGCTCTACGCGCACCCCTTTGTATTCGCCGAGCTCGATGGGCGGCTTGACGAGGACCTCTGCGCGGAACGTCATGGGCTGGCCCTGCTCGAGCTTAATGTCCTGAAACTGAGGCTGCTCCAGGGGCGAGAGGTTTTCGTCCTCGAGCGCTTGGCGGTAGGCCTCGGGGACGAGAATCTGCTGCACCTGTTCGCGCACGACGTCGCGCCCGAGGCGCTGGAGGATAACCTGCGGGGGAGCTTTGCCTTTGCGAAAACCGGGGAAACGGACCTCGCGGGCGAGCTGCTTGAACACCTGCTTATAGGCGGCGTCGACGCGCTCGGGCTCGATCTCGAACTGCAGGGCGACGCGGCTTCCCTCGAGCCGCTCGACCTTCACGCGCAAGAGAATCGCCTCCGGGGCAGGCGCTCGGGCGAATGGGGGCGCCGGAGCGGGCCTGACACATCAAAAGCCGGCCGCATGGGCCGGCGGACAGTCTCAGTTTGGTGGGCGAGGAGAGATTCGAACTCTCACGCCACAAGGGCACAGGATCCTAAGTCCTGCATGTCTACCAATTCCATCACTCGCCCACCGCACACTATTTTACAACATTTTGGTGGGTCGCGGAGGACTCGAACCTCCAACCTTGGGATTAAGAGTCCCCTGCTCTACCAATTGAGCTAGCGACCCACAATCTATCTGGCGCGGCTGGAGCGATTCGAACGCCCGACCTGCAGATCCGAAGTCTGCTGCTCTATCCGCTGAGCTACAGCCGCGCCGGACGTTCTACGCGCCGCCGGGCGCCTGACAGCCGAAGGGTGGGGCGAGAAGAGGGACTCGAACCCTCAACCTCTGGAGCCACAGTCCAGCGCTCTAAACCGATTGAGCTATTCTCGCCACCATGGCCGGCCCGGCCCGATTCGAACGGGCGACCCACTGCTTAGAAGGCAGTTGCTCTATCCACTGAGCTACGGGCCGCCGCCGTGGAGCGGGAGACGGGAGTCGAACCCGCGACCCACAGCTTGGAAGGCTGTCGCTCTGCCAACTGAGCTACTCCCGCAAAGGGAGATGGTCGGGGCGATTGGATTCGAACCAACGACCTACTGCTCCCAAAGCAGTCGCGCTAACCAAACTGCGCCACGCCCCGACCACTCGCACCATAAAGTATAGCGATTTTCCCGCCCCTCAGTCAAACCTAGCCAGCGCTTCGCGCAGGCGCCCAGGCGCGCCGCCGTGCCGCGCATTTTAACGCCGAGCAGCGGCCGCGGGTTGCACGCGCGGGCCGACGCACAGCGTTCGTTGACAGCGCTTTGAGCCATTGGATACAATGCGCCTGCGTCGCCGGAAAAGGGGAGATTTTGCGTTGGCCGAGGAGAAAGAGACGGAGCAGACGTCCGCGGAGCACGGGGCCGAGGCTGAGGAGTTAGAGCCGGACTATATCGAGGTGGCCGAGGAGAACGTGGGGCTTTTGCCGGGGTTTGGGTTTTTCATTGGGGTGTTGATCGGGCTTTATGCCCTGTGGTTTATCCTCGCGAATAACGAGCCGGTGCAGGTGTGCCTGTTTCCCCTGGCGCCCGAGGTGCGCACCACGGTTCCCGTGGTCGTGGTGGTTACCGGGGCGGTGGTTTTGGCCGTAGCAGGGGTGATCTCCTGGCGCCGGCGCCGCCGGGCGGCCAAGCGGACGGGTGAAGCCGATGAGCAGTAGGTGGGGCCGTATCGCGACGGGGGCCGCCCTCGCTGCTCTGCTCTTTCTCGCCTCCGGGTGCGTGGAGATTACCACGAGGGTTACCAGCCGAGGGCGCATTGAGCGCGAAATTAAGATTACCGTGGACGCCAAGCACGCCAAGTCCGCGGCGAGCGAGCTGCGCCAGATGGTCCGCCGCGGGTGGCGCATTGAGCGCCGGCGCGAGGGGGAGAAGGTAACGTTTATCTGCCGCTCGCGTGGGCTGCGCTGCGATCCCCCAGCGGATGTGGGGATTACCCTGGGCGTGCGCCGGCGAGGGCTCACGGCGGAGTATCGCTATACCGAGCGCCCGCAGATTAAGAAGTTCATCCCCGCGCGCGAGGAGCAGGAGTTTGTCGGCAACACCCCCGTGCGCTATGTGATCGAGATGCCCGGGGAGATTTTGCCGGAAACGGTGCCCATTGGGTTTTCGCTTGAGGGGAAGAACAGGATCGTTGCCGAAACGACGCTGGGGCTTTTGCCGGAGCGGCAGATCGAGGTGCGCTCGGTGGCCCGGCGCTGGGTAGATTTGGTGTTTTTGGTGGCCTTTGCCCTAACCGTGCCGGGATATGTGGGCTATGTGGTGTTTGCGCGGAGGCGCACGCGGGCGTTGCGCGCGGGTTAACGCTTGAACACGCGGGGAACTCGGAAGCCGGCGAGCACGTCATAAAGGTGCTTGCGGCCTCCCAAACGCAAGGAGGAGCTCGACGCTGAGTCGGGCGCGGGTCCGCTGGAAGATGCGGGCCCGAAATTTTTGGGTGGGAAAGAATGTAAACGGAGTGTTAAAATTGTGATGACAAATCCCACAGAGATATGCTAGAATGGGGTGGCGGCCAGGAGGAGGGGGTCTCGCTGGTCGCTTTTTATGCCAGCGGCAGGCATCCTGCGGCGCAGCAGGCGCAAAAGTTGCAGAAAATTTAACATCTACTGCGGTTAGGTTTCCGCCAGGCATCGCGAAAAAATTTTTATCTTTTTCAGAACCTTTTGAGAGCAACGGTGTCTATATGAACAGCGGCTCAGCTTTTTATTGACGGTGGAGCCTCCCAACAGAAGCCTCCAACCAGGAGGTCGGTCCGCGCGGAGGGTGCGCTTAGCGCACCCTTCTCGCGTTTTTGGGCAACCTTCGCAGTAGCGCCTCTCCCCCACCCCACCATGCTCGGGCGCCGCGCTGGCGCGCAAACGACAGGCCCAGCGCTGGGCACCGAGAAATGGCTTGGCAAGCAGCCCTCGGGATAGCGAAGCGGAAGCTAGTCTTCGCGGGCGAGCGTCTCGCGCAGCTTGCGCACCGCGCGGCGCAGCTCGTTTAGCTCGCGCTGCGTTTCGCGCTGGGCGTTTTCCGCGCGCTGGAGCTGTTGCTCGACGTGCGTGAGCAGTTGCTCTACGCCCTCGGGAAGCGGCGCGGGCGTAGCCTCGGGGGTGGGCGTGGGCGTTGGGGCAAGCGTAGGCGTGGGCGTTGGCGTGGCTGGCGGGGGCGTGGGGAGCGCGGTGGGGTGCTCGACAGCGCCCGCCTGGGCGAGCTCCTCGGGGAGGACGCTGGGGGCGTTGGGGTCGAGCAGAGCGAGCACGGCCTCGTCGAGCTTGCGCCGCATGACCACGCGCTTGCCGTTGGAGACGATGACCTGCTTAAGCTGGGGAATCTGCGCGCGTTGGACTTCGGACTGGAGGTAGATCGGCTCCACGTAAAGCAGGCTGTCCTCGATGGGGACGACGAGGAGGTTGCCCCGGATAACGCGCGAGGCTTTGCTGCGCAGCATAAGCCATTGGGACATCGCCGAGTCCTGGTCGATAAAGCTCTCCACCTGCATCGGGCCGTAGACGGTTTTCTTTCTGGGGAACATGTAAACGACTGCTCTCGCGCCCTCGTTCTGGTCCCACCACGCGCCGAGCCAGGCGACGATGTTCATTCGGCGATAGTAGGTGAACGGAAGCATGAGGACAAACTCCGGCTCTTTCTTCCCGGGAAGCCGGATGACGACATAGTAGGGGAGCATGGGGACCTCTTGCTTGGCCTCGGTGCGCGTTTGCCCTGTTTCGTCTTGGACGGTGGTTTCCACAACCGTATAGCGTTCGGTGGGCTGGGCCCACTGGTCGGTTTGTCCGTAGAACACCTCCGGGCGCTCCATGTGGTAGCGCTGGAGGATGGACGCCTGCGCGCGGAACAGGTCCACGGGGTAGCGCAGATGCCTGCGGATGTCCTCGGGCATTTCCTCGGCGGATTTGAACAGCGCGGGAAAGATTTTGCGCAGGGTTTGGACGATCGGGTCGTCGGGCTCGACGATGTAAAAGTTGACCTCGCCGGTATAGGCGTCGGTGACCACTTTTACGGAGTTGCGCACGTAATTAATCAGGGGCTGGCCCATGCTTACCCCGGTGAATATTTGGGCGGGGACGAAGCTGGCGTAGGGATAGCGCGAGGTTAGCGTGTAGGCATCGTGGATCCAGGCCAGCCGCCCATCGTCGCGCACGACGAGGTATGGGTCGTGGTCGAAGGCTAAGAACGGGGCGAGGGTGCGCGCGCGCTCGGTGATGATGCGATGCATTAAGATGGCGCTGGTGGGGGCGATTTTGGCGCTGATCAGTAGCTGAATGTCGCGGTAGCGGATGGCAAACGCGAGGCGGCGCAGGCGGCCGCCCATGGCCACGTGTTTTTTCTTAGCTTCCTCGTCGTAGGTGCAAAAGACGTTTTCCGTGCCCTTGGGATAGTCGAACTCCTTCTCGCCGTTTGCGCCGACAATGACGTATTCGGGAACGGAGACGGGGCTGGGGCGGCGGACGAACGGCGAGCGGCGCTGCTCGCCGGGGGCGGGCTCGACCTCGCCGGGCTGGCGGCGCGAGCGGAACTCGCCGAAGTAAATCTGGGGCACGGTAAGCTTAAGCTCGGGCAAGGCGCTGACCGGCGGGACGCCGGAGAAATAGTAGATGGGCCGGCCCTCGGCGGTATAGTCGTTCACCGGGCTCATGGCCAGGCCATAGCCGTGGGTGTAGATGAGATGGCGGTTATACCAGCGGCGGCCCTCGGGCAGGCCGGCGATGTTTAGCTCGCGCGGGGCGAGGAGCACCTGGCGAATTTGGCCCCCGATGACGTAGCGGTCGACGTCGACATCGGTGAACTCATAGTAGGGCTGAATTTGCTGCTCCTGCATATATGTGTCGCGCAGGGGGCGGTGATCCCAGAGGCGGATGGAGTCGATCGTGGTGCGGTTTTTGGCGATGTCCTCGGCGGTGAGGTCTTGCGAGGCGGCGAAGTCCTCCTCGTCGAAGTTTTCGATGTCAAACGCCTGGCGCGTGGCGCGAATGTTGCGCTCGATATAGGGCCGCTGCCGGGCGAGTTCGTTTCCCCGGACGACGAGCACGTCGAGCACGCGCGGGTAGATGGCGCTGGCCAGGATGCTATAGGCGAACACGCCAACGATGGCCCACCCCTGCAGGCGCACCTCGGGCCCAGTGTTCATGCGCAAAAGAAGCAACACGGCAAGCCCCAGGCAAAGCAAAACCATGGACCACAGAATGGGCAGGCGCCCGTGGACATCGGAGTAGGCCGCGCCGTAGATGAACTCGTTGTCGCGCAGGGTGAGCGCGTAGCGGGCAAGGAAGTAGCCCGCGCCTTTAAGGACAAGGATGAGCGCGCCGAGGATGGACAGGTGCTTAAGCGGCTTTGGGGTAACGCGCAGGCCGGCGGAGGTGATAAAGATCCGCTCCTCATAGAGGTAGACGAGCGCGGCGAGGATGAGGGTGAGCAGAAGCAACGTGCTTAGGTTGGAGAGCAGCCAGTTCAGGACGGGGAGGCGGAACACGTAAAACGCGACGTCCTTGCCAAAAAGCTCGTCTTTTATGCCAAAAGGTGTGGCGTGGACAAACTGCAGCCAAACGCGCCACCAGCGCTGGGCAAAAAGGCCAAACAACAGCGAGAGAAGCACACAAGCACCGAGGATGAGGTGCCCGACGTAGGCCTCGACGGCGTCGCGATCGATATAGGCCAGCGCGCTTTGGCCGACGTAGTACTCCGCGCCGGTCTGCCGCCCGCGGGCACGGGTGAGGTTGAAGTAAAGCACGGCGAACGCTACGCCCGCGGCAACGACAAACAAGACAAACCGCGTGAGGAGGATCTTAACGAGGACGCTATGGTAGCCGAGGGAGCGGAACCAGAGAAACTCAGTATAGACATAGCAGAAGCGATAAATAAGCAGGGCCACGATGGCCAGGAGAAAGACGCGAAGCCAAAACTTTGTGCCCGCTGACATCCAGGGGTTCCAATCGCAGGCTAGGTGTCGGGGTCGAGGTCCGCTTCCTCAATAATGCTGCGGAAGCGCTCGTCGGTGTCGTCCTCGCGGCCCTCTTGCTCGTCGGCGCCAAAGCTCACCTCGCTGGCGTGGAACGCGTGCTGGTCGAGGACCGCGCTGTCCACGTAAACCGGCGCGCCCAGACGCAGGGCAATGGCGATGGCATCGCTCGGCCGGGCGTCGATCTCGTAGCGCTTGTCGCCCGCGGTGAGGTGGATTACCGCGTAGTAAGTATCCTCGTGGAAGCGGTTGATGACGACGTCTTCGAGGGTCATACCCAGCTCGCGGATCATGTTCGCGATAAGGTCGTGGGTCATCGGCCGCGGGGGCTTGTGGTTGGTGAGCTCGAAGTAGATGGCCATCGCCTCGTTAATGCCCACGAGGATGGGGAGGACCATTGTTTCGTCGTTGTCCATGAGGATGACCAGCGGCTTGCGCCGGCGGTCGGCAGCGATGCGCTTGACCTTCATCTGGATCATTTTCGGTCAGCGACCTCTTTCCCTGCGCCAGACTAGCTCCGCACGCCCTCGCGACAATGGCCGATAGCGACGATGAGAGCGCAGGCGATGCGGCGCCCGCTGGGCATCAGTTGCTTGCCCTCGCTGGGGAATTATAGCACAAGTGCGATTCGCGCGCCAAGGCCGGCGCCGCTGGGCCGGCGGACGCGTTTGCTCGGCGCAGGGGCTCTGGCGGCCGCGCAGGGTTTGCGCCTACCCCCGCGCGGAGACGCCGGGGAAGAAGAAGGCGATCTCGCGCTCTGCAGCGGCAAGCGACTCTGAGGCGTGCACCGCGTTGCGCGGGAGCTCGCTGCCAAAGCGCGCGCGAATCGTTCCCTCGGCGGCCTCGCGCGGGTCGGTTGCCCCGTTGAGGTGGCGCACGCGAGCGACTGCGTTTTCGCCCGCGACGACGAGGATAAGGCAGCGGCCGGAGGTCATGAACTCGATGAGCCCATCGTAGAAGTCCTTGCCCTTGTGCTCGGCGTAGAACGCCGAGGCGCGCTCTACGCTGAGCTGGGCCATGTGAGCGTACTCGATGCGTAAGCCGGCATGTTCGTAAACGGAAATGATCTCGCCGATGTGCCCGGCCTGGACGGCGTCGGGCTTGATGATCACCAGGGTTCGCTCCATGAGGCCGATGTCTCCCGGAAGAAATGTGGACCGCGTCGGGAGATGAAGTTCAGCGAGAGCGGGGGTTGATCCTCCAACGCGGCCCCCGGGCAAGGCTGCCCCGCGGGGGGAAAGGTAGTTTGCGCAGCGAGGCGAAGAGGTGGGCAGCGTTGCGCCGAGGAGGCGAGGGCAATGGTTTTCGCTGCCGCGCTGATGTTCTGCGCCGCCCTGGGCGCGGCGGCCGGCGGGGGAGAGCCCGTCTACCTAAGCATTAAGGCGGTTAAGGCGCGGCCCGGGTGGTGCCGCGGGCAAGCAGAGCTGCGCATCCTTACCCACGGCGATGTGTGGCGCGAAAAGACGGGCGAGACGTGGCGCGGGGAGAACGAGTGGGAGGTTTATTTTACCGTCGAAAGCAGCGTG
>CAZMGT010000009.1:0-78785 GCA_964565895.1 uncultured Armatimonadia bacterium
GCAGTGGGTTTGCGCGCTCCGGTCAGGGCTGGCGCTTATCCGCTGCAACAAGAGCAGTGGCAGCCTAACATGGGCCCTGGCCGCGCCTCGGCGGCGGGGTCGAGTAGCCCACACGCGGCTGCCGGCGGCGCCGGAACTCACTCCCTGCGTGTGCTCGACCCTGCTCTGACTGCCCTGGGAAGCCAGGGACTGGGTCTGCATAGAACCACCGTTCGCCGGTTGGCTCGTCGTCCCCCGGGGCATGGTTAGGCACAGGTTGCATCCGGCCTTCGCCAGCGGCAGAGTGCGGGATGGTCGGCCAGCCCGACGGTCCTCCCCGCTTGTGCGGTGGCAAAGCTGCGCGCTTGGGTTTCAGTGGGGCCGGGCCCTGCGCTTGCCCCCGCGCCTCGGCGGCGGGTGGCGGCCTGAGCTGGCCCCGCTTTCTTTTTTGCCGGTGGCCATGGGCCGCGGGCGGCGCACGGCCGCCGCGGGCGGGGCTGGGCGCGGCGTCGGCTTGTGCGGGGAACTCGCGCAGGTTCGCCCGCGGCGCTGCGTGAATAGATCGCTGTCACTTCTTGAGCTATTGGAGGTTTTTCCCATGCGCTGGGTTGCGTTAAGCACGGCGGTGCTTGCGCTGGTCTGCCTTGGGGCGGCGGGGCAGCCCCAAGGGAAGACCGAGCAAGGGTTTGTTGCCCTCTTTGACGGCAAGGACCTTTCCCACTGGCACGTTATGGGCGGGGACGTGTGGAAGATCGAAAACGGCGAGCTGGTGTGCACCCGCGGCGGCGCGGGCTGGCTGCGCTCGGACAGGATCTACGACGACTTTGTCTTGCGCTTGGAGTTTAAGCTGGAGAAGGGCGCAAACAGCGGGGTATACATTCACGCGCCGCTTTACGGCAGGCAGTCGGCGGTGGGCAATGAAGTGCAGATTATGGACAGCTATGGCAAGAAGCCGACGACGGGGACGTGTGGCGCGCTGTACGGAATAATGGCGCCCGCGGTGGAGGCGAGCAAGCCCGCGGGGCAGTGGAACGAGCTGGAGATTACCTGCCGCTGGCCGCTGATTAAGACGGTGCTCAACGGCAAGGTGCTCTACGAGGTGAACATGGAGGACGAGAAGTTTAACGCGCAGGTCGAGTATGGCCGCAAGCCGCGCCAGCGTATGCGCCGCGGGTGGATTGGTCTGCAGAGCCACACGCGCAGCGTGCGTTTTCGCAATATCTACATCAAAGCCCCCACGGAGGCCGAGCAGGGGTTTGAGCCGCTGTTTAATGGGCGCGACCTGAGCGGCTGGAAGCCCGTCGCCGGCGGGCCCAAGCCGAAAGTGGTTGGCGGGACGATCGAGCTCCCCGCAAAGGCGGGGATCGTGCTCGATGGCGAGCTGGAGGATTTTGAGCTGCGCGCAGACTTTAAGCTGCAAAAAGACGCCTCGGGCGCAGCGCTGTTTCGCATGGCGAAAAAGCAGCGGCCCATCGAGATCCCCCTGCGCGACGACCACGGGAAAATGCTTACCTGGGAGAGCACGGGGGCGCTGAAGGGGGCCTGCCCTCCCTCCCAGGACGCCACGCTCCCCGCGGAGCAGTGGAACGAGCTGTGCGTCGTTTGCCGCGACCGGCAGCTTGAGGTGTACGTCAACGCCATGCCCGTGGTAAACACGAGCCTGTATCGCTATGGGGCATATCGCAGGGCGCCTTATCGGGGCGCGGTGTCGTTTGTCTGTCGCAGCGGCGCGATTACGCTAAGGAACATTCGTGTGCGCAAGCTGCGCTAGCTGCTTTGGGCAAGCGACTTTCGCCAAGCTCGGCTTAGCTGCTTGGCGAAAGGAAGAAGCTGGCAAGGCTGCGCAAGGCGCGCCGGGCGAGCCAGCGCTCGCGCGGGCTATCCGTCTGCACGCGTGGGGCGCTGAGCACGATGACCTTCCCATTGCCAATCTCGACCCACGCGCCAAGCACATCAACACCCCTCGCCGTGCGCTGGATGAGGAGCGGTGCGTCGGAAGCTTGGAACCTGTCTAAAGCCGCGTTATAGGGCGTGCCCAGCCAGTCCGGCGCGCTTGTTGCCGAGAACATTTGCGCAGCGAGGGAGGAGAACTCCGGCTCGCTTAACGTGCCGCGGCGTGGGGCAAGATGGATCTTCCCAGCGCCTAGCTCGCCCAGGGGCGGGTCGAAGATAAGCACGACGCTGCCGCGTTCGGCGAAGCGCACAAGCTGTGCCCCGCGTTCGCTTTGCAGATATGGCTCGGGCCACTGGGCTAGCCGCGCGCCGGAAACGGCAAGCAGCGGTTGCTCCGGCATCGGCTCGGCGAGGGAAATGACGTTGTCCGCGGCAAGGCCCAAGCTGCGCAGTGCAGTGGTTGTCTCCCAGCCCAAGGTGGGGATTCGCGGTGGGCTTTTCGGCGTCCATGCTGCGGCGTGTTGGACGAGTTCGCGAAGCAGGGTCAAAGACGTTGGCACGCGCGGCGCGAGCACGGCGACGGGCACCTGGCAAAGCAGGGCTAGACCCTCGCCGTAGGCCACGGAGGCTAAGAGCATCCCCGGAAGCGCTTCGCCCCCTGCCCCCCGCGCGCAGCAGCTCACGAGCGGCTCAGGGAACGCGCGACAGGAAGCAGGGAGCTGCGCAGGCAGGGCGCGCAGCTCTGCTCCGCCGGCCGCGCGGCACAGGGCAAGCGCGAGCTGCCCCAGCTCGCCTGCACCGCGCTCGGCAAACGGGACGGCCGCGGGAACGAGCTTCTCCGGAGCGAGGCCCACCGGGGCAAGCAGCCGGCGCCAGCCGGCAACGCTTTGCTTTAGGACAACAGCGCGGGCGCCGGCAAAGATGCTTTGCCAAAGGCGCTGGGCATCCGCCTCAGCCAAACGGTGGGCCGTCCCCTCGCCCACGACGAGCACTTGCCGCGCGCCGTGCTGGCCGGCGCCTGGAGGTGGGGCCGGCGGGATGATGGGGGTCAAGCCCTGGGGTGTGGCGTTAATGCCGGCTTGCTCGAGCAGCAGGGTTGTCGCGCCGTCTTCGGGGCAGACAAGCGCGGAAAGCGCAAGCTTAGGCCAAGAGCCAGGGCGCGGAAACAGGCGAACCTGCCGCTCGCAGGCCGCTGCGCACTCCGCGCCCTCCGCGAGCACGGAGATGGTTAGCTGGGCGGCGCCTTCCGGCGCGCGCAGGCTAACAGGCAGGGCGGCCACGCCGCCGGGCGGGACGAGAGCCTCGCCCCATGCGCCAATCTCTTCCCCGTTTGCGGCGATGCTCAGCGAAAGCTGCTGTTTGGCCCCCGTGTCGTTTATGACAAGCAGGCGCAGGGAAAGCGGAGCGTTGCAAAAGGCGGCCTTGGGCGCGCCGGCGATGGCCAGTGCGAGGGGCTGAAGCGCATACGCAAGCGCCGGCGGCAGCTCGGAGAACAAAAGCGTGCTGCGCGGGCCGTCGAGGCCTACGAAAAACGGCTGCTCGGCGCTCAGTCCGGCGCGCGCTTGCAACAGCTTTTCGGCAGCGACCGCTGCGCGCAACTCAGCGAGCCAGGGCTCGCCGGTGGGCAGCGAGGCAAGGTCGGCAGCGGGGGCAAGGCTCTGCGGCAAAAGGACGAAGCCGAGCGGATAGGCGAGCGGGTCTGCGGCGTATACGCTGCGCACGGCAGCCTCAAGCTGCGCGCTGGCGGCGGGCACGAGCGAGGGGTGGGCTTGGCTAAGCCGTGCGTCCGCCTTGCGCGCGGGATCGATAACAAGCAGCCCGGCCTCGTCGCACAACGCGAGGAGCTCCTCCGGCGCGCCCTCGCAAAGCACCATGCGCACGCCTTGGCCGACGAACCGCTCGAGGACTGCGCCCGGGTCGTCGAGGCGCAACAGCGCCTGCGGGGAAAAAGCCAGGCCAAACGGGCGAAACGAAAGCTCGCCGCAGACCACGCGCCCCTGCACGATGCGCGCGGGAAATTGGGCGCCTTGCTCCTCGGCAGGCGGCGCGCTTTGTGAGCTTTGCCCCTCGCGTGGGGGTTGCGAACAGGCGCAGCTAGCAACGGCGAGCAGCAGCGCAAGCGCCAGCGCTTGCCTGGCGCGCGGTTTATCTTGCTTTGGCGACGGCGTAATGGTGCAGGGCATCGCCCTCGATCATCCTTATCGGCTCCCAGCCCGCACGGCGGCAGAGCTCGGCGACGGTCTCCGGATGATACACCGCCCAGCGGAACCATGGCCCGACGCGGCCCTTGAACTCGATGCGGATTTGGCTTTCCACCCAGCGCAGGCCCTCGCTGTCGCCGGGGCAGACGAGACAGGGCACGAACCCGCAGATGAGCAGGCCGTCGTCGCGCGCCATCTCGCGCAAAATGCGCAACATGCGCAGCGTGGGCTCCGGCCCGCCGACCATGCCGATGTTATTGCCCATAAGCAGCACGGTGTCGAACGAGCCGCGGGGGAGGGTCATTTGGAATACGTCCATAAGCTCGGCGCGGGCGCCGCGCGCCCGGGCCACCTTCACGCTTAGCGGCGAGATATCGATCCCCAGCGCGTCTAGGCCGGCTTTCTGGCAGTAAAGCACGTGGCGGCCGACGCCGCAGCCGACGTCGAGCACGCGGCCGCGGGCATGGCTTAGCGCCTCGCGCTCCGCGGGGGGAAGGTTGAGGTCGAACCACTCGCGGGCGTCCTGATACCACCACTTCCAGCCGTCGACGTTAAGGGCGTGGGTTGCCGAGCGGCCCTCGAAATGGGCGAGGTTAATCTCGCCTGCGATGTCCTCGGACACTTCTTCCTTAGCCTCGGGGGGCATCTGCGCCATGCGCTCGGCGACAAGATATGCCCCGTGCCCGCCATCGCCCCAGGAGTCCACCAGGTTAAACCCCGCGCGATAGAGCACATCGCGCCACTCGCCAAGGGAGAAGATCATAAACGGCACGGCGGCTTCCTCGCCGGCATATTCGAGGAAAAGAAACTGCACGCCGGTGTGCCATATGCCAGGCCCGATGTCCACGCGCGTGCGCGCAACGTGCCCGATCAGCAGGCCGCCGGGGCGGAGGTAGCGCCAAAGCTCGCGCAGCACGCTGTGGGGCGCAAGAGGCTCGTCCACGGCGTAGCCGAGGGTGTCGCCCAGCAGCAGGAGGGTGTCGAACTGCTCGCCCTCAAGCTGGGGGGCGCAGAGCGACATTTGGCGCACGTCGCGCGCTCCGCGCTCGCGGGCAATGCGGCACACCTCGGCGGAGAAGTCTATCCCCACGGCGTCAATGCCGCGGCATTGCAGGTGCAGGAGGTGGCGCCCTGGCCCGCAGCCGGCGTCGAGCGCGCGGCCGGAGACGCGGCGCAGGGCGCGCCCCTCGGGCGGGGCGAACCGCGAGGAGAAATATGGCTCGTACGAGGGCTGGGCCCAGGTGTGTATGTCTACCTCGCGAATGCCCAGGGTGTGCGGCGTGGGTTTGCCCTCCGCGCAGTCGCGTGTGAGGCGCCCTACGAGGCGCGCAAATCCCTCGCGCTCAATTTCCATCGCCCGCGATTCTCCTCCGCGAGAGATGTTTCGCCCGGCCGCTGGCCCTTCCTGCGCTGCCCCCGCGCTAGTGCTCCGTTATCCCGGTGAACTGAAACTCGCGGACCTTAATGTATGGCGCAAGATAGCCGTTGCGCACCTCGCGCGCGGCGGAGATCATCTCCACGTTGCTCAGCGCCTCGAGCACGCTTTGGGTAAACCGCAGGTTGCGCACGCCGCCGACGACCTCCCCGCGCTCGATGAGGAACGTTCCGTCGCGCGTCATGCCGGTAATTACGGTGCGCAACGGGTGGGAGATGTTTGTGTAGTGAAACCGCGTAACAAGCAGGCCGCGCTCCGTGGAGCCGACCATCTGCTCGACGGCGTCTGCGCCCGGCTCGAGGACGAGGTTGAGGGGAAACGGGCCGAACGTGTTAGGCGGGGCGAGGGCATGGCCGGTTGAGCGCTGGCCGCCGCCTGCCTCCTGGGCCGTCTCCGTGTCCCACACGACGCCGCGGGCCACGCCGTTGCGAATAAGCTCCACGCGCTGGCGGGGCACGCCCTCGAAGTCAAACGGCAGGCCGGGGTTTTCCGGGACAAACGCGTCGTCCAGCAGTGTAATATTCTCGCCGCATACACGCTGGCCAACCTTGCCGCACATAAAGCTTCGGCCCTCGAGAAACGCGCGCGCCCCGAGGCCCATCATGGCCAGCATGTGCAGCATGTCGCTTACCGCTTCGGGCTCGAGGATAACGGTATATCGCCCGGGGTGGACCGTTTTCGGGCGCGCGGAGCGCAGAGCCTTGTCTGCGGCGCGCCGCGCTAGGCGCTCGGCATTAAGCCCCGCGACGTCGTAGCTCCAAAACTGGGCCCAGCCTGTGCTGTCCTCGCCTACGGCAAGAACGTTAACGACAACCTCCGTTGCCGGGCAGTGGGCGAACAGCCCGTGCGTGTTAGCCACGGTAAGGGCGAGCGCGGTGTGCGCGAACGAGCCGAAGCACCCTAGGCCGGCGCCGCGGCACACGGCAACGATGTCGCGCACGGCGGCGGCGCGCTGCTTTGCTCCAAACTCCGCCGCGGCGTGGGAGTATGGCCGGATGTCGGGATAGCTCGCGGGCTGGGGAAGGAGCACGGGCCGCGGGCGCTCAGCTTGGTGCCGGGCGATGCTCTCCGCGGCCGCCGTAGCGCGGGCCAGGCCCTCCGGCGAAATATCGTTGGTTTGCGCGCAGCCCACGCGCCGGCCGACAACGCAGCGAACGCGCACCTCCCAGGCGCTGTCCGCGGTGTTTTGGTAGATCGCCGAGGCGCTAAACCGCGTAAGCGAACAGCGGCGGTGCTCGATTACCGCTTCGGTTTGCTCCGCCGTGGAGCAAGAGAAGATGTGCTGCGCGATTTCCCTTGCCCGTCGCTCGTCGGAGTCCATCGCCCAACCCATCCCCAGAGCAGGCAGCGCCGCGCCGCCTACTGGCGCACAACGCCGACCTGTACGTTGCGAAACCGCGCCGGCGCGGCCCCGTGGCCCACGTTCATGTTCTGGTTTGGCTCACCCTTGCCGCAGTTGGTTATCCCCCAGAGGACCCACTCGCGCTCGTTGGCGATAGCGTCGCACGAGCGCCAGAACTCCGGGGTCATGCCGGTGTAGCTTGGGTTGCGCACCATGCGCGTGAGCGAGCCGCGCTCAATGAGCCAGCCGATCTCGCAGCCAAACTGAAAGTTCAGCCGCTTGTCGTCGATGGACCAGCTTGAGTTAACGTCCATGAAGATGCCGTACTTCGTGTCGGCGATCATCTCCTCGAGGGTGCAGTCGCCGGGGGCGAGGTTTACGTTGGTCATGCGGATGAGGGGGAGGCGGTCGTGGCCCTCGGCGCGCATCGCCCCGCTGCTCGCCAGGCCGAGCTTGGGGGCCGTCTCGCGCGAGGACATGTAGCCGACGAACAGACCTTCGTGCACGAGCGGGGTGCGCTGCGCGGGCACGCCCTCGTCGTCGTAGCCAAACGTGCCCAGGCCGCCGGGGGTCGTCGCGTCGGCGACGATGTTTACGAGCTTTGAGCCATAGCGAAACTTGCCCAGCTTGTCCGTGGTAAGAAAGCTCGTTCCCGCATATGAGGCCTCCATGCCAAACACGCGGTCGAGCTCCGCGGCGTGGCCGCACGATTCGTGAATTTGCAGGGCGAGCTGGCTGGAGCCGAGGATCACGGTCATCTCGCCCGCAGGGCAGGGCTCGGCGGTGAGCAGGGCGTGCGCCTCGCGGGCGATCTTCGCCGCGTTTTGGGGCATGTTTAGCTCCTCGATAAACTCCCAGCCGCGCGACGCCCCGCTGTGGCCAAACGAGCAGGGATAGGAGCGCGTCTGGACCTCCTCGCCGTTGGTGGCCGTCGCCGTAATTCCGCCGATGGTGTGCACGATGGTCTGCCTGATGCGCGCGCCCTCGGAGCTGACAAACACCTTTTCCTCGCGCACGAGCTCGATCTCCCCCCGGCGCACGTTGACGTCCGCGGCGCTCGCCATAATCTCGTCGCATTCTAAAAGCAAGGCGATGCGCCGCTCCATGGGCACCTGAAACGGGTCCTTTTCCACGGGCGTGGCATAGTGGGCAACCACGGGCTCCACGGGGGCGAGCTGCACGCGCGAGCCAAGCGCCGAGGCGCTCGCGCGGGCGAGGCGGCAGGCCTCGTCCGCCGTCTCGGCAAGCGCCCGGCCTTCAAGCGACGAGGTCGAGGCAAAGCCCCACGCCCCGCCGACGATTACCCGCACGCCCACGCCGGCCTTCTCTACCGAGGAGAGGGCGTCTACCGCGCCGTTTTTCGTGGCCACAGCCTCGGAGTACTTGCGCACATAGCGCGCGTCGGCATAGGCTGCGCCGAGGCGCAAGGCCCGCCTAACCAGGCTGCCTAGAACGTCCTCCATGGCCCTCCGTCCGCGTGCACAGCTAAAGATGAGGCCTGCGCAGCGGCCTTTTACGGTAATAACGCCCCGCCCCGCGCCTACGGTTTTGCCGGATGCGTCAGAGACACGGGGCCTAAGACGTCGGGGTCGAACGCGGGCCTGCGGTGATAGGCCAGGACCTTGGCGAACGCCTCGTCGCCCCAGTAGCTCGCGGCAAGCTGGTAGCCCGACCAATCGGGCCCGGCGCCCAAAAATGGGCTGCGCGGGCCGGGCTTTGTCCCGTCGAGATACGGTGCGTAGAACAAAAACGCTTTTTTCAGGCTGCGCCCCCCTTGCTCCAGGTCGTAAAGGTTGATTCCCTGGTGGCGCGCGGCTTCGGCGACGAGAGCCAGGCCCTTGAGCACAGAGGGGACATAGCGCAGGGGCTGGCGGAAGTATTTTTTGCGCGCCTCGCCGCTGGGCTCGAACAGCTCGGCGATGAGGTAGCTATAGCAGTCGTGGTTTTCCTCGGCGCTGTTTACCCAACGCACCAGCGCGCGGTCCTCAGCCACGACTCCACAGCACATGACTAGGTTTAGGCTATAGGCGGTAATCAGGGCGTTAGCGCGGACGTGCACCGCCTGCTCGGCCTTGGCCAGCTTGCCCGCCCACTGGCGTAGCTGCTGGAGCTGCTCCGGCGAGAACGCCCCGCTGGTGTAAATGAGGTCTGCGGCATATAAAAACGCGGGGATCGTGCGCACCATCTCGTACCACCCGCGGTAGTTGCGGGGGATTTTAGGCTCCAGGGAGCTCGCCCAGGCGAGGATAAGCTCCGCGGCCTTCTCCGCATATTGCTTTTCGCCGGTAAGGGCAAAGGCGAGGGCCAAGTCGCGCGCCGCGCCGCCTTGGTCGCGAGCGAGGAGGAAGTGCGGCGGTGGGGGCTGCTCCGGCCCCTCGTCGCCGAGAACCCCCGCGGGCGAGGGCAAGAACTCGCCTTTCGGCGGGGCGGGCTTTAGCTTTAGGTGCCGCGCGCAGTCCTCGAGCAGCGCCTGATAGATCGCGCGCGCCTCGGGCTCGCGCTGTATGCGCTTGGCAATTTGCGCGATCTCCGCGCTGTTGAGGTACAGCCCGGGATGCTCGAAGGGAAACTCCGGCGGCTGCGCCCGCGCCTGCCCTGCGCCGAAAAGAGCAACCGCGAGCAGCAAAAGCAGCGCTTGCCTCGCCTGGTTAGCTGTCCTCGTCAACCGTCGTCCCCGCTATCGGCTGGACTTTTTCCAATTGGCGCGCACGCCCAAAACAAGCCCCAGCGCCCCGCCAAGGAGCACCCCGCCGAAGAAAATTCCGTAAAACAGCGCCGGCGCAACACCCATGTTGGGCACGATGAGCTGGCCCTCGGGATATTCCGGGTGCTGCGCGACAAACTCGTTTGCCACGCCGTAGCAGATCAAAAACGGCAAGCTATAGCCCACGGCCCCGCCCAGCGCAGCGCCGGCGAGCACAGAGAGCACCGTGCGCGCAGCGGCAAGCACAGCGACCACCCCAAAGCCGGCCCCTCACTCAAGCAGCTCGTCTACGTTCTCCTGCACCTTGCGTATCGCCTCGGCGATGTCGTCCATGTCCGAGCGCTCGCCGAGGAGGAACTTCTGGTAGATCCACATCCCCGTCTCGTAGCCGATCTTCTCGGCCACGGGGCAGCGCACGCCGGAGAAGTCGATGGGCACGCCACAGATGCGCTCGGCCCAGCACGGGCCGCCATCTGTGGGCTGGAACATGTCGTGGTGATAAAGCGGCTTGCCATAGCCGCAGGTAAGCTCCACGCCCTCGGCGCGCACGGCCTGGACGAACTTCTCCCGTGGGAGACCCTTAAAACACTCCGGGTTGTAGCGCAGGAGGTAGAGATGATAGGCGCTCGCCGAATCCTCGCCGTGGACGCGCGCGGGCTCCACGCCGTCGATCTCCGCGAGCAAGCTGTCCAGATATGCCGCGTTTTCGCGGCGGCGCTGCGTCTGCTTCTCGGCGCGCTGAATTTGGGCGAGGAGCACCGCCGCCTGCCACTCCGTCATGCGCACGTTCGTGCCCATTACCGGGTGCTCATACCACCCTCCGCCGCGCGCCCGGCCGCAGTTGTGGATGGACCAGGCCATCTCCGCGAGGCGGTCGTCGTTGGTGACGATCGCCCCGCCCTCGCCGCTGGAGATGTTTTTGCTCGACTGAAAGCTAAACGCGCCGAGGTCGCCGATCGCTCCCACGGGGCGGCCGTTATAGCGGGCGAGATGGGCCTGGGCGGCGTCCTCGACAACGGCGATCCCTCGGGGGCGGCAGATCTCGAGCAGGCGGTCGAGGTCCGCCGGCGCCCCGCCCATGTGCACGGGAATTACCGCTTTTGTGCGCTCGGTAATCAGTTGCTCCACGGAGGCGGGGTCGATGCAAAACGTATCCTCGCAAATGTCGGCCCACATAATGCTTGCCCCGGTGGTGAGCACGCACGTGGCCGTGGCCATGAACGTATACGCGGGGACGATTACCTCCGCGCCCCGTGTTACGCCCACGGCGCGCAGGGAGACCTCGAGGCCCGTCGTTCCGCTGGTGCAGGTAATGGCGTGTTTTGCGCCGCAGAGCGCGGCAAACTCGCGCTCGAACTGCTCAATGGCCGTGCCCCCGATGCCCCAGGCGCCGGAGTGGAGCACGCGGAGGAGGTTTTCCTCCTCGCGCCTGTCCCACACGGGCCAGGTGGGCCAGGGCTTGTTGCGCACGGGCGTCCCACCGCGGATGGCAAGCTTGGGCACCGTCAAACACACCTCCGTGCCGCAAAGCGGCGAAGCTGCGCCACAGGGCGCCAGTTGAGGGCATTATACACAGGCGCAAATGCTCGGCCAAGCAGCGCTAGGACCCGGGAAGGCCGAGGGGGAGCTGGGTGTCGCGCTCGTTGACGATCGGCTTGCCGTAGTGCCCCCCGCCCCCGGGCTGGAACATAAGCGACCCCTCGCGCGCGGCAGCGATCAGGCGGGCGATTTGCGTGCCCACGGTTTGGGCGATCTCGCGCGTGTCGGCGAAGTGCAACACGGCCATTTCGCTGCCGAAGCGGTTGAGCAAGCGGTTGAGCGTTACCGGCCCGACCTTGGGGAGAAACTGCAGCGGCACCTGATAGCGATACGGTGGGCGATGAGCCGGCGGGCGAGGCTCAGGGTAGTCGGCGATCTCCACAATGCGGTCGAGCACCCCGCGCACCACGCGCTCGCTCCCGCAGCGGTTGCAGCGGAACGTGGGCGGGGGCGAGGTGACGACAAGCTGGCAGTCCTCGCAAAACGTTCGATGATACTTCCCCAGGCGGGGGTCCAAGCCATAGTTGGCGACCACGGCGCGCCCGCCCTCGCGCCGTAGGGCTTTGACGACCTCGGCGAAGTTCGCCTCCGCCAGCCGGAGGATGTTATATTCCCGCCCGATTTTCGGCAGCGAATGTGCGTCGCTATTGGAGAGAAACGTTACCCCGCGCAGCTCGGCGAGGCGGTCGGCGAGATACGAATCGGCGCTTAGCCCCAGCTCGATGGCCACGATGTTCGAAAACCGCTCCTCGCCAAACAACTCGACCAGCCGCGAGGCGCACGAGCCGTAGACGCTGCGGTGTGGGGTAAACGCGTGCGCGGGGATAAACAGCGCGCCGCAGGAGAGGGCGATGTCCATTAGCTCGCGCGCGGGCATGTGGCAGAGCTGCGAGCTGAGCTCGAGCGTGCGCACGTGCCGGGAGATTATCGCCGAGAACTCCTTCAGCGCGGCAAGTGTGGGGAAGAAGCTTACGTGGTGGCTGAGGGCCCCGTTTTGCTCCTTCGTCTCAAGCTCCGCGCCCAAGAGCACGGTAAGCTGCCTGCGGAAGCGCAGCCCACCCTGGGGCAGCTCCTCCATCTCCCCGCTTTCCAGCAGCGCCTCGATGTCCGCGATAACCGTCGGCGCGGCGCAGTCTACGATGCCCGCGATCTCGATCCCCTTGCGCTCCACGCATTCGGCGCAAATGTTGGCAAACGTTAGCTCGCGTGAGGCGGTAACCTTAACCAAGCGGCCGGCGCGTGTGCGCCCGATGTGGATGTGAAAGTCGCAGAAGTAGTCGAACAACTGCTCGGGCATTTTGCAACCGCGTCCCTTGCCTGTGCACAGGTTGGCTGTCGCTGCGCGTGGTTGCCGCCGCTGTTGCCGTCGCGGTAATTCGCGAAGCGGTCGCGATCACGTTCGGGCGCGGGGCGCGGGGCTCCTTCCGCGAGGGAGCGGCGGGGCTTGCGGGGAAATGGCCTTTGTCGGCGGAAGGGCCTGCCTCCGGCGAGCGTTTTGCGCACAACGAGGGGAGGGGCAGCGATGAGGGTTGCGCTGCACAGCGGCGTTTTAGGCCACGACGAGGAGAAGTTTATCCAATACGCCCGCGACCTAGATGTTAGCGATGTCGTGCTAAGCCACCGCAACGAGCTTAGCGCGGAGCAGGCGGAGCGGCGCGTGGCGCGGATGAGCGCGGCCGGGCTGCGCGTCGCCGCCTGGGGGCTAACCTGGCTTTCCCCGGCCGCGCTTGAGGGCGGCGCAGAGGCCCAGGTCCTGCGCGAAAAGCTCGTCAGCGAAATACGAATCTTGGGCGAGGTGGGCGTTCCCGTGGTTTATACGTTCACCATGGTCGCCGCCGCTGAGGAGCCAGCGGAGCGCGAGAGGCAGTGGGGCAACCTGGTGGAGTTCTACAAGCCGCTCGTCGCCGCCGCAGAGGAGGCCCAGGTTAACTTCTGCACCCACGCCGGCTGGACGCCGAACAGAATCCTGCACAACTGCGAAACGGTTCTCCGCCTGCTCGACGAGGTGCCCAGCGAGAGGCACGGGGTTTGCTTGTGCGTAGGGTGCTATCACGGCGCGGGCGACGATGTGCCGCAAGTGGTGCGCCGGTTTGGGAGGAAGATTTTCTTCGCCCACGCGCGCGACGCGCGCGGCGTGGGGCCGGAGTGCCCGAGCATCCACCTGGGGCAGGGGACGGTGCCCTGGCTGGAGGTCATCCGCGCGCTGCGCGAGGTGGGCTACGAGGGCGTCATCCAGCCGGAGCACTTGGGGAAGGTTTCCGCGCAGGAGCACGAGGAGATCAGCCAGGCCATGGCCGTGGGCTACCTCAAGGCGTTGATCAGCGTGGTGGAGGGGGAACGCTAGCGAGTCGGTCGGGCGCGAGGAAAAGATGGCGGAGGGAGAGGGATTCGAACCCCCGGAGCCTTGCGGCTCAGCGGTTTTCAAGACCGCCGCCTTAGACCACTCGGCCATCCCTCCGCCAGCCAAATTATACCACGGCCCCCCGCCGCCGTGTTTTCCCCGCCAACCAAGCGCGGAGGAAAGGCGGAAAGTTCGCTGAATTTCACCCCCGCCCGAGGCGCAGCGCACGAGCGCGCTTTGCCCTGCGCCGTTAATTTCCCGTAGAGAGGATGCCCGGACGATGTCTCGCGGCTCTAAACGAACGGCCGGCGTGCAGGGGCTGATAGCGTCTTTGCTCGTCCTGTCCCTTTGCGCGCTGGGCGGGCAAGGCGGTGTGTGTGCTATGCCGGACACGTTTGCCGTGCACCCGGAGAACCCGCGCTGTTTTGTCTATCGCGGCGAGCCGCTTGTTCTAATTACCTCAACAGAGCACTACGGCGCGGTGGTAAACACGGAGTTCGACTATGTCACCTACCTGGATGAGCTGGCGAAGAACAAGCTAAACCTTTCGCGCACGTTTACGTTTTACCGCGAGCTGGAGAATTCCATTCGCCCGCTGGGCTACGCCAACCCTCTCGCGCCGCGGCCGGGGAAGGAGATTTTGCCCTGGCTGCGCACCGGCCCCGGGCGAGCGCGCGACGGCGGGCTGAAGTTTGATCTGAGCAAGTGGAACCCCGAATACTTCGCCCGCTTTAAGGACTTCGTCGGCGAGGCTGCCCGCCGCGGGATAATCGTCGAAGTTACCCTGTTTTGCAACCCCTACCGCACAAACGAGCGCTGGACGTGGTTTCCCTGCTACAAGGAGAACAACATCAACGGGGTGGGCGGGGCGATCTCCGAGTTCTGGCAGTTTATGGAGGAGCACGACCCCACGGTGTTTGAGTTTCAAAAGCAGTTTGTGCGCAAGATGGTTTTAGAGCTAAACGAGTTCGACAACATCTACTTTGAGATTTGCAACGAGCCCCGCGGCCGCGGGCCTAGCGATGCCGCCGCGGCGCAACGGCGCGCCAAGTGGCAGCTCGACCTATGCCAGGTTATCCGCGACACGGAGGCGCGCCTGCCCAAAAAACACCTCATCGCCGTCAACGCCCACGATATTATCCGCGCTTATGAGGAGGGCGGAAAAACGTATATCACCTGCGGCGATACGTTTTACTTCGCCGACCCACGGGTGGACATTATCAACTACCACTACATCAGCGCGCGCCTTCCCGCGCGCGGCTATGCGCTGCTTTACGGCGGCGGGCCGACGAGCTGGGTGGGCAACGTGTGGCACTTTTTCTCCTCGCGCCGCGATGTAGCCAAGCCCATTGTCTTCGACGAAAACTTCGCCGGCGTCGTGCGCGGGCACCCCGAGCGCTGGGCGATCAATCGCATCGAGGCTTGGGAGACGATCGTCTCCGGCGGGGCGGGCTTTGACAACCTCGACTGGTCGTTTACCACGCACGACCCCACAGGCTCGGGCAAGGAGGCGATCGGCGACGGGCGGCGGCTGGATGGGCGCGCCCTGCGCAGACAGCTAGGCGTTCTTGCGCGGCTGTGGCGCGAATGTGGGCCGGAAAAGATGCGGCCGAACTTCGACCTGCCCGCGAAAGCGCCGCGGCATTGCGAGGCGCTTGTAGCCAGCCGCAGCGACGGCTCGCTTTACGTTGTTTACCTTGCGGACACGCGCCGGAGCGAGGAAGGGTTTGGGCGGCCCCTGCGCGGCAAGCTGAGCCTCGGCCCAGGGCTTGCCCGCGGGCGGTACGACGTCCTCCTGCTCGACCCCAAGACCGGCGAGCGGCAAAAGCTGACCACGGTTTTTTCGACGGAGGGGCGCGTGGAGCTTGCCCTGCCCCAGTTTACGGAAGATTGCGCCCTGCTCCTCTATGCTCGGGAACGCGGCGGCTAGCGGCCGGAGTGGCCGAAACCCCCGGCGCCGCGCGCCGTGTCGTCCAGCGACCGGCGCTCGACGAGCACCGCCCGGGCTACGGGGGCGATGACCATTTGCGCGATGCGCTCGCCCCGGCGAATGACGAACGGCTCTTTGCCCAGGTTAGCCAGGATGACCTTAACCTCGCCGCGATAGTCCGAGTCGATCGTCCCCGGGGAGTTGAGCACGACCAGGCGATGGTTTAGCGCGAGGCCGCTGCGCGGGCGCACCTGCGCCTCGTAGCCCTGGGGAATGGAGAGGCGGAAGCCGGTGGGCACGAGGGCCACCTCGCCCGGGGCGATCGTTAGCTCGCCGTCCACCGCCGCGCACAGGTCCATTCCCGAGGCTCCCGCGCTCATGTAGCGGGGCAGGGGAAGGTCGCGCCCGTGGGGCAGCCGCTCCACGGCGACCTGGACCGTTGCCTGGCCCATCGCTCCTCGCTCACTCCTCCATAACGCGCACGGCAACCTTTATCGCCGCCGTCTTTTGCTCCATGGCAAAGCGCAGCGCCTCGCCCGTGTGCTCCAAGTCGTAGCGCCGGGTGATCATCGGCTCCACGTTAATCCGTCCCGCGGCGATTAGCTGCACGCAGTCCTCGAACACGTTGGCGTAGCGAAACACGCCGCGAATGTCGCACTCGCGCGTCATCATTTCCATAATGGGATACTCAAATGAATCTTCCGGCGCGAGGCCCACGATAACCACAATGCCCCCGGGCTTAACGCAGTGCACGGCCTGGGCTTGGGTCAGGGCCAGCCCGGCGCACTCCAAGACGACATCGGCGTAGCGCCCTCCGGTAATCTCGGCCACAGCGCCGACGAAGTCCGTCGTCGCCGCGTTGACGGCGTGCGTGGCCCCGAGTTTTTTGGCCATCTCCAGCCTGCTCTCCACAACGTCGGAGGCGATGATCGTCGTCGCCCCCTCGGCGATCGCCGCTTGGAGGGTCATTAGGCCAATTGTCCCGCAGCCTAAGACAGCGACGGTGTCGCCTCCCTTCACCTCGCCGCGGCGGCAGGCCCACATCCCTACAGCAAGGGGCTCGACGAGTGCTCCCTGCTCCGTGGGCATGCCCTCGGGCAGTTTGTAGAGGAAGTCCGCGGGCCAGTTTACCACCTCGCGAAATGCCCCGTGATGGGGCGGCGTGCCCATAAACACCACGTCGCGGCAGACGTTATAGCGGCCCGTGTGGCAAAACTCGCAGTGGCGGCAGGGAACGCCGGGCTCAACAGCCACGGCGTCGCCGGGCTTAACGTTCTTTACCTCCGCGCCCACCTCTTCCACAATCCCGCAGCACTCGTGGCCCAAAATAAGGGGCTCCGTGACCACAAACGGCCCAATGCGCCCGCGCTCGAAGTAATGGACATCGGAGCCGCACACGCCCACGGTGTGAATGCGCACGCGCGCCTCGTCGGGCTTAAGCGGCCCGGGAGCGGGCCATTGCTCAATCCGCACGTCGCCCACACCGTGGAGCACTGCGGCTTTGATTGTCTCGGCCATTGCCTTCTCTCCCTTCGCCTCGGCCGCGCTGGTTGTCTTCAGCCAAGAAGCTCCTCGAGCTTGCACTGAACCTCGTCGTGCGACAGCCCAAGGACAAGCACGCGCTTTGCGCGCGAGCGCTCGCCAGCGACGATGCTCACCGCGGAGCGGCGCACGCCGAGCAGCTCCGCGAGAAAGGCGCACAGGGCGGCGTTTGCCGCGCCCCCTACCGGCGGCGCGCTCACGCGCACGCACAGCGCACCGTTTCTCTCCCCGGCAATTTCGTTCCTCTTTGCCCGCGGGACGACGCGCACGGCAAACTCCACGCCGCCCCCGCGCTCGCGCAGCTCGATCTCCACTATGCTACAACCCCTTAAGCAGGACGATTACCGCAAGCTGCCCCCCGTTAAGCAGCCCGTGGGCGACCATCGCTGGAAACAGCGACCCCGTGCGCTCGCGCAAATGGGCAAGCATGACCCCGATAACCACGAGCTGGGGAACCATGAACCAGTCCATGTGCAGCAGCGAAAAGAGCACCGCGGAGAGCACCGCCGCCCAGCCCGCGGACATGCGCGTGCGCAGCGCGCCGTATACGCAGCCGCGAAACAAAAGCTCCTCGAACACCGGCGCGACGAGCCCCACGAGGAGAAACAAAATAATGACCTCAACGGGGCTCTTTGCCCCCAAGATCACGGCCATTACGGGGTTTGTGGACACCCCGTCGTTGGGGAACAGCCGCGACATAACCACGCCGATGCCGGCGACGATGGGGTAGATGGCGACCAGGCCGCCCGCGCCCCAGAACACGGCACGCGCCCGGCCCACTGCCCGCAGGCCCAGCGCTCGCGCCGCCTCAACCGCCGGCCACACGGGGGCGAAAAGCACCGTGGCGCACACGGCGAACGCCGCGCAAAGGTAGGAAAAAGCCATTCCTAGAACGACGGGCAAGCCGCCCTTCTCCCCGCCGAACAGCGCGGACCAAAACGCCGAGGCTGTCGCGGAGACGACGAGCATTAGCCCCGCGCCGGCGAGACCGTCGAGCACCGTCCAGGGAAAGGGCGCGCGCGGCGGCTGCGCCTCGGGCAAATGCTCGGGTAACGGGTCTTGCCAGTCGGGCTGGCGCGAGGCGGCCGCCTGCGCGCTGAGCCACACGAGGTAGCCCAACAGCAGCAGCGGCCCGAGCAAAAGCGCAGCGCCCGCAACCCCGAACACGACGCCCAAGCGGAGAAGGGCAACCGCTCCCTGCCGGCGCGCCGCGGCTTGCTCGGCCCGGGCAAGCTCGCTCTCGCCAGCAGAGGCGAACAGCAGCCGGCGCAGAGCGCTTGCCGCCCAGCGGGGCTCGCTGTCGCGCAGGATGCGCGCGGCGGCCAGTTGCGCGGCGGAGCTGGCGTTTGGAGCGAGGGCTTTGCGCAGGGGCTCGAGCCAGGGCGGCTTGGCCGCCGAATGAAAGTCGCTGAGGTAAGATCGCGCGGCTCCCAGGTCGCCCTCTAACGCGGCCAGCGCGGCGAGGCGCAGGCGAACCTCGGCTCCATCGCGCGAAAGCAGGCGCTTAAGCCGCTCCTGCGCCTGCTCGGCCAACTGCCGGGACGTGCCCCGTAGGGCGCCCTCGCCGAACAGGGGGAGGTAGGTGGCCGCGGCGGCGCACACGTCGGCATCGAGCAGCGCGGCGCGCGTGGAGATCTCGCGCTCGAGCTGCGCCGGCCGGCCGAACAGCGCGGCAAGCACCAGGGCCAACGCGCCGGCGGTGACGACAACCACCTTTGCCCTGGGGCCGAGCACCGTAGGCGACCAGGGGCGCGGCTCGGGCTCGGGCGGCACTGGCGCCGGAGGGGGAAGGTCGTTCATAGTGGGGGAAAGATTCGCCCGCGCGGGGCAGGGGCCTTCGCTGCGCCGCGACTAGCCCGGCTCGCCGGCGGGGGCGTGCGTTTTGCGCAGCCACGCCGGCGGAGCGGAGCGCTCGCCGTGGCCTTCTGCTGGGGGCTCGCCCGCGGGCTGCTCCGGCGGGGCGGAGGCTTGCTCTTCATCCTCGGGCGCGGGCGAGGGCCCGTGCGCGCCTTGCTCTGCGCGCTCTGCCGAGGGCTGGGCGGGCTGCTCGTCGGGTTGGGTTGCGCTATAGGCCTCGACCTTGCGCTGCTCCGCGGCGCGCAGCCGCGCGAGGTCCTCCTCTACTCGCTGGAGATAGCTGGAGAGCAGCGCGCGGAAGTCGAGCAAAAACGCCTCGCGCGCGTGCAACAGGTCGGCGATTTCGCGCTCGAGCTCGATGCGGTCCTGGCGCGCGCGACGGAGAATCTCGCGTGATTCGGCCTCGGCCTCGCGGACGACGGCGGCGGCCTCCTGCCGCGCCGCCTGGCGGATCTCCTCCGCCGTGCGCTGGGCAAGGACGAGGCTCTCGTTAAGGTTCTGCTCGATGCTGCGGTAGCGCTCGAGCTCGCGGGTGAGGGACTCGAGCTGCTCCTTTAGCCGCGCGTTTTCCAGAAGAAGCTCCTCGTAGTTGTCGACAATCTCCTGGCGAAACTCCTCGATCTCGCGCACGGAGTAGCCGGACAGGCGCGGCTTTTTGACAAACTGGCGCGACTCGATGTCCACGGCGCTCAGGCGCATGGCACGCTCAGCTCCCCAGTTGTCGTGATCTTCGGGCAGCGGCGGAGACGGCGTCGATCACCGCGCCGCGAAATCCGCGGCCCTCCAGCGTGGCCAGGGCCTCGATCGTCGTCCCCCCGGGCGAGCACACGCTGTCCTTGAGCTGCGCGGGGTGTTTGCCCAACGTGCGAACCATTTCGCCCGCGCCGACTAGAGTTTGCGCGGCGAGGGCCAGGGCAAGGTCGCGCGGCAGCCCCTCGCGCACCCCGCCATCGGCCAGGGCTTCGATAAACAAAAAGGCATAGGCCAAGCCGCTGCCGGAAAGCCCGGTGACGGCGTCTATCTGCGCTTCCTCGACCTCGAACGCCGCCCCCGCGGCGCGGAAGATCTCCAGCGCGAGGCGCATTTGGGCGCGGCTCACGTGCCGCCCCGGGGCGAGCGCGGAGGCCGCCTGGCCCACGGTGGAGGCGATGTTGGGCATTGCCCGAACAACGGCGCTTTGGGCAGGGAGGAGAGCCTCGATCCTCTCCGTGCTCACCCCCGCGGCCACGGAGATAAACAGCTCGTTGCCGGAAACCAGCCCCTCGAACTGGCGCAGGCAGGGCTCTACCTGGTGGGGCTTTACGCAAATGAGGACAACATCGGCCCCGGCCAGGCACTCCTCGAGCGCGGCGCACACGCGCACACCCGTCTGCCGGCCGAGGGCGCGGGCCACGGCCCTGCGCACGTCGAAGGCGCGCACCGAAGCGGGGGAAACATCGGGGTGCGCGGCCAACGCGCGGACCAAGCTTCCCCCCATTGCCCCAACGCCGACGACGGCGATCTCTTTGTCGCCAAGCATCAGTCGCTTCCTTCGTCCCTGAGCAATATTCCGCCGCTGGAGATAAACGCCCGCTCCTCAACGTTAATCCGCTGGTCGGGCGGGGTGAACAGATATATCCCGTTGCCAATGCGCTCGGTGAACCCGTCCATGGCAAAGCACACGCCGGAGAGGAAATCGATGATCCGCTGGGCCTCGAATTGGTCGGCCCGCTCGAGATTGACGATTAGCGCCCGGCGCTGTTTGAGATATTGCGCGGCGTCCTCGGCCTGCTCTAAGGTTATCGGGCGGCGGAAGACGATCTCCGAGGTCGGCTCCTCCTCATAGGTGTCCTCGGCAAACGCCTCGTCTTCGGCGGCGACGAGCGGGTCGTTAACGCCCACGTCAAACGGCGTGTAGCTTTTCACGCGCTCCCAGAACCTGCCGGGCATATCGCGGTCACCTCTCACCTCGCGCTGGGCGAGGAGCAATGGCCTTAGCTCGGTCGGGGGCCAAAAATGGCCTGCCCGACGCGAATCATCGTCGCCCCCTCTTCAATGGCCACCTCGAAGTCGCTGGTCATCCCCATGGACAGGTGATCCATTCGTACCCCATCCAGCCCCATCCTCTGCAGCTTCTCGGCCAGGGCGCGGGTTTGGGCGAAGATCGGGCGCACCTCCTCCGGGTCTTCCACGAGGGGGGCCATGGTCATCAGGCCGCAGATCTCCAGCCCCTCGAGCGCGGCGAGCTCGGGCAGCACCTGGGGCAGCTCCTCCGGGGCAAAGCCGAACTTCGTCTGCTCGCCGGAGACGTTGACCTCGATCAGCGCGCGCTGCCGCTTGCCCTGGGCGAGCGCCCGCTTAGACACCTCGCGCGCCAGGCGCACGCTGTCGATGGAATGGATCCACTGCGCCATGCCCACCGCGGCCTTCGCCTTGTTGCGCTGTAGGTGGCCGATAAAGTGCCACGTGGCACGCGGGCCGATGGCCTGATATTTGCGCTGCATTTCCTGGACGAAGTTCTCCGCTATGTTCGCGACCCCCGCGGCCAGTACCTCCTCGATTTCCGCCACGGTGCGCGTTTTAGTGACAGCGACCAACAACACATCCTCGCGGCGGCGGCCGGAGCGCTCACACGCCGCGCAAATGCGCTCCTCCAGCCGCGCCAGGCGCTCTTTTATCTCGGACATTGTCCCCGGCCCCCTGTCCCCGTAGTTGTGCTCCAATTACCACCGCGCCAGCGCCCAGTCAACAGGGCCGGAGGACAGGCAAACGGATAACGCCGAGGTTTTGCGCGCGGTTCAGCGGGCGTGGGGGGCGGTGCGAAAAAGGCGCGCCTGGGCGACAACGACGCGCAGGGTTTGGGCAAACGCTAAGGGGTGGCCGCTGTCGTGGGGATGGGCTGGTCGGCGTTAAGCCTAATCGTCCGGCGGGGCAACTGCTCGGTAACGGGGACGTCGAACTCCTTGCCCGCCCCGCGGAGGATGTAGCGCCCGAACTTGAGGTTGTCGAACACGGCGCGATAGCCCTGGCCGCGGATATAGCGCAGCTCCTGCTCCAGCGTCTCCCCGCCGCCCTGGAGGGTAAGGGTCACCGTGGCCGGTGTGTCGTGGATGACAATGATTTTTCCCTGCGCCTGGGGCTCGCTTGCCCGGCGCGGCGGGGGAACGGTTCCCAGCTTTAGCTTAAACCGCGTGGGCAGGGGCTTGGGCTCCTCGGCCTCTGGGTCGCGGTTTAGGCGCACGCGGAAGATGACATCGAGATAGGTCTTCCCCTCAAGCTCGCTAACCACCGCTTGCACGGGCGTTTCGATGTCGCTTTGCAGGGGCTGCCAACCCTGCTCGCTGTCCTCGTAGCTGGCGACTTCGATCGTGCATCGGTCGGGCGGGGGCGCCTGCTTGTCGAACCAGCACCACACGGGGACCTCAACGGTTTCCACGGCGCCAGCGCGTTCGGCGCGATGGGCCATGGCGCGGCCGACGAGCCGCCCCACGCCCCAAAGGATGAGCACGGCGACGATGGTTACCACGACGCCGAGGAGGAAGGCGACGACCTGGCCGCTGGCCTCGGCGGCTCTGTCGCGCACGGCCGCCGTCGCCGGCCCGCGGCCCAGGGTGGGGGCGCGCTCGCGCTGGACGGGGGGCGAGGGCGCGGGGGCCTCCTTCGCCTCTTCCGGCCGCTCCCCCGCAGGCGCGGCCGCCGCCTCGCGCGCCACGCGCTCGCCGAAGTGGCAGACGACCACGCCGATGTTCCCCGAGCCGCCGTGCTCGTTTGCCGCGCGAATGAGCCGGTCCACGGCGATCGCCGGGCTGGCCGAGTCGCGCACAATGCGCTCGATCTCCCCATCGGTAATCTCGCGCCACAGGCCGTCCGTGCACAGCAAAAGCACGTCCCCATCGTGCAGCTCAACGGTTTTTAGATCAACGCGCACGGCGTCGGTAATACAGCCCACGCCGTTGCTGGGGACGATCTCCCCGGACTCGTCGGTGGTCTCGTGGTCTTCGGTAAGCTTAGTAATGCCCCCGCCCGCGGGGAGGAGATAGGCTCGGCTGTCGCCGGCGTGGACGATTTTCGCCTCGTTGCCGGCGATCACCGCGGCGGTTAGCGTGGTGCCCATTCCCGCGATGTTTTCGTTATTTTCGGCAAACGATTTAAGCGTCTGGTCAATGCGCTCGAAGACATAGCGGAGGAAGCTATCGAGGTCGTCGATTCCCGGGATGCCGGACTCTCCGCGGCGGGCGTAATATTCCACCCCTTCTTCGAGCATATTAATCGCCTGGGCGCTGGCCACCTTGCCCCCCTTGCGCTGGCTTACGCCATCGGCCACGGCATAAAGCGCGCGCACCCCCGCGGCGTCGGCCAGGTCGCGAAACCGCGCCAGGAAGACGGTGTCCTCGTCGGGCAGCCCCGCAGCGCGCCGCGCCTCCCCGACATCGGTGCGCCCGGCGGCGTCCATCCGCAACACGCGCTGTTGGTCGTCCATGGCCTGCGATGCCTCCCCGGCGGGTGGTCCGGCCCACGCCACGGTTTATCTTCTTTTCACGCCGCCCAGGAACCTTTTCCTTCCCCGGCGTCGCCCCGCGCGGCGAGCGCCAGGCAAAAATAAAACCCGGAGCATACTAAGCGCTCCGGGTCGGTTTAGGCAAACGCTCGCGCGGTGCTATTGCCCCTGCTTGCCCGCGCGCAGGGCCTCGAGCACCTCCGGCGGATAGCCCGCCTCGACCGTTATCGGATACGTCCAAATGCGCGCGCTAATTATCCCTTGCACCTGATATTTGCCCAGCGGGACAGGGTTGCCCTCGTTGTCCACCTGGGGCCAATACTCCACATATACGCGCGAGTTGTCCGGGGGCAAAAGCAGGCGATCGCTCTTCTCCAGCTCCGGCCGCGGCTGAACAACCTCGCGGCCGATCCCCTGGAGCGCACCCGCGTGGCGCGACCAGCGCCAAACCTCAACGCCGTCGCGGCTGACGACAAGGTCGTGCGTAAACCCCGCGGGATACATCAGCTCGAGCGCGCGGCCCGTGTCGTTTTTCAAGATAATGCGAAAGCCGATCGCTCCGTCGCGCCAGGCGTCCGGGGGGAGGACCTCGAGCGAGCAATATGCCCCGCGGTCGCCGCGGCGCTTGGTGATTAGCTCCGGCTCGATATAGGGCACGCCGGAGTCAGCCACGCGCACCGTCCCGCGAACAACAACGCGTACCTTTAGCGTATACTCGGGGTGCAGGCTAACGCCCACCTCAACTTCCGGCCGATTGGCGACGTAGACCTCCCCCGTTTCGTCGCCGAGGATCCAGTCCGTGGCCAAGCGGGGAGCGAGGCCGCGCAGGGGCGAGAAGCGGCCGGGCTTTGTCCCGCGATATTCGCCGGCGAGCTCCACGCGCTTGCCGGCAAACTGCGCGGGGGCGGCAAGGATGGCGCCGGCCTTCGCCGGCGTCCACGGGCCGACCACGGCGCCGGGGATCTCCTCCGCAGTAAGCCCCTCGGTGGGCGAAGTGCCGCGCTGCTCCGCGGCGCAGGCGAGGGCGGGCAAGGCAAAGAGCACAACGCAGGCCAGGGCAGCGGTTCGCACGGCGGCTCACCTCCGCGGGCCGGGCGCAAGCAAACCCGCCCGGCCGGAGCATACGGGTCGCAGGCCGATCTTGTCAAGCGAAGTGCTGTTTGACAAGTTTAAGATCCGTCGCCTGAGCGAAAATGTTCACCACAAATCGCCCCTCCGCGGAACCCCCGCCCCGCGGCGCGTGTATACTTCTACGGGAAATCGCTCGCTGATGGAGGTCGCTATGGCTCAACCACGCGATTGCCAGAGCTGCTCCGAGGGAAACTGCCCGGCAAAACAAAGGCGCGACGACGAGTCGAGCCAAGAGTTTCAGGAACGCCAGCAGCTCATGCGCCGCATGTGCCAGATCGCCCACAAAATCCTCATCCTCTCCGGAAAGGGCGGGGTGGGGAAAAGCACCGTTGCCGTAAACCTCGCCGTCTCCCTGGCCATGCAGAAAAAGCGCGTGGGCCTGCTGGACATCGATGTCCATGGCCCAAGCATCCCCACGCTTCTCGGCGTGCACGGGGTTATCCCCGTGGGGACCGAGGAGGCCCTCCTCCCCGTGGAGGTCGGCCCGTTAAAGGTCATGTCCATCGGCTTTCTTCTGCGCAGCTCCGACGACGCCGTCATTTGGCGCGGGCCGCTTAAGCATGGGGTGATTAAGCAGTTTCTCAAGGACGTGGAGTGGGGCGAGCTGGACTATCTTATCGTGGACTCCCCGCCCGGCACGGGCGACGAGCCCCTGTCTATCGCCCAGCTCATCCCCCAGGCCGACGGCGCGGTCGTGGTAACTACCCCACAGGAGCTGTCCGTCGCCGATGTGCGCAAGTGCGTTACGTTCTGCCGCAAGGTGGGGCTGAACGTGCTCGGCGTGGTGGAGAACATGTCTGGGTTCGTCTGCCCCAACTGCGGCGCGCATACCGATATTTTCAAAACCAAGGGCGGGGAGAAAATGGCGCGGGCGATGGGCGTGCCGTTCCTCGGCGCGATTCCCATCGACCCCGAGGTGGTCGCCGCATCGGACGAGGGCCGGCCGTTCGTGCAGCACTACGCGCAGTCGGCTACGGCGAAGGCGTTTGAGGAGATCGTTTCCGCGATTTTGGGGATGACGGAGACAAATGAGCCCTCGCCCTCGGCGGCGGGCTAGCATGGCTCGCGCGCAAGGCGCGGAAGTGCGCGTGCGGCTTCTGCCGCAGCCTTTTCGCCATGGCGCTCGCCCGCGTGCAAAGCCCGGGGTGGGTGCTACTTGCCCGGGCTTTTCATTTGCGCGGCAACGCCCTGGGCGACGGGTGGCGCGGGAGGGGTGGGGACGAGGGGCTCGGGCGCGGGCTCGCGCGAAAGCCGGCGCAGGGTAATCGTCATCAGCCACGAGGCGACGGACAAGCTGAACACCGTGGAGATGGGGAAGCACCACCACACGCCCACGACGCCCGCGATGCGCGACAAAAACCACGCCGCGGCGATCTTTACGCACAGGTTGCGCCAAAGCTGGACGAGCATTGAGATATACGACTTGCCCAGCCCCTGAAACGCCGCGGAGATCATAATGTCGCAGGCGACCAAGGCATAGGCCCAGCAGTTGATGCGTAAGTACTGCGCCCCCATGTCTAAGATCAGCTCGTCTTTGCCGAACGCCTGCATGAACGTCCGCGGAAAGGCAAACAGGACAAACCCTAAAACGCCCATGCCCAGCGCGGCGATGGCGCACGCGGAGCGGACCACCGCGGCGCAGCGCGCAAACTGGCGCGCCCCCAGGTTATAGCCGACCATGGGGACGACCGCGGAAAAGAGCCCGAAAATCGGCGTAAAGGCAAACATCTCGAGCCGCCAGGCAACGCCCATTACCCCCACGGCGACTTCGTTTAGGGAAAGCAAAATTGTGTTAATAACGAACACCGAGGCGGACATGGCGAGCACGCCCACCGTCGCGGGAAGGCCGATCCAATAGATGCGCCCGATCACGGGCAGCGAGCCAAACAGCCGCCGCCCGGGCACAGGCCCCGGGGTTACCCGCGAGTAGGGCGCCCAGAGCCGGGCGACAAGCACGAGGCTCATTGCCGTGCGCGCGGCCACCGTGGCCAGCGCCGCCCCGCGCACGCCTAGCCCAAGCACGAAGATCAGCAGGACGTCGAGGGCGATGTTCGCTAGGTTACCCGCCGCGGTGATCTTGAGCGGGGTAACCGTGTTCCCTTGGGCGCGCAGGCCGGAGTCGGCGACCATCCCCAGGTGCATAAACAGCGGCGCGTAAAGAACGGTCGAGATATACTCCAGCGCGAACGCGCGGATTGGCCCGCGCGCCCCCATTACGTCCATCAGCCTGTCAACAAAGAGCAGGCCGACGACGCTTACCGCGCCGCCGACGATCGCCGCGATGCCCAAGCCGTGGTTCAGCGTTTCGCGGGCGCCGCGGAGGTCGTTTGCCCCAAGCTGGCGCGAGCACACGGCGGAGACCCCGGCCGCGGCGGCGTTTCCCGCAGCCCACACGGCCATCATCACCGGGGCCATAAGCGATACACCGCTGACTTGGTCTGCCCCAAGCCAGCTAATGAACATCATGTCTAAAAACTCAAACGCCGTGTGGAGCACGCCGGAGCCCGCTGCGGGGAGGGCGAGGATGAGCAGTGTCTTAGCGATCGGTCCGGAGCCCATCTCCTCGGGCTCCACGCGACGCAGCAAGCCTCTCATCCTCCGGCCCACCTGCCCCTGCACGCAACAAAGAAAGCGCCTCGCCCAGGCGCCATAAGGTGGTTCGCGTTCTGCGCGGCGATTGTAGGCTTCGCGCCAAACACTGTCAACGAACGGCGCCCTACAGGATTTCTCCGCCCGACGAGCGAACACCGCCTCAAGGCAGCGTTTGCCAGACAAAGCGCATGTGAGGGTGGTGCTCGCAATGGACAGAGAAGAGGCGCGTGCGAAGGCGGCGAGGGTAACTCGGCGCGAGTTTCTCCAGGCGGGCGCGGCGCTGGGCGCCGCCGCGGCGGGAATGCTTTCCGCGCAAAGCGCGAACGCGGCGCTGCCTCCCGTTCCCGGGGAGCCAAACATGCGCGTGGGAGCGCGGGAGCTTGTCGTCCAACCCGTGCTCACCTACGCCCTTCCCCAGCGGCGGCCGAAGCGTAGCTGGCGCTCCTGGGGCGGAGTGCAGACACGCCAAGCGCTCGCCGAGGAGTGCGCGCGGATTGCGCGCGAGCTGGACGAGCTCTCCGCCTCGGCAAACTTCGGCCTAAGGTTCCTCCCCCTGCAAAAGGTGGCCAGCGCGGAGCAGGCAAAGGCCGCCGCAGCAAGCGAGGCCCAGGTGCTCCTTATCTACGCCTCAGGCGGGGGAACGAACCTGCTCAACACCCTTGCCGCGCCGAAAAAGCCCATGGTGTTTTTCATCCGCCACTACTCCGGCCCGTACTACTTGTGGCACGAGATCGTTCACGCGCGGTTTCTGCGCAGCCATAGCGATCGCGTGGCCCAGCCCGCGGCGGATGTAGACGACGTCGTGGTAGACGATCTCGCCGGCGTGCGCTGGCGGCTGCAGGCGTTGTATGGCCTGCGCAATGTCCTCGGCCGGCGCATCGTGTGTATCGGCGCGCCAGGGGGATGGTCCTGCCCCAAAGCGCCGGAGCTTGCCCGCGAGAGGTTTAACCTGGACATGGTCACCGTCCCTATTCCGGAGCTGAACTCGATGATCGAAGCCGCCCGTAAAGACAAGCTCCTTCTGTATCAGTGCAAGCGCGACGCGCGGCGCTACCTCAGCTCCCCAGGGGTTACGTTAAAGACGACGTTCGACGCCGTTGCGGAAGCGTTTCTCCTTGCCCGCCTGTTTTACAAGCTTATGGCCGACCACGACGCTCAGGCAATTACCGTCCGCGGATGTATGGGAAGCTACGCAGGGATCATGCCCTGTCTTACGCTCACGCTAATTAACGATTCGGGGTATATGGCGTATTGCGAGTCGGACTTTGTCGTCATTCCCTCCGGGATACTACTACACTTCATTTGCGGCAAACCAACATACTTCTGCAACCCCACTTTTCCCCACGATGGCAAAATGATGTTTGCCCACTGCACCGCGCCAAGGCGAATGAACGGCAAGACGCTTGAGCCTGTGCAGGTTGTTACGCACTACGAATCCGACCACGGCGCAGCAACACATGTAGAGTTCAAAAAGGGGCAACTACTAACGATTATTAAGCCGGATTTCGAAGCCACGCGCTGGCTAGCGATCACGGGAAAGATTGTCGGAACACCTTTTCTCCCCACCTGTCGCGCGCAAGTTGAAGTTGAGCTGAGCGCGGATTGCGAGGAAGTCGCGCGCAACCTTCGCGGCTTTCACTGCATGCTCGCCTACGGCGACTATACAAAGCACGTGCGCTATGCCGCGAAAAAGGTTGGTATTGAGGTGCAAGTATTGTAGTGCGCGGCTTATGGGATTTGTTCCAACAATGTAGAGCGGCAATACCGCATTAAAAGAGCAGCGATTGCCCTAAAGCCGCGTTGCTGGCCGCGATCTCGGACAGTGGGGAGCGGATGCAAGTACTCACGAGTAGCGGCTAAAGCCGCCTGCCCCTGTTCCCGGGTTGGCTCCGCCCTCGCAAGACAAGCCAGCGCATTGAGCAGCGATTAGGAAAGCCGCGGGAGCTGGCCATAGAGCTACGCCGCCCCACGCCGCGGTCGGCGCAAGACCGGCCCGGCGGCTGGTGCAAAACGCAGTCCCCCGCTTTGTTTCGCGCGGGGTTATTGCCAAGCGCTTGTCGCCCCTTAGCTCGCTGCCTAGGCGCTCGGCGCGCGGTTTGCGAGGCGATCGTCTATCCGTCGGCCGCTTCGTGGCGCTTTGTGCTTTCTTGTTGGTGCTTGAGCAGCCCGAGGTTTACATCAATAGAACGCAGGTGCAGGTCGTGCTGCGGGAAGGGGATCTCGATCCCGTGCTCCTTGAATTTGTCCCAAATTCCAAACAGCAGGCGGCTGCGCGTGCTCAGGCGTACGCCGGGCTCCGCAACCCAGGCGTAAAGCACGAAATCTACGGAGCTGTCGCCGAAATTCACAAGCCACACCACAGGCTCGGGATCGTCGAGAACCGCGGGATCATTGCGCGCGACATCGAGCAACAACTGCGGAACAAGATGCACATCGGTATTGTAGGACACGCCAATGGGCACCTCGACGCGGTCCTTTAGGTCGCGATGGCTGTAGTTGACGATATTTTGGGTGATAAATGTGGAGTTGGGGATCACTAAATGTACGTTGTCGAACGTGCGAATAGTGACTGTGCGCAGGGTAATCTCCGTTACGTAGCCGAGCTGCGAGCTTACCTCGACGAGATCGTTTACCTGAATACTTCGCTCCAAAAGCAAAATGACGCCACTTACAAAGTTCTTAACAATGTCCTGCAGGCCAAACCCAATACCCACACCTGCGGCGCCGGCAAACACGGCAAGCACACTAATATTAAACCCGGTAACCATTACACCGGTAACAATGCCGATACCAATTGTGGTGTAAAAGACGAGGCGGCCCACAGCATAGCGTCCGCCAGCGGGATAGCGACGCTCGAGGTATTGCGACTTTTGCACCACGCGCTGCAAAAACCGCCCGAGAATAACGCCGACAATGGCAACCAAAACGCCGTTAATCGCCCCCAAGGGGCTCATCTGCACGCCCTTGACGTCGATCATCGGCTGGCCCAAAACGCGTATCGCCGCTTGAATGTGCTCGCGGTGCACCCCGAGAACCCAAAGCAATACGTAGCCGATGACGAGCACCGCGGCGAGCCATTCCGCAAACAACACCACGCTGTGAAACGGGGGGCGCTCCTCGTCCGGGCCCTCGAACGGGATGAGCTCGTTAAGCCAGCGCTCGACCTTCTGCCGCGCGCGAATGTGCAGCCAACGCCCCGCGCCGAGCACGGCGACGACTGAGGGCACGGCGCGAAGCAAAAACGCACTGAGGTTAACGTAGCCCAAAAGCTGAACCAGCGCGATGACCAAAGCGACGAACGTGGCAAACGGCAAAATTACCGTGGGAATTACGGCGACCACGCGGTCTAAAAGCCGCCACTTAATCTCCACGCGGTCGAACACGTCGCGCTCGCGGTAGAGCAGGGAGAGCACGAGCACCGCGGCGACCACCCCGGCGAGCAGTTGCACAAGGGCGATGACATCGCTGCGCTCGTAGTCCAAATAGCGCATAAGGAGCACCGCGGGGACGAACGCGCCGAGGTAGTACGTCGTGCGCGTTAGCGTGCGGTAAAAGTCCGCCGCCTCTTTTTCGCTTAAAAACGCAATGCGCAGCTCTGATTCAGGCCGGAACAAAGCGCGAATGATCTCGCGCAGACAGACGACGCCCACCGCCGAGCCGAGCACCGCGGCGAGCGACAGGAGCAGTTTGTCCGGCACGTTGCCGATCTCCATCGCGGCGATGATCAACAGAAACAATATGCCCGCGCGGACCACTTGCTGGATAAGGTGCGCCCAGGAGCGAATGAGCGGGCGCTCTTGCTCGGGCGCCGCCTGGCACAGGCGCTCGGCCCTCGCCGCAATATAGCGCTGTGCCCGGGGGAGAACGACAAGGAACGTAGCGAGCAGGAGCACGATTACCCCAAGCAGGCGCACGGCCATTACCGGAAGCTGCCCCGTGCGCGCGCCGAGGCGATATTGCTCGGCAAACCATGCCGGAAGCCGAGGGACCGCGGCGACGATAAACCGCACCAGGCGCGCCACGTCGCGGCCCAGGGCGACGAACGTTTCCGTGGAGATGGGCTGCCCGGAGCGGCGGAGAAGGCTGCGCTGCTTGGCCACGATGATCGCCGCCTGCAGGCGCTCCTCTACCTCGGAGACGAGCGACACGTTTTGCGAAGCAAGCCGCGCGATCTCGTCGTAAAGGCCCACGAGCTTGCCCACGATCTCCACGCGCGTGTTAAGCGCAGCAACGGCGGCCTCCACGGCTTGGCGGTTGGGGTCGTCCGCGGGAATGCCTTTGCGTTTTAGCTCGTCTAGGATCTTCCGCGCGCTGGCTAAGTCCTGGCGATAGGAAGGGAGCTCGCGCACAAGCTGGGCGCGGCGCTCGGCGGCGGCCATATAGGCGCTTTCGCTCTTGTCGGCGATTTCGTCTAGCGCCTTGAGATACTCCAACGCCTCGGAGAGGAGCCGGCGGCCGCGCTCAACGGCGCGGGGCCAGGTGGTGCGGTCGCGCGAGAGTTTTTCGTTCTGCGCCTGGGCGTCGGCTTTTTTGGCCTGGGCCTGGGCCATCTCGCGGCGGAAGGCGGAGGCCTCGACCACCGCCTGCTGTTTGAGCCTAATGAGCGCGATGTCGGGCTCGGCGCGCGTTACGCGGCGGGCCTGTAGCGCGGCGAGGGCCTTGCGCAGGGCCTCTTGGCTGCGCTCGCGGCGCACCTGGCGCGCCGAGGGCGTGGGGGCGAGGATCGCCTCCGGCGTGGGGGCTTCGGGAATGGGGGTCGCTTCGGCCTCCGGGGTGGGCGTGGCCTCCGGTGTCGCGAGCGGTGTAGCCTCGGGGCTGGGCGTGGCCTCGGGGGCGGGCGTAGCGGCGGCCTCCGGCGCAGGCGAGGGGCCCGCGGCAGGCGTTTTCGCGGGAGGAGCAGCGGTGGGCGCAGGGGCGGCCGTTGGCGCGGGAGCGGCCGTTGCTGCGGGGGGCGCTGTTGCGCGGGCGGTGGCCTCCGCCGCGGGCGTCGCCTCCTCCTGAGCGAGAGAGATATTCAGGGCGAGCGCCGCGAGAGCGAGGACGGTTAGCGTTGTGCGCAGGCATCTTATAGCCATTGCCCAAGCCCCCTTGCTGTGCAGCGCCTTTGCCGAAAAAGGCAGGCAAAGCTACGCCGAAAGCTCATCCTCGCGCGTCGGCTCTAACAGCTCAATTTGCCGCAGCGTTCGGGCGAGCAGAGGATCGGCCTCGCGCCGGCGCACGAAGCGCACCACCTGCTCCATTAGGTTGCCGTAAAATCCCTCGGCGTCGGTAAACGGCACGGTTAGGTGGCCCCGCGAGCCGCGAAACGTCAGCTCGAGCAAATACGCCCACTCCTCGCTGACCTCGAGCCTGACGGGATAGCCGCGCTGGTGCTCAAACTCCGCCCATTGGATTTCATTGCGCCGGCCGTGGCCCACAAGCTCTAAATCGCCGGGGAGCGCGGCCATGAGCGCCTCAAGCAGGTGAATCCCGTAGTAGAACATCTGCCCCCGGCAGCGCCCCTCTACGGAGACGATCTCGCCCACGTCGGCCAGGCGCTCGCGCACGGTGGCCAGCTCCGCGGCAAAGCGCAGGGCGGAGCAGGACATCAGCGGCGCCCCGCACTCGCTCGCTTGGGCGGCGATGGCCCGGGCCTCGCTGAAGCTCGGCGCCAACGGCTTGTCGATAAACACGGGCAAGCCGGCGTGGAAGAAGATCCCGGCGTGCCGCTGGTGGCGCATCGAGCCGTCGTCCACCAGTATTACGCCGTCCACGGTCCCCAGGAGCTCCTCGGGCTCTTCGGCGACGCGGGGGATCTTTGCGGCCCAGGCCAGCCGGCGCGCGGCCTCGATGTCAGCGTCCCAGACGACGGTCACCGAGGCCCCGGCGACGCGCCGCTCCGGGGCCCACCAGCCCAGGCCCTCGTAGCGCGTGCGGTTGTAGTCGCTGAGCAGCGCGGCAAACGCCTTGCCGTGATAGGCCGCCGCGCCACCGACAAGCCCGATGCTCAGGCCAACGCTCTCCCCGCCCGCCATAGCGCACACCCCCGCCGCACGGGGCGATAACTCCCCCGCGCCCGCGCTTTTCGCCTCTCTTCGCCTATACAGGTTCGGGTATCGCTCGCCGCTCCCCTACCTTGGCGCTCAGTAGAGGCCCACGCGGGGCGGCTCGGGATCCATGGTAAACACGCTCGCATCGAAGCAGCGCTTAACCAGCCGCCACTTTAGCTCTTGGTGCTCCGCGCTGTCCCACAGGTTGTAAAACTCGTCCGGGTCTTGCTCTAAGTCGTAAAGCTCGCCCTCGTCGCGGCCGTGGTAGACGCAAATCTTATAGCGCCGATCGCGAATCATTGTGCCGAACGCCGAGTGGTTATGCCCGGGCATGGCGTTGTAGTATTCGGCGAAGACAAACTCGCGGTGCTCGTGCGGCGGGGCGCTGCCCTCGAGAATGGGGAGAAACGACTTGCCCTGCATTCTCCGGGGAACCTCCATGCCCAGGGCCTCGAGCAGCGTCGGGGCGAGGTCCATAAGCTCGACGAGGGCGTCCGAGCGCAAGCCCTGGGCAAACCGGCCGGGCCAGGAGATAATCAGCGGCACGCGCACGGCGCAATCGTAAAAATACGGCCCCTTGAGCAAAATTCCGTGGTCGCCAAGCATCTCCCCGTGGTCGCTCATGAAAATGACAATGGTGTTTTCGCGCTGGCCCGTCTCCTCCAGGACGTCGAGCACGCGGCCCACCTGGTCGTCAATGAGCTCGATCATTGCGTAATAGGCGGCGACGATCTCGCGGTGCTCGCGCTCGGTAAGCCGCGCGGAGGACATTCCTTTTCCGCCATAGGCGCCCTGGTGGTCTACGCGCTGAAACTCCGGCTTGTTGTCGAGCTCGCCGGGGAGGTAGCGGGGCGGGGGGACGGCGTCGGGATCGTAGCGCCTGAGATACTCCTCCGGCGGGTCAAACGGGTGGTGGGGGTCGAAGCAGTTGAAGCTCATCAGCCACGGGCCGTCGCGCTGCTCGGTAATGAACTCGATGGTCTTCTCCGCGCACCAAGTGGTTTGGTGTAGCTCCGCGGGGACGCCGGGCCAAACGTGCGCGCCCTTGGGCTGGTGGTAGACGTCGTCCCAGCTATAACCCTTTTCCCTGAGCCAGTGGATATAGGCGTTGTTTGGCCAGCTTGGGGCGGGGTGGTGGCTCCAGTGGAATACGCGGTAGCCATCGTCCACCCGCTGCTCGGTTTTGTTGTGCGCGGAGGAGATGTGCAGCTTGCCCACGAGGCCGCAGTCGTAGCCCGCGTCGGCGAGCATTTTGGTAATGAGCAGCTCGCCGCGGGGGAAGTTCTGCCCATTTTGCCGGCAGCGCGTGGTGCGCGGGTAGCGCCCGGTGAGAAAACAGGCGCGGCTGGGCGTGCATACCGGGCTTTGGGAAAAGGCGTGGGTAAACGCCACCCCTTCCGCGGCCAAGCGGTCGAGGTTTGGCGTGCGAATATGGGGGTTGCCCAGGGCGTGTATTGTGTCATAGCGCTGCTGGTCGGTGCAGATCCAGAGAATGTTCGGCCGGTCGTTCATGTTGCGCATGGCTCCTTTCTCGTCCATCTATGACACGGCATTCTCAGGCAATCGCCGTGCTCCTGCCGGGCAGGCAGGCGGTGAAGGAAGCTTAAGCCGCCTGGGGGAAACGTTTGCCCGCGCGGCCCGCGGTGCGCTGCTTGCCTGCTGCGGCACAAGGGCTGCGCAGGGGTGGTCGCTGTGGCGAAAATCGAGGGCGTGCGCGTTAAGCCGCTTGAGGTGCACTGCGACGAACGGGGATGGCTGTTTGAGATCCTCCGCTGTGACGAGGAGATCTTCCAAAAGTTCGGCCAGGTATACCTCACCGCGGCATATCCCGGTGTGGTCAAAGCGTGGCACATGCACCGCCGGCAGACGGACTACTTCTGCTGCGTGGCGGGGATGATTAAGCTCGTTCTTTGCGACCGGCGCGAAGGCTCGCCGACAAAGGGGACGATCGAGGAGTTTTTCGCAGGCGAGCGCAACCCCATTCTCGTGGTCATTCCCCCGGGCGTCGCTCACGGGTTCAAGTGCATCAGCGGCGAGCCGGCGCTGGTGATCAACGTTCCCACGGAGCCCTATAACGCAGCGGAGCCGGACGAGGTGCGCTTTCCCGCGCACGGCGGGGAGATCGACTACGACTGGGCGCGAAAGGACCGCTAGCGATGAAGGGCCTGCTGCTCGCCGGAGGCAAGGGGACGCGCCTGCGCCCGCTGACCCGCGTCACGAACAAGCACCTGCTCCCTGTGGGCCGGTTTCCCATGATCTATTACCCCCTGCACACGCTGATCGAGATGGGCCTGCGGGAGATCATGATCGTCGTGGGGGGCGAGAGCATCGCCGACGTCATGGCCCTGCTCGGCTCGGGGAGCAGGTTTGGGGTTAACTTGAGCTATCGCGTCCAAGATGAGGCGGGGGGCATTGCCCAGGCGGTGGGCTTGGCCGAGGGTTTCGCCCGCGAGGAGCATATCGTGGTTATCCTTGGCGACAATATCTTTCACGAGCCGATGAGCGGCTATCTCGAGCGCTTTCGGCAAAGCGGGGCCGAGGCGGCGATTTTCTACAAAAAAGTTGACCACCCGGAGCGCTTCGGCGTGCTTGAGCTCGACGGCGCGGGCCGCCCCCTGCGCATCGAGGAGAAACCGGCGCAGCCTAAGTCGCCCTATGCGGTAACTGGGCTTTACATCTATCCCCCATCGGTTTTCGACATCGTTCGCGGGCTTAAGCCCTCGGCGCGGGGCGAGCTGGAGATTACCGACGTGAACAACGCCTATATCGAACGGGGGCAGATGTGCGCGTTTGAGCTTTCCGGCTTTTGGTCCGACGCGGGAACGTTTCAGACGCTGCGCCGCGCCTCGAACTTCGCGCTCGACAACGAGTTTCACTGGTACCACACAATAAGCGAGCCCGTGGGGCAATGAGGCCCTCGCGCGGCAGGAAGGTGGCGTCGCGCCGAGCGTGGGCGCGCTGCGCGCGTTTTTCCGCGCTGGGCCCCGCCGCCTAGCGCCGCGTCTCGACCTCGCTTTTGAGGGCGTTGAGCTTGGGGATAAGCCAGTTGAGCACCTCCATCGCCGCCGGGCCCTCGGGGACGCTGTGGCCGGAGTCGAACCACTTGATCGTTTTCGGCTCGCTGGCCACCTCGTGCAGGCGCTTGTTTGCGGCGACGGGGACGACGGTGTCCTGCCGGCCGTTGATGTAGAGCGCGGGGCGCGGGGCGAGGTGCGGGGCGAAGTGTAGCGGGTCCACAGGGGTGAGGATGTCGCCGACCTGCTTAAGCACGCCGAGCTTGCGCGCCTGCTCGCCCTCGGGTAGGCTGCTCTGCGCGGCCATTAGCTCCCAGTCCGCCCCGCCGACGATGAAAATGCCCAGGTCAATGCGCGGCTCCACCGCGGTAAGCACTACGCCCATAATCGCCCCCATGCTCCCACCCGCGCAGACGACGCGGCCGACGTCGAGGTCCTCGCGCGTGGCGGCGTAGTCCAGCGCGCGGCGATAGTCGATGATGCTTTGGATAAGCGCGTCGCGGCTGCGCACGAGGTGCTCGGGGTCGTAAATGCTCACGCCCTCCACGGCGCGGTCGCCGTGGTAGACGGCGTCGAGGGAGATCACGGCGACGCCCAGCGCGGCGACCAAGGGCCAGACCTCGCGCGCGGTGTTCTTGCTCCCGCCGTAGCCGTGCAAGGCGAGGGCCACAGGGAACGGACCCTTGCCCTCGGGAACGATGAGGATCCCCGGGACGCGGCCGCCCTTGGGGCTGTCGAACGAAAACCACTCGATGTGCCCGCCGGTGACCGGCTCGCTACGCTCGACGTTGGCGTTTAGCGGCAGGTTTGCGTCATAGCGGTAGAATTGGCAGAGGATGGCATATGCCTCGTCGCCCACGGGCTCGCGCTGCGCGGCTTGGGTATGTCCCAGGGCGAGCGCCGCGAAAGCTAAGCCTAGGGCAAGGGCTATCATGCGCCTCATCGCTCATCGCCTACCCTTCTTACGCCTCGCTTTATTGTTCTTCTTTGCTAAGCATTGTGGCAACCTGTTTTGCAAAGAGCACGGAGTAGTTCGTCCCGCGGTCCTGCGGATAAACCTGGGCCATATTGCACAAAAAAAGCCCGGCAATCGGCGTGCGCTGCGGAGGGACAAGCTCGCCATAGCCCACGCTGACGATGGGCTGCGCATATTTCTCCCGCCAGCAATACAGGGCGCATACCGAGCGTTCCTCAAAGTCGGGAAATATCCGCTTAAGCCAGGGCAGATATTCCTCAAACAGCGCCCGGCCGTCTAACGCAAACAGCCGGTCGTCGGGGAGCATATACTTTGTCACGTACGCCAAATGCACCCCACCGTACTCCTCCGGGGGGATGATGTTTGTATGCTCGATCACTCCGACGAACGGAAAGCCCGGCTCGTTGATGTTCAGCCAGTACGTCTCGCTCAGCTTGCGCTTTAGGGCGAGCACTAAGCACACCACGCCAAGGTAGCGCACGGCGCGCAGGCGGCTGGCGAAACCCGCGGGAAGGTCCGGGGCGAGCTGGGCGACAAGCGGCGGGGCGACGGTGGCCACCACGGCGTCGTGCGCGCGCTCTGCGCCGGAGGCGACCACGCCGGCTACGCGGCCGTTGCGCACGACGATCTTCTCCACGGGCGTGCGCAAGAGGACCTCGCCGCCCGCGGCGCAGATGCGTTCTGCAAGCGCCTGGGCCACGCGGGCAAAACCCCCGCGGATGTAAATCAGCTCCTCGGCCTGGCGGGCGCTGCGCGAGCCGCCGCGCAGCTTAAGCTTGCTCCAAAACCACGGGGCGGCGATCTCCTCGGCGAAGCGGCCGAATTTCCCGCGGAGCAGCGGCTCCCAGACGACCTGGTAAACGCGCGGGCCGGCCATGCGCACGAGCCAGTCGCGTGCGGTAAGGTGCTCGATGGCGCGAAAGTCGCGCACAAGTCGGGCGCGCAGGGCGAGCATTCCCAGGCGCAGGCGGTCGGCAACGCGGAGGGGGGAAAAGCGGAGAAGGTCCAGCGGCGTAGAGAGGCGCCAGATTTTGCCTCCGTAAAACACCCCTGTGTTCGTCTCGCGGGGAAGGAGGCACTGGCCTAGGCCCAGCTCGCGGACCAGCGCAAGCATTGCCCGGTCGTGCGCGAAGAGGTGGTGGTAGAACTTCTCGAGCGGCGCCCCGTGGACGGAAAAACAGGCGGCAAGCCCGCCTAGGCGGTCGTCTTTTTCGTAGACGGTGCAGCGGATGCCGCGCGAGGAAAGGAAATAGCCGGTGGCTAGGCCGGCGAAACCCCCGCCGATGATTCCCACGGATTGCGGCCGAGCTAGCGCATTTTGCGCCACAGTTTAAAAACCTCCCAAAACATGCGCAAAATAACGCCGAGCTTCGCCCCAGATTGCTCGCCATAGCGCCGCGGGTAGTGGTGCACGCCGACCTCGGTATAGCTAAACCCCGCGCGGCGGGCCTTGGCCATAAGCTCCGCGGAAATCAGCGCCCCCTCGCTCTCCAGCTCGATCGCCTCAAGTACGCGGCGGGGGATAAGCTTAAACGCGCAGTCTAAATCCCTAAGCTTTAGGCCGAACAACAGGCGAATAAATGCTCCATAAAGCTTGGCGTTTATCGTGCGGTAGAACGGGTCGCTGCGCCTTATGCGAAAGCCGCAGATAATGTCCGCCTGGCCAACCTTTTGCACCAACTTCTCCAGCTCGGCGACGTCGAACTGGCCGTCGCCGTCGGTGAAGAACACGTAGTCCATGCGCGCCTCGGAAAACCCGCGCTTAAGCGCACCGCCATAGCCGCGGTTGCGCTCGTTGTGCACGGCGCGCACGGCGTGGTGCCTGCGCGCGAGCTCGTCGGCGAGTTCCGCGGTGCCGTCGGTGCTTCCGTCGTCAACGATAATAATCTCAAAGCGCTCGGCCACGCGCGGGGCGACCTCAAGCGCGCGCTGCACCAGGGGCCCGATGTTTTGGACTTCGTTGTGGCAGGGAAAAAAGATAGAAAGACTGGGCAGCATGGCAGTCACCGCCGCCTGGCGCGGGCGAGATATTTTGTCGTTCATTGCGCCGCGGGTGCTTTCCTTCTCGGGGCCGGGAGCCGCGCTGCGCTCAAAACGGCGCCGCGCTTTGCCGTATTGACCGTTGTAGCAACAGCGCTTTTGCCCGCCAGGGGAGGCAGAAAATGGTTCGCGCTTTGTTGGTGGTACTGGCCTGCATGGCGCTTATCGTTGCCGCGGGTTGCCGCTCCGCGGGCGAGGGGAAGACGAGCGTCTCGGTGGCGCCGATCACCCCGCAGGCGCCCACGCCGGAGGAGAAAACGCCGGCCGGCGCCTCCGCCTCGCCATCCGCGTTTCGCTGGACGCCAACACCCACGCTGCAGGACATTCCCGCGCACCCCGTGCAGGGGATGCTAAACGGGGCCTCGTTTGTTCCGCAATATGTGGTAATCGAGCGCGACTATAATGGGATTTCCACGGACATTACGTTTTCGGACAAGGCCCCCGACGCCCCAGGGGGACATCTTGAGGGCAACAGCGCGTTTGAGCTGCGCTTTGCCCGGCCGGCGTGGCTTAAGACGGGCAGCTTTACCAAAACCCTTTCCCAGCAGGTGGATTTTCGCGAGTTTCACGCCTTTTACCACTATCCTGAGCCAGACGGCGTGCAAATGACCGTTGCTCAAAATTGGGCCTGTGCGTTTGAGATTACGGAGATTACCCCGGACAACGACCCCACGAACGACATTTCGGGCATTGCCCTGGGGCGTATCGCCCTGTGCATTGACGACGAGTCTCACAGTTGGCTCGCCGGGGAGTTCCGCGCGTATATCGTGGAGTGACGGGTTTAACGGGCAACAAACGCGGCGTGCGCGCCCCCGCTTGCTGCCTTCTTCGGCCTCGCATCGTCGGCCTAAGCCAGCTTGAAGAAGCCTAAACCCTCTGCGGCGCTCTGCGCTCCGCGTGGGAGGAGCGCGCGGCCTGGCCTTCGAACCCTCGACGGGGTGCGGGTTGTTCTCCTGCAAAAGCTGTGGGTTTTAAGGCGGGCCGGGTAGCCAATGCGCATTGAGAGCCGATTCGAGCTCCTCCGCGAGGTGCGCAGCGAGACGCTCCAGCGTGCGGCAGAGGCTGGGTTCGACGCCGAAGACGCCGCAGACATTGCCCTGTGCGTCTCCGAGGCCGTGGCCAACGCCATTCAACACGGAAACCAGGGCGACCCGGCGAAGTACGTCGAGGTCAACTTCTTCGACGCGCCCGATCAATTCATCGTCGAGGTGCGCGACGAAGGCTCGGGGATCCCCCTTGACCTGGAGGGCGGGCGATTTGTAGGCGCCGCCGAGGGCTTGCACCTTGGCCGGGGAATGCGCCTTATTTTGGGGCTCATGGACGACGTTCGCGTAAGCCACGACGAGGGGCGCATTGTCCTTGTTAAGCGAAAGCGTGGTGGGCGATGAGCCTGCTCCTTGCCGTGGACATCGGCAACACAAACATCGGCATCGGCGCGTTTGCCGGCGACGAGCTGCGCCACCACTGGCGGATCGAGACGCGGCGCGAGGCCACGGGTGACACCTACGGCGCGGTTGTCCTTGGGGCCTTGGCAGCAAGCGGCGTGCGCCCGGAGGAGCTGTGCGGCGTTGTCATTTGCAGCGTTGTTCCGCGGCTGACGGAGGAATTTGCGCGGCTGGCGCGGCGCTACCTCAAGCACGAGGCCGACGTGTTGCACATCGAGGACCTAGACATCCGCACGCCCTACCAGCCGCCGTCGTCGATCGGCATGGACCGCATCGCCAACGCCCTTGCCGTGCGCGAGCGACATGGGCTGCCCGCGGTGGTCGTGGATTTCGGCACCGCGACGACCGTTGACGCCGTGGCCGAGGACGGGACGTATCTCGGGGGAGCGATTGCCCCGGGGATCGAGACCGCGGTAGAGGCGCTTTATGCCCGCGCCGCGCTGCTGCACCGCGCGGACCTCCATCTTCCGCGCTCGGCGCTGGGGACGACGACGGCGGACAGCCTGCGCTCGGGGATTATCTACGGCTTTGCGGGGCAAGTAGACGGCATCGTGCGCAGGATCCTCGCCGAGCTTTCCGGCGAGCCCTGCGTGGTAGCTACGGGGGGCCAGGCAAAGCTCATCGCCCCTGTTTCGGAAACGATTCAAAAGGTCGACGAGCACCTTACCCTACACGGCGTGCGCATTGCCCACGAGCTGAAAAAGCGCCGCGCGGGCTAGCGCCGCCGCTGGCGCCCGCGGAGCATTTCCACAAACGCTTCAACGCGCACGCGGATTTGCTCTACGTCCTCCGCGGAGTAGTCGGTCTCGATGGAGAGAACGGGAACGTTGAGCTCAGCCAAGCGCTCGCGCACGGCGGCAAGCTCAGCGTCGTAAAGGTGACAGCCGCGGAGCAGGTGATATATCGCGCCATCGACCGAAAAGCGCTGGGCAAGCAAAGCGAGGCGCTCGAGGCGATCGTCGTTGGGCGAAAAGCAGGGGCAGGTGCAGGGCAGCAGGTAGCGGTCGGCAAGCGCGGCGAGAAGGTCGGCCAGGGTGGGCTCGTCCAGGGCCACGGCGTCGCACAGGGGCCGCGGGCCAGCGCAGGTTTCGTCGGCAACGATCGCCGCGCCCGCTTCCTCGGCCACGGCAAGCACCTTGGCGTTAGGCCACACGCAGGGCGAGCCGGTGAGCAGCAGACGGGGGCGCGCGGCGGGCTTTTCTTCCGCGGCTGGGCTGGCGTCGAGAGCGTCGGCCAGCGCTTGCGCGGCCGCGGCCCACTCCTCCATCGGCGCCCAATATGCCGTCCAAAACACGCGGGCCGCCTCGGTTGCCCGCAACAGCGGCGGGTCGCTGCGCATGTGCTCGACGAGCCGCCGGGTGGCGCGCGTGGCGCGGCGGAACAGGCGAACCGAGCGCAACAGGGCCTCGCGGTCGACCTTCCGCCCCGCCAGGCGGCCCAGCTCGTCGCGCAGCCGGGCGACCTCGGCGCGCCACAACGCGCGGGCCCGCGCGCTGTGTTTGCGCCGCGGAACGTCGAGGGAGAGGACGGGGGCGCGCTCGCCAACAAGCTGGGCCAGCCGCGCCTTCCAGTCGCAGGTGATCGGGGCAACGACGAGGTCCAAGGCCTCGGGCGCCGGCTGCTCGGCAGCAAACAGCGCACCCCAGCAGGCGAGGACCACGGGGCAGGTGTCGCGGGGAAGCTCGGCCGCGCCGCGCTCGGCGTCCTTGCGCTGGCCTGCACAGAGGCGGACGAAGGCCGCACCTGAGGCATGGATTAGCTCAAGTGGGACAAGGGCGCAGAGCACACCAACGACGCGGCGCCCCGCGCCGCGGTGGGCGGCGATAGCCTGTGCCGGGCTGTGGTAGTCCGCCCAGCGAAAAAACGGCTCCAGGGCCTGGGCGCGGTCTAGGACAGCTTGCGATATCGGGCGATCACCTGCTCTAAAAGCGCCTTTACCCGGTCGGGCTGGGCCACCTCGAGCGCGTAGGCGACGAGGTTTTGCGAGCGAAAGATAAGCGTGTGCTTGCCGTTGCGCGCGAGATAGTCCAACCAGGGCCGTCGCGAAAGCAGGCGCTGGCCGTCGTCCACTGCTACCTGGGCGAGCATGTTTACCACTTGCTGCGCCTTTTGCTCGTTGGGATAGGCGGCCAAAACGACAAGCTGCGGGGCGCCAGCTACGGTTAACTCGGCAAGGACGCAGTCTACATCCCAGCGCCGGTTCTGCAGGTCTTCGCCAAGCAAGAACACGTTGTCGAACGAGATGTTAAGCACCTGCTCCAACGCGTTGCGATAGTGCAAGTAGCGCAGGGTAAGCCAGTTCACGCGGTCTGCGGGCAAAGCGCGCACGAGCGCGGGCATGTTATATTTCCCGCTCACTTGCGCGGCGAGGCGCTCGGCAAACGGGCGCATGTCCTCCTCGGTAATCGGCGCGCGCCCCACTTGGGCGATACGGATGCAATAGCGCCCCCGCCAGACCATTAGGTTGGGGAGCTTGCCCAGCGTGGCGTGGTCGCCGATGTTAACCAGCTTGCCCGGCGAGCGGCGCACGGTATATAGGCCAAACGCATCTTCGGGCGTGCCAAAGCGGTGGACGAAAACCTCAAGCTTTTTGTTGCCTTTTTGAAAAATGCGGTGCTCGGAGTCTAGGAACCGAAAGCCAAGGTAAAAGTCGACGAAGCCGTCGATCGCCTCCTCGAGCTTCGGGCCGACATAGGTGCGGATCTCGCTCGCCGGCCGCCAGCCCGGGACGTTAAGCTTGGCGAGGGTCATTTTCCCGCCGCGTTGGCCAAACGCCCCGCCCCAAACGCACGCCAAAACAAGCAGCGCAAAACCAACCGCCCGCCTGCACACGGTCATCGCCCCCTCCGCACAGGGTTTGCACGCCGAGCGCGCAAGCTAGTGCTCCACAGCGAGGGAGATGGGCTCCCCGCGCGCCCCGCGCTCCGCGCGCTCGCAAGCAATAAGCGCCGCGCCAAGGGCCGTGGCGAGCTGGGGGGCGTCTGGGACGAGCAGCTCCACGCCCAGCTCCTCGGAAAGCGTCGCGGCCACGCCGCGGTTTTGCGCCGGGCCGCCGTCGAACATCACGCTCTCCACGACCCCCACGCTGCGCACAAGCTGCCCCACTCGCTTCGCCACTGAGCGGTGTATTCCTGCGACAATGTCGGGCACTTCGCGCCCCTGCGCGAGCAGCGAGACGACCTCGGACTCCGCAAACACCGTGCACACGCTGTTGATCGTCAGCTCGTGCTTGGCGGCAAAGTGCAGCTTGCCGAGATCCTCAAGGTTAAGCTCGAGCCGCTGGGCGATAACCTCGAGAAAGCGCCCTGTGCCCGCGGCGCACTTGTCGTTCATGGCAAAGTTAACCACGCGGCCCTGCTCGTCGAGCGAGATTACTTTGCTGTCCTGCCCGCCGATGTCGATTACCGTGCGCACGGTTTTGCCCGGCGGGCTGAGCCAGCGCGCCCCCGTGGCGTTTGCCGTAATCTCGCTCACGATCTCGTGCCCCAGCTCGGCGAGGCGCCGGCCGTAGCCCGTGGTAATGGCATAGCGCACATCGCCCGGCCCCGCGCCGGCGCGCTCGAGCAGCTGGGCAAGCAGGCGATGCGCCGTGCGCCGGCAGTTCGCTCCGGAGGGGGCGACGTCGGCCTGAACGATCTCGCGCTTCTCGTTTAGCAGCACGCACTTGGTCGCTGTGGAGCCGATGTCTAGCCCTGCGAAAAGGTCCATCTCTCACACGCCCTGGGCCGTGGGCTGCTCCGCCCCTGGCGCTTGGAGCATACCCACGAAGCTCTCTATGCGGGTGCGCAACGGCTCAACGTCCTCCGCGCTGTAGTCCGTCTCTAGCTCGAGCACGGGCACGCCAGCCTCTCGCAGCGCCCGGGCAAGCGGCGCCGCCTGCACCGCCGCCGGCGCGCACCCGCGCAGGATATGATACACCACGCCGGAGACCTCGAAGTCGCTCAGCGCTCGCCGAACGAGCGCCACGCGGCGGCCCACGGGGAGGGAAAACGTGCAGGCGCAGCGCTCCACAGCCCGCCGGGCGAGCCAGAGGAGCATCTCGCGCAGCCTCCCCCGCGGGGCTCCATTTTCATACAACACATTTAGGCGCGAGCAGAATTCCTCGCACACGATGTCCGCCCCCGCCTGCTCGATGAGCCGGGGGAGCTTGTCGTTGGGCCAGATGATCGGCGCCCCGGTGAGCAAAACGCGCGGCCGCGCGGGGCGGCTTTCCCTTGGCGCGCGCGCCAGGGCGTCCGCGAGCCTGCGGCAGGCGGCCGTCCAGCCTGCCACATCTCCGTAATACAGGGCGTCGGCAACGAGCATTGCCTCAGAGCCGGAAATCGCCGGCGGCTTGCGCCGGCGCAGGGCGAACAGCGCGCGCAGGGCCTGGTGCGCCTGGGCGACGAGGTCGATCGCTTGTTCCAGTCTGGCACGGGTAACGGGGACGTCGGTAATGTCGGCGAGCCAGGCGCATAGGCCCTCCCACTCGGCGACGACCTCTTCGGCGGGCCTGCCTGGGGAAAGATCAATGAGGAACACATTGCCCTGCGCGCGGAGGAGGTCCGCGAGCTTGGTCTTCCAGTCGCAGGTGGTGCAGACGACGATGGCCTCGAGCTCTGCGGCAAGGCCCGCGCGTAGCGTATCCCACGCCGCGGCGACCACGGGGCAGGAGTCGCGGGCAAGGGGCGCGCCCGGCGCGCTTTCCCCCCACGCGCCGGCGCACAGGCGAAAGGGCACGGCCCCCGCGGCAAGGAAGAGCTCCTGGGGTAGGACGGTGCAGAAGTAGCCGACGACCTTCTTGCCCCCGGCGCGCGCCGTCTTAAGCCAGGCGGCGCCTCGGTCGCTAAGCAGACGCTGAAAGTACTGCTCCGCCTGCGGAGGGACGGGGCACGAAAAGCGCACGCTTGCTTGGGGCATGGTTTGCGCCACGCTAGGAGAGCCTGGCCCGGGCCAGGTTAAGTGCGTTTTGTAGGGAGTTTTTCGCCTGCCACTCCATACGCGCCTCCACGGCGGGGCCGCGGTCGAAGTCATTGATGGCCAGGCCAAAGCCGAGCTCGGCCCCCGGGGCAAACCGCGCCCGGGGGAAGTTGAGCAGGGGAAGCGCCGCCTCGATCACATATCCCTCGCTCGTGCGCACGCTGGCCAAGATCTCCTCGATCCCGTGGCGGTTCATGCTTACTGGGCCCACGTCGAACGTGGGGTAAATAAGCGAGAGCTTGGGCTTTTGCAGCAGCCCCGCCGCGGGGGTAAGCCGCAGGCGATAGAACCCCTCCGTGGGCCGCGGCTCGCGGAACGGCGCCCGCCGCGCGTCGAGCACAAGCTCCACGGAGTCGCACGCGGCAGGGTTAAAGTCGTCGGCGTGGACGACGTCGTCGCGCACCGCCGCGGCAAGGTAGAGATAGTCCTCGTCGTAGGCGAGGTAGACGGTTGCAGAAAGGTCGCTCGCGCCTTGCCGCTGCTCCGCTCCCTGGGCAACCTGCGCCGCGGAGGAGATGCTAAGCGGCCGTAGGCCCAGCTTGCGCCAGTCGCCCAGCGCGCCGTCAATGGCGATCGCCCCGCGCGCGACCTTGGCGATGGCCAGCTCCTTTTGCGCAGTGGCCTGGGCGACAAGCGCGGGCTTGTCCTCAGGCGCAAGCCCCGCGGCGACAGCTTGCTGGTATAGCGCGGCGAGCTCGTCCGGCCGGACAACGAGATACTCGTTGCCCAGGGCGCGCGCGGCGCGGGCGATTAGGGCAACGACGTCTTCCTCGGGCGAAAACTGCGTTTCGTCAATGCCCACGAAGACAAACCGCTCAGGCCTGCCCCGCAGCTCGGCAGGGAGGTTTTCGAGCACCTTGCGGCTCGCGGCGACCGAGCGAAAGGCGCAAAAGACGGGCCTTTGCCCCACGCGGAACGAGCTGCGCTCGAGATACTCCCCCGCGGCGTTGGTCCCGTAGAGAATGGCGCGCAGGCCGTCGATCACAGTAGTGTAGCGCTGCAGGGTCTGCTCGTCGGCGGCGTCGACCCACAATGTGTCGATGCCCAACAGGCTCATGTAGCCCGCTGTGCTCTGGAGGAAGTATTGGAAGATCTTGTCCTTTTCCTTAAACGCCTCGCCGAACACGGGCGCGTGAATTTCGCCCATGCCGGACATGTCCGCGACGAAGCAGTCGTTGGCCGAGGCAGTGAGGTAGAAGTATTTCAGCAAGTTGGGGAAGGCGTCGGCCGCGGCGAGGGGGATCGCCCAGCCCAGGGGCAAGGAGCCCCGGCTTTGATAGTCCCAGTGCACCGGCCGCTCGTTGAGGAAATAGCCGAGCGAGTTGCCGCACGTTAAGCAGAAGGCGAGGTATTTTTTGTTCGCCTCGAGCTTAACCTGGCGCGGGGGCTTGGGGCGCAGCGGCTCGCGCTGGACCGGCCGCTCGCCGGAGTGATACGAGATGTTGCGCGCCCCGCGGCAGTCGATAAAGAACTTGCCAAAGCGCGAGAACAGGCGCAACAAGCGCGTGCGCTTTTGCTCAAGCTCGGGGTCGTCTTTCGTGCCGATAACGCCGATTATCGGGCAGTTTTGCGGGGTTTTGCTCAAAATAAGCTCCAGGGTGCGCTCGTCCATGTTCGTGTCGCCGTCGATGTAAAAGGTGAACAGGTCGAACTGCGTAACATAGTCGGTAAGGTCCGTTTCGCCCGCGCTGCCCAGCGGGGGGATAAAGACCAGGGCGAACTTTAGGCACTTGTCCCAAAGGTTGTTCAGCGCCCAGGTATATACGGCCATCGTCGCCTGCTTCTCGTCGCCGTTGTAGGTGGCCAAGTTCCACTGCTTCATCTGCGTTGTGTCGAGCACAGGAAGCTGGGGCACGCGATCTTGCATCCCCTGCGCGGACCAGCTTTGCTGGACGAACTTGCGATAAAGCTCCGGGGTCAGGGGCAGGGCGTTTTCCACCGCGCACAGCGTGCGCACCACGTTAAGCACGGCGCGCGGCTGGGCCGGCTTGGCGTTAGGGTCGAGCAGCGCCGGGTCGTAAAGGACAATGGCGTTAAACTCCGGCGGCTGCAGCTCGTTAACAAAGCGCTTTATCCCCATGAGCAGCTTGGACTTGTCGATTCTATAGCCCACCTGCTGGGGCAAGGGCTTGCCCCGGGCCCAAATGCCCATTAGCGGGTCGCCCACCGCGGCGCGGCGCCACGGCGCGCGCCGCCCGCGCAGCCAAAAGTCGCCCCGCTCCACGAGATACCACATGGGCACGCGGCGGTTGACGATCCCCGCAAAGGCGCGCGCGGCAAGCTTTTCCGCAGGGCTCAGCCCGTCGAGCATAATGAGCTTGTTCTTGGCCCACGCTGGCGTCTTCGCTCGGGGAAGAACGCCCTCGTAGCTCTTTAGCTCCTCGAACGGGGGGAGATCGTTGCGCCGCCAGCAGTTGCACCAGTGCCCGCTGAAATAGCTGAGGTAGACGTCGCTTGGGTTATAGGACGCGGGCTGCGCCTGGTAGGGGGCTGAGGGAGCGGGCTGCGGCGCGGGCGGTTGGCGCTGGCCCAGACGGGGGAGGATGAGGAGAAGTGCAAAAAGAGAAACAACAAGCGCTGCGCCGATAAATCTGTTCACCGCTTGCCTCCTCCTGGGGCGAAATTTTCCTCGGTTAAATTCACCGGCGGGGGGTGTTTCCCTCCCATATATAATCGCAATTATGTAAAATCGGCGCGCGCAGCGAGGGCACTGCCCGGAGCCGCCCGCTGTTTGATCAGTTGAGCTTGGCCGCCCCTGCTGCTACACTTGCACTGCGCTTGACCGCGGGGCGCGAGCTTGAGGTTGGCGCGAGGGCCATGAGGGTTATCGAGCTATACTCGCCGCACGTGCACTCCGTCTGCTATTCCATCCACGTCGGCGCGGGGAGCCTTACCGACCACCCGAGCAAACCGGGGGTGGCCCTGCTTACCCAGCGCTGCGTGGTGGAGACCGACTCCGCCGTGCGGCGCCGGGGGATCGCCCACGGGCGATATACGAGCGGCCACGTTACCCCGGGCGAGGCATATATTTTCGTCAGCGGGCACCGCTCGCGGGGCCAGGAGATCGCCGAGCTTGTGCCCAGGTTCTTGCGCGAGGCGCAGTTTACCGAAGAGGCCCTGGAGCTGGAGAAGTCCGTCCTCTGGGAGAGCCTGCCCGAAAGCTACGAGGTGCCCTATGACGTGTCCGACCTGATCCACCGCGTGCTCCTCGAGGAGGGGCTGAACTTTAGCGTGACGGGCACGCGCGACACCCTGCCCAGCATTACCGTGGAGGACGTCGCGCGCCGGTTCGACATGTACTGGGTGCAGCCCGATGTCGTGCTTTCCGTCGCCGGCGCTTATCGCGAGAGGGACCTGGCCCTTGCCGCGGAGGGCTTGCGCCAGGTTATCGAGGCTTCGGGCAATCCCCCACCTCCGCGGCTGCACGGCGGGCTAACCCGCGAGCGGCGGACGGTCATTGTGCCTACGGTGGACGAGCGGTTTAGCCTGCACCTGCTCTTTCCGGACACCGAGGGCGGCCCGCGCACGCAGTTTATGCTGCGCGTGCTCGACTGCGTGCTCGGCAACGGGCCGGACTCGCGCGTCGTTAAGCGGTTGTCCTGGGAGCTGGGGCTAGGCGATATGGCCGGTTCGGACCTGTGGTATCTCAACGATGTCCTCGTGCTCGAGGTCTACGTTCAGGGGAGCTACGCGCGGTTTAAGAAGACGGTGGGCGCGCTCGCGCGGAGCGTGGAGTCGTTGTTCTTAGAGCCTCCGGAGGACGCCGAGGTGGAGGAGGCGCTGACCATCCTCTCCCACCTGCAGGACTATCTCTTGGACGACCCGCAGACGGCGGCGCCCCTGCGCGGGACGAACTTTTTCCTCAGCCGGCTGAGCAGCGCAAACGAGTTCGACAAGATGTTCGGCGGGCCGCGGCACGTGGGCCCGGGGGACGTGCACGAAGTGGCCCAGCGCATTCTCTCCTGGGACAACCTGTCCATCCTCTACATGGGGCCGGACCCCGAGGCCACGGCGGAGTTTCTCGAGCACACCTGGCCCTACAAAGAAGCGGAGATTTGGGACAACGTATAGCGCGCCTGGCGCGCCCCGCGTCGCCTGCTCTGCCCCGGCCCTCCCCCTCGTTTAGCGACAAGCGGCACCTGGCAGCCCCAAGCCCTGTGGCGAGGCGCCCTTACTCCGCTTGCAAACGCTACTTTGCGGCAAGTTTTCCGCCCTGTGAAAAAAATGTGGAAAAAATGTAAAGCAAGGCGTTTAGGCGGCGCTTGTCTGTGGAATTAAGGGTACACCGCTCGGAAAACGCGGGCGGGAGGCCCGATTATGAGAGCAAAGGTAGCCGTTTTAGCGATCTGCGCGCCGGCGGTGGTTGTCAGCGTGCTGGGCTGCTCCGCCGGCGTTATTGATATCGGGCCCATCCCCAACCCATCGCAGGGCGAGGAGCGCGCCCCAGCGGACGACGGGCTCGCCGCTCCCACCCCCTCGCCCATCGCCGAGCCCCAACCCGGAGATGACGCCGCTCCCGCGCCCACACCGTCGCCAGAGCAAACGCCGAACGAGCCTCCGACAACCCCGGCCGATCCTGGCCAGTCGCTAATCTATGGGCACGTGGTAGACGCCCTGCAGCCGGACTTGGGCATCCCGCAGTCCTATGTCTACGTTCCCAAGCCCGCCACGGGCCAAGGCACCGCGGGCGTGCGCCAGGAGGTGCTCGTGGGCGACTACTCCGACGATTCAGGCTACTACGAGCTGCGCGGTGTGCCCGCGGGCGATGTGACGGTCGTCGTCGAGCCCCCGCCCGACTCCGGCTATCAGAGGATCGAGATCCAGACGACCCTCGCCCCGGGCCAGCAGATGCGCCTGCGCATTACCCTCGTCTCCGAGGAGGTCTTCGCCCAGCTTAAGCAGGTTATCGTTAGCCCCAGCGCCGCCGAGGTCACCGTGGGGCAGACGCTGCGCTTCTCCGCGGCGGTGCTCGACATCTACGGCAACGTCCAGCCCATCCAGCCGATTTGGGTCGTCGTCGGCGGTGGGGGGACGATCGACGAATACGGCGTGTTCCGCGCGGGCAATGAGCCCTGCCAGACGACAGTGGTGGCCATTGCCGGGAGAAAGACGGGCACGGCCGCGGTGTCCGTTGTCCGGCCGGAGTTTAGCGTTTCCCCGCGCGAGCTTGACTTTGGCTCGCTCGCCTGCTCGCAAACGCTGCAAATTGTGGAAAACGCGGGCCAGCTCCAATGGACGCTCGAGGAGTCCGCGCCGTGGCTTTCCGTTGCCCCGACAAGCGGCAGCGGCTCGGCCGCGGTAGCCGTCTCCGTGTCGCGCGAGGGCCTTGAGCCGGGGCTTTACGAGTGCGCGCTTGTGCTGCGCACCAACGGGGGCACGCTGAGCATCCCCGTGCGCATGGAGGTCTCGCGCACGCTAATTGAGATCCACGCGGCGAGGGGGGTGCGCTAAGTGGCGCGCTGGGCGAGGGTTATCATCGTGCTCGCGGGCGGCGTGCTGTGCTCCGTTTTGGCCGCGGGCTGCGCAACGGTGCCCATCGCAGGCGGCCCGCCGGCGGTTGCCCCTGCGCTGCCTGCGCCCGGCCAAGGCCAGGTTGAGGTGTGCGTTACCTTCCCCCCGCTGCCCGAAGACGCTCGCGGCCCCGCGGCGCGCCTTATCCCCTGCCGCACGGAGTATGTCCAGGTGCGCATTACCGCGCTGGACATGGAGCCCATCGAGGCCACCCTGCGCCGGCAGAGCGACGAGGGGGGCACGGAAACCCTTCTCCTCACCGTTCCCCCAGGGCCGGATAGGCACTTTGAGATTACCGCGAAAAAAGCCGACGGCACGGCGCTGGCCAGCGCGCAGCTTAACGCGGAGGTCCTCCGCGGGGCGCTTACCCGGCTGAGCATCGAGCTTGCCCCGGACCCGGAAAACGCCGTCCCCGTGGCCACCGTCTCCGGCCCGGCGCGGGCATATTTAAACCAGCCGGTAACGTTCGTCGCCGCGGCCGCCGACCCCGACGGGGCGATCGTCTCCCAACGGTGGGACTTCGGCGACGGAGCGACGGCCTCGGGCGAGGAGGTCACGCACGCATATTCCGCCCCGGGAACATATACCGTAACGTTTGTCGCCACGGATGACGACGGCATCGAAGCCCGCGCGAGCACGGAGATAACGATAGACAACCGCGTGGAGCGGATACTGTTCGTGGGCAGCGACCAAGGCTGGCCTAGGCTGTGCCTGCTCGACCCAGCCACGGGCGAGGTTGCCCCGCTCGAGCCGGTGGAGTCCGCGCGCGGCTATGCCCCGGCGATCTCCCCCGACGGCACGAAGATCGCCTGCTTCGACGCCACTACGGGCGAGCTGCGCGTTATGGAGTGGAACGGGAGCAAGCTCGGCGCAAGCTGGGCCGTTACCCCGCCGGATACATACGTCTACGAGCCCTACGGCGTGGCGTTTTCGCCGGATGGGTCAACGCTTGCCTTTGCCGCAACGCTCGAGGACGTTGACGACGACGGCTCGTCGCTTTACCTGTGCGACGTGTCCGGGGCAAACCTGCGCCAGGTGGTAGACGGCGTGGCGGGCTCGTGCGAGCAGCCGAGCTGGGCGCCGGACGGCTCTGCGATTTACTTTACCAGGAACAACTGCGCGCTGGTCTGCCACATCGGCCCGGGGGGCGAGGTGAGCGAGCCCGAGCCGGTGTTCGCCGGCGCCGACTACCTCCGCTGGGCGGCACTCTCGCCCGACGGGACAAAGCTCGCCTATACCCACGCCAACCTGCAGCAGGCGGGTGTCGTGCGCATAGACGGCAGCGGCGACTGCTACGTCTCGCAGGGGCTGAGCGGCTTGCCCATTTGCGTGTGCTGGTCGCCGCGGGGCGAGCTCCTCGCGCTCTCCGCCCAGAAGCCCGGAGCGGGGGGAACGCGGTGCGACATATTCGTTAAGGCTTCCGACGGCTCGGGCGAGGCCTTGCGGCTAACGAGCGACGCGCCGGCGATCGCCGGCCAGCCCATCTGCTGGGGGCAGCTCCTACCGCCCGCGCGGTAGCCGTTTCTCTCTCCCATCGCTGCGGCCCCTGCCGTGCCCCGCGGGGGCTGCAGCTATTTTCGGCCGCTTCCGCGCCGGTTAGCTGCTTGGGGAAAGAGGCGAGTACTTCAGCGTCAGCTCCACGAGCTCGGCGATCATGTTCGGCTTGTGTTTGGTATATACGCCGACGCATACGGCGTCTTTAGGCTTAATGTGCGAGAAGGCATAGGCAAACGCTTCGTCGGGGTCGTTGCGCCCCGCGGCGAGGATTTTATAGCCGATTACGGGCTTGGGCAGCTTGCGGATGGTCTCTGTGTTTTTCTCGCGGTCTTCGGCAAGGTAGTTCTCGCCGCGCTGGAAGATGTTGTAAAAGCATTGCACGTAAAAGTCGGTGGGCAGGCCGAGCTCCTCCGCAGCAAGGTGCACGTCGGGCTGGTGCGAGGCCATGCCCGCAGGCAGTCCGTGCTCCTTAATCCGCTCCAGCCACGGGCGCAGCTCCTCAAGCTTGCCCTCGGCAAACTTGCGGTCCGTTACCCCGCCGTGGATGTAAATCGCCGCCGCGCCAGAGCCCGCCGCTTGGTCGATGTTGTCGAGCTGCGAGGCCCGCTCCGGCGCCGTCTGGGCGATCCACTGCTTAACCAGCCCGCCCTCCTGCCAATATTCGCGCAAAAGGCGCTGAATGTGGTTGTCCGCGCGGCCGACAAACGTGTTTATCCCCGCCTCCGCCGCTTCGTTAAGCGTCTGCTTAATGCGCGCCACGGTATAGTAGTCGCGCATTTCTTCGTTTAGCTCCGCGGACTGGTGGGAGAACCCCGAGAACGGGTTTCCGCCGATGATCAGTCGGGTAACCTCAAGCGTTCCCAGGCGCACGGTGGGCAAAGCCATAGCCGTTCGGCCTCCAAAGCTGTCGCGGTTTGGTCATCAGGAGGGTAGTGCACTGCGGCGAAAAACTCAAGCGCCGCAGCGGCGGGTAAGTCTGCGCTGCGGCGCTTTCTTTTTGTGCAAACGGCGGGTTCGGGCGCTTCTCACGAAGCCGCGCGTAGCGCTTGTTTAAAGCCCTCTACGTCTACCAGCATGTCCGTGATTACCGTGCTGTCCGAGGCGCGTAGGTTGGGAAACCGCGTGAAAATCGTCTTCCCCCCAACGCGAATCTCACAATAACCCCCGACAAACAAAAGCTCCCGACCCTCGCGTGTAACCAGCGTCAGGTCCGATGTGCCGTCTATCCGCCGGTTCTCAGTCCAGTAATATGGGTTTATCGCCAGGCTCTGCAGCTCCCGGCGCATCTTTTGCACAAGCTCCTCGGGATAGCGAAACACCAACCCCGCGGCCGCGGCCAACTCGCTCAGCCGGGCAACCAATACCCCCTCCTCGCCCACGCGCCGCGCCTGCACTTGCCTGCCGAAAAGCTCAACCCGCTCCTCCTTCCCCTCAGCCCACGCCCGCACATAGCGCACCCTCTCGCAGATCTTCCTCCCCAGCTCCTCGATCAGCTCCACCATCTGCTCCTCGGTTAGCTCTCCCCCCAAGTCCGTCACGTCCATCTCGACATGCACATTGCCACAGTGGAACTCTAAGATCTTCGAGCGCGGCCACCACTGCCTCGAGCTCGGAAACGTGACCCAGCACGCACCGTCGCCGACAATTGGCTTGCCATCCTTTGTCGCCGGCACGGGAACCGGTTTCACCTGGCTCAAGCGAAAGCGGACGAACGCCTCTAAAGAATCTTTCCCCTCCTCGTCGTCGGCCAGCACGTGGGTGTTCAATGAGACACCGAAGCGCGAGTTGTATTTCGATTGCCGAGTTTCGTGAAGCACAGAGGAGAAAATCATGGAGGAGCATCCTCCAAGACTCGTTCCGCGCAGATCTCTGTCCACTAAAAGCAACGCCAGGCGGGGCATCTCGCGCTGCAACCTGCTTAGCTGCCACGGCTCGATAAGCGCTTGCTTAGCAATCCGGTTCAACCGCTTTCTCCTAGGGTCTGGACGCACGGCGGGAAGCCGCGGCTTGCCCACGGGCGCAAAGCTCACAATCAGCCTCCCCGCCTCGTTGGGCATTAAATACCACCGATACTTCGTCCGATCGCGCAGCTCCCGCGGCGCATCCTCCGGCGGGGGAACCTCCTTCCACTGCGGCGGCGGCCATGGACCGTCCGAGCGCACCGCCTCGTTATACGTCGGCCCCAGCGTCCTCCGCCGCACCTCCGGGTCCATCGTCGGCTCCGGCGTGGGCGGATTTGCCGCCCTCGCGCGAAACTCCCGCTCTGCCTCGCGCAGCTTGCGCGCCAGCTCGTCCCCCTCGCGGTCTAGCGCAGTAATCGCCGCTCCCGCGCTGCGCGAGGGCACTACCCCTCCCAGCAACACAAACACCACAGCGCCAAGCAGGGCAACCGCCCCACCCGCCCGCAGCACGCTATAAGCCCGAAGCATCGCCCCACCCCCGTTTGCCTAAAGCGCGCCTGCGCCCGCCACTCTCCTCGGCGCAGGTGAGCAGGCCGCGCGTTGGCGGTTACTATGTGTTCGCCCCAGGGGGCGCAAAGAGGGACGATCTCCGCGAGAAGGCGCGGTATTAGCGCGGTGTGTGGACCCTAAGCGGCTGCTGCGTGCAGAGCAGAGGGGAACGACGTGGGGCGCGCGGCGCGCGCAGGTCTTCCCTTCGCCAAGCTGGCGCGTGCGGGAGTGGGAGCCTAAAGCTCTTACGCTAATAAACAGGCCCTCCGTGTCGCCCTCGCCATAACAAAATACGCCCATATTCCGTCCCCCCGGCGGTCGCCGCGCATTGTACTTTAGGCGGGTGACCTCAGTCAATCTCTCTGTTCGCTTCGCGCTTAGCTTCGGCCGATGCTGGACTAATGCTCAACAGCGGCGGTCTCTTGGCCGCGTTGTCGGCCGTCCCGTGCGCGCTGGTTTAGCGCGGAGACCGGGCGAGGATGGGGCCGTAGGCGGTGCAACCGGAGCGCGTGCTTCTATGAAAAGCAGGAGACAGGCCTGGGCCGAAGCGGCGTGTTCTTCAAAGCCCGCGGCTGGCCCGTGGGCGTGCCGGCGACGTCGGCGCGAAGCGCCGCGGTGGTTGCGCGGGGGCGCTTGGGCGAGCAGCCGAGGCCGCCGGCGGCGCGGTTGACAGTGCGGGGGAATATCTCTACAATCCCCGGGTTGTGGGGGCCCGCCATGGGCAAAGGCGAGGACGAGGGTCGTGGTGGGCGGCGCTGGAGCCGGGCCCTGGAGGCGATCTCCCTCGGGCCATATTTCGGCGCCTGCTTGCTCATCGGTTTTCTCGGCGGGTCCTATGTGGACAAGCGCTTGGGGCTTAGCGTGCCATGGTTTACCATCGCTGGCGTGCTGCTCGGCTCGGCTGCCGGTTTTCGGCAGCTATTTCTGTTTGCCTCGCGCATCGGTAACGACCGCACGGGGAAGAAATAGGCGCGCCCGCGGGCGCGCGCCGGGCGGCCGTCGGGAGGACCTCTCGTTGGCCCGCGAGGAGAACCTCATCCGCCGCACGTTCCGCACGACGATTTGGGTTTCGTTCGTGGGCGTTGTCGGGCTGGGCGCGCGGGGATATGACTGGCCGATTTACGGGGGCTATGCCGCGGGGGTGGCTCTGGGGCTGGGCTCGCTGCGCTTGCTTGAGGCGACGGCGGCGCGGGCCATGCGCGCGCGCGAGGGGAGGCTTGCCGGGCTTGTCGTGGGCGGGGCGACGGTGGTGAAAATTCCGGCGCTCCTGGGCATTGTTTACCTTCTGAGTGTTTACGCGCGGTTTAATCCTATCGCCGTTGTTGTAGGCATTTGCATGCCCGCCGCGGTTATCGTGCTAAAGATCGCCGGCGCGGCGATACGGTTTGGCCGGCCTGCCCCGGGCGACAAGGGAGCGGGCGCCGCGGAGGAGAAGGTCAATAAGCAAACCAGGCGCGCTGGCGACGGCTGCTGAGCGCGGGCGCTAAACGGCGCGGGGGCCGCCGCCGGCGCGCTGAGATTGTCTTTTCGCGGGCTAAAGGACGATGGACCAGGCACTGGCCGAACAAAGCGCAGGAACGCTCATCGCCGAGCTGCATGAGGGGACGTATATCATCCGCAGCGCGGCGGGGGCCGCCCTGGGCGCCGGGCAAGGCGAGGGGACCGCGCAGGCGGCGGAGGAGCACGTGGGGCACGGCTCGTGGCTTAACCCGGTGGCCGAGAAGATCGGCTTGCCCCCGTTTGTGTTGTGGACGTGGGTTGCCGCGGCGCTGCTGCTTGCGCTGAGCATTGCGGGAACGCGCCGGCTTAAGCGGATTCCCGAGCGCGGCTTGGGCGGGTTGCTCGAGCTGGTCGTGGACGCGCTAATCAAATTCACACAGACCGCTCTCCCTCGCGATGCGCAGCGGCACGCGCCGTTTATTGGCACGCTGTTCATCTTCATTTTGGTGTGCAACCTAATGGGCATCGTCCCCGGGGCGATCTCGCCCACGGGCACGGAGCGCCTAGGGCTAAACACCACCGTTGCCCTGGCCATGATGGCGTTTCTTTACACGCAATACTGGGGATTTCGCACGCACGGGCTGGGCTATGTGAAGCATTTTATCGGCGAGCCGTGGTGGCTGTTTATGATAAACATTCCCGTGCATATAATCGGGGAGCTCGCCCGGCCCGTCTCCCTGGCCGTTCGACTATATGGGAACGTGGGCGGGGAGGACAAGATTTTGCTTGTTCTCGCCGGGCTGTGGATTATCGGGACAAACCCCCAAACGTCGGCCGGGGGGCTTTCCGTAACAGGGGACAGCGGGTGGTTTCCCGGCGGGGTGTTTTTGCATTTTCCGCTAACGTGCTTTGCCGTGTTTACGGCGTTTTTGCAAGCGCTGGTGTTTGCCGCGCTAACCTGCGCCTATGTCGCTGGGGCAACGGAGGCGCACCGCGAGATGGCGGAGGAGCGCGAGGAGGGCACAGCGGCCGAGGCGCAGGCCGCGGCGTAAGCAGTGGATGACGCGCAAGGAACAGGAAGGAGGAGGCAATTGACTTACCTAGCTTGCCTTGCTCTGGTCACAGGATTGGGGCTGCCCCTTGCCGTTCTCTCCGCAGCGGCCGCGCAGGGGCGGGCCTCCGCCGCGGCGTTTGAGGGCATCGCCCGCCAACCGGAAAAGGCGGCCGATATCCGGGGAACGCTGATCATCGCCCTGGCGCTGATCGAGTCCCTGGTAATCTACTCCCTGCTGATGTTCTTTTTGCTGTGGATTAAGCTGCCGCCGAGCTGGGAAGAGATTAAGGCGGTGATCGAGAAGGCCGCGGGGGCGGGCTAGCGCCGCTTTTTGCACCCGCCTTGCCCCGGCCTGCGAGGGGAGCGCCTGCCGTGTCCCAGATCCTCGACGCTCTGGGGCTCGAGCCCCGCATTGTACTGGTTCAGGCGATCTCGTTCGTCCTGCTCTACCTGCTGCTTAAGCGCTTTTTGTTCGGCCCGATAATGGGCATGATGGACCGGCGGAACGAGGAGATCGCCGCGCGCCTGCGCAACGCCGAGGAGCACGAGAAGCAAATGCACGCCCTGCGCGAGCAGTATGAGCGGCGCATTGCGCAGATCGAAAGCGAAGCGCGGGACATGATCCAGGAGGCGACACGGCGCGCGCACGAGGCGCGCGATGAGATCATCGCGGAGGCGCGGGCGAAGGCGCAGGAGATGATCGCCCGGGCGCAGACGGAGATCGAGCGCGAGCTGGACAAGGCGCGCATTGCCCTGCGCGGGGAGATCGCCGAGCTTGCCGTGAGCGGGGCGCGGCAGATCCTGGACCGGGAGCTGCGCAGGGAAGACCACGAGCGGTTTGTCGAGCAATACATTAAGGAGATCGAGGAGCGGCGAAGTTGACAGTCGGCTCGCGAGTGGCCCGGCGCTACGCAGCGGCCCTGTTTCGCGCGGCGCTCGACCGCGGCCAGGTGCCCCAGGTGTTCGAGGAGCTAAAGCGCCTGCGCGAGCTCATCGATTCTCTGCCCGAGCTCGCCGAGGCGCTGTTCTCGCCCACCATTCGCCGGCCGGATAAGCACCGGGTAATCGACCGGCTGTTCGCAGAGAGCGCCTCGCCCCTTGTTCTGAGCTTTTTGCACCTATGCGTGGAAAAGCACCGGCCGGAAGTGATCGTCGAGGTGCTTGAGCCCTACGCCGAGCTGCGCGACGAGCACGAAAACGTCGCCCGGGCGACGATCGTTTGCGCGGTGGAGCTTACCGAGGAGCACAAGCAGCGGCTCGTTGCCGCGCTGGAGCGGTATACGGGCAAGCAGCTGGTCGTCCAGTTTCGCGTGGACCCTGGGGTTGTGGGCGGGGTTCTTGTCGTGGTCGGCGACACGGTGCTCGACGGCACCCTGCGCCAGGCGCTGGAGCAGATGCGCCAGCGGCTGCTCGCCGCGCCGGTAACCGTTCTCTGAAAGCGAGGGAACAGTTATACTTGGGCTTTTGGCAGTATGCCGCCGGCACGAGGTGAGAGTATGGGCGTAAGACCGGACGAGGTTGCCGCGATCCTCCGCCAGGAGCTGGAGCAGTATCGCCGGACAATGGAGGAGGCGAGCGTGGGCACCGTCCTCCAGGTGGGCGACGGGATCGCCCGCGTGCATGGCCTGGCCGGGGCCATGGCCGGCGAGCTGCTCGAGTTTCCCCGTGGGATAATGGGCGTCGCGCTGAACCTTGAGGAGGACAACGTCGGCGTCATGCTGCTTAACAACCCGGACGAGGTGAAAGAGGGCGACGAGGTGCGCACCACGGGGAAGATTATCCAAGTGCCCGTGGGCGAGGCGCTCGTGGGGCGCGTCGTTAACGCCCTGGGCCAGCCGCTAGACGGCAAGGGGCCCATCGCCGCCAAGGAATTCGCCCCCATCGAACGCCTGGCGCCCACCGTCGTCCAGCGCGAGAACGTGTGCGAGCCCCTGCAAACGGGGCTGAAGGCCATTGACTCGATGATCCCCATCGGCCGCGGCCAGCGCGAGCTGATTATCGGCGACCGCCAAACGGGCAAAACGGCCATTGCCGTGGACACGATCATTAACCAGCGCGACACGGACGTTTACTGCATCTACGTGGCCATTGGGCAGAAGCAGAGCACCGTGCGCGAGGTCGTTAACACGTTCGAGCGCTACGGGGCGATGGAGTATACCATCGTCGTTATGGCCAACGCGAGCATGCCCGCGGCGCAGCAGTATATCGCGCCATATGCCGGCTGTGCCATGGGCGAGTGGTTCCGCGACCGGGGGATGCACGCGCTGATTGTTTACGACGACCTGTCCAAGCACGCCCAGGCCTATCGGCAGATCTCGCTGCTTTTGCGCCGGCCGCCCGGGCGCGAGGCCTATCCCGGGGACATCTTTAACCTGCACTCGCGCCTGCTCGAGCGCGCGGCAAAGATGCACCGCGACTTGGGCGGCGGGTCGCTTACCGCGCTGCCCATTATCGAGACGCAAGCGGGCGACTATTCGGCGTATATCCCCACGAACGTAATCTCGATTACCGACGGGCAGATTTACCTCGAGCCGGACCTGTTCTACGAGGGCATTCGCCCGGCGATCAACGTGGGGATTTCCGTCTCGCGCGTAGGCTCTGAGGCGCAGAACAAGGCGATGAAGAAGGTCGCGGGCACGCTGCGCCTGGATTTGGCGCAGTATAACGAGGTCGCCGCGTTCGCCCAGTTTGCCGCGGACCTCGACCCCACCACGCGGGCCCAGCTCAACCGCGGCAAGCACCTCTATGAGCTGCTTAAGCAGCCGCAATATGCCCCGATGCCCGTGTGGGACCAGGTGGTCGTTATCTTCGCCGGCGTTAACGGCCTGACCGACGATCTAGAGTTGGAGCTCGTTAAGCCGTTTGAGCAGGAGCTGTTGAAGTGGATTCACGAGCGACACCCGGAGATCATGCGCGAGCTGCGCCAAACGGAGGACCTGTCCGACGAGCTAAGCCAAGCGCTGGAGAAGGCGATTGTGGAGTTTAAGAAGGTATTTTTGGCGGCGCGGAGCGGTAAGGGGCAGCCAGTAGAGGCTGCCCAGGCCGCGGGCGACGGCGGGGAAGGTGGCGCATAGTGCTTAGCACGCGGCTTATTCGCCGAAAAATTCGCTCGGTACAAAACATTAAGAAAATCACCGAGGCCATGCGCATGGTCGCCGCGGCGCGCCTGCGCCGCGTGCAAGACCGCGTGGCCGCGGGCCGGCCCTATGCCAACAAGATCGCGGAGATCGTCCACCGCGTGGCCAGCCACGCTGGGGAGATCGAGCACCCTCTGCTCGAGGTGCGCCGGCCGCCGGAGCGCGTGGCGCTTGTCGTGGTGACCTCCGAGCGGGGGCTGTGCGGGAGCTATAACGCAAACGTGCTGCGCGCCGCCGCCCGCCACGCGGAGAGCTTCGAAGCTCCCGTGGAGTATATCGTCGTAGGCCGCAAGGGGCGCGAGTATCTTGCGCGGCGCGGGTTTAGCATTATCGCCGCGTTCGAGGGCGTCACCCTGCACACCACGCCGCAGGAGATGAGCGCCATCGCGCAGAGCGTGCGCGGCGTCTACGAGGAAAAGCGCGTAGATGAGGTGCACCTGGTATATACGGAGTTCGTCTCCACGGTGGTCCACCGGCCGAAGATCGTTCCGTTTTTGCCGTTTGTCGCGCCGGCCGCGGAGGAGGGCGAGCTGGCCGCGGAGGTGGACTATCTTTTCGAGCCCGAGGCGCGCGAGCTGCTCGCCGCGCTCATCCCGCGCTATGTGGATACGGAGATCTATCACATGCTGCTCGAGTCGCTGGCCAGCGAGCAGGCGGCGCGGATGCTCGCCATGAGCAATGCCTCAAACAACGCCGAGGAAATGCTCCAGCAGCTTACCCTGACGTTCCACAAGGCGCGCCAAGCGGGAATTACGCGCGAGCTGCTGGAGGTCGTTGCCGGTGCCGAAGCGCTCAAGCAGTCCTAGCCCAGCTCCGTGGAGGATCGGTTGACGATGAGCAAAAAGAACATCGGCTACGTCGCCCAGGTTATCGGCCCCGTGGTGGACATCCGCTTCGAGGAAGGGATGCTCCCGCCGATCTACAACGCAATTACCATCGACATGCCCGGGCGCGACGTGCCGCTTACCTGCGAGGTCGCCCAGCACCTGGGGGACACCATTGTCCGCTGCGTGGCCCTGGCCTCCACCGATGGCCTGGTGCGTGGGACGAAGGCCGTGGATACAGGCGGGCCGATTACCGTCCCCGTGGGGCCGGAGACCCTGGGGCGGGTGTTCGATCTCTTGGGCAACCCCATTGACGGGAAGGGGCCGGTAAACGCGAAAAAGCGCTATCCCATTCACCACCCCCCGCCCAGCTTCCAGGAGCAGGAGACGGTCTCGGAGCTGTTTGAGACGGGGATTAAGGTAATTGACCTGCTCGAGCCCTATGCCCGCGGGGGGAAGGTGGGCCTGTTCGGCGGCGCGGGGGTGGGCAAGACGGTGCTCATTATGGAGCTCATCCGCTCCATCGCCACGGAGCACGGCGGGGTGTCGGTGTTCGGCGGCGTGGGCGAGCGCACGCGCGAGGGGACGCAGCTTGTCCTCGAGATGCAGGAGTCCGGGGTCATCTCGCGCACGGCGCTCGTGTTCGGGCAGATGGACCAGCCCCCCGGGGCGCGCCTGCGCGTGGGGCTTACCGCGCTGACCATGGCCGAGTACTTCCGCGACGAAGAGGGGCAGGACGTGCTGTTGTTCATCGACAACATCTTCCGCTTCGTCCAGGCGGGGTCGGAGGTCTCCGCGCTGCTCGGGCGGATGCCCTCCGCGGTGGGCTATCAGCCCACTCTGCGCTCGGAGATGGGCGAGCTGCAGGAGCGCATTACGTCAACCAAGCGGGGCTCGATTACCGCGGTGCAGGCGGTTTACGTTCCCGCGGACGACCCGACCGATCCCGCGCCCGCGGCGACGTTTGCCCATCTCGACGCAACGACCATGCTCTCCCGACCGCTCGCCGAGCTGGGGATTTACCCCGCGGTGGACCCCCTGGAGTCGACCTCGCGCATTCTCGACCCGCGCATCGTGGGCGACGAGCACTACGAGGTGGCGCGCGGGGTTCAGGCGGTGCTCCAGCGCTATAAGGAGCTGCAGGACATTATTAACATCTTGGGCATCGAGGAGCTGTCGGAGGAGGACCGGCTGACCGTGGAGCGGGCGCGGAAGATTCAGCGGTTTTTGTCCCAGCCCATGTTTGTCGCGGAAACGTTTACCGGGCTGGAGGGCCGCTACGTCCCGCTGAACGAGACGATCCGCGGGTTCCGCGAGATCCTCGAGGGCAAGCACGACGACCTGCCCATGCAGGCGTTCTATATGGTGGGGACGATCGACGAGGCCGTGGAGAAGGGAAAGCGGCTGCTCGCCGAGGGGCGCGCCGCGTGAACTTCGGCGAGGGGCGCTGCGTTGCAAAATTTGCCCCGGGAGAAGGGCGATGCCAAAGCCGTTTCGCGTCGAGGTGGTTACCCGCGAGCGCCAGGTGCTCGACCGTCAGGTCGTCTCGCTCATTGCCCCGGCGCGCGAGGGCTACCTGGGGGTGATGGCCGGCCATACGCCGCTGATCGCCGAGCTTACCGTGGGCAAGCTTATCCTGCGCTATGAGAACGGACAAAGCGACGTCCTGGCGATTAGCGGAGGATTCCTCGAGGTTACCCCAGAACACACGATCGTCCTCGCCGAGGCGGCGGAATTTGCCCATGAGATCGACGTCGAGCGGGCAAGGCGGGCCCTGGAGCGCGCGCAACGCCGCCTGCGTGGGGAGTCCGAGGAGCAGGAGGTTGACTTCGCTCGGGCGCGAGCGGCGCTCATGCGTGCGATAAATAGGTTGCGCGTGGTATCGTAAAGAACTACCTTGTGCAGGAGAAAGGAGTTTTGGGTTGCAGCGGTTTTACATTCGCGGCGGAAGGCGGCTGAAGGGGCGCATCTCCTGCCACGGGGGAAAGAACGCCGCGCTTGCGGTAATGGCCGCGAGCCTTGCCGTTGAGGGCAAAAGCGAGATCCGCAACGTTCCCCACACCCACGATATCTACACCATGCTCTCCATCATGCAGCATCTCGGGGCGGAGGTGGAGCTGAGCCCCGACGGCGTGCTTACCGTAGACGCGGCGCGGCTCTCCGGCTACAACGCCCCCTATGACCTGGTGCGCCGGATGCGCGGCTCGTTCCACGTCGCGGGGGCGCTGCTCGGGCGTTTTGGGCGGGCGAACGTCGCCCTGCCCGGAGGCTGTGTCATTGGCTCGCGCCCCGTAGACTTGCACATCCGCGGGTTTCAGGCGATGGGCGCCGACGTGCGCATTGCCCACGGGGAGATGATCGCCCGGGCGATTCGCCTCCACGGGGGCCACGTGGAGCTGGACAGGAAGTTCTGCAGCGTGGGGGCGACGATCAACATCCTCCTCGCCGCCGTGCTCGCCCGCGGGGAGACGACGATCGACTTCGCCTCGCGCGACCCAGACGTGGTGCAGTGCGCGGAGTTTCTGCGCGCCGCGGGGGCGGAGATCGACGGCTTGGGCACACACCACCTGCGCATCCGCGGGGTAGACCGCCTGCACGGGGTGCGCTATACGATTAGCGGGGACAGAATCGAAGCGGGGACGTTTCTCATCGCCGCGGCGATGACCGGCGGCGACGTTACCGTAGACAACTTTAACCCCGAGCACCTGGCGCGCGTGCTAGACAAGCTCGACGAGGCGGGAATGGACATTACCGTGGGCGAGGACAGCGTGCGCTTGCGCGCGCGACGCAGGCCCCTGCCCGTGGACCTGGAAACCGCGCCGTATCCCGGCTTCCCCACCGATCTACAGCCGCCCATGGTCGCCATGGCGAGCATTGCCGAGGGGAAGAGCTTTTTGCACGAAACGATCTTCGAGGGCCGGCTGACGTACATCGACGAGCTCACGCGAATGGGCGCCCAGATTCGCAGCTTAGACGGCCGCACGGCAATCATCACAGGTGTTAAGCGACTGAGCGGAGCGCGCGTGGTGGCCACCGATCTGCGCGCGGGAGCGGCGCTGGTGCTCGCCGGGCTCGTCGCCGAGGGGGAGACGGAGGTAGAGGGCGTGGAGAACATCGACCGGGGCTATGTACGGCTGGAGGAGAAGCTCCGCAAGCTGGGCGCCAATATCTCCCGCATCGATCTCTCGGACCGGAGGGCGAACCTGAGCATCGCATAACGCAGCTACTCCCAACGCCACGAGCTGGAGGTAAAGAGATCGCGCCGCGCCGCTGTACGGCGGGCGCGTGCCTTGCATATGGACGACAAACGCCAGGGTTCTGCGCGCTGGGGCAGGGACGGGTGGATGCGGCTGTTCGGCAACCTGCGGCTGGGGACCGACCTGGGCATTGACCTGGGGACGTCGAACATCGTCGTCTACCAGCGGGGCAAGGGGATTGTCCTCGACGAGCCCGCGGTCGTCGCCGTGGACAAAAACACGGGCCGGGTGTTGGAGATCGGCCACGCCGCGCGGGAGATGCTCGGCCGCACCCCGGGGCGGATCATCGCCACCCGCCCCCTGCGCGATGGGGTAATCGCGGAGTACGCGATTACCGCGAAAATGCTTAAGCAAATTATCCGCAGCGTGTGCGGCCGGCGCAGCTTCTTCAAACCCTGTGTTATCGTTAGTGTCCCCTCCGGGATAACCAACGTTGAGCGCCGCGCGGTGATCGAGGCCGCGCTCGACGCCGGCGCGAAAAAGGCGATTCCCATCGAGGAGCCGATGGCCGCGGCGATCGGCGCCGGCCTGCCCATCGAGGGCCCGGGCGGGTGCATGATCATCGACATCGGCGGGGGCACGACGGACATGGCCGTCATCTCGCTCGGCGGCCTGGTCGTCAGCGATTCTCTGCGTATCGCGGGAAACCGCATGGATCAGGCAATTCAGCGCCACATCCGCCGCGTGCACGATCTGTATATCGGCGAGACGACGGCCGAGGAGATTAAGATCCGCATCGGCTCGGCGTTTCCCCAGGAGCCGGAGCTGCGCATGGACGTTCGCGGGCGCGACATGATCACCGGTCTCCCGCGCACCGTTACCGTGCGCTCGGAGGAGGTGCGCGAGGCGATTATGGAGCCCGTGTCGGCGATCGTCGAGCGGGTAAAGCTTTTGCTGGAGAACACGCCGCCGGAGCTGGGCGCGGACATCATCGACCGCGGGATTACCCTAAGCGGGGGCTGCGCGCTGCTCCGCGGGCTGGACAAACTGCTTTCCGCGGAGACGCAGGTGCCCACGGTCGTCGCCGACGACCCGCTGAAGTGCGTGGCGCGGGGGACGGGGCTCGCCCTGGAGCACCTGGACGCCATCGAGGAGAGCATTACCGCCGAGCCGCGGGCGCAACTGCCCAGCGACCTGTTCTAGCCGCCGGAGGTGAGCGATGGCCCTTTTTCTGGCCTGCCTGCTCGCCGCCCTGGCGGCGCCCGCCGACCTAGCCCAAACGGACCATCAGCTCGCCCTCCTGCGCTTTCGCTTGGGACAGCTTAGCCGAACGGTCGCCGAGCTGCCCCCGGACAGCCCCCTGCGCGAGGAGCTCGCCGGGCGCTGCGCCCGCGCGCGGGAGCGGCTGGCCGCTGCGGTGGCTCTCGCGGACAAGAGGAACCTCGCTCCGGGCGAGCGGGCCAGGCTGCGCCAAGCCCTGGGCGAAGCGCTGCGCCTGCTCGACCCGTTAGGCGCGTGGATTTGGCCCTGCGACCCCTACGCCCCGCTGCCCGAGACGGCCCTGCCCCCGGACCTCGAGCGGCCGCTGGTTGTCTCGGCGGTTGCCGCGCGGGGCGAGCGCGAGCCGTTTGCCCTGGCGATAACCGATTTTTTCGGCCAAGCTACGCTTAGCCTGAGCCTCTCCCCATTTGCTTGCGCCGGCAAGCGGCGGCGGGAGCTTTCGCGCGAGCGAGTGAGCGTTTTTCTGACGAAAGTCCTCGGCCCCGCCCGCGGGCTGGGGGCAGCCCGGCCTGTGCGCGACCTGCCCCTGGACCTCGCCCGCGGCAGCTTCCCCCTCTCGCTCGCCCCGGGCGAGCGCACGGTCGCTCTCCTCGTTTGCGTAGACTGCGCCGACGCCCCGGCAGGGGTCTACCACGCCACGCTGCAGGTGGCCTCGTCGCACTGCGCGCAGATTCAAGCTATCGCCCTAGCGCTGCACGTGGTAGATGTTCCGCGCCCGGCAGCGGGCCTTCGCCTCGTCGCCCCGGCGGCCATAGCGCAGCGCGGCGAGCTGGTCGAGGCCGAGGCTCCGAAGGACGCCGTACGCTGGGCGATAGACGCCGGCGCTCTGCCCCCCGCGGGCGGGGGGCCGCTCTGGGCGTTGGGCTGCGCGGGGAGGACGTCGCCCGCGCGGCTGGCCTATCTTGCCTGGCGCATGCGCCCGCAGGCGGTGGGCTATGGCGATGCCGCCGCGGCGTTTCGCGTGGCCCCCGGGGCGCGCGGGGCCTGGCTGCGTTGCGCGCTGGAGGAGGTTGATGTGCTCGCCGGCTGCCTGCAGCGCCTGGCCCAAGCGCGGGAGATGGGGGGCGCGCAAGCTACCCGCGCGAAAGAGCTTCTCGCGCGGGCGGGCGCATGGGCAAAGGAAAACCCCGCCTACGAAGAAGTCGTCATATGGAAGGCCGCGGCGCTGAAGCTCCTCGCCAGCCAGCCTGGCGCGCGCTAAGACCGCGGCACGGCAAAGCGCCGGGCCCCTCAGCGGGTAAAGGCCGCGCCCCTAGCCCAGCTCCACCAGCGGCGGGTTAACCCAGTCGTGGAAGCGCTCGGCGACGCGGCCCTCGCGCGCTCCGCCGCGATGGATATACACGCGATAGCGGAACGTAGCTTGGCTGTTTGCCCCAAGCAGCCAGTCGCCGCGCTTTGCCCCGGCGGTGAAGTAGGACAGGCCGAACGGGTTGGCGGTCATTAGGCCGTAGTTGCGCACGTGCCAATATGTGGGATAGCCGTAGTTTTCGGGGTGGTCGAAAATGGCCAGGCCAACGATCTCCTCGCCCACGGGGCCGGAGTAGTCGCACCACATGGCGCGCTTGCCCCACGTCTCGCCCTCGTTTATCGCGCCATAGGAGTTTTCGATCGTCCCCGCGCCGCTGGCGTTCATGCTCGGCTGGACGCGAACGCTAAGCAGGCCCCCCTCTTTTGTGTCGCCGAAGAGCACGGCGGCCTCGCCCGCGCAAAAGGTAATCGTTACGTCGAAGCAGCGGGCATGGGCGGGCTGAGCAAAAAAGCGGATTGCGCGCAGCTCGCGGAGGATCTCTTGGCCGTCGCTCGTCGTCCAGACGTTCTCCGAGGTCAGGCAGCCGCTCGCCGGCCCGCCCTGCAGGCAGGTAAACCGCACGTGCTTGGTATACCCATGCCCCGGGCCCTCGGACCAGTTGTCCGTCCCGTTCACCAAGCCGTGGGCAACCCAGACCGATTTATGGTGTGGGTGGTCGAACGTGCGCGTGCTCTGCCAGCCGATACGTCGGGTAAGCTTTGCGCCGCCGGGGCCGACCAAGGGATAAAGGTAGGGCCGAGCGAGCTTTTTCCCGGCGTAGACATACTCGGTAAACATCTCGCCGGCGATCTCCACGCGCACCTTGTCCTTCAGCTTGCGCAGGCGCACGCCGGCGGCCTGTGTGCCGCGGGAGGCTGGGGCGACCGTAAAGCGCCGTGTCTCGCCGCGGGGCAGCTTGTCCAAGACGGTCCATAGGCAAACGCCCTCGCCACAGCGCTCGATCTGCCCGGGCAGGGCTTTGCCCCGGGCCTCGGGGCGCAGGGTCACCTCGCCTTCGAGCTCGGCCAGCTCGCCGGGCAGCGCGAGGCACAGCGGGGTGTGCTCGCGGTCGTGCTCGCCCGCGGAGATGGAGATGACAAACTGTCTTCCGCTCGTACTCACAGCCCGCCCTCCCGCTCGGCAGTTGTTCCCCGCAAGGTTTGCCTTGAGCTTCGGCGAACAGGCAGGGGCGACCTGCCCGCGGGGGTCGCTGTGGGGAACTTCGCCCGTGGCGTGGGTGTCAGTACTGGTGAGCGAACTTTTCGGGAGGCGAAGCAAATGCGCAGGTTGTCCCTCGCCGTGGCGCTTGCCGTTGTTGCTCTGTCCCTTTGCGTTTGCGCGGCCGATACGCAGCTTTCCGTCGTTGTTAACGGCAAGGCGCTTAAGGCGCACGGGCTGGTGCACGGCAAGCGGGTGCTTGTGCCGATAATCGAGGTGGCCAAGGCCGCGGGGGCGAGCGACGTGGGGGTTATCGAGAACGTAAAGCCCGTGCGGATAAAGGTGTGCTTGGGCTCGCGCTGCGCGATTTTTAAGGTGGGCGACGGCCCGCGCGACGTGCTTTTGATAGACAAGGTTTACTACATCAACTACGACCTTCTGGCGAAGGCCCTCGGGGGCGCGGCGAAGTACGACGCGAAAGCGAAGAAAGTGGTGTTGCAGTTCGGGAAAAAAGGCTAATACACGCGAGGGCAGAAGGCGGTCCTAGCGAAGGCGCTCCTAGGGCGTTCTGCGGTGCGGTGTTTGCGTCGGGGGCGGAGGTGAATAGAGTGGCAGACTGGCGCGGAAAAATTGTCGTCGACCCAGACATTATGTTCGGCAAGCCTGTGATCGCCGGGACACGCATTCCCGTGGAAAATATCCTGCGCAAACTCGCTCAAGGGAGATCCGTGGACGACATTATAACCATTGACTACCCGCAGCTCACAAAAGACCAGGTATTAGCGACAATCGCTTACGCCTCCGACGTTGTCGCTATGGAGCGCGTTGTTCCCATCGATTCCGACAAGTGAGATTCTTAGCAGACGAGAACATCGAGAGCCCAATCATCGAGGCGCTTGCCGCCGCGGGGCACGACGTTCTGTCCGTTGCCAAGAGCTTCCCCGGAGCCCGAAATGGATTTGTTTTGCAGAGGTCCCTTGCAGAACGTCGCGTTTTGCTGACCAGCGATAAGGACTTCGGCGAGCTAGTGTTCAGACTACGGCGGCCGTGCGCTGGTGTTCTTTTGCTCCGCTTGGGGGAAGAGGCAGCCGATGTTAAGGCAAGGCTCGTCGTCGACGCTCTTGCGGCCTATGGTCAACCGCTTTACGGAATGTTCGCCGTGCTAACGAGCGAGGAGCTGCGCGTGCGGCCGCTTGAGGCGCCGTAGCTTTTCAGCTACGACGCGTTGGCTCGCCGCCCTATGCCTTGCCCGCGGCCCGCGGCTTGCCGCGAATCGCCGGCTGAGGCAAAGGGACGCCGGCCTGCGCTTTTTCTGCGCGGGCGGGGGCGTGGGAAGCCGCGGGCAGTCGCCCCTATGCGCGCTGCGCTGCGATACGCGCTAAGCGCCGGCTACCTCTGCTGCCCCAACGCTGCTATGCCGCAGCCTAGGCTACACCCCGGGCGGGGGCGTGGGCTCGGGGGCAGGCGCTGGTGCCGGCGCGGCCTCCTCAGCGGGAGCAAAGTTGTCCCTATAGGCTGTAGCCACGGACATTACGGCGATCGGCGCGGTGATTAGGATCCCTACCCCGCAGACCACGGCGCCCAGGGCGTAGACGATGGCCACGACGATGAGAAAGCCGACAAAGCCGGCGAGGTTGGGCATAACCTTTTCCTTGCTCGTGCCCATTGCCTCCCAGAAGCCCATGTGTCGGTCGATAATCAAAAACGGGGCGAACACATACATCGTCTCAACAACCAGCGCGCCCACGGCGACGGCGACATAGCCCAGCAGAACTATGATGCTCCCCAAATCCTCGCTCGCCTTCCCTAGCAGCCAGGCAAGCAGGGCAAACGGCGCGCCGGCGACCACCGCGGCAATAAACGCAAACGCGCCAACGACAATTGCGCACAAAAGACCCTGGCCGAAATAGAACCCGTCGAACCCCTTGAACAGATCGCTAAACTCTATCCGTCCGCCGGTTTGCAGCTTGCGCAGGGCGATATAGCACAGCCCCATGCCCATCGCCACGTTGAGAATCGGCACTTGGGAAATTAGCCCAGCGACGAGCACCACGAGGATCCACATCCCGATGTCGCCCTTGACCGCCTCCCACCCTTGGGAAATCCACGCCCCTGTGCGAACCATTGTCGCCTCCTATTCCGGGCGCCGCACAAAAAAAAGCTTGGCGGGGCCGCGATAATAAAAAAACAGCCAGCCCAAACGACTGGCATACATCCATTTTTGCCGGCGGGTATCCCCTAGCCCGACCAGCGGAAGAAAAACACATCGAGCACAAACACCAGATACAGCGGTGCGCCGACCAATAGCACATACGGGGAAAGGCGACGCATGACCTTCAGGCAGGACAAGACAAATGCTGCCGAAAGCAGAGCGACGATCACCGAGGTGGTTAGCCCCGGCCGGCCGGCGAACGACCACGGGGTAAACAGGATGCCGACCGCCGGGGTAATGGAGCTTTGGAAGACCATTGCCCCGGTAACGTTCCCCAGGGCGAGGGTATCCTTGCCGTCGCGCACCCAGATGATGCTGTTGAACTTCTCCGGCAGCTCGGAGACGATGGGCGCGATGATCAGGCTGAGCGTGGCCGCGGAGACCCCCGCCGTGGCCGCGATGAACGTAATCTCCTCGACGAACACGTGCGCCCCGCCGATGACCATCACCAGCGAGGCGAGGCACTGCACGATTACCCGCGACAAGCGCGGGTCTTGGCGGCGGGCGTCGAAGCGCAGTGGGCGGAGTTCGTCCGTGGCCTCGACCTTTCCCTGTTCGGCGAAGTGCGCGCGGACGTAGGCCACGTAAATGACAACGAGCACCACGGCGGCGCACACACGCAGGCCCGCCGTTTTCCACTGCTCGGGCAGGAAGGCCAGGCTACAGGCGAGGAGGTAGACAATAAAAAAATTGGCCAGGTCGCGCGAGAGGACGACGCTGTTTACGGGCATCTCGTGCGTCCTGCGCCCGCGCGCGGTATAGACGAACACGGAGATGGCGATGACCAAGAAGGCCAGCGTGCTGAGCAGAAACGGGGCGCCGAGGATCGCCCCGATGGCCACGTCGGTGCCGTGCTGCTTTCCCCGGTGAAAGGCGATGGCCACGAGGGAGATAAGCGTTTCCGGCATGGCCGTGGCCACGGCGGCGAGGATGCTCCCCACGGCGCCCTCTCCGAGGCGCTTTTTTCGCCCAAACCACTCTATTCCGTTGGTAAACAGCTCGCAGCCAAACATAATGACCACGAAGCTGAATACCAACACCAAAACAGCTCTTGTCATTCGCTCACCCGCGCAGCGGGCCCCGCGCTAGCCCTTGAGCACGGCCAACGGACGCATGCGCGCCACGCGCGTGGAGATCCCCGCGCCCTCCGTAGCCTCGACCACCTGGGAGACGTCCTTATAGGCGTCGGGCTGCTCCTCGGCGATTCCCGCCTTGCTCGGGGAGTGGACCAAAATGCCGCGCTCGCGCAGCTCGCGCACAACCTCTGCGCCGTGGCGATGGCGCTTGGCCTTTGCCCGCGACATAAGCCGCCCCGCGCCGTGGCACGTCGAGCCAAATGTCTCATCCATCGCCCGCTGCGTCCCGACAAGCACGTAGGAGTACGTCCCCATGTCCCCGGGAACGAGCACCGGCTGGCCGATCTCCCGATAGCGCGGGGGCAGCTCGGGATGGCCCGGGGGAAAGGCACGCGTGGCCCCCTTGCGGTGCACGCAGAGGGTCACCCGCTCGCCGTCTACCTCGTGCTCCTCGATCTTCGCGATGTTGTGGGCCACGTCGTAGATGAGCTCTAGCCCGAGCTTCTCCCTCCCCGCGCCCAGGACGCGCTCGAAGCTCTGGCGCACGAGGTGGGTAATCATCTGCCGGTTGGCCCAGGCGTAGTTGGCGGCGCAGGCCATCGCCGCCAGATAGCGCTGGCCCTCGGGCGACTTTACCGGCGCGCAGGCAAGCTGGCGGTCGGGGAGCTTGATGTTGTACTTGTTCACCGCGTTTTGCATGAGCTTTAGGCTGTCGTCGCAGATCTGATAGCCATAGCCGCGCGAGCCGGTGTGGATGAGCACGGTAATCTGGCCCTCGGCGAGGCCCATTACCCGGGCCTTCTCCGGGTCGTAGATTTTGTCCACAACGCCGATTTCCAGGAAGTGGTTGCCCGAGCCGAGGGTCCCTAGCTGCGGGCGGCCGCGCTGCTTGGCGCGGTCGGAGACGGCGGCGGGGTCTGCGCCCTCGAGGCACCCCCGGGCCTCGGTGTGCTCGATGTCCTCCGCCGTGCCGTAGCCCATGGCCACGGCCCACTGCGCTCCCCGACGGGCTACCTCGTCCAGGTCGCGCTCGCTCAGCTTCTCCTGGTGCTTAGAGCCCACGCCCGCAGGGACGTCGCGCGCGAGCTGATAAAGCAGGGCCTCGATTTTGTCCTCGATATCGCTTAGCTCAAGGTTTGTGCGCAACAGCCGCACACCGCAGTTGATGTCATACCCCACGCCCCCCGGGCTAATTACCCCGTCCTCGACGCGCGTGGCGGCGACCCCACCGATGGGAAAGCCATAGCCATAGTGGATGTCGGGCATGGCCATGGAGCGGCCGACGATCGCCGGCAGAGAGGCGACGTTGGCCACCTGGACCACGGCGGCGTCCTCGGTAGCCTTTTCGATCATTTCCTTCGTGGCGTAAATCATGCCGTCTACGCGCATGAACGGATAATCCTTTTTGGGGATCATCCAGCGGTAGTCGTCGACGCGCACCGGCTTGATCGGTTTTGCTTGCTGACTCACCGGCAGCCCCTCCTCCTGAGCAAGCAGAATTAGGCAAAAATACGCCCGGCCACGCCGGGCGCGCACAACCGGCCTGGCGAGAGAAGTGTTACTGGGCTGACTCGTCGGCGGCTGGCTGGTCGCTCTCTTGCTCGCCCTGCTCCGCGGGTTCCTCCTGGGCGGGTTGCTCCTCGGCGGGCTGAGCAGAGGCTTGCTCCGCCTCCTCCGCGGCGACCTTTTCCTCCTCCCCTTCGCGCCGCACCTCGATGACAAACCGCGCCTGCACCCCGCGGGCCAGCTCCACGACCACTTCGTGCTCGCCGAGCACTTTTATCGGCTGACCCGTAGACAGCCGCCGGCGCTCGATCTCCAGCCCCAACTGGTCTTTGATCGCCGCGGCGATGTCCTGGGTGGTCACCGAGCCGTAAAGCTTGCTTCCGCTGCCCGCGCGCTTGTAGACGACGATTTTCTTGCCCTCGAGGTTCTCCGCGAGCCGCTGGAAGTGCTCGCGCAGGCGCTCCTCGCGGCGCGCGGCGATCGCTCGCTGCTGCTCCAGTTGCTTAAGCGCCGCGGGCGTTGCGGGGATCGCCAACCCGCGAGGGACAAGGTAGTTGCGTCCATAGCCCGGCTTTACCTCAACTACGTCGCCGGCAAAGCCCAGGCCCTCTACTTCCTCTTTGAGGATTACCTTCATCGCGTTCAACCTCCGCGTTCGCTGCTTGATCGGCACGGCGCTTGCTCGCCCGCTAGAACTCATAGGCCAGGCCGAGCAGGAAATCTTCCGGCGCGGCCTTGCCCAGGCCCTCGTAGCGCCCAACCACCTTCAGCCCACCGGTGACGAAATACGTGGCCTTGAGGTCTAGCGTGGGCAGGTTCGCATCGTAGAGATTCGCCCGCACGCGATAGGACGAGCTCTCATAGCGCAGACCCACGCCCGGGCGGTCCTTATATATCCCATAAGTATAGTGCAGCTTGTCGTTGAACTTGCTTACCCCCTGCAGCTTAAACAGCCCCGCGCCGCCCACGTCGTACATCCCCACGGTAATCCCCGCCCCGCGCTGGCGCAGGACGTCTACGTCGACGACGTTAATCGCGCGCGAATTAGCTGTGGAATAGCTCAGCTCCTCGCTAATGCGCACGTCGGCGTCGGTGGCGTTTCTGAGCGAGTCGCTCAGCGCGGCGACGTTGTGCACGGCGCGGCGCACATTGTCCATCGTCTGCTGGTCGTCGGTAACCTGGCGCAGGCTTTTGCTAATTTGAAGCACGTTCTCGCTCGCCTCGCGAATCGCGGCGACGGCCTCCTCGATGTTCTTCGTCGTCTCCGTGCCCGTAATTAGCCGGCGCAGCTCGGCCGAGGTCTCCTGTAGGTTGGCGCTGATTTCACGCACAGCGCGCAAGGTTTCCTGAATGTCCTCGCGGGTGTTGTCGTCGAGCAGCTCGCGCACGCTCTGGCCGATGGCTTGGGCGTGTTCTGCGGTGCGCTTAATGTTGCGCATGAAGCGGCGGCTGTTGACGAGCTCGTTAATTTGCTGCGAGGCGGAGGCGATGTTCGCGCTGGCCACCTCGATGGAGTCGAGGATATTTTCGAACTGCTTTTGCCGCTGCTCGTCAGCGGTATATTTGCGAATGTTGTCGGCAATGAGGTTAAGCTTTTCCGCGGCGTCGGCGGCCGCGGCCAAGGTGCGCTCGAGGTTGCGCGTGTTCTCCGGATTGCTGGCAAAGCTCAGCGCCTGCTCGGTAATCTGCTGCACATTGCGCGAGGTCTGCTCGATGGCATCGAGGGTGTTTTTCAACTTGTCGCGGCTTTCCGGCGAGAGAACCTCGTTTACCCGCTCGCTCGCCTGGCGAATTTGCTCCGCGCTTGTGCGCAGCTCGGAGACGATTGTGCGCAGGTCTTCGTGCATTTGAGGGTCGGAAAGAAGAGAGTCGAGCTTTGCCGCGGCGTGATCTATGCGCGAGGCCATCCTCGCCAGGCTGGTGATCGCTGTGTCGATATCCTTCTCGCGGCCAGCGATGACCTTGGACAGGCTAGTGGAGATTTTGCTAAACCCCTCCAGGGCCTTCTGCAGGTCCTGCACGGCCTTCTCCACGGTTTTCTTGGTCGTCTCCTTGCCCATAATCTCGTTGATGTTGCCGGCCACCGCTTGAACCTCGCGCAGGGCGGCCACCGCGGCGGGGGCGACATCGGCATCGGTGGGTTGGGTTATCCCGACGATAACGTCGCCGTCCTTTAGCAGCCGGCCCTTCTCCGGCCCCACCTTGGGCATAAGGACCACCGCCGTCTGGCCGATCAGCGGCGACTGGACGCGCGCCTCATAGGTGTCATATATCCGCTGGCCCTTGCCAATGCGGCAGGTAACCTTAACCGCCTGCGGGGGCAGCTCTGCAGCGTCGGCAAACGCCGCCTTCATCACCGGCGGCGTATCGACCACGGCGATCTCGGCGACCTCGCCCACGCGCACACCGGCGAGGCGCACGGGAGCGCCCACGCCCAGCCGTCCCACGGACCAGAAGTAGATATCGATCTTAAAGTGCTCGCGCGTTACGCCGGAGGAGCGGATCCAGCCAAACCCCCAGAGGAAGAGCACGAGGGCGACAACGACGACGATGCCTACCTTAACCTCGGTGCCCCGGTTCATTGCCCCACACCCTTTTCACCGACCGCAACGGCCGCGGTGTCCGCCATGGGCCCCTCCGGGCTGCCCGTGAGAAACTGCTGGAGCAGCGAGTCGGCGCTGCGCTCCAGCTCCGCGGGCGTGCCCAGGCAGCGGATCGTTCCCTCGTGCAAAAATGCCACGCGGTCGCACAGGCCGAACACGTTGGCCACATCGTGCGACACAACGACGCTGGTTACCCGCGCCGAGTCGCGCAGGCTTTTGATCACGGAGCTTACCGTACCGGTCATTATCGGGTCCAGCCCGGCGCTGGGCTCGTCGTAAAGGATAACCTCGGGCTCGCTGGCCAGCGCGCGGGCAATGCCCACTCGCTTGGCCATTCCCCCGGAGAGCTGCGCGGGCATGAGCTGCTCTGTGCCCGCCATCCCGACCAAGGCGAGCTTCTCGGCAACCAGCGCGCGCAGCTCGTCCTCGGAAAGGTGCATAAAGCGGCGCGGGTAAAAAGCTACGTTTTCAAACACCGTAAGCGAGTCGAACAGAGCGTTGTGCTGAAACACCATGCCCACGCGCTTGCGCATGCGATTTAGCTCGCGCTCGGACATTTGCGTAATGTCCTCGCCAAAGAGCAACACGCGCCCCGCGGTCGGCCGAATGAGGCCGAGGATGAGCCTGAGCAGGGTCGTTTTGCCCGCGCCAGAGCGCCCCAAAATGCCGAAAATCTCGCCCTTCTCCACGGCGAGCGACACCCCGCGGAGCACAGGCCGGCCGCCAACTGCGTAGTCCAAGTTGTCGAGCACGATGTCGGCCATTGCCCACCAACCTGCCTGGGAAAGGCACATTCGCCCCACCAACAGGGGGACCTGCCCGCGGCGACTAGGCATTATACCAGAGATCGCCGCCCGCTTGCGCGCTGCGCGCGACGAAGGGATTCGCCTGCGGGGCAGAGAACAACGTTGCTGAAAGATGTGTACCGTGTGAACTTCGCGGTTGACGGCGCCGTTTTCCTCGTGATAGGTTAGCTGCCCAAGGGAGCGGGCCGTCAGGCCGGCGCGTTTGTTCACGCCTGCCCCGCAAACGCTGGAGGGGTTGCCATGCGCACTGGGCTTTTTGCAGCACATCGCCCCTTAGCACTGCTTGTGCTTATCGCCACGTTTGCCCTCGTCCTGGCTGCCGCGGTGGCCTGGGGCGCGGACAAGGGCGCCATCGTCCGGTTTATCGAGCCGCGCGACCGCCAGCACGTTACCGGCGACCCGCGCATTGTCGTGGAATATCAGAGCCGCAGCGGCGCTCCCATCGAGCAGCTTCGGTTCTACGTCGACCAGCGCTACGCGGGCCGGCTTATTTTGGACAACCCCGAGATGCGGGGCATTAAGCGCTTTCGCTGGTATATTAGCGAGCGGCCGGTGAGCGACGGCTGGCACGAGCTAATGGTCGAGGCCTATGACACCGCGGGCTTCCGCGGCGAGGCGCGTATTATGGTGCAAACCGGGCCCGTGCTTGTTCCGGAAAAACCCGAGGAGATCGGCCACTACGTGACCATCGAGCACCCCGTCGAGGGGCAGCGGATAACCGCGCCCACGCGGATCGAAGTCCAAGTGCACGGCGGGCCGGCGCGGTGGGTAATGGTGCTTATGGACGGCAAGCTGCTCGCGCATACGACCAGCGCGCCGTACGTTGTCGTCCTCGACCCCTCCTACTACCGCCCGGGGCTGCATAAGATCCAAGCGATTGCCAAGGTAGACGGCGCCGAGGTGGAGTCGGCGCTCGTTACCGTGTATATCGAGGACATAAGGGGCGGAGCGTGGACCGAGGTTACGCCCACGGTCGAGCCCGCCCCTGCGGAGGAGCCCACGGGCCCCGTGCTCGCCGAGCCGCCGGCGCTCACGAGCGGTGCTACGCTGAGCGAGGCCGGGGCTGCGGCCTACCTTGCGCGGGCGGAGATCGCCGAGGCGTGGCGCACTTCGACCCCGACGGCCGCTCCGGAGAAGGCGCCCCCGCGGGCCGCGCCCGCTGCTCCGCGGGTTGCTCCCAAGCCTCCCACAGCAGCACCCGAGGTCTCCGGGGCAGGGCCCGCGCCTGCGCTAGCCGCTGCGCCGGCGACGGTTAGCGCTGGGCCGAAGGTTACCGCCGCGCCGCGGGCCAAGCCCGAGGGCCGGCCTGCGGCGGCGCCGGTTGTCGCTGCGCCCGCGCCGACTGGTTTGGGAAGGGTCGTTGGCCGGTTCTCCGGCCCGGGGATTTCTCGGCCAAGCGCCAAGCGCGCCCCCGCGACACCTGTTCCTCCGCGGCTGGTTGCTGCGGCGCCGGCGGTAGAGTCTGCTGCGCCCGCGGCCGCGGAGTGGACGCCACTGGGCGAGGTGCGCAGCCCGGGGATCAAGCGCGCGCCAACGCCACAGGCAGCGCCCGTCGGGCCGTCGGTTTCCCCTGCCGTGCGCCCGGTGGAAAACCTTGTCCCCAGGGCGCGCGTGAGTGGGCCGCAAATTGCCGCGCGGCCCACCCCGGCTCCCGCGAAGGCCGAGCCCGAGGTAGCCGCTGCGCGGACCGTGGCCGCTGTGCCGCCGACCATCGGGCGAATTGCCAGCCCGGGGATAAAGCGCGCCCCTGCGGCAAAGCAGGGGATTATCGCGCGCATCCGCCAAGCCGCGGGGACGCTTAGGTTTAACCGCAGCTTGGCCCGCGTGCACGTTGTCCGGCCGGGCGAGACGCTCTCGGGCATTGCGCGGCGCTATGGGGTGTCTATGAAACGCATTGGCCTGGCCAATGGAATTAGCGAAAACGAGAGGCTGCGCGCCGGGCGGAGGCTGCTTATCCCGCCGGAGACCACGGTGCTCTTCGACGACGTTCCCGTGGCGTTCGACGTCGCCCCGATGATCCTCCGCGGGACGGCGGTGGCCCCCATCCGCCACATGCTCGAGCACGCCGGCGGCGTGGTTTATTGGCGGCCGCGGGAGAAGCTTGTCGAGGCCGTCGTGGGCGGCAAGACGGTTTCCGTGCAGGTGGGGAGCTGCGTGGCGCGGGTTGACGAGGAGCGCGTGCTGTTGGACATCGCCGCGTTTATTAAGCAGGGCCGGGTGATGGTTCCCGTGAGGTTTGTGGGCGAGGTCCTGGACGTGACCGTGCGCTACGATCCCGTCACGCAAAACGTGCACATCGTCTCCAACGCGGCGAAGTAA
>CAZMGT010000010.1:0-77207 GCA_964565895.1 uncultured Armatimonadia bacterium
CTGCGCCCGCGGCCGTAGAATCGGGGCCGACAACCACGCTGCTCCCCAGCCCGCCTCCGCCGAACAGCATGCTTAGCGACGCCGTGGGCACGGGCGACCATGTCCCCCGATACGCCCAGGCGATCTCGTCGGCCACGGGGTCGAGCAGCTCGTGCATCGCCGCCCGCGTCTGGGCATCCACATGCCGGCCATACCAACCATAAAGCAGCGCCCAGCGGGGAAGCGCCTGGGGCCAGCCGAGCATCAGCGTCGTCGTCCCGTCGCTAATGCCCATCATGCGGTCCTCATATTCCTCCAGCGCCTCCCAGCGCGCGGCAACCTCGCGCGACCACTGGATGCGCCGCTGGTCCTCCTCGGAAAGCGTCCACTCCGGCGGGCCGCCCGGCGTTCCCAGGCCAGGGTGGAAGGGAATCGCCGCCGCCGGCAGGGGCGCCGCGGGAGCGGCCGCTGCCGGGGCCGCCATCGGCCCCTCCTCTTCCTCCTCGTAGTAATACTCCTCTTCCTCCGCCTCCTCTTCCGCGGCATACTCTTCCTCGCTGCCCGGCTCGGCCTGCGCCACGCGCAGCTCCGGCCACGGCGCCGTCTTCTCCCCAAACTTATAGCTCGCCGCGGCGCACACTACGGCCAGCGCCAAAAACCCCAACAGCAGCAGAAGGTGACTCTTTGCGTTACCCATCGCGCCTCTTCCCATCCGCGCGAATCTCCCCGGCCGGTGCCCTCCCTCAGAAGCTGCAGCAGCGGAACCCGTGCCCCGGCCAGCTCGCTTCCGATGTCTCCGGCAAACTCCCTGTGCGCAAATAGCGACACGACGCCTCCTCGGCGCCGGAATACCAACCGCCCCCGCGCAGCTCCGGCGGCGCGTCGGGGAACGGCATGCCCGCGAAATCAAACTCCGCCACCCGCTGGTTAAACACCAGCGAGCCATCCGTGCTCCCCGGAAGATCGGGCATAATCGTCGCCGCGATCACCCACTCCTCCAAGTTCCCGCTCATGTCATACAGCCCGTAGTCGTTCACGCACCTGGGCATCGAGCCCGAGGGCACCACCCCATCGCCCGCCTCCTTGTTGTGCAGCGTGTTGCACGCCGTGGGGTCGAACGCGTTGCCATAGGGATAGACGGTAACGTTCTTCCCCACGCAGGCGAGCACCCACTCCTCCGCCGTGCACAGCCGCTTGCCCTGCTCCGCGCATTTGATCATCGCTTCGTAAAACGTCGCCTCTTGGGGCAGGGCGCCCTTTTTGTTCGGGTACTCATATTTGTCAATGCAAAACGCGCGCTCCACCACGCGGAACGTGGGCTCCACGCCTCCCCCGGGCAACTGCAAAACGTTGGAATATCGCTTGCGCAGCTCTTCGTGCGCGCGGACAAACTCCGAAAGCCCCGCCCCCGCCAGCCGCAGCCAGGCGATGGACAGCGAGGCATAGCGCGAGGAGAGATCCAGAATGTTTTGCGGGGGCGTGTCAAACCCGTGGACGAAGTCCTCGATCTCCTCGCGGAAAAAGCCCTCCCTAATGGCCGCTTTTACCGCCGCCTCGGCCGCGGGGTCCGGGTTCCAGAACAGGGCGTCGATCGCCCCGGGCTCGATGAGCACCATATCCGGCGGGCAGCGGGGAACGTGGCTGCGCAGCTTCTTCCCCCCGATCGTCGCCAGCGCCGGCTCCCCGCCCCCGGGGACATATACCCTCGTTACCCCGTAGTCGAACCGCCCCTCCGGCCCGATGGCCTCGACCACATGCTCGCCCGCGCCCACATCATACAGCGTCACCGGCGACGGCCGATCGAGCCACAACCCATCCACGCGCAGCGACAGCCCCGGCGGGTCGGTAACGATGTGCAACGGCGAGGTGTCCGTGTCGCGCATGATGGAAACCTCGCACACCTCTCCCGCGCTCACCTCTACCTCCCGCCGAATGGGCAGCGGCTTGGCCTGCAGAACAATGACATGCCGCCCGCTCTGGACAAACGGCACCTCCACGGGCAGCGTCCCGCTGATCGGCTTGCCGTCCAGCGTCACGCCGCTCACTTCAAGATCGCTGTCGATAACCAGCGTCCCCGCATATTCGCTGCTTGGGATCTCGATCTCCGTCGGGGCATCGCCGCGAATCTCAAAGAACTTGGTTACCTTTACGTGCGGCCCGCGAATGGTCACGATGTGCGCGCCCTTGGCTAGGTCAGGCTGGGTAAACCCCACGCCCTCCTGCACCGTGCCCACGCGCTCGCCGTCGATGTAAATCTCCAGGCCGACAAAGTCCGTGTAAATGGTCACCTGATTGCGCACCGCCTCTGAGGCGGGCACGAGGTTAAAGTGAAACGTGGCGAGCTGCCCCTCCTGAACTTCGATCGTCGGCACGGCCTCGGGGTAAACCCACTTGTCGCTCACTACCTCAAGCACATGGGGCCCGGGGGCGACGCCGGTTACCGTGGCCGGCGTCTTGCCGATGGACTTGCCGTCAAGCAGCACCTCTACACCCGTGGGCGTCGAGGTAACAAAAACGGCGCCCCCTTTAAACGCAGCAACAGGCGCTGCGCAAACAAACACGCACAACGCCAGGGCAACGCACAGCCCGCCTTGCCTTGCCATGCGCATCCACTCCACTGGCCGACTCCGTCGGTCTCTCGCTACAGCGCTACGCGGCTTTCTATTGCAAACGGCGCCGCACCGCCTCCAAGTTCGCCTGATATAGCTCAAGCTTTGCGGGATCCTTCAACTGCGCCGCGGCCACCGCGCGGGTAAACGCCCACTGCGCGTCCTCCCACCGGCGCAGTTGCATATATACCTCGCCCAGGTTGTTTAGCGCCTCGGCGTTGTCCGGATCGTTGGTTACCGCGCGCTCCAGGTAGTCCGCGGCGATGTAGAGCATGCGCGTCGAGCCGCCCGGGTCATAGTCCCCGTGGCGCTTGGCCATTGCCTTTACCCCGCGGTCGCGATAGCAGAGGCCGGCGTTGGCCAAGGCGATGGAGTGCACCTCGCGCGTCTCTTCCTCCACGGTGGGCATGGGCGGCGCGGCCTCCACGGCCGTCGTCCCTTCCTCGCCCTCTTCCGCGGCAGCGCCAAACCCGCCTGTGGTTGCCCCCTCTTCCTCGCCGCCTTCCGCGGCAGCCGCCGCGGTCGTCGCCGAGCTTATCAGCCCCTCCACGATCCCGCGCACCGTGTCTCCTCCCGAGACGCTAACGCCACCCTCGCCGCCTTCTTCCTCGCCGCCAAAGGCTCCTGCGCCACCGGCGGAGCCCTGCGCTTCGGCGCGCGCGTTCCAATCCTCAATCATGTTGTCGATTATCTCATCCTCGCGAATCCCGTTATGCACCAGCCACTCGCCGATCTCCACCGCGCGGCGGCAAAGCCGTGTTGCTTCCTCAAGCCTCCCCTGCCGGCGGTAGACGATGCTCTGGTTTACGTAGGCCAGGATAACCGAGGTCAGCCCCTCGCGCTCCTGCCGGCGCAGCCGGGCCAGCCGCTTGGGCTTCTGCCGCAGATACTCCACGAGCTGCTCGCCCTTGGCAATCGCCTTGTCGAACTCCCGCTCGGCGTCCACGAGCTGGCCGTTTTGCAGGTAGATCACGCCCAGGCCGTTCAGGGCGACCACGTGTGGGTGCAGGTTGTTCCCCGGCCCGTCTTCCTCCTCGGGGTCAATGCGCAAGCACTGCAGATAGTGGAAGATCGCCTCGCGGTTGCGCCCCATGCGCCTGTTCGCCAGGGCCAGGTCGCACTCCGCGCGCGCCGAACGCGGCGAAAGGTCCTTCAGCCACGAGGCATAGTCGCGCCCCTCTTCCAAATACCCGAGGATTACGGCAAGCTTCGCCGCATTGCCCAGGGCCAGGTCATAGCTCGGATCCATCACCAGCGCATACTGCGCCTGCTGATAGGCAAGGTCGTTCAGCCGCAGGTCGCAGAGCACCTCGCAGAACCCGTTGTGCAGGACCTTCAGATACTCCAACATCTCCGCGCGCAGCGAGCCGGAGATGTCCGTCCAATACTCCACCGGCCCGGAGGGAATGCTAATCGCCCCCGCGGACACGCCTTCGCCCTCGCCCCCCGCCTCCATCATTGCCCCTTCCCCTTCGCCGGCCGTCTCCGGCGGCTTGGCCACCAGAGGGCTGGGGAAGCGGTTGATCGCGTCCGCGTAAACGGCAACCGCGTTAAACAGGTCGTCGCGCTTGCGACACTCCTGGGCCAGGGCGTTATAGGCGCCGAACAGTTTTTTGTAGAGCTCCGACTTAAGCTGCGGCTCCTTCATCCGCCCGCCTTCCAGCGGGTTTTCGTCGTTTAAGATGGCCAGGGCGAGCAGGTAGCACTCGATCGCGTAGCGATACTGGTCCACGGGGTCGCCGGGCTTAGGCGGCTCGGGCACTTCTTGAATTTCGCCGGCGCCCTCCTCACCCTGCGCCGCGGCGGGCACGTTCCACGCCAAAATAGCAACCGCGCACAGCGCGACGATTAGCCCAGCCAGCCATCGCTTTGCTCCCATGGGGTTTCCTCCCCCCGTGCAGGATATGCACAGGTGCCGTGGGCAGCGCAGCACTGCTACTCTTCCTCGCCGCCGCCTTCGCCGCCCTCCGCGGTCGTCCCGCCCGGCGGCGTCCAGATCGTCCGCGTCCCTCTACCCTTGGCAAAGAGATCGTTCGCGTTGCCCAGCCAAGCGTCGGCGAGACCCATCAACACGTTGGCGTGAATGCGCCGCGCGCGCAGGAGATCCTCGGTATATCCCGGCGGAATAAGGCCGGACAGCCCCGTGGTCTCCCCGCCCTCTTCGCCGTAGCCGCCCATGGCCATCGGCGGGGGAGCGGCGCGCGCCGGGCCCATCCGCCCGGCCGGCGCAGGCGGCCCTTCGCTCTCTTCGCCGCCTTCGCCCGTCTGCTCCTGATACCAACCGCGCACAAGCTCGATCTTTTGCTTCGCCTGGGAAAAGGCGCCGATCGCGCCCTTAAAGTTATTGCTCTGCAGGAGGCTCTTGCCGCGGGTGATGAGCTGCTCGCACTCGCTCATCAACCTCCGCGCCCGCGGGAGGTCATACTGCATCGTCCCTTCCCCGCCCTCTTCCTCCTCATATTCTTCCTCGTCCTCCTCCTCAGCGTAACGCGGCGGCCGCGGCGGCCTGGGCCTTGCTCCCGGAGGCCCGCCCGGGGCAATCCGCGGCCCGCCGGGCACACGCGGCCCAAGAAGCTGCGCCCAGCCCAAGTCCGCAAAAAGCGCTACAAGAAGACCAACGATTCCCGCGATGACGAGCACTGCCCACAGCTTTCTCATTTTCCAAAGCCCTCCCTCGGGGCCTCGCTGCCGGCCCCACGAGCTATTCTACACCGTCGGCAGCAGTAAATCCTTCGCTGCCTAAACAAACCTTGGCACAACATTAATACCCTGTAATTAATGCCACCTAACCCCCTGCCGTCGCTCCCGCTCCAGCGTGTGCGGGCCATGTGCGCCACACGGCGCCAGTATAGTTGCCCCGGCAACGCATTGTCAAAAACCGTTGCCCGCGCGCCCCCTAGGCAAAGCCGCTGTCCACCAGCTTTTCCCACGTCAAGCCCCCGCCCTGCTCCGCTTCCCGCTCGCCGGCAAACCGCTCCGCATACTTCGCCAGCACGTCAAGCTCCACGTTAACCTTGTCCCCCGGGCGCAGCCGGCCCAGCGTCGTTCGCGCCAGCGTCTCCGGAATCAGCGCCACGCGAAACGTCTGTTCGCGCACGTCAAACGGCGTTAGGCTCACCCCGTCCACGGCGACGCTGCCCTTCTCCACCACATATTTCAGCGCCTCGCGGGGCAGGACGATCTCCGCCTCCGCGCCCTCCCCCTTGCGCACAAACGCGCGCACCGTCCCCACGCAGTCCACGTGCCCGTTAACATAGTGCCCGCCGAGCCGCTCGCCGGCCTTCACCGCGCGCTCCAGGTTAACCGCCGACCCCGTGCGCAGCGCGCCGAGCGTCGTTCGGGCGAGCGTCTCCGCGCTCAGGTCGCACTCAAACCCCGCGCTGTCCACCGCAGTCGCCGTGAGGCACGCGCCGCTCACGCACACGCTGTCGCCCACAGCGAGGTCCTCAACCACGGCCCGGCAGCGAATGCGCATCTGCGCCCCCGTCCCGCGCCGCACGATCCGCTGCACGGTGCCTATCTCCTCTACGATGCCCGTGAACATGCCTCTCGCTCAAAATACGCGACAACCTCAACATCCTCGCCGCAGCGCTGCACGCTGACCTCCGCCAGCGCCACGGCCGCCGCAATTTGATCTATACCCAAATCGCCCACGATCGGAACGCCGCGCGCGCTTCCCAGAAGTTTCGGGGCAAGGTAGAGCACAAGCTTGTCGGCCAGGCCCTCGCGCACAAAGCTCGTGGCCACCGCGCTGCCCCCCTCGACAAGCAGCGAGAGCACCTCGCGCCGGCCCAGCTCGGCAAGCACAGCGCCCAGGTCCACCCCCTGCTCCCCGCGCCCCACCTCTACTATTTCGACCCCCTGCGCGCTAAGCCGTTCCCTGTTTTTTGGGTCGTGCTCAGGCCCCGCAAAAATCACCGTTGGGGCTAGGGAGACGTCGGCCACCCGCGCCTCCGGCGGCGTGCGCAGGGCGCTGTCCAGCACAACGCGCAGGGGCTGCCTTTTCACCTCCCCCTCGCGCGGCCGCGCGGTAAGCCGCGGGTCGTCGGCGAGCACCGTCCCCACGCCGACAAGCACGGCGTCGCTCGCCGCGCGCAGCGCGTGCACCCGCTCGTGCGCCGCCTTGCCGCTAACCTTCTCCCCTCCGCGTCCACGCGCGGCAATTTGCCCGTCGAGCGTCGCCGCAAGCTTAAGCGTGACAAACGGCAGCCCGCTCGCGGACCATTTGAGCCAGGCCTCGTTCTGCCGCCGCGCCCTGCGCTCGAGCAGCCCGTGGGCGACCTCTACCCCCGCCCGCGCCAGCTCCTCCAGCCCTCCGCCCGACTCCGTCGGGTCGCGCAGGGCGCAGATCACCCGCGCTACCCCCGCCTTGATCAACGCGCCAGTGCACGGCGGTGTTCGTCCATAGCGCGCGCAGGGCTCGAGGGTAACGTAAACCGTCGCTCCGCGCGCCGCTTCCCCCGCTTGCTGCAAAGCGACGACCTCGGCATGCGGCCCGCCCGCGCGCTCGTGCCACCCTTCGCCGACGACCCTTCCCCCGGCGACGATCACGCAGCCCACCATGGGGTTGGGGCTCGTCGTTCCCCGCCCGCGCTCGGCGAGCTCCAGCGCGCGGCGCATGTGCCGCTCGTCTTCTCCGCTCCACTTGCCCATTTGCCCTCACTCGCTATTTCGCTGCTTTTCGTTCGTTGACCCTTCCCCTTTCGTTTTGTTAGCATGGCCCGCGAATTGTCGGGAGAAAAGAGGCTCCGCAATGGTTAATCGGGCAAAGGGCTTTCTCGGGCTCGTCCTCCATGCGCATATTCCCTATGTTCTGGCCCACGGCCGCTGGCCCCATGGCATGGACTGGCTGTGCGAGGCCGTGGCCGAATCCTACCTTCCCCTGCTCGCCTGCCTACGCCGGCTTGTCGCCGGTGGCGTCTCTCCGCGGATCACCATCAGCTTTACCCCCGTCCTGTGCGAGCAGCTCGCCGACGCCGGCTTCGCCGAGGAGCTGCGCACATACCTAAACCAGCGCATCGCTTCTGCGCGCGAGGCCCAGCGCCACTTCTCCTCCTCCGGGCAGGAGGAGATGGCCCCCCTGGCTGCGTTGTGGGAGCGGTTTTATGAGGAGCAGCTTCGCTTTTTCGACGAGCTCGAGGGCGATATCCTCGCCGCCTTCAAGCAATTGCAGGACGAGGGACACATCGAGCTCATCGCCTCCGCGGCGACGCACGCCTACTTCCCCCTTCTCGGCCGCGACACAAGCATTCAAGCCCAGGTGCTTCAGGGGATACGGTGCTACGAGCGGTTCTTCGGCCGCAAGCCGCGGGGGTTTTGGCTGCCCGAGTGCGCCTATCGCCCGCGCTACCGCTGGCGCCCCCCGCAGGGAACGACCGACGAGCCCGAGCCCCCCGCCGTGCTGCGCAAGGGCGTGGACGAGTTCCTCTCCGAGGCGGGGATTGAGTTTTTCTTCGTCGACGCCCACCTGCTGCGCGGGGGCGAGGCCGTCGGCGTCTACCGCGAGCGGTTTGAGGCCCTCGCCCGCCTGTGGCAGCAATTCGCCGAGCAGTATCAGCCGCGCGAGCTCGACCGCGAGAAGGACCCCCTGCGCCCCTACCTCGTCTGCTCCGCCGGCGCGGGCCAGGCCCCGGTAACCGTCCTCGCTCGCGAGCACGATGTGGGCATGCAGGTGTGGAGCGCCGAACGCGGCTATCCCGGCGACGGCAACTACCTTGACTTTCACAAAAAATACTTCCCCGGCGGCCTCCGCCTATGGCGCGTTACCGACTGGAAGCTCGACCTCGGGGCCAAGCTCCCCTACGACCCCGACGCCGCGCGCAGCCGCATCCCAGAACACGCCGCGCACTTCGTCTCCATCTCCAAGGGCGCGCTCCTCTGGGAGCTGGACAAGGTGGGCACGCCGCGCCTGCTCTGCTGCCCGTTCGACGCCGAGCTGTTCGGCCACTGGTGGTTCGAGGGAATACAGTGGTTAGAGCAAATGCTCCGACGCCTCGCCGCCGACGAGGACATTGCCTCGGCCACCGTCTCCTACTATCTCGAGCACTTCCCCGCGACGACCGTCGTTTCGCTCCCCGAGGGCTCCTGGGGCGAGGGGGGATATCATTACATTTGGCTTAACGAGTGGACGACGTGGACCTGGCGGCACATCTACGCCTGCGAGGACGCGTTTGCCGAGGTTTTGCGCCAAGCGCCAAAGCCCTTGCCCGAGCTGGCGGAGAGAATTCTCCGCCAGGCGGCGCGCGAGTTGCTTTTGCTGCAAAGCTCGGACTGGCAGTTTCTCATTAGCACCTGGAACGCGCGCGACTATGCCGAAATGCGCTTCGATGGCCACCTGCAAGCATTTAATCGCCTCCTCGCCATGGGGCGCACCGCCCTCTCCGGCGGCTCAGTGCGCGACGCTGACCTGCGCTTCCTCGCCGCCGCCGAGCAGCGCGACAGGCTGTTTCCCGACGTCCAGCTTGACTGGTTCTCCGCGCTTCAGTATCCTGCACAGTAGCGGCACGGGCAGGGAGGTCTGTTGTCCCGTGTCGCGTATATCTGTTTAGCGCGTTGTCGAATGAGCTATTGCTGAGCAGAGAAAGTTGATATTGACGAGAAAGCCGCGGCCTTGGCACGACCGGCCGCGTTTCTCAGTGTAGGAGGAAGCGCGCTAATGCCACAGTTGCGCAAGAACCCGGTGACCCGCGAGTGGGTGGTCATCGCTGTGGAGCGCTCCAAGCGGCCCTCGGACTTCGTCCACGACGAGGAGAACCCCACCGACCGCGCCCCGTGGGTCGAGAGCTGCCCGTTTTGCCCCGGCAACGAGCACATGACCCCGCCCGCCGTCCTCGCCTATCGCAACGCCGACCCCTCCGAGCCCATGGACGGCCAGGGCTGGTGGGTGCGCGTCGTGCCCAATAAATATCCCGCGCTGGCTATCGAAGGCGGCCTGGGCAAGCTCGGCGTGGGGATGTACGACCTTATGAACGGCGTGGGCGCGCACGAGGTAATCATCGAGTGCCCCCAGCATAACCTGACCATCGAAACCATGTCCCACGAGCAGGTCGTGGACATTATCTGGGCCTATCGCGACCGCTACGTAGACTTAAACAACGACGAGCGGTTCGAATACATCATGTTCTTCCGCAATTACGGAAAACGCGCCGGCGCTTCGTTAGAGCACCCCCACAGCCAGCTTATCGCCACCCCCATGGTGCCCATCGAGGTCCTTCAGGAGCTCGAGGGCTGCCAGCGCTACTATGAGTTTCGCGACCGCTGCCCCTACTGCGACATGATCCGCCAGGAGCTCGACGACGGCGAGCGCATGGTGTGCGAAAACGACGAATTTGTCGCCTTCGAGCCGTTTGCGAGCAAGTTTCCCTTTGAAACATGGGTCGTCCCCAAGCGCCACTCGCCCTCGTTTATCAACATGTCCCCAGGCGAGGTGGAGTGCTTCGCCGCCATGCTCCGCGATGTCCTGGGCCGGCTCGCTCGCTGCCTAAACTGTCCGCCCTATAACTACTCCCTGTTTACCGCCCCCTGCAAAGCCGACCCGGCAAGCGCCAAGTTCCACCACTGGCACGTAAAAATCATGCCCCGGCTGTCCATCGCCGCGGGCTTTGAGATGGGCACGGGAATCTACATCAACGTCTCCGCGCCGGAGGATGCTGCGGCGTTCTTGCGCGCCGCCGAGGAAAAGCCCGAGCAGCATTTCGCGGTCATCGCTGGGGGCTAGGCCATGCCCCGCGCAGAGCACCCCCTGCCCAACCTCACCCTTGCCCGCTGGCTGAAGCACTTCTGCCCCGACCCTTCCGCCCCCGTCCCTCGCGGCCGCTATGCGCGCGTGATGACGTTCTTTCTCGCCTTCGCCCGCGGCTATGCCAACCGCAAGACGATCCTCGACTATATCCGTGCCATGGAGCCGCGGCTTGTGCACTCGCTGCGCAAAGCGTTGCTCCAGCTGCCCGAGGAGCATCGACGCCAGTTTGCCGAAGAGCAAATCACAGCCATCGCCCGGCGCATCCGCAGCGCGATTAGCCACTGCCGCCGCACCTGGCGCCTGCCCATTGTCTGCGTCCCCCTCGAGGGCTACTACGTGGACCTCTCCGAGGAGCCCACCGTGGCCGAGCAAGCGGGGCGCCTGCTCTCCGCGCTCCCCGCGCCTCAACGCTCCCGCGCCCGTGAGCTGCTCGCGCGCATTGAGGCGCTGGACAAAAAGATCGCCGCGGAGCTCTCCTCGCCGCCGCGCCTTGCCGCCCGCCGCAGCACCTCCCTGCGCGCCCAGCGTCGCTGGCGCTGCACGCCGCTGTGCTACGTCCTCCCCGAGGCCGTTCAGCGCCTGCGCAGTGAGCAGCGCCGCCTGCTTGCCCGCCTGCGCGCGCTTGTCTCCCAAAGCCCCGCCCGGCGCGACGTTTAGCGCCCGCGCGCCGTCCCCCCTGGCGCAGGTGTCCCCGCGCAGGTTGTCCGCCCACCCTAGGCTGGAGAAGGGTAGCTCGCGCGGGCCACGTATATACAACTAAGCAAGCCGCGCCTCGCCCCGCCGCGCTTTCCGCCGGGCTGGGCGCGAGAGCAGGGTTCGGTTCGGCAATCGTCCGCGCTTGCGCTGTCCGAGGAGGATGGCCTTATGCGAGTCGTGCCACGCTTTGCCCATGCCTTTTCCCACATCAAAAAAACCGCTGCGGGGCGGCTTTTTGCCTTGCTTTGCCTCGGCTGCCTTGTCGCGGGGCTGGTCTCCGCGCTTGCCGCGCCGCGCGTCGTTGGCGTTCAGGCAACGGAGGCAAAGCCAGCGGCACAGCCCGAAAAGCCGGCCCTGCCGCAATTTACCGCTCGCGAAAACTGGCCCCAGGGGCGCGAGGAGGGCGAGGTGCTCTGCGGCGAAAAGGTCGTCCTGCGCCTGCGCGCTCCGCTGGGCGGCCTCTCCCCCTATGAGCGCGCGATGATCGCCGCCAAGCGGCTCAACGACTTCGTCGAGGACTACACCCCCAACGGCCCGCTGCGCGTGGCCCAGGTCAACGAGCAGTGGATTATCCAGGGCGGGGCGATAAACATCGTCACCTGCGACGCGCAAACGGCAAAGCTGAACAACCTTACCCCCGAGGAGCTGGCGCGCCTGTGGCTGGCGAACATTCGCGAGGCGCTAAAGGCCGCGGGGCAAACGCCCGCGCCGGCCGCTCCGGCGCAGCCCGCGCCCGCGGAGCCTGCCGCCCCTGCGGCACCTCAGCCTCCCCCGCCCGCCGAGCCCGCTCCTCCACCGCCGCCCGCACCTCCCGCGGAGGCCATCCCACCCGCCGCTTCCGCGGCGCCCTCGGCGGTCCCTCCCCCGCCGGAGAACGTTAAGCTCGTCCCCGTTATCGCCGTCGTCGGCGGGGAGCAGGTGGGCACCGCCGCGGTTACCGGCGAGCAGGCCGTCCTCGACGCCCTAAAGACCGTCGCCGCCCTCGAGGGGACGTATCAGGGCGTCGTGCGCATCCACGCCCTTGTCCCCACGGCAAGCGACAAGCCCACGGGCGCCGACCCGCGCCTTGCCGGGGCAACGATTATCGGCGTGCGGCTGACGAAAAAGCCCTCTAGTGCCTCACCAACGCAGCCCGCGGAGGGGGGTGGGGAGCAATGATCCGCGCCGCCCGCCGGCATAAACTGGCCATGCTCCTTGCCTTGCTCGCTATGGCAGCCGCGGCGGCCTACGGTTGGGACATCGCCGACATGCTCCGCCTGGCGGGCATTCCCCAGGTGGTAACGTGGTTTGGGCACGAGCTAGACAGCGCGGCAAACACGGTTTTCGGCAGCCCAACGCTCGCGCCGCCGGGGGCCACGAAGGTCGTGCCTGTTTACTCGGCGTCGGGTAGAATCTATGTGCGTGCTGTGCAACTTTATGGCCCAAAAGACCAAGTTAGTAAAGTCCTCCTCGCCGTCCAGGTGCCCCTCGTCACGCCCCAGGGCGAGGTGGACCGCTTCGTGCCCTCTAAAAGCCCCGACCCCGCGCAAATCGACCCCGTCCCCGGGGTGAGCGTCTCGGCGATCATCGATTTCGAGCAGAAATGATCGTCGTTGCCGTGCGCTTTCGGGGCTTTTCGGCGATGAACATTTGCGCCGGTGCGGGCCGTTTTTCGTGCGGGGCGGGAAGTGGGTTTTCCCTCTGCTTTCCGGGCCGCGCCAAGCGGGGGAAAATGGGGCCCACTAGGGCCCGTTTAGCACGCGCCGAAAATGCCCAAAAACCGCATAATTTCTTGACTTTCGGCCATTTTCGAAGTATGGTTAATTAGTTTTCCTGAGCCCTCATCCCCAGGAGGTTTAGCATGGCAAAAACCACCTACGACGCCCGCCAAATTCAGGTCCTAAAAGGCCTGGAAGCGGTGCGTAAACGCCCTGCCATGTACATCGGCGACACCGCTTCCCGCGGGCTTCATCACATCGTCTTCGAGGTCATCGACAACAGCGTTGACGAGGTCCTCGCTGGCTTCTGCAAGAACATCGAAACCGTCATTCACGCCGACGGATCGATTACCGTAACCGACGACGGCCGGGGAATCCCCGTCGATATCCATCCCCAGGAGAAGCGTCCCGCGGTCGAGGTCGTGTTAACTACGCTGCACGCGGGCAGTAAATTCGGCGGCGGGGGGTATAAGGTCTCCGGCGGGCTGCACGGCGTGGGCGTCTCTTGTACGAACGCCCTTGCCGAGTGGCTCGAGGTTGAGGTTCGCCGCGACGGCAAAATCTGGTGGCAGCGCTTCGAACGCGGCCGCCCGACAACCAAGCTCAAAAGCAAAGGCCGCGCCACGCGCACGGGCACGCGCATTACGTTCAAACCCGACCCCGAGATCTTCGAGACCCTGGAGTTCGACTACAACATCCTCGCCCGGCGCCTGCGCGAGCTCGCCTTTCTCACCAGCGGCGCCAAGCTCAAGCTCGTTGACGAGCGCACGGGCCAGTCCGACGTCTGGCAGTATAAGGGCGGCATTAGCTCCTACGTGCAAATGCTTAACGCCAACAAAGACACCCTCAGCCGCAAGCCCATCTACATCTCCGCCACGCGCGACGACGTCGAGGTCGAGGTCGCCATTCAGTACAACGATGGCTACGCGGAAACCGTCCTCTCGTTCGCCAACCTGATCAACACAAGCGAGGGGGGAACGCATGTCAGCGGCTTTCGCACGGCGCTTACCCGCGTGGTCAACCAATACGGCCGCCGGCACGGCCTGCTTAAGGAGAAAGACCCCAACCTCTCCGGCGACGACGTGCGCGAGGGCCTGTGCGCGGTGATTAGCGTTAAGCTGCAAAACCCCCAGTTCGAGGGCCAGACCAAAATGAAGCTGGGCAACCGCGAGATCGAGGGCCTGGTAAACTCCGTCGTCGGCGAGGGCCTGGCCGAGTACTTCGAGGAGCACCCCACCGAGGCCCGGCGTATCGTGAACCAGGCGATTATCGCCCATCGCGCGCGCGAGGCGGCGCGCAAGCAGGCGGAGCTCGTCCGCCGCAAGTCCGCGCTAGAGAGCAACTCGCTCCCCGGCAAGCTCTGGGACTGCTCCTCGCGCAACCCCGAGGAGTGTGAGCTGTTCTTGGTCGAGGGCGACTCCGCCGGGGGCAACGCCAAGCAGGCGCGCGACGCGCGCTTTCAGGCCATCCTCCCCCTGCGCGGCAAGATTCTTAACGTAGAAAAACACCGCCTGGACAAAATCCTCAGCCACGAGGCGATCGAGGCGATCATCTCCGCCCTGGGCACGGGGATCGCCGAGTCGCGCAACGACGGCAAAAACGGGGGCAACGAGAACAACGGCAACGGCGGGGCGTTTGACCTAAGCAAGCTGCGCTATCACCGCATTATCATCATGGCCGACGCCGACGTAGACGGCTCGCACATCCGCACGCTGCTGCTCACGTTCTTTTTCCGCTATATGCCCAAGCTTATCGAGCGCGGTCATATTTACATGGCCCAGCCCCCGCTTTATCGCGTGCGCAGCTCCAAAGGCATTACCTATGCCTGGAGCGACGAGGAGCTTAAAGAAGTGTGCAAAAAGCACCCCAAAAACCGCATGGTCAGCCGGTTTAAAGGCCTCAGCGAAATGGACCCCGACGACCTGGCGCGCACGACCATGGCCGTCGAGTCCCGCGTCTTGCGCCGGGTGACCATCGAGGACGCCATCGAGGCCGACCAGCTATTCACCACCCTCATGGGCGACAAGGTCGAGCCCCGGCGCGAGTTTATTGCCAAGCACGCCAAAGAAGTGAAAAACCTCGACTTCTAGCCGTTCGCCAACACATTCTGCCGAGGAGATTGCACCGTGGAGAAGATCGCCAGGGAGGTTACTGACGTCGAGGTCAGCCAGGAGCTGAAAGACTCCTACATGACCTACGCCATGAGCGTCATCTTCGCCCGGGCCCTGCCCGTGGCCAACGACGGGCTAAAGCCCGTGCAGCGGCGCATTATCTACACCATGTACGAAATGGGGCTTTACCCCAACCGCCAGCATGTCAAATGCGCCCGCGTTACCGGCGAGGTGAGCGGCAAATATCACCCCCACGGCAGCGAGATCATCTACCCCTCCCTCGCCCGCCTCGCCCAGGACTTTAACATGCGCTATCCCCTCGTGGACGGCATGGGGAACTTCGGCTCCATCGACGGCGACCCCCCAGGCGCCCAGCGCTATACCGAGTGTCGCCTCGCTCCGCCGTCCATGGACCTCCTCGCCGACATCGACGAGGACACGGTAGACTTCCAGCCCAACTACGACGAGCGCGACCAGGAGCCCGTCGTCCTCCCCGCAAAGTTCCCCAACCTCCTCGCCAACGGGGGCAGCGGCATTGCCGTGGGCATGGCCACGAACATCCCCCCGCACAACATCAACGAGGTGTGCGACGCCATCGCCGCGGTTATCGACAACCCGAACATGAGCCTGGACGAGCTCCTGGAGCTTATCCCTGGGCCGGACTTCCCCACGGGCGGGGTGATCCTCGGCACGAGCGGCATCCGCCAGGCCTACGAGACAGGCCACGGTTCTATTGTCCTTCAGGCGCGGGCCTCGGTGGAGCCCATCTCCGGCGGCAAGCAGGCGATCTTAATTACCGAGCTCCCCTACAACGTCAACAAAGCCAACCTCGTTACGCAGATCGCCGACCTCGTGCGCCAAAAGAAAGTCGAAGGCATCAGCGACATCCGCGACGAGACCGACCGCAAGGGCATGCGCCTGGTCATCGAGCTCAAGCGCGAGGCCAACCCCTCCGTCGTCCTCCATAATCTCTACAAGCGCACCTCGCTGCGCACGAACTTCGCGGTAAACATGCTCGCCCTCGTGGACGGCGTCCCGCGCACCCTTACCCTGCGCCGGATGATCGATATCTACATCGAGCACCGCCGCGAGGTCATTACTCGGCGCACGAAGTTCCGTCTGCGCCAGGCGGAGGACCGCGCGCACATCCTCGAGGGCTACCTCCGCGCGTTGGACATGCTCGACGAGGTAATCGAGCTCATCCGCGCCTCGCAATCGCCCGCTCAGGCGCGCGAGGCGCTCATCGCGCAGTTTGGCTTTACCGAGCGCCAAGCCCAAGCGATCCTCGACCTTACCCTCTCCCGCCTCACCGCGCTTGAGCGCCAGAAAATTCAAAAAGAGCACGAGGAGACGATTAAGCTCATCGCCTATCTCGAAGAGATCCTCGCCAACCCGCGCCGCGTGGACCAAATCATCAAAGACGACTTGCGCGACATCAAGAAAACCTACGGCGACGAGCGCCGCACGCACATTAGGCCCGAGGAGCCCGAGGACATTACCGTGGAGCAGCTTATCGCCGAGCAAGACGTGATCATTACCATTACCAAAGACGGCTACATTAAGCGCCTCCCCCTCGATACCTACCGCGTGCAGCGCCGCGGGGGAAAGGGGGTCATCGGCCTGACCAAAAAAGAGGAGGACGAGGTCAGCGACCTGTTCGTGGCCAGCACGCACCACTATATCCTGTTCTTTACGGATCAGGGCCGGGTATATCGGTTAAAGGCGTTTGAGGTCCCTGTGGCCAGCCGCCAGGCGCGGGGCACGGCGATCGTCAATCTCTTGCCCCTCGAGCCCGGCGAGCATGTTACCGCGGCGATCGCCGTGAAGGACTTCCGCCAGGGTGGCTATTTGGTAATGGTTACCGAAAACGGGATTATCAAGAAAACGCGGCTTAAGGATTTCGACACCCCCCTGCGCGCCCGCGGGCTGACGGCGATTAAGCTTCGCGACGGCGACGCCCTGCGCTGGGTGCGCTGGACCGATGGCAAGCGGCACCTCATCCTCGTTACCCGCAACGGCCAAGCCATTCGCTTCGACGAGCGGCAGGTGCGCCTCATGGGCCGCGCCGCCGCCGGGGTGCGCGCTATCTCCCTGGCCAAAGGCGACTCCCTCGTCGGCTGCCAGGTCGTCGAGCGCGGGAAAGACCTGCTCATCGTCTGCGAAAAGGGCTATGGCAAGCGCACCCCGCTGACGCAATATCCCTGCCAAGCGCGCGGGGGCAAGGGGCGCAAGACGGCAAAGGTCACCGAACGCAATGGGCATATCGTTGCCTGCGAGGTCGTCGACGACGAAGACCAAGTCGTGCTCATCACCTCCGGCGGCCTGGTGATCCGCATCCCCGCGGACAAAATCCGCGTCACCGGCCGCGCGACGCAGGGCGTAATCCTCGTTAAAATGGCCCCGGGCGAGGTCGTGCGCTCTGCGGCAAAGGTCGTCCGCCACGTTCAGGAGGACAACCGCCGGTGAGCCGCTATCGAGTGGAAGACCACACCGCGGACTTGGCGATCACCGCGTTCGGTGCCACCCTCGAGGAGACGTTTGCAAACGCCGCCTATGCCATGTTCGACCAAATGGCCGACCTTGGGGCAATCGCCCAGTTTCCCGAACAGCGCGAGCTCGAGCTTCGTGCACAAAGCGCCGAGCTTTTGCTGCGCGAGTGGCTGGGCGAACTGCTCTTCGTCGCCGAGACCGAGGGGCTTATCTTCGGCCGCTTTTCCGTGTCCATCCTCAGCCACTGGACGCTGCGCGGCACGGCGTGGGGCGCGGATATCTCAGGCGTTCCGCCCCGCGGGAGCACCCAGGTGAAGGCCGTTACCTATCACGGCCTAAAAATCAAAAAAACCGACGCCGGCTATGAAGCGTCGGTGGTTTTCGATACCTAACTGGTCGGGGCGGGCGGATTTGAACCGCCGACCTCACGGTCCCGAACCGTGCGCTCTACCAAACTGAGCTACGCCCCGACCCGCGAGCGCGATTGTAGCGCGCCGCTCGCCCCCTGTCAACGCGTGCCCGCGCCGCGCCCTTGCCCTACTATTTTCTCCCTTGCCGTCGCCTAGCGTGGGCCAACCTCCACCCAGCGATGTTGCCAACTGCCCTCTGCGCCGCCCCAGGCTCGTCGCGCGCTCCCCGGCGCCACTCCTCTAGCCCTGCGGGGCGGCCTAGCCTCGCCGCTCGTTCTCCTCCGCGACATAGCGCAGCGCGGCGAGGACATCGCGCCGGGCGACGCCGTTCACCGCCTCCGCGCGCCCCAAGCCACGCAGGACGACAAACGTCATCTCCCGCGCCGTAGCCTTCTTGTCCGCGCGCATCGCCTCCCACAGCTCCGCGGGCTCAAGCCCCGGGGCACGCGTGGGCAGGCCCGTGCGCGCGAGCAGCTCCTCCAGCCGCTGCGCCTCGTCGCGCTCCAGCGTCCCCAGGGCCACCCCCAGCCGCCCTGCGGCAACCATCCCCACGCTCACCGCCTCGCCGTGGCGAAACCGCCGAAACCCGCCGAGCTTTTCGATGGCGTGGCCAAACGTGTGGCCATAGTTCAAAATCTGCCGCAGCCCGGCCTCGCGCTCATCGCGCTCCACCACCCAAGCCTTTAGCCGGCACGAGCCGGCGATCGCCTGCGCCATGCGCCGCGCGTCCAGCGCGAGAAGCTCCTCGAGGTGGCGCTCGACAAAGCGCAGATAGGGCTCCTCGAGGATCGCCCCGTGCTTAATCACCTCGGCCATCCCCGCGCGCACGTCGCGCCGCGGCAAAGTGCGCAGCGTTGTGGGGTCGCAGATCACCGCGCGCGGCTGGTGAAACGCGCCCACCAGGTTCTTCCCCGCGCGCAGGTTTATCGCCGTCTTGCCGCCCACCGACGAGTCCACCGCGGCGAGCAGCGTCGTGGGCACTTGAACGTAGTTTATCCCGCGCATAAATACCGCCGCAGCAAACCCTCCCAGGTCGCCCACCACCCCGCCGCCCAGGGCCACAAGCACGCTCTTGCGCGAGCAGCGCCCCGCGACCATCGCCTCCGTCGCCCGCTGAAGCTGGCGAAAGCTTTTGCTCCGCTCGCCCGCGGGAACAACGTGGCGCAGCACGCGCAACCCCGCCCCGCGCAGACTCCGCGCCACGCGCGCGCCGTAAAGTTCGGCAACGTTGGCGTCGGAAAAGAGCACCGCGCGCCCGTCGCCGCACCAGCGCGCCGCCTCCTCGCCCACATCGGCGAGCAGCCCCTCGCCCACGCGTATCTCATACGAGCGCTCGCCCAAACCTACGCGAATGCGCTGCGCGCCACTCTCGCGCCCTAGCGCAGCGAGCGCCTCGTCGGCCACCTCCTCCACGATGCGCTCCCCCCAAGCGACGAGGCTCTCGCCCCGCCGCGCCCCGGCGGGCCGCTGGCCAGCGCGCGCGACAAGCCACAGTATCCTTCCCCTACGGCGCAGCCGCGCGAGCCTCGCCCGCGAGGGCCCCCCTCTCGCGCAGGCCACAGCGCAAACGAAACCGGCCGCGCCTTGCCCCGCGCGCGCTGCGCGCTCGCCGCCCTCCCCCGCGGAGCAAAAGCTCGCCCCCAGCCGCCAGCTCAGCACGCGCGCGAGCAGCTCCACGCGCTCGGCCTCCGTCCCAACGACCCAAATCCCGCCCATCTCGTCCCTCCGCGGGCCGCGCTTTCCCGCGCCGCGCCCATGCTAACACAACGCGGCCGGCAAACACACCTGCCGGCCGCGGGGTTTGCTCTGTCTTCCCTTGCTTTGCGCTACAGCCGCTCGTCCTCCGCCAGCTCGTGGATTACGCGCGGGGTGATGAAGAACAACAGCTCGCTGTTCGACACTTCGCGCCGCTTGCTCCGGAACAGCCGCCCGATGATCGGCAGCTCGCTAAGCAGCGGCAGCTTCGCCGTGGTAAACGTATCCGTGCGCCGCATGAGCCCGCCCAAGACCACCGTGCGCCCGTTGTCTACGCGCACCGTGGTCATGATCGACCGGTCCGTGGTAATCGGCGCGCTTACCGCGCCATCGGGGCTCGTCGCCGTCCCCGCTTGCTCCGAGAACGTCGGGTTCAGGAACAGGGTAACCGAATCGTCGGCGTTAATCCGCGGGGTAACGAAGAGCTGGCTCCCCACCTGCACGTCCGGCCCGCGCTGGTAGACGACGTTGCGCCCGCCGCCCACGTCGATCATAATCGTCGGCTCAAACGTGGGGATCGATTGCTGCACCTGAATCAACGCGGGCATGTTGTTCCCCGCGATAACCCACGGGCGGTTGACCACTTCCGCGCGCGACTCGTTGAGCATCGTCGTCAACGCCACGCGGAACTGGCCGTCTACGTAGCCGATGTCCATGTTCCCCGTGCCCGTCCCGCCGGTAAGGAACGTGGCGTAGAGGCTGGAGTTCTGCAGCGTCCACGACAGACCGACATTTTCGTTGTGCGCGAGCAACACGTCGACAACCATAACCTCAATGGCCACCTGCTTGATCGGCTTGTCGAGCAGGCGAATCAGCTCGCGCAGCTCGTCAATGCCCTCCTGCGTGCCGCGCACGAGGATAACGTTCTGCTCCAAAATGCCCACCGGCGGGCTCACGCCCGGGGGCAGCTCGAACACCGTCCCGCCAAAGCCCCCGTAGCCAAACCCGCCATAGCCGTAGCCCCCGTAGCCGCCCCAGCCGCCGTAGCCACCATAGCCGCCCCAACCGCCATATCCGCCGTAGCCGCCCCACCCGCCATAGCCTCCGCCCCAACCGCCGTAGCCCAGGCCCCCGCCCCAGAATTGCGGCGCGCTGCTCGGGCTACCGGCATATGCTCCCCCCATAAGCATCGACGCCTGGTCGGCAAACCGCGCTGCGTGCACGGGCTGGGGCAAGCTCGCCAAATAGGTCAGCCGCCGCTGGTTGTTCAGCAACTGGCTGGAGGGTATCTCCACCCCGCCGAACATCCGCGCTAGCTGCCCGGCGTCGAAGTAGTCGAGCTCGATCGTCGCGAAAACCTTCTCTTCCTCGCTTGCCGGGCCGGCAGGCTTCTCCTCCGGCGCTGTCGCGCTCGTCTCATACGAGGTGACGTTGGTAATCTCCGTCCCGCTGACGAACTCCTCCGTGGGGCGAATCCCCGTTGTCCCCCTCGTCGTCCCCGTCGCTGTTTCCACCGCGTGGAACGGCCCGCTTACGCGGATCACCTTGTCGTCCTTAACCACCTGCAGGCCCTTTTGCGCGGCGATCTCGTCCAAAATTTCTTCCGCGGTCATCCCGCGCAGGCACATATAGTGGATTTGTTCGTTCTTGAGGTCGTCAGAGAGGAACAGCCCTTTGTCCAGAAAAGGCTTGAGCATGAGCAACACTTCGTCCACGCGCGCGTCGGCGACCTCGATGTCCAGGGGCTCGCCGGGCTGGGCGGGTTCGATGTCCTGCACCGCCGGCGTTTTAATGTCTACCGCGCCCTCCGTGGTCGCCGCGGCCAGCGCCGCTGCTTGCGCGCACACGAGCGCTGCCACAGTTGCCCCAAACATGACTCCCGCGAACCGTCTCACCTGGCTACTCCTCCCTGAAGCACCACGTTAGCGTCGCTGCCCACGCGGCAAGTTAGTCATCTGCAAACACCTTGGCGGCGGCCCGAAACACAACGAAACCCACACGGCGCCGCCTGATAGTCTTAACTGGTCTTTCTCGCGCCAGGTTTAGTCCCACTCGCCCCAGCCGGCGCGCCCGCCACCGAACCGACCGAAGCGGTCGCGCCCGCCGCTAAACCGGCCGTAGTAGCTGGGGTTGGTGTAGCCACCATAGCGGCCACCGTAGGCCCCAAAGCCGCCGTAGCGACCGCCATAGCGCCCGCCGTAGCGGCCGCCGTAGCCGCCATAGCGGCCATAGCGCCCATAGCCGCCGTAGCCGCCCCAGCCGCGACCGAAGCCGCCCATCATCGAAGTTACCTCGACCTGGGTTATCGTCCCGCCGAGGACGATGGCCAGCCCGGCCCCGGCATACTTCGGCGCGAACACCTCGTAGATCGTCTCTACCTCTTCGCCCTCAAGCCCGGTCTCCACGCCTTCCTCGCCGCCGCCGAGCACACCGCCCTCCTCGGCGCCCGCTTCCTCGCCCAGCGGGGCGAGGGGAATGCCTTGCACATAATGCACTTCGCGCTCGCCCTTCGCCGCGGGCAGGGGCTTGGGCTCAATGCGCAGCGTCCCGTCCTCCAGCTCGACCTTCTGCAGGCCCGCGCCCACGAGCACCGCGTCCAAAGCGACCATCGCGTCTACGTTGGGCAGCTCCGCGTTAACGTAGACCTCGGGCACCGCGGGGGCAAACGTTACCTTAAACCCCGCCTCGCGCGCGATGGCTAGCACGGCATCGTGGATCTCCGCATCCTTCAGCGAGACGCTAATAACCTTGCTGCTTTGTGCCGCAGCCATAGCGCACGCCCCGAAAACGATCGCCGCCACGGCCAGCCACACAACCAACTTGCTGCGCATAATTTTTCACCCCTCGCCTTGGCAACATCTACTTGCTTTTCGCGCTCTCGCCGGCAGCCGCATTATACACCATTCCCCCCGCGGCCACCAACCACCAGCGCTCACACTTTAGGACTAATGTCCCTCCACCCAGGTTTCCTTTTGTTTATTATTGCTGCTCGTTCGCAGTCCTCCGTCGCAGACGGACAATAATGTCCCGATCGCGGCCAACCTCGCGCAAAATCATCCGATCGCCAGAAATGGCGCGCACGACAAACGTCCTCGTGCCCACCGTCACGCGGTCCCCGGGCTGGACGACCTGCGTGCGCACCTGCTGCCCGTCGAACGTTTCCAAAATGGCCAGCGCCTGGCCGTCGTGGACCACGCCGGACAGGCGGCGCAGCCGGGCGTCCACGGGCTTCATCTCTACCCGCGGCCCCACTACGCCGATGGGCTGCGGCCGGCCGGGCATGCGCCACGCCTCGCCCCGGGGCACCACCCCAGGCCGCCGCGGAACGGCCACCCCCACGGTGACCTCCGGCTGGGCGATGCGCGTCGTCGGGCTGGGAATCATATAGTCCACCGGCTGCAGCTCATATCCCTCAGGCTCGCGCACCTTGGGCGAAAGAAACACATCGGGCCGGGGAAAGTCCAGCCGATATACCGCGCCCGGGTCGCGGGGCAGCGCGGCGACATAGCGCGCCTGGTCCGCCCCGGGGGGAACGAACGGGTTGTCGCGATAGGGCTCCAGAGGGAGCCCGGGGTCGCCGGGAAGAGTGGCCGCGGCCGCGGGGGGAAACTCCGGCGTAGGCCCCGCGGCAGGCGCGGGCGCGGGAGCAGCGGCCTCCGGCGCCGCCGGAGGCCCAGGCGCTGCCGGCGGCGGAGCGCCCTCCTCCTCCGGCGGAGGTGCCGCGCCCTCCTCAGTCACCGGCCTGGGCATCTCCTCCGGTCGCGGCTCCCCGGGCAGGGGCTGCGGCCCCCTCCGCCCGCGGAGCACCTGGCTCCCCACGAAGAAAATGATCGCCAGCAAAATCAGCCCGCCGGCGAGGGCGGCCATCTTTACGTTTCGTGCCTTCTGCTGCTGTTCCCCGTCTGCCAACCTAGCTCACTCCTGCGCGTGTCCGCCGACCTCGGCCCTACTCCTCTTCCTCCTCGTATTCCTCCTCTTCCTCAATATACTCTTCTTCTTCCTCCGGCGGCGCGCCCGCCGCGGCGGCACCCGCCTCTGTCGGCGCCGCCCCGCCGCCCAAAAGCTCCGTGGGCGAGACGTCCGCCAGGAGGTAGATGGTTACGGGCATCGTCGCCTGGACGATCCTCCCCGCGCTCCCAGGCACTGCGCTGATGGACAAGCTCGTTATGCCAATCAGCCGCGGAAACTTGTGTAGGTGGCGAATTAGATTAAGCACCTTCTCATACTCGCCCGTTATCGTCAGCGTAACGTTTAGCGCATAGGAGCGGATATTGGCCGAGGTTAAGTTCGAGGCGATCTCCGAGGGCATACCCCAGGAGAAATCGCTCACATCGCACCCCGAGGCCTCGATAAACTCCTTCAGCAGCGGCCCCAGGTCCTCGGAAAGCTCATAGTAGAAATCGTAGGCCAGGGCGTGCTCCCCGCGGAACAGGACGTGCCCGCCCGAGGAGCCGAGCGGGGTCCAAAAGTCGTGCGGCTGCCAGGCGTGGCCCTCGCGGATGCTCCGCCACCACGGATTGCGCGCTACGTAGGGCATTTTGTTCCGGCGGAACCAGCGCCAGTCGCGGGAAGCGATCTCGCGCTGGCGCTTGGCGTCCTCGACGCCTTGTTTAAACTCCTCCTCGCGCTCCGCGTAGGCCCGCGCCTCCTCCGCCTGCGAGCGCAAGCGCGCCGCTTCCTCGCGCAGCGGGCGGATCTTCAAGAAAAACCCTAATACGAGGATGATGACCGGGACAGCGATCCCCACGACAAGAATATGCCACCGTCGTAGCTTGCTCATTCAGCAGGCAGCTCCCCGTGCCTTATCTTCCCTCCCCCGCCGCCCGAGCCCAAGCCCACGCGCGCTACTCCTCTTCCTCCTCGTATTCTTCCTCCTCCTCAAAATACTCCTCTTCCTCGGCCCCTGCCGCGACGCCCGCGGGCGCGGCGCTCGGCGCCCCGCCCCCCGCGGCCAGGCCCATATACGTTAGCTTCTGCGTCAGTCCTGGGGTGAGATGCCCCACGATGGTAAAGCTAATCGGGGGCACAACAAGCACCCCGTTCACATACCTCGTCTGGCCTCCACCGGCCCCCGCCACGCCTACCCCGGTGGGCAGCGCCCCCTCCTCTTCCTCCTCACCGGCATACTCCTCCTCGGCATAGGCCTCGGCAGCGCCCGCGCCAGGCGCCGCCGCCCCGGCACCCGCCTGGCCCGAATAGATGCTCGTCGTCCCCGACGTGGCAAACCCCCCGCCCACGTCCGCGTTTACCTCAACGCTGGCAAACACGGGCACGAGCACCCCGCGCGACACCGCATCGTCCGACCACAGCGGCTCCGTCCCCCCGCCTTCCGCGGGCATGCGGCACCGCTGAAAGTTCATTACAAATCGCGTAAGCGTCTCTAAATCCGGCACCTGGCCCGAGATGGCCACCGTGCTGTTCGTCACATTTATGCTGCTAATCTGCACGTCGGCCATAACATAGCGGGCCACTGCTTCAACGACGTCCGCCCACACCGGGTTCTTTTGCTCGAACTGTTTGCAAAACTGGGCGAGGGTGACATAGGGCTGAATCTCGGCCAAAATGGCGTTCATCTCGTTCTCGATCTGCTGCACCCGCGTGCGCTCGGCGTCCCATTTGTCAAACTCCGCCTGTGCCGCGTTGCGTTCGCTCGCCGCGCGGCCGATGAGCAAAAACACGACAATCACCGCCGCGAGCACCGTAACCACGGGCAAAAACAACCACTTCTTCGCCCTGCGCGCCTCGCGCACGCCCGCAGGCAAAAGATCGATCTTCAGCAACGCCCTCTCACCTCGCACCAGCCGCCTACACCATGTCGCGCATGGCCAGCCCCACGCTCACCGCGACGATCGGCGCGATCTCCCGCAAATACTCCTCCGTATACGTCTCGCGGTCCCACTCCATGCCCTCGAACGGGTTGCCGATCTCCGTGGGAATGCCCAGCTCGCGCTCCAAAAACTCCGGCAGATTTTCGATCTTCGCCGACCCCCCGATGAGGATCACCTTCTCCACCTCGACCCCTTCGTGGCGGTCGACGAAGTAGTTGATCGACGTGCGGATCTCCCCCGCGAGCTCGGCAAGCACGGGCATGAGCGTCTCGGACATTTGGGCCTTCGTTTGCTCCGGGTCCTCCGGGACGCGCCGCCCCATGTCGCTTACTACGTCCTCCTCGGCGGTTTCCAAAAACGCCCCGCGGCCGGGCTCCTCGGCGGGGGGCGGCCCGGGCGGCGCCTCCTCGGCGGGCGGGCCCTCCGCGCCCTCCACGAGCGTCTCGTCCGCCTCCGGCGGGGCCGTCTCCTCCGGCTCCTCGAACACCGGCCCGTCCACGGTGTCCATCAAAATCGGCCCCTCTTCCTCGGCCCCCAGCTCCACCGTGGGCTCCGCTTCCTCCTCGGGCTTCTCCTCCGCCCCGGCCACGGAGACGGGCTGGACGGTCTCCACCTCCGTCTCCTCCTCCACCCAATCATAGGCCAGCGGGGCGCCCATCAGCTCCTCCGGCTCTTCCTCCCCCTCCTCCGCCGGCGCCTCCAGGGACACCGTGGCATATTGCCGCTTTAGCTCCTCCGCCTCCTTGGCGTCCACGACGAAGCTCTGGCCAATGGCCGTGGTCAAATTTTCCCCCGCGAGCGGGATCTGCCGCGGGAAGCGGAGCACGCCGTCTTGCACGATGGAAATATCGGTTAGCTCGGCGCCGATGTTCACCACGGCCACGCACCGCTCCTTGGGCGGCTCGGGCTTCCCCTCGAGCACCGCCCGCGGCCCGGCGAGCTGCTCGATGTCTATCGCCTGGGGCTCAAGCCCCGCGGCGTCGAGCACCTTAAGGTGGTTAAACACATATTCTTCCTTCGCTACGGCAAGCAAAATTTCCATGTTCGGCGACTCGGGATCCTCGCCCTCGACCTCGATCGGCGCGAAGTCCATTACGATGTTCGTCGCCGGGAACGGAATGTGGCGCTCCACGTCCCACTTCATCGCCTCCCGCAACTGCTTGCCCGACATCCGCGGGACCTCGGTGACGCGCACGACAAGGTCCGTCTGCCCGCCGAGGCTCGAGACAACCTTGCGCGTGCGAAACCCGCCGTTGCGGATTAAGTTGGCCACCGCCTGGCCCAGGGCCTCGGCGTCGATTATTACGCCGTTGACGAACGAGTTTTCCGGGGTCGGCTCGATCGCCACGCGCTCCAAGCGCAGCGCCCCGCGCGACCCGCTCAGCTCCACCGCCTTTATCGTGTGCGACCCTATGTCAAGCCCGATCACCGACACCGCGCAGCACCTCCCCCACCTTGTGCGCTCCCCTCAGCCGTACAACAACAGGCGGGGCAAGCTCGGCCCGCGCCTGCCTCTTCGCCCACGGCCACCGAGTGTATTCGGCGACCATACCCCTGTCAACCTGAGCCAACCACCGCTTATCTTCTGTAAACATCTCTTGCGTCCCTTGTCCCAAAGCCCTTTTTTCTCTACCTAGGGCGTCACTGCCCCTTCGTCTAGCTGCCAGCTATAACTAACTTCGAACACGTGCGGCGCCTGCCGTGGGCTGAACACCGCATAGTACAGGTCCCAATCCGCGGCATAGGGGAAGTTGTACGACGCCGCCGCGGGATCGAAGTCGCGCACCGACTTCCGCCCCGCTCCCCCGTAGAACATCCAGATTACCGCCGGCCCAATTACCTGCCCGTCGGGCGCGGGCGTCGCCGCCCCACCCGGCCGCGGCACGTATGGGCTCGTCAGCTCGTTCCCCACCTCCAGAACATCGGTAAACCACACATACGGCGCCACGGCCACAGAGAGCGTATACTCGTCCAGCGACTCCGCCAGAGGCACCGCTGCCCCGCGCTCGTCCACATACTCCGCCGTGTCGTCCATGCTCCCGTCCGTGCGCACCACGTCGCGCCGGAAGCTTGGGTCGCCGGAGGGGTTCGTCGTCAGCGGGCGCGACAGGCTCGCCCAATACAGCGACACGTCGCCCAGCTCCGACGCCCGCTTAAACAGCACAATCAGCCGCTCCGGCAGGTCATATGTCCTGTCCTGCCACAGGTTATTGGACGGGTCGTAGTCCTTGTTTACCAAAATCGTCTGCTCTGGTAGCACAACGCCAACGGGCTCGAACTCGTTCAGCGCGCTCGTCGTCACGCGCATGGTGAGCGGGGTATACGTCGCCTTCACCTCGGTGCTTTGGTCGGGCTGGCTCGCGGGATCGACAAAACGCACCAAGCCGATCGTCGGGTCGACCTCAACCGTGCGCACGTTGTTCTCAAAGTGTACGAGCAGCCCCGTGCCCTCGGGGTCGGCGACAAACGGCCCGACGTCTCGCCCGCCCACGGTAATCGTCATGTTGTCCACTTGGCCGTTGTTGTCGAACGTTATCCACCAGTCCGGGTGCTCGGCGATAAACGCCGCCGTCTTGCCGAAGTTTGGGTTGGCGTAGTTGGGGTCGGCCGGGTCGCCCTCGCGATACATCTCCGCGGGCACGGGCTGCAGGCGCTCGTCAACAACCTCGGGGAACGGCACCTGGCCCGTCCCCGGAAACTTCCGCCCGCCGATGTCCAGCACTGCGTCTACGGTATAGTTCTCCGGGTCGGCGAGCACTTGGGGCAAGTAGCGCGTGTAGAAAATGTCCGCGTTGTTGTGCCCTCGGCTAAACCCGCTAAAGAGCACCCCGAGGCAGGGGACGGGGTCGCCGTTTGCGTCGCGCGCGTAGTAGTCCGAGAACACATAGGGGTCCTTCGCCCACTCCAGCCCCTCCAACCGGGTAACCGCCGCGCCGCGGCGGCTCAGCCGCGTCATAACACCCAGCTCGCGCCGTCCGCCGAACGTGCCGTCGCTCAAAAACCGCGTCCACATCAGCCGCCGCTTCTGCCCCGAGCCCGTGTAGTAGAACAAATACAGCCCGCTTTCGTCCGCAGCCGTCGCCGGGTCGTCGGCGAGGGACACCGCCCGCGGGCAATACACCGTCTCCGGCCCCAGCGCGTAATATGTCGGGTTGCCCAGCGTCCACGTCCCCAGCGCGGGGTCGCCCGGCGCCGCCGGCGTATACGTCCCGTGCCCCACGTAGCCGATAACGAGAATCTCCCCCGTCGCCGCGTTCACCCACTTGACCATGGTAAACCACACCAGGTTCCGGCTCCCGTCCGGGTTCACCGGGTCCTGCCACGCCGGGGCATAGTGCACCCAGCTCTCCACCTCATACCCCACGTTGGGGGCGACGATCTCCCCCGGCTGCACGTTCGCGGGATCCGCGGCCACCGCGGGCTTGCCCACGATGAGCATCGGGTCGCCCGGCTGCGGATAGTAAAACGCCCCTGAGGGGTCCTGCGTGGGCAGCAGCTTCACCAGATACAAGTCATAGGCGTCGTCAGGAATGTCGTCCGCGGGATCGACAAGACCCGCGCGGTTGGACGAGAACACGAGGCGAATCGTGCCAAACCCGTTGGCATAGTCCGCAAAGCCATCGTTGCTCAGCGTCGTGTCCAGCCACACCGCGGGGGCGATCTCTGCGGCGTTGGTGTTGATGTTCGGCACGGTGGGCGCCCGCCCCGCCCACGTGCTGGGATCCGCGGGATCCACCGCCTCCGGGTCAAACGGCCCCCCGCCCTCGCTATATGCCGCGGGCAGCGGGGCCTCGGTCACGCGGATCTTCACCTGGCACCCCTGCGCCGTCATCTTGTCCGTGGCCAGGTCGAACTGCCCGTTGTGGTTTAAGTCCATATACGCCTGGAGCACGCCGTAATACGTCCCCAGGGGCGTCCCCGGGGGCAGAGCGAGGCGAATCTTGGCGTGGCGCACCTCGCTCGCCGAGGCCAACCCGTCAGAATCGTCGTCGATAAACACCAACACGTCGCCCACCGCGCTCCCCGGCGGCGCGGAGTTAATCGACCACTGCTTCCCCCCGTGGTTCGTCTCCAACAGGCGGTCTCCGCCCAGCGTTATCCCGGCCTCCGCGTCTTGGCTAATGAGGTGGCTCATCGGCCAAATGTCCACCCCGCCGATCGGCCGCGAGGCGCGGTTGCCCCACACCGAGGGGACGATTCCCAGCGGGACGTTCCCCTCGTTGGCAAACGGCAGCACGTAGTAGTCCGTGCGGTGGCGCGGATGCGGCGGGTCGCCCCAGCGATCGTGCGGGGCCACGCCCAGGTCCACCACCTCGGTGGTCAGGCGCACGTCCGGGTCGGGCTGCACCTGGAGGCGAATCTCAAACGTGCGATAGGGCTCCTCGAACAGATAGCGGCTCGCCGTGGCGTGCACCCACTCCGCGTTGGCCCCGGTGTAGTTGATCGCCTCGCGATACTTCTCCAAGTTCGCCAAATCCAGCCGCCCGTTGCCGTTGACGTCGATATAGATGCGCATCATGTGCCGGTCGCCGTCGATCGTCCGCCCCTCGCTCGAGGCCACCGTCCCGTCGCCGTCCACATCCCAGTCGTACTCGTAGCAAATCCCGGGATAGCCCCGGCAGTACTCCATGCTGTCCCCGTCCTCGTCGGCGTCCGCGGTGTTCGTGGGGTCCGTCGCCCAGTAATAAACGTTGGCGATCTCCGCGTTTGCCGGGTCGGGGCTGAGCGTCGTATGGTTGCGCGCGCGAACGATCATCCCCGTCTCCGTGGTCAGCCCGAGGGGCGGCTGATGCCTCGGGATGGACACGAAAATCGCCGGCTGCCGCTGGTCTTCCGTGGCGCTCGGGTCGTCTTCGTCGCCCTGCTCCTGCGCGGCGTGGCCATATTGCGTGCTCCACCAGTTGCCGCTGGCCTCGCTCTCGTTAAACCCGGCAATGTCGTTGTTGCTGTCGCGCCAGGGCAGCGCGGGCAGACCCCCGCGGGCAAGGTCGATCTGCCGGTAGCTCACGGACACGTTCTCCGCGCCGATCGGGGGCAGCGTGGCGTTGGGCAGGCTGTTCAGCCGGAAGTCGAACGACGGCGTGCGGAACTGGTTCACGATGGACAGCGGCGCCCGCGAGGCGCGCACCCGCCCCACGCCGATCTCCCACTGCGGGTTCGTCGGGTCGCGCCGGCGGACGAAGTCCGCGTGCGAGCGGTTTTCGATAAACAGGTAGGCCTTGGCGTTGGGGTTCCCGGCAAGCGTGCCCGTGTACTGCACGGTGTGCCCGTGGTTCGTCTGCCCCAGGTCGAGCACGGGCAGGCGCCAGCCATAGCCGTGGCGGTCGCCGTCTTTGTCGTACTTCGCGGAGAAGGTGCTTAGGTCAATGGTAAAGTAGTCGCGGTTGCCGTTGGCCAGGTCATAGCGGTGATTGTCGCCGATGGGCTGGTTGATGGCGTCTGTGTCCTCCGCCGTGTGGTGTGCGTAAAAGCTGCGCACCTCGCCCGCGTTGGCGGCGATTTGCCGCACCTCGAGGTTCAGCGGATGGCGCACGCCGAAATAGGCGTGCACGCCGTCCGGGTTAGACCAAAGCAGGCCCTTCACGGGCACGGCAAACGCGTTTTGGTCGTCGGCGGTGCCCAAAATGCCGTCCGCGCCCGCGGGGTTGACCACCGGCCCCGGGAGCTGGCCGTAAAACCCCGGCCCGACGACGTCCTTGTCCCACCCCACCCAGGGAATGCGCACCTCGCGAATGCGATACCACCCGGGCACCCAGGGCACGTCAATGTTGCGCTGGGCCACGGGGGCCACGAACCCCGGCGCGCTCGCTTCGTTGGCGATCGCCTGAGCGTCCGCGGGCAGCTCCCGCTCAAACCGCCCCCCTCGGCCGTTCATATCCGGCGCGCGGGTTATCGGCCACGGCCCGATAAACAGCTCATACAGCCGCGCCCGCCGCTTGGATATGTTGGAGTTGGGGTTGCTTGAGTCAAACGGTATCTCCGTGCTCTGGTCGAACTGGTCTACGCTTAGGGGAAACGTTCCCGCGTAGTTGCTCAGCCCGCGATAGTTCTTAAACCCGCCCCAGACATAGCGCACGATAACCGCCGTAGGCAGCCGCCCGCGCAGCGCGGACAGCCCCCCTACGCTAACCTCCTGCCACTGCGTCATCGGCGGGTTGCCGCGGAAGTAGCGGATGGGCTTCTTGTGCGACGCCCCTTTCGTCCCGTCCGGGTCCTCCGGGTCTATCCCGGCGTGCGTGGCCAGGTCCTCGTTGGGGACACTGTCCATCGTCCCGTCGGGGTCGTACTCCTGAAAGTCCAGGTCGCGCGAGGCGAGCACCCCGTTGGTGAGGAAGATCGTCTGGCTCTGCAGGCCGTCGGTGTGCGGATCCATGTCCGGCCCATCGAGGACGAGTATTGCCCCGTGGTTGGCGAGGAAAATGTTCTCAAACCCGCGGCGGGGCGGCGGGCCCGGAGGAAACGCGTTCCCGCCCACCGCCTCCTCCAAGTCCTGCGAGGTAATGAGCACCTCGACGACGATTTGCACATAGTCGCCCCAGCGGAACAGGCACACCTTCTCCGCGTTCCCGTCGCGGTCAACGTCTATGCTTTGCAAAATATCGCTTTCCCCTGTGGCCCCCGGCTTGGGCGGCCAGGAGTCGTTAACTTCCTTCCACGTCTTGCTCTGCCAGTCGAAGGTGCGATAGGCCACCACCCGGGCAATGGGCACACCGTGCGCGGGCAGCGTGCTCCAGAGCAACGCCACGCCGGCAAGCGCCCACAGCCAGCCGACAACCAGCCTGCGCTTTGCGCCTCCGCTTGCGTTCATCGGGCATCTCTCCCTCTGCCGACCCCGCACCAGCTACTGGCTTACCGGGTCACGAGTGGCGCACAGGGGCTGCTTGAAGCGATACGTGCTCGCCTCGGAGGTGGGGATCGAGCTTAGCCCCGTCGCCCCGGAGCTGCGCGTCCCCAAATACGGCCGCGGCTCCAACGCCCCCGGCGCCAGAGCATAGGCGCTCGGCTGCGGGGCGACCATCGCCGCTACGCTTACCCCCACCGCCGACGGATCGAGCAGCAGCACCTCGCCCTTCGACTCGTGACCGTTAACCACCAAATATTTCCCGTCGCGCTGATACTCTACGTATACCGGGCGGAAGTAGGCGAAGTAGTTCGGCCCCGCGCCCGTGTAGTCCACCGGATACGCCGAGCCCCCGACAGCCTCCATCGCCGCCATGAGGTCCACATATGTCTCCGCCCCGGGGAGCGGGTTTTCGAGATCCTGCCGCGCCAAAAACGCCCACTGCGCGCCGTAGCTGTAGCCATCGCTGAGGTCCGTATCGGGCAGGGCAATAATCGCCTTCCCCTTCCCCGCGGCAATGTCCGGAACAAGGCCGCTCTCCGCGCCCACCGCGGGAATATACTCCACGGGATAGATCCCCTCGTCGTCGGCGATCGTCAGGTGATACACGGCGATGGACGGGTCGTTCGCGTCGCGCGTAACCCAGCAGTCGACGTGGTTAATGTGCTCCAGGGTTTTAAAGCGCACGGGCGGCTCGCCCGTAGGCGCGCCCGTGTCGTCGCGGGGCAGGACCCACAGGTCGGAAAACGCCCACTCGATCTGCGGCGTCACGGGCACCGGCCCGCTGCCCCCCACGCGCCCCAGCTTGACCACCGACGCCCCTTCGCCGAGCTGGCGCGTCAGCGGCGAGCCATCCGGCGCCGCAGGATCCGGCTCGTCCCCGGGCACGGTGGACAGCCGATAGCCGTTCATCCCCGCTACGACCCCGCCGAAGTCAAACAGCGCGCCGGAGTTGGGATACTTGATCGGCCGGCAGGAGATATAGGTATACTCCCCGGCGCGGATGATCGTCTGCCCGTCTTCGTCGAGCACCACCTGGTTCGGGTCGGAGACCCAGTACAGATACTTCTGCACCTCGTTCGTGGTGCTCGCCGCGCCGATGGGCACCTTGGACACGAGGCAGAGCACCCGGCTGTGCCCGCTGTCGGCGATCGTCGTCATTTGAAACTCATACGCCGTGCCGTCGCTGGGGTCCACGCCCTCATATTCCCAGCGCACGGCATCCGTGGGCCGGCTCAGGCTCCACGGCTCGCCCTGAGGCAGGGAGACGAAGTTCGGGTCGCGCAAAAACGCCTGCTCCGGCCCCCCGCCTTGGCCGGAAAGGTCGATGTTCTCGCAGCGCCAGGTAATGTTCCCCGAGGTGTCGATCTCAATCACCCGGTCGTTCTCCGGGTCGGCGACGAGGAACGAGTTCTTGCGATAGGTGCTTAGCGCTTGGATGGAGCGCGGGCGAACAACGCCCTTCGTCCGGCACACGCCCTGGCCCGGGGTTGTCCCCGTGCCTTGGAACTCCGTAAAGCTCGCCGCGGGAACCTCGATCACCGGGCTCCCCGCGCTGTCCAGGCCGAGGATGCGCCCGTGGTCGCCGACGAGCGTGCGCACGGCCTCGGCCTCGAACACGCGCAGGTTCCAAACCCGCGGGTCCTCCTCCACGGAGACCTTCGCCAACTGCCCCCCGGCGACGAGCGGCGAGCCGAGCTCGAAGCTCGCCGGCCCGATCTTGCGCACGGAAAGCAGGTCGTAGTTCGGGTTGCACATCCCCAAGCTGCCGTCGGCGTCGTAATACTCTAGATACGGGTCGCGCTGCTTAGCGTCGTCGTAGACATAGGTCTCCCACGGGGGCTCGATGGGCGCGTTGCTCGGCCCCCCGCGCGGGTCGGGCCAGGGCCACGTCGCCCCAGGCCACGGCTCGTTTACCGTGTCCAGGTAAACCGAATCGCGCGGGTCGAGCGCAAACACCGCGAGAAACTCGTCCGCGACATCGGGCGTTGCCGGGTCGCCGTCGTCGTCATAGACGAGGTTAAAGCTTAAGAACACCTTGTCGCCGGCGATCACCGGCGCCGTGCCGCTCGCGTCGGGCAAGCTGCCCGAAGCCTGCGAGGGCAGGGCGTCGATGGGCTGGCCCCCCGAGTCGACCGCGGCCACCGTCCCCGCGACGCTCGAGCCACCCTGCACCAAGCACACGTCGTCGCCCAAGTTCGCCGGCGAAAAGCCGACCACGTCCGCGTCGTAGTCGATATACAGCGGCTGCACCCAAACCTCGCCCGCGTCCCACGACCCGTTGCCGTTGTCGTCGCGGAAGCAGGCGATGGCGTTGCCCATCTCCTGCTCCTCGAACACATCGTTGGCGTCTACCGCGCCGTCGTCAAAGTACGGCCGGACGATGTCGAAACCCGTCGCCGTGCTCAGGCTCGGATAGCACCAACGCACCACCTGGGGAATCTCGTGAAACTCGTGGTAATAGCGCGGGTTGCCCGGCGTCGTCGTGTTGTCGATCCACTGCACGAGCACGCGCCGGCCGGAAAACTGCGGGCTGGCGTAAAACCTTATCGTGCGCTCCGCGCGGTTTACCGAGTAGTTATGGATATCGTCCGCCGTGCCTAGCTGCCCGTCTGCCCCCGCGTCCCACTCGGGGATCTCCATTCCCGAAAGCGCGCAGAACACGTGCACTTGCCAATCCGGGCGCAGCGGGCCGGAGCGCGGCGCAGGCTTGGAGTCTTGGCCAGACTGGATCTCCGTCCGCCCCTCCGGGTTGCCCAAGTCGATGGTAAAGTCCGCGCCCGTCTCCAGGCAAACGACGCCCGTGTAGCCGTCTACGGTAACGAACGTCTGGACAATGGCGTCGCCGGCCACCGCCGGCGGAGTGTAGATCGTCCCCCGCGTGTCGAACGTATACTGCAGGTAGCGCTGGGCAACCTCGCTCGCCACAGGGTCCGCCGGCGCGCGCAGGGGGTCGGCGTCGCTCCGCGCGAAAACCACCTTCCCCTGATAGCCCTGGGGATAGCCGAAGTCGTCGAGCAGGTGCACCACGCCGTCGACGCTGGAGAACACCACCTTGCCGTCCACCGTGGCCACCGGCGAGACCGCCGACGGCGCGTCGTAGCGATAGATCCACTTCGCCCGCGGGGCAAGCGCCGCGCCCGTCCCCTGGTAGTAGTCGATAACCACCTTCGCCGCCGCCGGGTTGCTGTTCGCCCCCGCGGGCCAGTCCGCTCCGCTAATGGTCACCGTCTTGCGGTTCGGCCCGATGGTAAAGTTCTTCACATCGCGCCCGTCCGCGCGCACGCGAATCTCGCTGTCGTACGGCGCCGCGCCACAAATCGAGGCAAACCCCCTAATGCGCCACGTCGCCGTCTCGTCGGAATCAAACGCCCCGTTGCTGTTTGCGTCCCAGTTCTGGCTGGTTAGCGTCATCTGCTCGTTTTCCGTGCGGAAGACAAGCGCGACGTAGTTGTAGAGCGTCCCCGCGGCATTCGTCCCACTCTGGGTATAGATCACTTCGTCCAGCGCTCCGGACTCGCGGTCCTCGACAATGGCCACCGTCGGCGCGGCCACCGCCCCCGGGTTGTTCGGGGGCATCCACTGCGCCACGTCGCTGCCGTTGATCACATCGAGCACATGCAGCGCGCTGTTTACCGTGGGGACATAGGCATAGCCCCGGGTAACGGTAATCCCCCCGACCACCGGCGCGCCGACGTCGATTACGCCCCCGGGCCACCCGCCAAACGGCACCCCGCCGGCCATGCGCGCGGGATCGCTCTCGATCCCCCCGCTCGCGCTGCGGGGCAGGGCCTCAAATGCGTAGACGATCCCGTTGTGGTCGCCTACGATAACGATGTCCCCGTTCGTCCCGCCCCCCATGGGCACGCGCGCCGTTACCGGCGGCGTGGTAATCACCACCCCAGGGTCGAACTCGTGATACCACAGCAAATCGTGCGCCGGCCAATCGATCCCCAGCGCCGAGCCTTGCAACCCGTCGTCCGGGTTGTTGTCGCGGTCCATATCGCGCGAGGGGTCGGCGTCAAGGGCAAGCAGGACCGCGGGGGCGTTCGCCGTAGGCGGGGCGACGACGTAAATTACCCCGTTCGTCACCGTAGGGCTGGACACGAGCGCGTTGAGCGCCTCTGCCGCGTCGGTGTAGTCCGCGGGGAGGGGGACGATCGTTTCCCGCTGCAGGCGCTCGCTTTCCGCCATGCTTTCCGAGAGCACCTCGCGCGAGGAGCCCGTATTGCGCGGGGTGTTGCGCCCCGAGGACCACTCCTCGGCCCAGGTGAGCATGTTAAACATGAGGTACATGTCCCCGCGCCAGCGCGGGTTGGTGTCTGGGTTGGTAAAGTCGTTGCCGCAGAAAATGCCCGAGTTCAGCCCGCTCGGCCCGTTATAGGACAGCCCCCCGCTTACCGTGTCGTTAATCTTGCACCCAATGTCGCCGGCGCAGACGATAATCCGGCCCCCGCCGAACTTCCCCGCGGCAAGATACGGCCGGCCATAGGGCGCCCACACAGGGTCTGTGTCGGTGTCATATGCTCCGTTGTTGAGCACGGGAAACAGCGTGCGCCAGTCATATTGCACAATGCGGTAGGACTGCACGAACTTGTCGCCCAGGTTGTTGCACTCGTACTGCGTCAGCCAGTAGGGGTTGGTGAGCAGCGGGTGTTGCCGGTCCTTAATCACCGCCACGCCGGAGCTCGCCCCGCCCGCGTGAAACTGCAGCGTTACGGCAAACCCCTGCGCGGCACTCGTGCGCAACTGCCGCGCCGGGTTGTCGTCGCCGTCCCAGTCGATCCCCGGATACCTCGTCCCCGGCGACGCCGGCTGGTCCTGGGTATAGTTAAACTCAAACCGCGGGGGCGAGCTGTCGTCCGCCCGACCGATGTTCATCCCCCAGCAGTCATCGACAAACACCTGCCCGCCGGCATCGATCAGCCGCTTGAGCAGCGCCCGGTCGGCGTCGGTAAACGCGGTCATGCGGTGGTTGGAGATAAACAGCATGTCGTACTTAACGAGCTCGTCGAAGTTCTCCGGGGTGAGGCGCACCTCCCAATAGGCGCCCATGTTCTTGGTGATCGGGTCGCCTACGTTAAAGTAGGCCAGGCCGGGGTCCGTCCCCCCGCCCGCGCGGTTAATCCAGCGCCGGCGTATCTCCTCGGTCACCGTGCTCGGGGCGAGGGGGTTGACGAACTCCCACCCCGGGGGCTTTAGCGGCGAGCGGTTTAGGATGTACCAAACGTGCGGGTCGGGATTCTCCAAGTTGTCCGGGCTAATTCCCTGGCTCGGGTTCTGCATCGCCGAGTCCACAAGCAGGTTGGCTACCTTAATCTGCCGCTTGCGCTCGGCGTAGCGAAACGATTTTGCGCTCACCGCGGTGCACGCCACCGCGGCCACCACCACAGCCAAAAGCGCTCTGCTCCAGCCTCTGTTCCCCATATGGATCACCGTCCACGGCTCCTTGCCGAACGGCGGTTAGCGATCACCGTCACCGCGAGAGCTTGCCGAAGTAGACGAGGTCCGGGCTCACCGGCAAAAACGGCAGCCGGGGTAGCGTGGAGAACCGCGCAAATGGCCGGTTGCTGCGCAGGCCCGGGTCGTAGCGGAACTCGATCAACCCCCAGTCCCCGTCGTCCATCGCCGCGAAGTTCAGGGGATAGGACCACTTGTCGTACCAGTCCGCGACAGACCCCGGGTCGGCGACGTAGCTTTCCGTAATCGCCCCGTAGATGCGCAGGCGCACGTTCCACCGCCGCGACTCGGCGAAGTCCGCCACGGCGCTTGCGTCGCGGTCGATGTCCGCAGCGTCCACAACCCCGTCGCCGTTGTGGTCCAGCGCACAAGCGCGGGGGTCCCAAAACTCGCCGGGGATGATGAAGAACGTCCCCTTCTGCGCATACATCAGGGCGTGCACCACGCAGTCCAGCGCCGGCTGCACGCGCCCCCCGACCCGCCGCAGGAGCATCGGCCCGTCCTCCACGCCGTCCGGCGGGTCGCTCGTGTCGTTCAGGGGGATCGTCGCCCCCGTGCGCATCTCCACGCCGAAGGCATAGATCTCCAGCGGCCGAGTCATCTCCGGCGAGGCGACAATGCGCACGTGGTTCAGCCCGCCCGGGCGCGGGTCGAGACCCGTGGGCGGGCTGCCAAACGGCGTCTCCACCGTCCCGTCGTTGTCCAGGTCAATCGGTTGGTTCGCGGCGTCGCGGAGCACGGGAATGGCCAAAATCTGGACCTTCCCGTTCATCTGCCGACAGGGGTTAATCTCCACGCCTACGCCATCGCTGCGGTCGAAGTCGTACCTAATCCCGTTTAGATACATGTCGAACGCGCTGAGCTTGGACCCTTTAACCTTAAGCTTGATAAACACGTTCCCATCGGTGGCGGGCGCCGAGGCCTGCGGGTTGCCCAGCAGGCACTGCTCCTCGTCCGTCCCGGCAAAGCCAAACCAAAAGTCCAAATGCTGCCCCGGCCCAAGCACATACTTCACCCGCCGCCGCTCGCCGCGACTCACTGGCCGCACGTCGGCGTTCGTGCGCAGCCCGCGCAGCGCGCAGTGCGGCCCGTTGATCACCACGTTCTCCCCGGCAAGCAGGGCGATCCGGCTGTTTGTGGGATCCTCGGCGTCGATCCCCGCCCAATCGCTCGGGCTGAGCAGGTTCCCCTCCACGTAGATGTTCCCCGGGGTAACCACCGTCAGGTTATACGGCCCCGCGGCGAGCTTGCCCGAGATGCGCACGTTCCCCGTGCAGTAGATCAGCCCGTCCGCGGGATAGTCGAACCAGCACGAAGCATCGGGCACCCCGTCGTTGTCGCGGTCGAGCACACGCACCGTATCCGCCGCCCCGCGCGCCCACGGGTCAAACCGTCCCGCCGCCGAATCGAAGGGAATGCGCCACGGCGTATACTTCCCCTCGGGGTCCGGGTGGCGGATGATCTTGATGTCCGGCAGGGCGGGGTCGTTGCCCAGGTTGTCCACGAACCACTGCGGCGCCTGGTGCGTCTCGAAGAGGACGATCTCCACGCCCGGCGGGTTATACAGCGGCCCCTGCCAATACGGTGAGTTCGCCCCCGCCCCCAGCCGCCGCCACTCGTCCGCCAAAAGGTCGCGGTCGAACACCTGCCGGTCGCTGTCGTTGGCCACGTAAAGCGCGCGGCCGAAGCCGTAGCGCGCGGTATTGTCCGGCGCGCCGTTGTTCGTGAACTCGTTCCCCGAGCTCTCCGCAATCAGCTCAAGCTGCGGCTCGCCGGAGTCCGGGTCCTTGGCCTCGACGTTCGGCGGGGTAATGCGCTGCACGCTCCGCGCGGGGTGCACCGAGGCGTCCACCGCTCCCAGCCCGTCGAGCCAAGTCAGCGCGTTAGGGTCGTTGGGGTTTAGCTCAATCGGGAAATTGGGGTCGTTCGATGCCGCGCCCACGGCAAGCACATTCGCCCCGTCGTCCGTCTGCGCATAACCGGTGAGCGGCAGCCCGGAGGGAGCAAGCGGCGGGTTGCCCCCGGTGTCCGTTATCCCGTCGAACGAAATCCGCCCCGCGACATATACCCCATCGCCGCGGTCGCCCAGCGGCGCCGCCGGCGGCCGCGGGCAGATAAATCGCAGCTTGCCATATAGGCACACGCTGGTGTTGGAAAACAGGCCCCCGACAAACCGCTGCCAGCGCATGGGGTCCGTAAGATCCTCAAGCCCCCCGCTGTTCCGCCCGTCGCCGTCGATGTCGATGGTATAGGGCACGCCGAACTCCTGCTCCGTTTCCGACTTGCCGTAGTCGGAAATGCAGAACAGATAGTCCGGCGTAAGCAGGGGGACATAGGCGTTGTTCACCCGCGTCAGCCCCGGGGTAAGCGGCGCCTCGCCGATGGTCGTAATCTCGATAAACCGGCTGAGCTGGTCGAACGCCGCGTTCGAGGCGCTTACTTGGGGAAACTCCGCGGTGTTCCCGTCGCCGTCGCGGTCGAAGTAGTCCCGCGGAGCATAGCGCACGCGGACCAGCGTCCGCCCCGGGATAGCGCTCAGGATGTCCTCGGCGAGCTCGGAGAGGTCCTTCGTCTCCCCCGGGGGCTCGAGCTTGACAAAGTGCACCATCTCGTCGAACGCGCTGGCCAGGTCCGAGCCCGCGGGCGGCCCCCAGCCGCGCGAGATCTCCAGCTCCGTGTAGTAGTTTTCGGAAAGCCCCGTGGGCCGCTCCGGGCGATACTCCGGGTTTTCCAAAAGCAGCTCGTGGATAAACTTCGTCGCCGACTCCGCCGCCGTCTCCGCGGCAATCACGTCCTCCTGGCGGCCAGCCTGGGTCAGGCTGTGCGTGACCAAGGCCACGAACACCGCGGCCATGATCGACAGTAGCAGCATAATCACTACTGCGAGAATGATTACCTGACCTGATTGCCCGCAACGCCAGCCGCTCATCAGCGCACCTCCACCCCTACGGGCTCGGCTGCCCCAGAAGCGAATAGCGCAGCTCGTTGCGCAGGGCCACCGTGGTGCTCGCCTTAAGCACCTGCGGCGTCCCCGTGGCCACGTCGTATACCGCCATGTGCAGCGTCACGTCGATCTTCTGCCACGAGCCATAGGTCACGAGCACCACGTCGTTCCTAAACGTATTGCCCACCCACTCGAAGTTGTCGCGGAACTTATAGCGCACGTCGATGTAGTCGTACTTCCGCCCCGGCGGGTTAAGCCGGTTAAACGTAATTACCCCGGTGTTATAGTCGATGCGGTACTCCCCCGGCCCCGGGTCGCCCTTTGTCCTGCGAAAGCGGACCACGCGCTGCGTCGCTCCGTCGAACTTCACGCAGCGCACCGTCTCCGAATACTCGACGATCTTCCACCCCAGGCGCCGCGGCGGCGAGTTCCCCCCGGCGACGCTGCCGAAGTCCGTCACGTTGCCCCCGTAGCTCACCTGGAACATATAGGGCACGCCCGCCCGCGGGCGCAGGGTGTTCGCCGGGTCATTCGCGGCCACCGGCGTGCCGTCGGGCAGGCGGTAGAAGAACCGGTCGCGGAAGTTCCGCCCGCACTTCACCGTCCCCGTCACGGGGTCTACGTCGATCGTCCACCCCGGCGTCGTTCCGTCGTTAAACACGCGCCGCCCGCCGCCCGGGTCGTTCGGCCCCGGCGTGCCGTCGGCATAGATCTGGCGCACGATCTGCGGGATGTTCGACCCGCCCGGGGTGTTAAAGAACGTAATCAGGGCCATAATCCCGTGCGCCGGGTCGTGCGCCCAGTTGCCCCGTTTTGTTTTATACGCCGTGGGCTCGGTGTTGTTGTTGGGCTGGGCTTGTTCCGCCCCCTCCATAGCCGGGCTCAGGCTCAGCCCGGGAACGGGGGCGACCCCCGCCTGCGCATAGCCCTCGCTGTCCAGTTCCGCCAGCGGCCGATGCACCCCGCGCACCGTGTCGTAGACGTAGATGGCCACGTCGGCGTTCTCCGTGGGCGTCATCGGCTCGCTAATCTCCTCCCAGAACTCGCCGATGGGCCGCCCGTTGACGGTCGTCGAACGCGCGTAGAAATACGCCCCGTAGATGTCGTCGTAGCTCAGCGAGGCCGGATAGCGCGACCAGGGGTCCTCGTCCAGGTTAAACACCGCGCGATATAGCGTGCACATGTTCGCCTCGGAAAGATCGTGAAACGGCTGCTCGAACGGGTTGAGATAGCCCATGCGCGGCTCCACGCCCGGCGCTCGGCCCCACATGTGCCCCGAATACCCGCTCCCCGGCCCGGGCTGCCCGGGCAGCGGCGCGACATACCAGCGGACCACCGTGCGGCTCTTGCGCAGGGGATAAATCACGTGCCCCTCGTCGTCCATCTCCGGCAAAATGAGGTCCAAATACGCGGGCACCGCCGCCGCGGGAACGTTGTTCGCGGGCACGCCGGTTACCGTAACCAGCGGCCCGGGGACAACGTACATCGCCTCCTGCAGGTCCTGCGTCAGGCGGTTTATGGCATAGGTCAGCCGTTGCTGGCCGATTACCCGCGCCTGGCTTTGGCGCACGATGTTAAAGCTTTGATAAAGCGGGACGAAGAGCAGGCCGAAGAGAATTACCAAAATGGCCGTAACCACCAGGATCTCGACCAGGGTAAACCCCCGGCCGGCCCTCGCGGCGCGGCACTTCTCTCCGGCGCTCGTCGCGCGCCAGGCGCTCATCGCGCACTCCCTTCGCCACACGCTAGTCAACAAAACACACGCCCCGATTTCGTACTACCCTCAGCCTCATTTCGCCAAACAGCAGTCCAACAATAGCCGCCTGCCCCCACCGGCGGACAGGCGGCGAGCTCTCCCTGCTCCGCGCGGCCTACGGGGTGGGTGTAGGCGTCGCGCCCACCGCCGCTTCCCCCTCGCGCGGGTAAAACGGCGCGTCCGCCGCGTCCACCTCCGTAAACCGATACTTCGCCTGCACCGTCCCGTCCAGATAAAGCACGAGCGTCACGTAGTTATCTCCACCGGCCCGGCCGTGACGATGGTGCGGGCACCAGGTGATGATCGTATCCTTGCGCGGCGTCCACCGCTGCTGGCCCGTCCCCTGAGCGTTGGGCCAGAGCTGCCGATGATAGCGATCGTTGAGCTCGTAATACGCCTGCCACGCCGCCTCGTCCGTGCTCCCCGCGGGCGGGCGGATGGCCTCCACGTCTGCCTCGGTAATCCCCCGAAACGGCAAATACTCCCACACCGGCTCCTCAAAGTCCGGGTCGAGTGCCTGGTAGCTAATGTAATAAAAGCTCTCCCCGGGCGACACGTAGTCGCCCACGGAAACCTTTACCCGCTGGCCGCCGGAATCCAGCGCCTCCTCGCGCCGCCCCTCGGGGCAGTGCAAGTCGTCCGGGTCGTCGCCCGCGCCCGCCTCAAACAGGGCCCACAGCCCCGTGGTCTCCGTCGCCGACCCCCCCACCGCGGGCTGCTCCTGCGCCAGCGCTACGTCGAACGGCGGATACCCCAAATTATCCAACTGATACTGCCGGAGCATGGTATAGAGCATGTGCAGGTTCGTCAGGCAGGCAAACCGCCGCTGCCCCTGGCCCGCGTTCTTGATCATGCTAAACGTAATCCCCGCGAGCAGCGCGATGATCGCAATGACCACCAATAGCTCGAGCAGCGTAAACCCCGTCCTGCCCTTGTTCATCGTTCTCCCCGCTCTCCGCCTACGACACCGGCCGCACGACAAGCCCGTCGGTATCCACATAGTGCACGTCGTAGCCCGTATACCACAGCGTCCGCGCGCGCACGCTTAGCCCGCGCACCTTCACGATGTTCGTCACGTTGTTGTGCGCCAGGGCAAACCCGTGCATCTCCGGGTCCACCACGTGCGTTTCGTCAACAACCTTCGCCGGCGGGGTCGCCGGGTCGCCGTCGTGGTCGTAGTAGTAGGTAACGGCCACGCGGTGGGCGTCCTCGTCGGGCAGCCCCGCGCCGGTCAGCCCGCTTGCGTTCGCCCCGTAAAAGCGGAGGATCGTCTGCCCCCCGCTCTCCTCCCGGGCAAACCAAAACTGCTTCGGTCCGCTGCTCTTGCGCCGGCTAAACACGACGTTGCCCCCGGAGTCCAGATAAACCTCGGCATACTCCGCCGCGGCGAGATGATACTCCACCTGCCACCCGCGATCGAGGCGGAAGTAGATGCGCACAGGCTTGCCCGCGTCTTGGGAGTTGAACTTAACGTAGCCCTCGCCAAACGGCTCCCCCGGGTTCTGCGCCGGCCCGGTCATGTCCACGGGAAGCAGGGCTTGGCTAAGCAGCGTCGCCCCCAGGTTCACGGCAACCACCGGCTCGGCGATGTCATCCGTTAGGTTCTCGTTTAAAATCGCGTCGTCATAGGGCAGGCGCACGATGGGATCGCCCACCGTGGGAATGATCGACTCCCAGCGCATAACGTCGGGCACCGTGGCCCCCGGCAACACCGCGGAAAGCTCGTCTGAGGGCTGCGTCCGCCCCGCCATCTGGTAGGTTACGGCGAGCATCCGCCCCGCGCGCGTGTAAGGATCTAGCGAGCCCGTGGGGTCGATGACGATCTTCCCAATGGGCGTCCCCTCGTCGTCAATGGCCACCCCGTTGGGAATGAGATAGAGCGTCTCCGAATGGGGCACGACGTTGGTGTGGTTTAGCGTTATCTGATAGACGGGCATCCCGTTAAGCGTCGCCGCTTGGGGTGTGTGAAACTCGCCCACGATGTCCACGATGTTCCCCGAGCTGTCGAAATACGAATAGCTCACGCGAAAGTCGCGCCCGAAGTCGTGCTGCAGGTAGATGTTGTTGTCGTCGATCTGATAGCGCCACTCCTGGGGCACATCGCCGGTATACGTGGCCAGGTCGGCCACCGCGGTAAACGAGCGCGTCGCCCCGGGGACGTAAACGAACACCGAGCCGGGAACCACCGGCCCGAGGCGCACAACATACACCCCTGTCGCCGGCGCCCGAAACGTCTCCCCGATGACATAGGTGGGGAAGATATATTGGTCCTCGCTCGGCGAGTACGACTCCGGCGTGGTCAGCCCGTCGTCGTGGATGATGCGATAGCCCAAGCTTAGGTTCGCGGCATCCACAGGCACGGCGTGGGCGATGGCGAACGGCCGGTTGGCCGCGTGCTCCTTAACCTCGGTAAACGCCTCCTGGGAGATTTTGTTTGCCAGCTCGCGGTCCTGGGCCTGGCTAATGCTCTCCAGCCCGGGCATGAACACGCGAATGATCCCCAGGATGCCCACGACGAGGATGGCGATGGCCACGATCACCTCGAGCAGGGACATCCCCGCGCGGCAGCGCACAGGCCGAATTGTCTCGTAGCCGGTCATCGCTCACCACCCGCCGCCCCGGCACCCGCGCGCCCTACGGCGAGATGTCGCGGCAGGCAACCCAGTTAAACCGATACTTGCTCCCGTCCGTCCACGTGCTCGGGTCCTTGGCGTCCGCGTCCTCGTTCATCACGTGGTTGATGCGATCTACATTGCCGTTTATGCGCAGGACGAGGTCCATGTTTGTCTGCTTGCGGTGAAACGTGCAGTGCGTGACGATGGTATAGGGCGGGGGCCGGCGCGAGCGCAAAAACGGAAAATCGCGCCAGCTCGACACCCCGGACTCCGCCGGCGGCGGCCCCGCCGAGGGATCGTAGGTCGAGCCGTCGTCCGCGTAGCCGTTGGGCAAATAGCCGTAGTAGTTATAGAGGTTGTGCGCGGGGTCCGTCCCGTCCTTGCTGTCGTTGTTATAGGTAAACTCCGCCCCCCGCCCGCGGTCGTTGGGGCACACGAGCGGGCTCTTCCCTGTGACCACGGCGAGCCCCGTCCACGAGGCGGGGTCCACGCTCAGGGCGTCGCGCGAGTTGTCTACAGGCATGGGGTAGCGCCCGCGGCGGTCCAAGGCATACTCCCGGAGCATCAGCCCGAGCTGGTGCAGGTTCGTAATGCAGTGCGCCTGTCGCGCCTTCTCCCGCGCCCGGGAGAACACGGGGAACATGATCCCCGCCAAAATGGCGATGATCGCGATAACCACCAAAAGCTCAATGAGCGTAAACCCCGTTTTCCCTCTGGCCATCTGCGTCAACTCCTCCGCACAGACAAGCGTGCCGCGGGCAGCAAGCAACGCCCTCTGGGCCAGCTTAGCGCATGGCGCTCCTCTTGGCCAGTTAAACTTGCTGGCCCCGCCCGTGGATCACTCTCTCCCGTTATTTGTGCTACACACCGTGATTACCCCTGCAACGGGCGAATTAAACCTTGCCCCCGAGCCCCGCGCCCGACACCCAATATTTCCTACGGCCAAGGCGCCCCGCCGGTTTTCCAGGGGGCATAAATCGCGCGCACGAGGGGCAATATCTTGTCCCCGAAAACCATCAGCGCGGCCAAGCTCAGCGCCAAAAACGGGCCAAACGGGACGAGCGTCAGGGGCTCCTCCTCGCTCGGCTCGGCGCCCTTTTTCCCCCGCCGCTTTTTCCGCGCCGCGCGCTCCGTTTTCCTTTTCTTGCGCCAGAGCAACACGGGCACCGCGGCGACCAGTCCGGCCAGGGCGGCGATGATCAAATAGGCGACAAGCGCCAGCCCCGGGCCGAGGATCGTCCCCGCCGCCGCGGTAAACTTTACATCGCCCCAGCCCATCGTCTCCCGGCCGAAGAAAAAATCCGCCACCTTAACGAACAGATAAAGCCCCACCCCGCCCACGACAAAGCCCACCAGCGACATGGGCACGTGCAGCACATATCCCCCGCCGCTTGTGGAAATCGCCACCTGCCACAGCCCCGCGCGCTGGCCGAGCTGCAGCCGCGCCAGGTCATAAACGACACCTACGACGGCGATGATAATCCAGCACTGGTCGGGAATAATTGTCGTCTCTAAGTCCGTAAAAAAAGCGACGATGAGGCAGGGGAAGACAACGGCCGCGGCGGCCAGGGCAAGCCAGTTTCCCTGTGGGGCATAAAGCAGGTATAACCCGAGAAACGTCAGCCCGGAGAGGAGCTCCACGGCAAAATAGCGCCAGCTAATGGGCGCCCCGCAGTCGCGGCAACGGCCGCCCAAAGCAAGCTGGCTAAACAGCGGGACGAGATCGCGCGCGCGAATGACGTGGCCGCAGTGCGGGCAAAACGAGCGCCCGCGGAGGGAGAGGTTGCGCGGGAGGCGGTAGATGCACACATTTAAAAAACTGCCCACGGCGAGCCCTAGGGCAAAGCTCCACACGGCGAAGATCCCGAGCATCGTGGCCGGCATAGACAATACACGGCCCGCCCAAACGCGGGCGGGCGCTGCTCCCGTCGCTCCCCAAAGACAAACATCGGGCCGGCACAGCCCGTGCCGACCCGCTCGCTTGCTCGCTCGCTACATCCCGCCGCCGCCGGCGCCGCCCGGGCCGCCGCCCTGCGACAGCCGGTCGATCAGCGCCACCAGGGGCATGAACATGGCGATCACGATGAACCCTACCACAACCCCGAGGAACACAATGAGCATCGGCTCCAGCGCCGAGGTAAGCTGCTCCAAAGCCATGTCGACCTCGGACTCGTAAAACTCGGAGACCTTCTGCAGCATCTGGTCCAGCGAACCGGTCTCCTCGCCAATGGTCACCATCTGCACGACCATGGGGGGGAACATCCCCGAGGCACGCAGCGGCGCGCCGATCTCCTCGCCCTCGCGGATGCTCGCCCGAGCGTCGAGCACGGCCTCGGCGATGATCTCGTTGCCCACCGTGCCGGCCACCGTCTCCAACGCCTGCAAAATGGGCACGCCGCTTTGCAACAGGGTGGACAGGGTCGAGGCAAACCGGGCGATGGCCACCTTGTGCGTCAGCTTGCCGAACACGGGAAACTTTAGCTTAATGATGTCCAAATACCGCCGCCCGGCGCGCGTGCGCCCCAGGAGACGAATGGCGAAGACGATCGCCGCGACAATCCCCAAGAACAACAGGAAGTGGTCGCGCACGAAGTAGCTAATGTCGCGCAGCAGCCGGGTAAGCATGGGCATTTCCTCGCGGCCGATGCCCAGCTCGTCGAACAGCGCCATGAACTTGGGCACGATGAAGCTCACGAGGAACGTTACGATGCCGATGGCAAACACCATAACGATCGCCGGGTAGGTCATGGAGGACTTGATCTTCCGCCGCAGCTCAACGTCCTTCTCCATAAACCCCGCCAGGCGCAACAGCGTCTCGTCCAGCACACCGCCGACCTCGCCCGCGCGCACGAGACCGACAGCGAGGTTGCTAAACGTGCGCGGATATTTGGCCATCGCTCCGGAGAGGGTGTTTCCCCCTTCGACCTCGAGGCGAATGTCGTTGATAATCGCCTTCAGGCTGGGGTTGCTCGTCTGCTCCTGAAGCACGCTCAAGCAGCGCACGAGGGACACGCCGGCGTTGATCATCGTCGCGAACTGGCGGCAGAACTGGGCGAGGTCGACGAGCTTTACGCGGCGGAACATAGACACCCGCGCGCGGCGCGAGCGCTGCCTGCTCCGGCTAACCTTCAGCGTCTCATAGCCCTGGCTCTCCAGGTTGCGCCGCAGTACCTCTTCGCTTTCCGCCTCGACGACGGTTTGCGTCTGCTGGCCGTCCGCGCCGCGGACGACGACCTCGAACATGGGCATTAACGATCCCTCCCCCGCGCGGGGCGTTCGCTCGCTATTATTGTGCCATCGTGCGCGCTGGGTGTTACACCACGCCCGAGAAAACCGCCTCCTTGGCTAGCGCGTCCCCGCGGGCTGCCCCTCGTCGCTGTAGAGCATCTTGCGCAGCTCCTCCGGGTTCTGGCAGCGCTCCATGGCGTCGTCGTAGGTAATCAGCCCGCGCTGATACAAGTCGCGCAGCGCCTGGTCCATCGTCTGCATCCCCAGGCTCGTGCTCGTCTGAATGATCGAGGTAATCTGGTGCGCCTTTGCCTCGCGAATGAGGTTGCGGATCGCCGCGGTGGCGATCATTACCTCCATAGCGCACACGCGCCCCGGCCCGTTGGCCCGCGGGAGCAACTGCTGGCTGAGCACGGCGACCAGGTTGTTGGAAAGCTGCACGCGAATCTGCGTCTGCTGCCCCGGCGGGAAAACGTCAACCACGCGGTCCACCGTCTCCGCGGCGTTGTTCGTGTGCAGCGTGGTCATCACGAGGTGCCCCGTCTCCGCCGCGGTAATGGCCAGGCGCATCGTCTCCAGGTCGCGCATCTCGCCGACGAGGATCACGTCCGGGTCCTCGCGCAGCGCCGCGCGCAGAGCGTTCTGGAAGTCCAGCGTGTCGTGCCCCAGCTCGCGCTGGTTAATCACGCTCATGCGGTGCGTGTGCAGGTACTCGATGGGGTCCTCGATGGTAATGATGTGCACGCTCTTTTCGTTGTTAATCAGGTTAACCATCGCCGCCAGGGTCGTGGACTTGCCGCTGCCCGTGGGGCCGGTAACGAGAATCAGCCCGCGCGGGCGGCGGGCGATGTCCTCGAGCACGGGGGGCAGGCCGAGCTCGGCGATGGTCGGGATCTTCGCCGGGATAAGGCGAAACGCTGCGGCCACCGTCCCCCGGTCGCGGTAGACGTTGACGCGAAACCGCGCCGGCGGGTGGCGCATTTGGTAGGAGAAGTCCAGCTCCAAAAACTCCTCAAAGCGCTTAATCTGCTCGTCGTTGAGCAGGTCGTAGATCATGCGCTGGGAGACTTGGGGGGTAACGGGCTCGAAGTTCGTTTGCTTCAGCGCCCCGTCGATACGCAAAATAGGTGGCACGCCGACGACGAGGTGCAGGTCAGACGCGTTTTTCTCGACAACCAACGCCAGAAGATCGTCCATGTGCAAATCATGAAGCGGCCTGCGGCTCACGGGACGCCGCGCCCGAGTGGTCGGTTCTGCCATAGCTCACTCTCCCTCTAGCAGGCGAAGATCTTGCTCAGCGCTCAGCTTCGGCCACGGCGCCGCTACGCGCCGACCGTCATCACCTTCCTGACGATCTCCTCGACGTTAGTATAGCCCGCAAGCACCTTGCGGAACGCGTCTTCCTTAAGCGTCTTCATCCCCGAGGCCTTCGCCGCGGCCTCGATCTCGCTCAACGGGGCGCGCCGCACGATCAGCTCGCGAATCTCGTCGTTCATCGCGAACAGCTCGAAAATCCCCATGCGCCCCTTATAGCCCGTGCCACGGCACTTCTCGCACCCCCGCCCGCGGTAGAACTTCTGGTCCGGGTTGGGCGGGTTGTCCGGGTCCCAGCCGAAGCCTAACAGCAGATCGCGCGGCGGGTCGTACTCCTCCTTGCAGTTCTCGCACACCCGGCGGACCAAGCGCTGCCCGAGCACGGCGAGCACCGAAGCGGAGATCAAGAACGGCTCCACGCCCATGTCTACCAGGCGCGTCACCGCCGACGGCGCCGTGTTCGTGTGCAGCGTGCTCAACACCAAGTGCCCGGTGAGCGAGGCCTCGATCGCGATGTCCGCGGTCTCCAAGTCACGAATCTCGCCCACCAGGATAATGTCCGGGTCCTGGCGCAGGAACGAACGCAGAGCGTTGGCAAACGTCAGCCCCGCCTTGCGGTTAACGGGCACCTGGCTTACGCCGGGGAGCTGATACTCCACCGGGTCCTCGATGGTAATGATATTCTTCTCGATGGTGTTGATCTTGTTCAGGATCGCATACTGGGTTGTTGTTTTGCCGTGGCCCGTGGGCCCGGTGCTCAAAATAATCCCGTTGGGCTGGACGATGAGCTGCTCCATCTGGGCCAGCGTGTCGGGCATGAACCCCAGCTTGTCCAGGCCCATCAAGCCCGACTGCTGGTCCAAAATGCGAAATACGCACTTCTCCCCGTGCGTCGTGGGGATGACCGAGACGCGCAGGTCGTAGTTCTTGTTGTCCAAGCGCACGGCGACGCGTCCGTCCTGGGGCAGGCGCCGCTCGGCGATGTCCATGTCCGCGAGGATCTTCATACGCGAGATAAGCGGGGCGTGCACGTGCTTGGGCGGGGACATGACCTCGTACAGGTCGCCGTCGATCCTAAACCTAATGCGCACTTTCCGGCGCAGGGGCTCGATGTGTACGTCGCTCGCGCCCTCTTTGATCGCTTGGCGGATGAGCATGTTTACGATGCGGATAATGGGCGCGCTTTGGGCCACCTCTTCGTCCGAGCCGGTAACCCTGCTCAAGTCGGCGAGCATACCCGCGCCTGCGGTGTGCGCGTCGAAGTCCGCGCCCTCGGCCGCACGCCGGGTAACGACCTCGTCCACCGCCTGGGCGATGGTCGTCGCCGGCTCCTCCTCGCTCTCCGGAGCGCTGGGCTCGGCACTGCCCCCGCCAAACAGCCGCTCGCGCGTTGAGCGAATCTCGCTGGGCACGGCGAGGCACGGCGTAATGCTGCACTTGGCCATGTTCTTAATGTCGTCCAGGGCCATCAGGTCGCCCGGCTCCTCCATGACGATGACCAAGCCCCCATCGGGAGCGCGGGCGATGGGCAAGGCGTTGTGCCGCTCCAAAATCCGCTGGTCGACAAGGTTTAGCACGTCTTCGTCGATCTGCGTCTCGCTGAGCTTGACGAACTTCACGCCTTCGTATTCCGCCTTGAGCTTATACACGTCCTCGGCGGAAGCCCAGCCGTGGTCGACAATGATCGACTCCAGCGTAGTTCCCGGCTTAACCTCGGCCTGGGCCTGACGCAACTGTTCGGCCGTGACCAAACCCCGCTCCACCAGCAATTCCGGAAGACGCTTTCTCCGAGTGGTGGCCATCTAAGAACCCCTCCCCGGGTCCGGCGCGCGTTGGCCCGTTGGCCTGCCGAAGTCAAGGGGTGCAGAAAATCCCTGCACGCCGCCGGGCACGCCGGAAATACGGCCTGCGCGCGGGCGCCCTTGCCCGCGCCGGCGCCGCAGTCCTCTGCTGAAGTATAGCATAGGCAAAACGGGCCGACAACAACGCGCGGTTCGCCGGCAAAGCACCGTTTTGCCTCGCTCTTCGTTTATCTCATTCGCTCCCTCGCGCCGATTACCTTGATTATTTTTTGCCCCACGCGCACTGCGGCCGAAGCCGCCTAAAAGGCGGCCCCGCGCGGCATCTCCATATGAGTCTTTCCCTTCTTCCGCGCGTCCTAACCAATGAGCGCGATGTTTGCCTGGAGGCGATGGCCATGCGCTGGCCGCTTGTCCTCTCTGCGTTTGCCGCAGCCTGCGCCGCTGCTACGCTTTTCGCCGCGGCGCAGGCGGGCCAGCCGCCCGCCCAGCCCACGTTCGACACCGCCTGGCTCGAGCACATGCTTCGGCAAACGGAGTGGCGCTTTTCCTACAACAAGGAGCAAAAGCTGTTTGTGATCACCACCGGCGAGCGCGTCCTCTTCTGCCGGACGAGCGGCAAGGACCCCGTGTACGTATGCCTCCGCGCGCCGATCCCCAACTTTCCCCAACGGCCACCGGCGACGCTTTTGCGCAGGCTGCTTCAGCGCAACTATGAGATCTACCTCGGGCACTATGGGCTGGACGGCCGGGGCAGGCTGTGGTTTGAGATTAACACCCCCGCGCGCCTGCTCGACGCCGCGCATTTAAACCGCGTTATTCTTTGGGTGCACCGCGAGGTCGACCGCGCGCGCAAGCTGATCGAGCAGCCGCCGGAGGAGAAGTAGCTCCGCCACGCCGGACAAAGCGCCGGGGTTTGCGCCGCCCTGCGCCGTGGGGGGCGCGCCCGCGCCCTTGCCCGCCTGCGCCTCGGCAAGCCAAGGGACCAGGTGCGGCACCCCGGCGAAGCCTGGGCCAAGCTTGCGCTAGGGCGCTCTGCTCCCCGCTAGAGGTAGCTGTGCAGGCTCTCCAGGTTAAGCGCGCGCGTGAGCCAATTGACGCCAAGGTAGGTAAAAAGCACGGCGACGAAGCCTACCACGGCGAAAATCGCCGCGCCCATCCCCCGCCACCCGCGCACCAGGCGCATGTGCAAATATACCAAATAAATCACCCAGGTAATAAGCGACCACACCTCTTTGGGGTCCCAGCTCCACCACTTGCTCCACGCCTCCTGGGCCCAAATGGCGCCGGTAACGATAAGCGCCGTGAGCCACACAAAGCCAAACGAAATTAAGCTATACGTCCAGCTTTCGAGCTGGTCCGCGGAGGGGACGAGCTGGCGCTCGCCTTCGTCCGACTCGCCCGTCGGCTCTCCGCCGGCAAGGTATTTGATCACCGCGGCAGCGCCGGTTACCGCGGCAAGGGCGAGCGGGCCATAGGCGAGGATCGCCGTGCCGATGTGCACGTTGCGCCATGGGCTGCGCAACGCAGCCATGAGGTAGTCGTCTACCGGGCTGTAGTTGCTCCGCGCCAAGCGCAGGCCGCTTATCGCCATGGCCATGATCACCGGCCCCGCCCAGCGCAGGTCCCAGCGAAACGCGGCGACAACGAACGCCCCGAGGATCCCGATGACGAAGCACACGGTAAACTCATAGAGCGTGGTCAGGGGCAAGCGGGGCTCCGCGGGCTGCAGCCCGCGCGCCGCCAAGGAGAGGATGAGGGCGAGCGCGGCCAGCCCGGCCAGCGCCTGCCCCACCCGCGGGCTTATGCGGTCCCTGCGCAACGCAAGAGACACACCATAGGCCACGAGCGCGGCAACGACCAGCCCTACGGCGCAGGCGAAGGACCCGTCCTCGATGCTCTGCAGCGCCTGCCGGCTCATTGTTCCCTCCTAGCGCGTTGCCCCTTGGGCGAGCTCGTCGAGCACCGCGCGCGCGACACGCTGGGCGACCTCTGACCCTGTGCGCCGCGGCGCAGCAATGATTACCTGCGAGCCTTGCCCGCGTTGCAAAACCTTGCACCGGAACACGCGCAGGGGCACATAGAACGATAGCACAAGCCCCAGCGAGAGCACAGCAAAGCCCAGGAAGACCAAGACAACCCCCGGGTCGCGCGTGGCGCGCAGGCCGGAAAACTTGCGCAAGCCCACGACGCTTAGCTCATAGCCGGCAAAGTTGACCGGCTCGCCGATCGTCGCCGTGCCCAGCTCCTCCAGCTCCGCCCCTTCCTTCCCGCGGTTTAGCCCGACGAACGAGACGTGCGGCCAGGGGCGCAGGTTGCCGCTTTCGTCCGGCTCGCCCCCGGGGACGACGTGTATCGCCGCGGGCCAAACGACGACCTCGGGCAGCTCGCCAAACTTCGCGCTAAGCGGCGCGGGCTCTAGCGCCAGTTGCTCGCCCATGCGCAAAATGCGCACCTCGCGCTCCGCGCTTTCCCCTGCGCCGGCAATACGCAGGGTTACCGACCAGAGCCCCCAGTCCGACTGGTAAAACCCCACCCCACGCACCGATGCCGGCTCGTTCACGCGGATCTCCGCCCGCTTGATCTTGCGCAGGGCAACTTTCTTTCCCCGAGGGAGGCCCGCCGGCCGTGGCGCGCGCCGCGGCTTGAGCTCGATGATCTCCTCGATGGGGTGCGGGGCGCCGGTTTGCTCCTCAAGCTCCGACAGGCGGACGAGCTCCACCTCCGCGTCGCCCCGGCCTGTGGTCGGCTCGTAAAACGTAACGTAGCTGCAGTAATCAATCTCCATCCCTCGAGGGTCTTGGGGGACTTCGAAGCGCTCCAGGTAGACGTAGATGTCCGAGTGCGGCTCGTGCGCCCAGCCGCCCTCCATCGGGGCAATGCGGCTTTCGAACCCCCCAAACAGTGGGCTCCCCCCATATACCGCGCCGACGAAGATCACGAGCAGGGCCACGTGGGTGACCAACGGGCCGATGATCGCCGAGGCACCGCGGCGGGCGTAAAGGTCGGTGGCGTTGCCGTTTTTCTGCTCGAGCACGCCGTAGCGCAGCCGGCGAAAGTGCCTCTTTAGCCGCTGGACGGCCTCCTCTGGAGCTAGGGGGAGGTTTGCCCCGAAGCAGTTGTCCATTTGCCGCAGCGTGGCCAGCTCCACGGCGACCGCGGGCGCGCGCATCCGGCGCAGGGCCGCCCCCGCGCGCTGCCACATGCAAAGCAGCACCTCAAGGCCGACCATGGCGAGGATCGTGCGATACCAGGGCGAGCCGAAGACATCGTAAAACCTCGCGGAGATGAGCAGGGGCGCGGCAAGCTCGCCGTAGCGCCGCGCATATAGGCGCAGGACATCGGTTTGGATTACGTCGCGGGGCTGGCCCGGGAACTGGGGAAAGAGCGTGCCCAGGATTGACGCCGCGCCCCACAGCCCGAGCAGCGCCACGGTAAAGCGCACCGCGCCCCAGCGCGAGTCGAGGTAGAAAAACGCCCAGTAGGCGAGGACGAGAACCACCGCGCCCAGGACCTCGGAGCCGGAAAGCCGCCCATCGGCCAGGCCCCAAAACAGCCCCGAGGACAGGCCCAGGACAACCGCGGCCACAGCTTTTGCCCTTGCGCTTTTCACCCGACGGCCCCTTGTCGAAGGTCGCAGCTTACGCGCTGCCCGCTAAAAAAGTAAACGACGGGCTTGCCTCTGAGCAACAATTTTTCTAAAAGTTTTTCTTTATTTTTGAAGAAGGGCGATTCGCGCGCCATATCGCCGGGCCCTGCGCGCCCGTTCGCCCGGCCGCCCGCCCCGCCCGGGAGGCAGCGGTTGGCCTTGGCCTGTGGGATGAGACGCATATCCCGTCGTCGCCCTGGGCGAAAGGCCTCGCGTGGCGCTGCCGCCTCTCGCTCGTCGGCCCCTGAGCGGGCGCGGGGCGTTTGCGCCGCGGGGCAGTTTTTCGCCCCCTTTACTAGGAGTGCGCGCAAAATGTTAGAATATGCAGCCTGAGCTGTGGGCGAGTATTGAGGCATCACCCTCGCTCCCCACGGCTTTCTGACGTAAGAGATCAGGACCCCCGGCGCGGAGCAGGCACGTTGTGCCTCCCTCGTTCTGCACGCAGGGCACCCGCGTGCGGGTTCGTCTGGGGCCAGAAGTGTAGCGCCCAATGCAAACCGGCGACAATTACAGCGCATATGTCCAGCCGCTAATCTTCTTTTTCGGGGCGATCCTCTTTCTCATTGCCGCTTTGTTTTTTGCTTGGCTGCTGCGCCCCAACAACCCGACCAAGGCCAAGCGCTCCACCTACGAGTGCGGCGAGCTGCCCATCGGCGCTGCCTGGTATCAGCACCCTATTCAGTTTTATTTGTTTGCCCTGCTGTTCGTCGTTTTCGACGTTGAAGCTATTTTTCTGTTTCCCTGGGCGGTGCAGGCCCAAAAGTTTATCCTGCGCAGCCCCGCCTGGGCGATATTTGCCATTGTAGAAATGGCGTTTTTCGTCCTCGTTCTCGTCATCGGCTGGTTTTATGCGCTCAAGAAGGGGGCGTTCGAATGGATGGAATAGAGCTTCCCCAGGGCTCGCCCGGCCCACGCAGGCGCGAGGTTGAACTCCAGGAGTGGTACAACCCCCTGGCCAGTGCCAACCTGGCCAAGGTCCCCGTCGTCGGCCGGCCCGTGTTAAACTGGGCCGAGCGCATTATCCTCTCCTGGGCGCGGCGGCTGTCGCTCTGGCCGATTTTGTTCGGCCTGGCCTGTTGCGCCATTGAGATGATGTGCGCCTATGCGGGGAGGTTCGACCTCGACCGCTTCGGGGTCATCCCCCGGGCCACGCCGCGCCAGGCCGACGTGATGCTTGTCGCGGGCACGGTTACCCACAAAATGGCCCCCCGCCTGCGCCTGCTTTACGACCAAATGCCCGAGCCGAAATATGTCATCTCCATGGGCAGTTGCGCCAACTGCGGCGGGCCGTTTCGCGATGGCTACCACGTTGTGCGCGGGGTGGACTTAATTATCCCCGTGGACATCTACGTTCCCGGCTGCCCGCCGCGGCCGGAGGCTTTGTTTCAGGCGTTTGCCATGCTCCGCGAGAAGATTAAAAAGGGCATTCCCCCCGTCGCCCCCACGCGCGAGGCCCCGCCCGGGGAGGAGATTTTGTTTTGACGGCAAGCGAAGCGCTTGACCTTTTGCGGCCGGAGATCGAGCCCCTCGGCGGGCAGCTCGCCGAGGAGCATGGGGCGCTGTGCATTACCTGCCCCGACGACCGCGTGCCCCAGGTGCTGCGCAAGCTGCGCGACGGGCCGCTGGCCTTCGACTATCTCTCGTTCGTCACCGCCGAGGACTATCCCCCGCATACCGAGGAGCCGGCCGAGGGCGAGGGCGGCGCCCCGCGCGAAGTCCCCGGGCGGATCGAGCTCGTCTATCACCTATTCTCGCTCGAGCACCGCGTGCAGTGCTTCGTGCGCACGGCGCTTGCTCGCGAGGCCCCGCGTATCGCCACGGTGTCCGACATTTATCCCGGCGCGGCGTGGCACGAGCGCGAGACCTACGATCTGTTCGGCGTGGTGTTTGTCGGGCATCCCGATCTGCGGCGCATTCTGCTCCCCGACTATTGGGTGGGGCATCCGCTGCGCAAGGACTACGATCCCTCGCAGACGCCGCTTGTCTACACGCCGGAGAAGCGCTGGCCGGAGGTGGCCGACAAGCGATGAGCCGCACGCTCACCCCAGAGGAGCGCGCGCACGCCACCGAGGCACCCGTGTTCGAGGAGATGATCCTGAACATGGGGCCGCAGCACCCGAGCACGCACGGGGTGCTGCGCCTTGTTCTGCGCGTTTCGGGCGAGGTTATTGAGGAGTGCAAGTTTCACATCGGCTACCTCCATCGCTGCCACGAGAAAATCGCCGAGGAACACGGCTACCTGGGCTACCTCCCCCTCGCCGACCGGCTAGACTACGTTTGCGCCGGCCCCAACCAGTGGGCCGCGTGCTTGGCCATGGAGAAGCTCGCGGGGATCGAGGTCCCCGAGCGCGCGGAATACCTGCGCGTTATCGCCGCGGAGCTTAACCGTATCGCGAGCCACCTGCTGTTTATCGCCACGTTCGGCAACGATCTCGCCGCGGTAAGCGTGTTCCTCTATGGCATGCGCGAGCGCGAGATGGTTATTGACCTCCTCGAGGCCCTCTCCGGCCAGCGTCTAACCTATAACTACTATCGCGTGGGCGGCGTGGGCTGGGACATGCCCGAGGGGTTTGCCGAGCGCTGCCGCGAGGTGCTCGATATTATCGAGTCCCGCCTGCCGCACTATAACGACCTGTTTACCAACAACGCGGTAATGCGCGCGCGGACGGAGGGCGTGGGCGTCGTCCCGCCGGACAGGGCGATCGCCTTCGGCATGTCCGGGCCCACCCTGCGCGCCTCGGGCGTGCCCTACGATGTGCGGCGTTCCGACCCCTACGGAATTTACGATCGGTTCGAGTTCGAGGTCGTCGTGGGCGAGCGCGGCGACACGTTCGACCGGTTTTGGATGCGCGTGCGCGAGATTCAAGAGTCGGCGAAAATCATTCGCCAAGCGTTGGACCAGATTCCCCCGGGAGAGATACGGACGAAGCTTAAGGGACGTTTCCGGCCGCCCCCGGGGCGGGCCTATGGGCACGTCGAGGGCGCGCGCGGCGACGTCGGCTATTACATCGTCTCCGACGGCACGGACAAGCCCTATCGCCTAAAGGTCCGCTCGCCCTGCTTCTCCAACCTCGCGGGCATGGAGGAGATGTTCCGCGGGTGGAAGATCGCCGATGTCGTGGCCATTTTGGGGAGCATTGACATCGTCCTGGGCTGCGTGGACCGCTAGGGCCGCGGCCCGGGGCGCCGCGTGGAGGAACTGATGCGCAGCGGCCTAATCGAGAGCTTTGTCGGGCGGCTCGTCGAGCCCCTGGTGCACAGGTTCCCCTGGATTACGTATATCGCCCCCGTGGTGATCATCCTCGGGCTGATCGCCGTGGCCGTGCTTTTGATTATTTATTTCGAGCGCAAGGTCTCCGCGCACATCCAGAGCCGCCTCGGCCCGATGCATCACGGGCCGCACGGGATCATCCAGACGTTCGCCGACGCGCTTAAGCTTTTGCACAAGGAGGACCTGATCCCGGAGTGCGCCGACCGCGCGCTGATGATCATCGCTCCGTTTGTCGTGTTCATCCCCGCGGTGATGGTTTATGTGGTCATCCCGTTTGGCCCGGGGTGGATTGTGCGCGACCTGAACATTGGCGTGCTTTACCTGTGCGCGGTAACGGCGATTACCACGCTGGGGGTTTTGTCCGGCGGCTGGGCGGGGAACAACAAGTGGTCGCTGCTTGGCGGCCTGCGCGCCGCGGCGCAGGTCATCTCCTATGAGATCCCCATGGTGCTCTCGATGATCGTCGTCGTTATGCTCGCGGGCTCGATGTCTATGGTAAAGATCGTCGAGGCGCAAAACCCTGTGCCGTTTGTGCTTTATCCGTGCGGGCTGGTGGCCTTTTTGACCTACTTTACCTCGGCCCTGGCCGAGGTGTGCCGCAACCCGTTCGACCTCCCCGAGGCGGAGTCGGAGCTCGTCGCCGGCTATCACACGGAGTATACCGGGTTTCGCTTTGCCATTTTCTTCATGGCCGAGTTCGCCAACGTCATGGCCGTTTCCATGATCGCCGCGACGCTGTTTTTCGGGGGTTGGCTTGGGCCGTTTGGGCCGAGCGTGCTCTGGTTTGCCGCAAAGACGGTGTTGTTTATCTTCGTCTTCATGTGGATTAAGTGGACCCTCCCTCGGCTGCGCATCGATCAGCTCTTGCGCGTGGCCTGGCTGGGGCTGATTCCCATCTGCCTGGCGAACATCGGCCTTGCCGTAGCTGTGCTTGCGCTTAAGGCATATATCGTCGCGGGGTGAGCGATGAGCCCGCTAGGCAGATTTTGGAAGCACGTGCGCGATGCCCTGGTTACCACGGCGAAGGGCATGCGGGTGACCATTCACTACTTTTTCCGCGCGCCGAACACCGTGCAGTATCCCTATGAGCGGATCGACATCTCGCCCCGCTGGCGGGGGCGGCACAGGCAGCGCGTAGACGAAAACGGCATTCCCCTGTGCATCGGCTGCAAGTCGTGCGCGCGCGCCTGCCCGGATGGGTGCATTCACATCGAAACGTCGAAAAACCCCAACCCGCCGGACAAGCGGCGAAGGCTGAAAATCGACGTGTTTACGATAGACCTTGCCCGGTGTATGTATTGCGGGCTGTGCGTCGAGGCCTGTCCCGTAGACTGCCTCGTGATGGTGCCCGACTACGAGTATTGCACATATACCTTGGAGGAGATGGTCGCCGACTGGCAGACCCAGCTTCGCCCCGAGCCGCTGTCGGAGCTTGAGCTTGAGCTTTTGCGCAAAAAGGAGGAGCAACCCGCGGAGGCCCAGGCGCAAACACAATAGCCCCGCGGGCGCAGGGGAGTCAGACCGTGGGAGTAGACGTGATCGTATTTTTGCTCTTTGCCCTCGCGGCGATCGTCGGCGCGCTGTTTGTCGTGCAGTCGCCGAACATTATGCACAGCGTGGTCGGGCTGTTCCTCACCGTGGTTATGGTCGCGGGCATGTTCTTCTTGCTCAACGCCCCGTTCGTGGGCGCCGTCCAGCTTATGGTTTACGCGGGGGGCATCGTCGTCCTCATCGCGTTTGTCGTTATGCTCGTGCGGCGCATTACGGGCGAGGACATTCGCTTGCACAATCGCCAAGTGGGCGTGGCCCTGCTCATCGGCGGGGCGTTTGTCGCTTGGGCGTGCTACCTCGTGCGCACGACGTTCCTCGCCCCCACCCCGCTGGGCGGGCCGCAGGCCACGGAGCAGGGGATCCCCGTGGAGGACTTTGCCCGCCGGCTGATTACCGACTACCTCTTGCCGTTTGAGATCGCCTCCGTGCTCCTTGTGGTGGCCATGATCGGCGCCGTGCTCCTCACCGGGCGCGGGAGGGGGGAGCGCCGTGGCTGAGCTGTCCCTGGCCCATTTTTTAATCTTCGCCGCCGCGCTGTTTGCCATCGGGCTTTATGGCGCGCTCACGCGGCGCAACGCGTTGGGCATTTTGATGAGCATTGAGCTTATGCTTAACGCGGCAAACGTTAATCTGGCGGCGTTTTCGCGCTTTGTCACACCCACGGTAAGCACCATCTACGGCCAGTTTTTCGTCGTCTTCGTAATAACCGTAGCCGCGGCGGAGGCCGCCGTGGGCCTGGCGATCATCCTCGCCGTCTACCGCCTCCGGGGCACGGTAGACGCGGACGAGGTTAACCTGATGAAGGGGTAAGCGGTGGAGTTTTTGGTGCACAACCCGTACTTCATCCCCATCCTGCCCGCGCTGGCGTTTGCCACCGTGCTCTTCCTCGGCGCGCGCACCCCGGGCCGCGGGGCATACATCGTCATCGGCTCCATGGTCGTCAGTTGCCTCTGGTCGTTCGTTTTGCTGTGGTGGCTGTACAGCGGCGGGGAGATCCCCCGCGGGAGCTTCGTGTGGGCCGTCGCCGGCGTGCCGCTTGAGTTTGGCTTTGCCGTTGACGCGGGCGCGGCGTGCATGCTCGCCATGGTCTCGCTCGTCGCCCTGCTCATCATCATCTATTCCCAGGGCTACATGCGCGACGACCCGCTTTATTCCCGCTTTTTCGCCTATCTCGCCCTGTTCTCCGCGGCAATGTTAACCCTCGTGCTCACGAGCAACTTAATTTTGCTGTTCTGCTCGTGGGAGCTTGTCGGGCTAATGTCCTACCTGCTTATTGGCTTTTGGTTTGAGCGGCCGCAGGCGGCGCGCGCGGCAAAAAAGGCGTTTATGACAACGCGCATCGGCGACGTCGGCTTCTCGCTCGCCATCGTGCTTATCTTCGTCGTGTGCAAGTCGCTGAACCTGGACGTAATCTTCGCCGAGATCCCCAAGCAGCCGCCGGCGATCAAGTTCGCCATCGCCATCCTCTTGTTCTGCGGGGCGGTGGGCAAGTCGGCGCAGTTTCCCCTGCACGTTTGGCTGCCCGACGCCATGGAGGGCCCCACGCCGGTGAGCGCGCTAATTCACGCGGCGACGATGGTCGCCGCCGGCGTGTTCCTCGTCTGGCGCACGTCGCCGATCTTCGCGGCCACCGCGGGCGCCGGCGCGCTCGACGCGACCGTCTACGTCGCGGGGATCGGCGCGCTGACCGCGGTTATGGCGGCGACGATCGCCGTCGTCCAGACGGACATTAAGCGTGTGCTCGCCTATTCCACGATAAGCCAGCTCGGCTACATGATGCTCGGGCTAGGGGCCGGGCTATATTTGGGGCAGTTTGGGGGCGAGCTGTTCTCCGGGCTGTTTCATTTGCTCACGCACGCGTTTTTCAAGGCCCTGCTCTTTCTCGCCGCGGGGAGCGTAATCATCGGCACGCACCACCATCAGGACATCGCCCAGCTCGGCGGCCTGGCGCGCAAAATGCCCATTACCTGCGCCACGTTCGTCGTCGGGGCGCTGGCCCTGTGCGGCGTGGGCATTCCCGGGCTGGGCGTGGGGTTCTCTGGGTTCCACAGCAAAGACGCCATTCTCGCCGACGCCCTGGTCGCCGCGCGCCACGGCCTGCCCGCGGCGTTTTATTGGCTCGGCGTCCTCGGCGCTGCGCTAACCGCGTTTTACATGACTCGCTGCGTGGTGCTCACGTTCTGGACGGAGCCCCGCGACGAGCATGTTTTCGAGCATGCGCGCGAGACGCCGCCCGTGATGACCGTGCCGTTGGTCATCCTCGCCCTGTTTGCCGTGGGCGCGGGCTGGCTCGGGCCGCAGCTCGAGCAGTTCCTCGTCCGCCAGCACGGCTACGGCGAGGTTGGCGCCGTGGCCGCGGCGCACGCCGCGCACGTGGCCGAGGTCACCGCGGAGGCCGGGAAGCGCGAGCACGAGCAGGCCCACGCCCAGGTGGGCATGGTCACCTCCGGGCTTGTTGTGATGAGCGTTGCCCTGGGGCTTGCTCTTTATTGGCGCGGGCGGGAGACGGCCGAGGCGCTGCGCAAAAAGCCCGTGCTCAGCGCCGCCTACAACATCCTCGTACACAAGTACTACCAGGACGAGATTTGGGCCGCGGGCATTCGCGCGCTCATTCGCTTTGCCATCTGGTGCGCGACGTTTGACTTTTGGGTCATCGACCTTCTCGTGCGCGGCTGGGGCCCGGTTACCGTGTGGGTCTCGCGGCGCACACTGCGCTTTGACCTTAAGGTTATCGACGACTTTCTCGTCCATCTCGGGCCGCGGGTGGCCTATTGCCTGGGCTTTGTCCTGACCTTCCTGCAAACGGGCTCGGTGCAGAACTATATGCTCGTCGCCGCGCTCGGGGCGGTGGGGTTTGTCGGGTTTTTGGCGATAACGCATCTTTGGCCGCTGTGGACGGCGGCCGCGGCAGGCGCGGCTACCACGGTTGTCGGGCTTGCCCTCATTCGCCTCGCCGAGGCCCTGCGCGAGCGGCAGAGAGCGGGGACATAGCCGCCGATGATCGCCATATGCCGAAGCAGTATGCCGTCTACTAACCGCGACAGCCAGCGCGCAAGAGGTGTGGTGGTGCGATGAACATGGCCACGTTTCCCGTGCTCTCCACGCTCGTCTTCCTCCCCGTGGCTGGGGCGATCCTCGTCATGCTCATCCCCAAGCAGGAGAAGGTCGCCATCCGCACCGCGGCGATCGCCACCTCCGCGGTGTGCCTTGTCCTCGCGGGGCTAATGTGGCTCGCCTACGATCACCAAGCGGGCGGGATGCAGCTCGAGGAGCGCTATGTCTGGATCCCGTCCATCGGGGCCACCTACCACATGGGCGTGGACGGGGTGAGCCTCCCCCTCGTGTTCCTTACCGCTCTGGTCACCTTTGTCGCCATCCTCTACTCGTGGATTATCGAGGAGCGCGTTAAAGAATACTTCGTCCTGTTCCTTTTGCTTCAGGGGGCGATGACGGGCGTATTTTGCGCGCTGGACTTTATCTTGTTTTACATCTTCTGGGAAGTAAGCCTCGTGCCGATGTATTTCATCATCGGCGTGTGGGGCGGGCCGCAGAAGGAATACGCGGCGATTAAGTTCTTCCTATATACCCTCGTGGGCAGCTTGGCCATGCTCCTGGCGATCCTCGTGTGCTATTACTACAGCGGTGCCGAGGGGCTGCCCAGGACGTTCGACATGCTCGAGCTGATCGAGCGCCAGCCCGCGCAGGCGATGGCCGCGCACGCCGCGCGCTGGCTGCCCGCGCTTGTCTTCTGGGGCTTTTTTGTCGGCTTTGCCATCAAAATCCCCTGCTTTCCGTTCCACACGTGGCTTCCCGACGCCCACGTCGAGGCGCCCACCGCGGGCAGCGTCGTCCTCGCCGGCATTTTGCTGAAAATGGGCGGCTATGGGCTAATCCGCGTGCTCATCCCGCTTATGCCCGTGCACTGGCTGGCCATGGCCAAGCCCATCGGCGTGCTTGCGTTAATCAGCATTATCTACGGCTCGCTTGTGGCCATGGCCCAGTCCGACCTGAAAAAGCTTATCGCTTATTCGAGCATCGGGCACATGGGGTTCGTTACCCTGGGCTGCGCGGCGATGAACGCCCAGGGGGTTAACGGGGCGGTTATGCAAATGTTCTCGCACGGGCTGCTCACGAGCTGCCTGTTTTTGCTCGCCGGGATGATCCACGAGCGGACGCACCACGAGACGCGGGAGATCGACGCGTTCGGCGGCCTGGGGGAGGTCACGCCGGTGTACGCTGGGATATTCACCTACGTGGCCATGGGCTCGCTCGGGCTGCCCGGGCTGTCGGGGTTTATCGCGGAGCTGCTCGTGCTCATGGGCGCGTTTCGCGCGGGTGGGGTGTGGTCGTTCGGCACGCCGCGCGAGCTTTTAGCGTTTGGCACGTGGGCCTATGCCGCGCTTGCCGTGCTCGGGATCATCCTTGCCGCGGCGTATTTGCTGTGGACGATACAACGGATTTTCCTCGGCCCGCTTAACGAGCGGTGGAAGGACATGGAGGACGTGAACCTGCTCGAGGTGGCCAGCCTGGCGCCGCTGATGCTCCTCACGTTGATTGTGGGGTGCTATCCTGCGCCGCTGACCTCGACCATCGACGCGACCGTCGTCCCCCTGCTCCAGCGGGCGTTGGAAGTGGTCCAGGCGCTGGGCGGCTAGCGCCCGGCGCTGCGCGAGGGGCGGGATAACGTGCTCTACCTCCTGCCGGAGTACATCCTGCTCGCCCTGGGCGTAGCCGGGGTGTTCGTCGGCATCTATGGCGGGCGGCGCGCCGCGGGCGTGTTCGCCGTGGTTGGCGCGTGCCTCGCCGGCCTGGGGACGATCGCCGGCGGGGCGCTGCTTGCGCGCATCGTCGCCTTGGGGCCCGAGGCGATCTCCGCGCAACTGCCCCGCTACCTGGCGCTCACGTTTGCCTTTGATCCGTTCTCGGCGTTTTTCGCCGTGTTCGCCCTCGGCGTGTGCGCCATCTCCCTGCTTTTCTCGGCGGAGTATGTGCGCGAGACGTTGGAGGAGAACTACGGGGAGTTTTTGGCGCTGATTTGCTTTGCCAGCCTGGCCATGGTGTGCCTCGCCCGCGCGCGGGAGCTGATTACGCTTTACTTTTCGGTGGAGTTTTTGAGCATCACGGGCTACATCATGGCCGGCTTCCGCCACCACGACGAGCGCTCGGTGGAGGCCGGGCTAAAGTACTTCCTCTTCGGCGCGGTGTGCTCGTGCTTAATGCTTTTCGGCATCTCCTACGTCTACGGGGCGACGCAGACCACCGACCTCGAGCACATCGCCCGCGCCCTGTTTGGCCGCGGGCCCGGGCCGAGCGCGTTCTCGCCGACGGTCGTTACCGGGCTGTTTATGATCCTCGTCGGCCTGGGGTTTAAGGTGGCCATGGTCCCGTTTCACCTGTGGTGCCCGGACGTGTACGAGGGCGCGCCCACGCCGGTTACCGCATATCTTTCCGTGGGCCCCAAGGGGGCGGGGTTTGCCGTGCTCATTCGCACGCTGTTCGTGGCGTTTACCGCGTGGCCGGAGTACGGCATGGCGCACAGCGCGTGGTTTGGCGCGCTGGCCATCGCCTCTGCGGTAACGATGACCCTGGGCAACCTCGTGGCCATTCAGCAGCGGAACATTAAGCGCATGCTCGCCTACTCCAGCATTGCCCACGCGGGCTATCTGCTCATCGGCCTTGCCGCGGCAGAGGACTTTAAGGTCGCCCTCCCCGCGGTGCTCATCTACCTCGTCGCCTATGCGTTTATGAACCTCGGCGCGTTTGCCGTGGTCATTGGCTTTTCGCGCAGCGAGGGGACGGACGAGCTCGACGCCTACGGCGGGCTGATGCACCGCGCGCCATATCTCGCCGTAGCGTGGTTTATCTTCGTGCTCTCCCTCGTCGGCCTGCCCCCCACCACGGGGTTTATCGGCAAGTTGTATCTGTTCCTCGCGGCGATCGGCGCCAAGATTTACTGGCTGGCCGTCTGCCTTGTGATAAACAGCGTTATCTCGCTTTATTACTACGTTGACGTGGCGCGGAGGATGTTTATCGAAAAGCCGGCCACGAAGGAGCCTATACCCGTGGGGGCGGCGACGGGGGTGGCGCTTGCCATTTGCCTTGCCGGAACGCTGCTCCCCGTGTTCTTCTGGCCCGCGCTTGAGGCCTGGGCGACGATGGCCAGCCACATCCTCGGCGGCCCGCGCTAGGCCCTATGTGCTCCGGTGCGAGGCGGCGATCTGCTGGAGCACGCCCGTCTCCATATACACCACGCGCTCGGCAACGTTGGTGGCGTGGTCGGCGATGCGCTCTAGGTAGCGGGCAACGAGGAGAAAGTGCGTCGCCTGGGTGACAACGCCCGGCTCGCGGCGCATATGTCGCATGAGCTCGTCGCGAAGCGAGCGCCACAGCTCGTCGATCTTCGTGTCCTCGGCGCAAACGCGGTGGGCGAGCTCAATGTCGCGCTCGACGAACGCCGAAAGCGCGTTGTCCACCATAGCGCAGGTAAGGCGGCACATGCGCGGGATGTCCTCAAGCGGCTTGAAATAGGGCTGGCCGGCAAGGGTGCGCACGGTGCGCGCGATGTCCACGGAGTAGTCGCCGATGCGCTCCAGGTCGGCGATGACCTTCATCGCCGTGCCGATCATGCGCAGGTCGCGCGACATCGGCTGCTGCAGGGCAAGCAGGCGCATGCACTCCTGTTCGATCTCAATGTCCATCTCGTCGGCGATGTCGTCCTCGCGGATAACCTCTGCGGCGAGCTCCAGGTCTTGCTCGGCCAGCGCGCGAACGGCCTTCTCGAGCATTTGGCGCACGAACTTCCCCATGTCCAGCAGGCGCTGCTCGAGCTGTTGCAACTGCTCGTCGAACGCTTGCCGCGTGCGGCGCATGGGCGATCACCCCTAGCCGAATCTTCCGCGGACGTAGTCGTCTGTCCGCTGGTCTTGCGGGTTTTCGAAAATCCGCCGCGTTTGGTCGTACTCGATAAGCTCGCCGGAGAGGAAAAAGCCCGTATACTGCGACACGCGCGAGGCCTGGTACATGTTGTGCGTGACGAGGACGATGGTGTACTGCTCGGCGAGCGCGAGCATGAGCTCCTCGATGCGAAACGTGGCCGTGGGGTCGAGCGCGCTGCACGGCTCGTCCATCAGCAACACCTCGGGCTTAACGGCAAGCACGCGCGCGATGCACAGGCGCTGCTGCTGGCCGCCGGAAAGCTCAAGCGCCGAGCGGCGCAGCTTGTCCTTTACCTCGTCCCACAGCGCCGCCTGGCGCAGGCTCTGCTCCACGATCTCGTCCAGCTCCGCGCGCCTGTGCACGCCGTGCAGCCGCGGGCCATAGGCCACGTTGTCGTAAATGGACATGGGGAACGGGTTGGGCGTTTGAAAGACCATGCCCACGCGCCGGCGCAACTGCACCACGTCCGTCCCCTCGGCGTAGATGCTCCGCCCGTCGAGCAGCACGTCGCCTTCGACCCGCGCGCCGGGGATCAAGTCGTTCATGCGGTTCAAGCAGCGCAAAAACGAGGACTTGCCGCAGCCCGAGGGGCCGATAAGGGCGGTGATCTGCCGCGCGGGGATGGCCACGGAGATGTTCTTTAGCGCCTGAAAGTCGCCGTAGTACAGGCTTAGGTTGCGCGTGCGAAAGCGAATCTCGCCCGGGGGCGTGGCGATCGGCCCCACGGGCGCCTCCCTCGCCTCGGTTACCATCGCTGCCTCCTGCGTAAGCGCGCGCGAATGATTACCGCAAACAAGTTTAGCCCAAGCACCAGCGCGATGAGCACGAGCGCCGTGGCCCACTTCCGCTCCTCGGCGATCCCCGGGATCTCCGTGGCCATGACGAATAGCTGATACGGCAAAACCAAAACCTCGTCGAACACCGAGCGGGGAAAGGGCTCGCTCAGCGAATAGTAGGCCGCGGTGAACATTATCGGCGCCGTCTCGCCCGCGGCACGGCTGAGCGACAAAATTAGCCCCGTGATGATCCCGGGCAGGGCGTTGGGCAGGACAACGCGGCGCACCGTTTGCCAGCGGCTTGCCCCAAGCGCGAACGACGCCGCGCGCAGCCGCGCGGGAACTTGGCGCAGGGCCTCCTCCGAGGCGCTGATTACCAAGGGAAGGACGAGCAGCGCCAGCGTGCACGCCCCGGCGAGCAGACACCGCCCAAAGCGCAGCAACACGACAAACAGCCCCAAGCCAAACAGCCCGTAGACCACCGAGGGCACGCCCGCGAGGTTGACGATCGCCAGCCGCACCAGGCGCACGAGCGGCCCGGGGCGGGCGTATTCGCTTAAGTACACCGCCGCGGCGACACCCAGCGGGGCGGCAATTGCCGCGGTCAGCCCCACGAGGCATATCGTGCCCACGATCGCCGGGAGCAGGCCTTCCTCAACGACGGCAAACATCTGCCAGCTCAGCCCCGGCCCGCCGCGCAAAACGATAACGCACACCACAGCGAGCACCGGCAGAATCACCGCCGCGGCAACCAGCCACAGGCACAAATAGGCCACCGCCTGGACGACCCTCGCCCGCGTCGCTGTCGCGCTCATCGCCCGCTCACCGCCGAGCGCCGCACGACGACGTCGGCAATTGTGTTCACGGCAAACGTGATTACGAACAAGATCAGCCCAATGGCAAACAGCATGTGATAGTGCGGCGTGCGAAACGCCGTCTCGCCCATTTCCGCGGCGATCGTCGCGGTCATCGTGCGCACGGGGCGGAGAAAGCCTAACAGTCCGCGGGGGATTACCGCGGTGTTGCCGGTGACCATGAGCACGGTCATCGTCTCGCCCACCACGCGCCCGAAGCCCAAAAGCACGGCGGCGACAACCCCCGGCCGCGCCGCGGGAAGTACCACGCGCCAGATCGTCTGCCAGCGCGTGGCGCCCAGAGCGAGGGAGTTGTCGCGCAGGGCGCGGGGGACGGCGGCCAGCGCGTCCTCGGACACGGAGACGATCGTGGGAATAGCCATAAACGCGAGCATGAGCGAGCCCAGCGCGGCGAACTGCCCCACGGGAAGGCGCAGCAGCCGGGCGAGCCACGGCCCGACGAGCAGAAGCCCGATGAACCCGTAGACCACCGAGGGCACCGCGGCGAGCAGCTCCACCGCCGGCTTAAGCACCTCGCGCAGCGCCCGCGGGCAGACCTCGGCGATATACACCGCGCAGCCCACGCCCAGGGGAATGGCCAAGACAAGCGCCCCCGCGGTGACATACAGCGAGCCCAACAGCAGGGGCAACAGGCCAAACTGCGGGGGCTCCGCGGTGGGCGACCAGCTCCTGCCCCAAATAAGCTCGCCCAGCGAGTGCTCCCGCAGGATGGGGTATGCGTCGCGGAGCAAAAACGCGAAGATGAGCACCACGAAGACGATAGCGAGCACGCCGGCGAGGAAAATGGCCCGCTCTATGAGCCACTCTTTGGCCCGCGCCACGGGGCGCTTGCCCTGGTTTGTCCGACCCTTAGCCATTGGCGATCAAGCTCCGCGCGGCGGCGCGGGCGACTGCTTTGCGCCCGCGCCCTCGCTCACAGGGACGAACCCCAGCTCGCGCACGATGGCCTGCCCCTTTTCGCTCAGGCACCACTGCAAATACGTGCGCACTGCGCCCTGGGGCTGGCCCCTGGTATACATGTATAGCGCGCGGGAGATAGGATACGCGCCGGAGGCCACGTTTTCCACAGTAGGAGCGACCGGCTCGCCGCCCTCCGCGGCGATGCGCAGCGCCTTTACCTTCTCCGTGACATAGCCCAGGCCCACGTAGCCGATCGCCGCTTCGCTTTGCGCGACGGTGTCCACCACGGCCTGGTTCGACGCCTGCTGCAGGGTCTCCGGGCAATAGTCGCGCTGCGTCTCGCGCCCGCCTAGGGTAACGACGAGCTCCTTAAACGCCTCGTACGTTCCCGAGGCCGAGTCGCGCCCCACGACGACGATCTCCCTATCCTCCCCGCCCACGGCGCGCCAGTTGCTAATTGCTCCGCAGTAAATGTCCGAAAGCTGGCGCAGGGAGAGCTCGCGCACGGGGTTTTTCGGGTTGACGATCGCCGCGATGCCGTCGTAGGCGACGATGTGCTCCACGGGCTCCACGCCCGCCTGCCGCGCTTGCTCCAGCTCCTGTTGCTTTATCTTGCGCGAGGAGTTGGCGATGTCCGCGGTGCCCGCAATGAGCGCCTTGATTCCCGTTCCCGAGCCGCCGCCGGAAAGGGCGATGCGAATCTCAGGGTGCTCCTCGTGAAACACCTTCGCCCAGCGCTCGGCGATGGGGAGCAGCGTCGTCGAACCGATCTGCTGAATGGTCGTCCCGCCCCGCGGGCCCTGGCTGCTCTCGCGCCGCGCGCAGCTCAGTGCGCTCAGCGCAAGCAGCGCCACGGCGAACACCAACGCTAGTGGGCGCCAGTGGCTAGCCATTGTCCTCTCCTTCCCTTTGCTTACTTTGCCTCGGCTCCGCGGCTTGCGCGCAGTTGTCCTCTGCTCCGCGCTAGTATTTCACCTGCCACTGCACGCTAACCGTCGTCTGCCGCCGGTTTTGGGCGTCGCGCACGGCGTCTAGCTCGAGCGTGAGCCTCGTGTCGTCGCTTACCTCATAGGCCAAGCCTACGGCGTGGCGCCTGTAGACGAGCGGGTTCGTCCCATCGTCGTAGGAGTCGTAGCGGTAATAGGGGAGAACATCGTTGTGCCCCATCCACGCCGCCTGAACGTACCACCCGCCCACGGGCGCGCCGAGCATTCTGCCGGCAAAGCACTCGCCCTTAACCACAAGCCCTGTGGAGAAGTGATAGCGCACGTGCGCGCCCCAAATGTCGTTTTCAAACCGCGTCCCCTGGCGCACGCGGGTGGCGTGGATATAGCTTGCCCCGGCAACCCCGCCGCGCACCTGCGGCCACTGTACGCGGACCATCACCGCGAGCGCCCTGCTGTCGCGCACGCCGGAGGCGTCCGGCTGGCGCCACTTGTCGATCCCCGTGCCCACGCCTAGGGCAACATGTGCCCGCCGCTCTCTCTTGGGGGTATAGTAGAAATAAAGCCCGGTGTCACGCTCTGCCGGGAACAGCTCGTGCGCGGCGTGCGAGCGCTCGAGCGGCAGCCGGTGTGAGCTAGACTCAGGCACCTCAAGCCCAAACGGCATTTGCGAAAAGCCCAGGCGCGCGGCCACGCGGTCGCTAAACCGGTGCCAGAGCATGGCGTCTTTAAGCTCGATTACGCGCTTGCCCTCGTCGAGCTTGCCCAGGTCTACCTGAAACTTAACCTCGGTTTTCTCCTTGCTGTCGATCGGCCCGAACACCTTCAGGCGCACGCGGCGCAGGTCGAAGTCGCCCGCTTGGCCCGGGCCAACGGTGTAGCGCGCTTGGGTATAGCCGCCGAAGTCTAAATCGCTGGCGCGGGCCGGCCCGCCAAGCGTCGCCAAAAGAGCAACAATTGCCAAACATGCGAAAATGCCGAAAACCGCTCTGTTCACCGTACACCTCCCGCGATATATCATGCGCCGGGGCGCAGAGATTGGCGCCTGTAGAGTAGCAGCCGCGGTGTAAAAGGTGAAGCCCGCCGCAGACAAAACTAGTACAATGCACCCCGAGCAGCGCTGTTCTTGCGTCGTACATCTCACCCTGCAGCGCTGCGCGCTGGAACAAGGGGGCCGACTTTGCGCACCTTGCTGCCTGGGGTAGCTTTGGCGCTTGCCGCGCTCGCCTGCGCGGCAACGCTTGCCCTCGCGCTTAACGCCTGGCTGCGCGCCGCGGCGCACGAGCTGGGGCCCTCCGCGCCGCTGGTGGTTGCCTTTGCCGCGGCGGCGTCGTTTTGCGCGGGGCTTGGGGCGCTGCGCGCGCGGCGCGTTGCTCGGGCGCCCTCTGTCGCTTGGTTCCAGTGGGGCACGGCGGCCGTTGTCGCGGGGTTTTGCCTAATGCTCTCGCCGTTTCTCCTCTCCGTTCTTCTGTGGGGGCACAGGCTAGCGTTCTCCGGTGGCGCGCCCGCGGGGGAAGTTTTGCTGTTGGGCTGGGCGGCGCTTGCCGTGGGGTTGTGCATTTTTCCCGTGGGGCTGAGTGCCATGGGGGCCGTGGCTCTGCTTTGCGCGGCAAAGGACGCAGTGCGCGGCCTGGCCATCGTGGGCTGCGCCGCGGCCGCTGGGGCCGCCGCGGGGCTGTGCGCGGGCGAGCTGCTTGTCGTCCCCTGGGCGGGGCCCGATGGCGCGGCGCAGTTCGCCGGCTTTGTGCTTGCCCTGGCCGGCGCGGCGTCGCTTGGCGTGTTGATTGTCCGCTGGCGCGCGCAGGGCGGCGCCGCGGCCGGCGTTTCCCCCAAGCACACCCCCGAGCCGCCGCTCGCCCTTGGCTTGCTCTCCGGTCGCTCTGCTCGGGCGGGGATGGCCTTGGGCATGGGGGCCGCGTGCGCGTTGGCCGTGCCCGCTGGCGCGCGGGCCCTGGGGCTGACGTTTGGGCCGGCGCCCGACTCTCTGCTGGCCAGCTTCGGCGCTCTGGCCCTGGGCGGGGCAGTGGGGTTTGCGCTTTCGCCGCTGCTCCGCCGGGCGCGGCCAGCGCTTGCTGTAGCAGCGCTGCTCGTCGCCCTGTGCGCGGCGCTGGTCTTCGCCACGGCCGCGCTGGGCAGGCTGCCCTATGCCTACCTGGCGATATTCCAAGCGGCGGAGGGCGACCACGGGGCGTTGCTTTTGCGAGAAGTTGGGCTTAAGTGCGCCGTCCTCGCCCCGCTGGGGCTGCTCGCAGCGCTTCTGCTTTGCGCGCTGCCGCCGCTGTTGCGTGCCGAAGAGACGGACACGCCTCTTGCCGCGGCCGCGCGCGCGACGGGGTTTGCGGCCATCGGCGTAGCGGCCGGCGCCCTCGCGGGCGCTCTTGCGCTGCCGCTTTTCGGAGCGCACGGCGAGCTTTTGCTCTGCGCGGCGCTGCTCGGGGCGCTTGCCGCAGGGCTGCTTTTTTGCGCGGGGCAGCGGGGCTATCTCCTGCCGCTAGCGATTTTTTACGTCGGCCTGCTTTACTTCGCCGCCCAAGCCGGCCGTTGGGATCCCCGCGTAAGCACCAGCGGGGTTTACGCTACCGCTCCGGCGCTCGTCGCTCGGGAGCCCGTGCCCGAGGGCGAGGAGGTCCCCACGCCCGCGCAGCGCATGCTCACGCGCGAGATCCTCGCCGTGCGCGATGGCTTGTTTGCCACGGCAAGCGTCGCTTGTCTGCGTCGCCCGCGGATTACCTATAACATCCTCCAAATAAACGGCCGCACGGCGGCGTCGATCTCCGACCCCACGGTCGCCTGGGGCGTGGGGCACCTGCCCCTGCTCCTGCACAAGAGCCCGCGACGCGTGCTCGTCCTCGGGCTCGGGGCGGGGTTTACCCTGGGCGCTGTGCTCGCCTACGACGAAGTGCAGCGCGCGGTGTGCTTTGAGCGCGAGGCGCAGTTGCTCTGGACGGCGGAGTTTTTCTCCTCGGCAAACCGTGGCGCGCTGGCGGATGAGCGCGCCGAGGTGCGCGTTGGCCCGTGGCCCGTGCTTTTCGATGCCTCGCAGGAGCGGTTCGATGTAATCTGCGGCGAGCTTCCCCCGCTGTGGGCGGCGGGGGGCTCGGTGTGGCTTAGCGAGCCGTTTTTGCGCAGGCTGCGCGCCCATCTCGCCCCGGGAGGGATCGTTTGCCTGGCGCTGTCCCTCGCGGGGCTAAACGAAGCCGCCTTGGGCGGGTTTTTAAAGCGGCTTTGCGCGCAGTTTGGCGCCGTTCGTTTGTGGCAGCTTTCCCCGCGGCCGCAAACCCTGCTCGTTTGCGCATCGGCTAAGCCTTTTGATCTGGACTTCGCGCAAATCACAAGGCGCATGCAAAGCCCCAACGTCGCCGGGCAACTGCGAGATGTGCGCAGCGGCCTGTGCGATGTGTGGCAGGTCGCTCAGGCGCAGGTGCTCGACGAGCGCGGCGTGGAGCAGTTTGCCCGGCAAGCGCGGAGCGAGCCGCCGGGCCCGCGGGTGGAGCTGTTTGCCGCGCGCACCCTTTCCGCCAAGCTAACCGGGCCGGGGAGCGTCGCCGAGGCGAGCGCAACGCTGCTCCAGCGTCTGTTCGCGCAGCAGCCGCTTCTCACGCTGCCCCTCGAGGCGACGCGCGAGGAAGGCGGCGTCGCTTCCGTGGCCGGCGCGGGGGTTGCCTGCCGCGTGGGCAAGGGCTGGGGCGCACCGCGGGGCAAGCTCTACGTTGCGCGCCGCGGGGGCGAGCTTCCCTCCTCCCCCCCTTGGCGCGAGGCCTGGGCGCAGCTCTCCTGGCCTACGCCGTTCGGCACGGCCACCGTGCGCTGTGCGCGCTACGATCCTTTGCGCTCCGTGCCTCCGCACACGCTCCTCGCCAAGCGCCTGCGCGCGCCGCTGAACAAGACCGGCTCGGCGCTCGTCCCCGGCGGCGGGCCGACGGAGCATTTCGAATGGGCGACGTCGGCCATCGGCGAGCTTTCCCTGCACCTCTCCGCGGAGGCCACGCACACCACGATCACCGTTGCCCTGCGCTCGCTTGCGCAGGGCGAAGCGCCCGAAGCCGCAGCGCAAGCGATCGCCGCTCACATTCGCGGGCTTTACGATGTGCGCAGGGAGTGGTAGGGGCGGCTTAGCGGCGCTTGGCCCGCCGAGCCTCGACGATTGCCTTAAGCTGGCGCCAGTCGCGTGGCGTGCGCCGGCGGTGGATCATGCGGTGGCAGTTGGCGCAGACGACAACGAGCTCGTCGACCCTGGTCAGCGTGCCCTCGGGGGTGAGGCGCAGGGGCCGCGCATGATGCACCTCGAAGTAGCATTGGCTCACCGCATAACCATAGAACTCGTCGAACTCAAACCCACACACCTGACACCTCGGGCCGTAGCGTTCGAGCGCCGCGCGGCGTGCCGCAGCGGAACGCTCGGCGCGGGTCATGACCACCTGGCGCGGGGCGCCCTCGGCGAACACGGTGCGCGTGCGGCGGGGCAGTCTGCGCCGGCGGGCGAGCTCCGCGCGGGCCAGCTCGTCTAGCGCGGGCTCGAGGGAGTCGATGAACGAGGTTCGTCGCTCGAAAAAATCCTTTAGCCGGCGGCGGGAGAACGAGCGCACCGTCCCCGCGCGCACGCTCTGCGGGGCCTCCGAGCGGAGGACGATGCGCCTGTCGTCGACGGTAACGACTTCGTTGCGAATGCCGTGAACCGGCGTGAACACTTGTCCCTCGCGGAGAAGGGCACGGCAGAGCGCGTTATACCACTCGTCGAAGCTCGGTGTCTTGGGCATTGCTCGACCCGACAACAAGGCGTGGGCGCCGACTCTCACCGTAAAACAGGCGTGTTGCCAAGTCTGCCCCTGGCGCGAAGCGCGGGTCATTTCGCCAACCCGGGGCGCGTGACCTCCCCTTGGCGGCGGCTGCCCGCGGCCGGAGGGTGCACTGCTTGTCCGGTCGGGTGTACCATAGGCCAAACGCTGCGCTCAGGCGGGCGGCGAGAACCGTTTGCGGGGGAGGGGAAAATGCCATGAACGGGCGGCGGGTTTATGCGCTGGCGCTTGCCGGCTTCTTGCTCCTCGCTGCGCAGGCCGCGCTGGCCGACCTAAAGGAAATTGCCCCCGGCGTGTTTTTCGACGACTTCGAGAGCGGTGCGTTGGGCCAGCTAGCGGTTGACGAGAAGGAGCAAAGAGTAGATGCTCGCCTGCCCCAAGCGCTGGAGGTCGTGCGCGAGGCGGGTAGGGCCGTGCTTCATCTTAAGGGGGGCGGGTTTCACACCCGCGTCTTTTACCCCCGCCGCTTCGGCGACTTTGTCCTGCGGGTGCGCATGAAGAAGACCGCGGGGAGCTATGCCGGCGTCGTTGTGCGCGACCATTGGCGCGTCTATCTGCAAATGCGCTGTTTTCTCTCGCTAAACAGCGACGCCAAGGGGTGGCAGTCCAAGGGCGAGCTGGTGAAGTCGGACACGATGTTTCCCGGCTATCACGACGTTACCGTGATTTGCGCCGGGCCGCTGCTTCACGCTTTTGTCGATGGCCGCCGCATATTCACCTACCGCATCGGGCCAGGCGAAGGGCGCATTGGGTTTTATGCGCACGGCAACGGCGAGGCCTATTACGACGACATTCGCGTGCAGACCGATGTCGCGCCGCACTATTACGTTTTGGTAGAGCCCGTGGCGCATGACGATTGCCTTGTTTTCTCGCCGAGGGAAAACGTCGCCCTGCGCTTTGACGTGAGCAACTACCACTCCTCCGCGCAAGCGGTGAACGTTGCAGCAGCGGTGCTCACGTGGGACGGCGAGGTCGTCAAACCGCAAACCGAGCGCGAGGTGCTAGTGCAACCTGGCGCAACGCGCCCGCTGGTGTTCGACATAGGGCGCGTTGCGGCGGGGTTTTATCGGGTAACGGTGCGCGCGTCTTGCGGCGGGCGGGAGGTGTGCAATATCGAAGACCTTCCGCTGGCGGTGCACGAGCGGGGCACCGTGCGCTTCAAGCCCCCGGCGCTCCCCATTGGCGTTTATTACAAGTATTACAACCTGCGCAGCCCCTTGTATGCGAACACCTACGCGCACGCCGCCGCGCAAAGTTTACGCGAGCATCACTTTAACTGCGTCGTGTCCGACCCATCGTTTACGGAGGAGATTATCGCCATCTTCCAAAGCTATGGCATCGCCACGATCGCCCGCGGGGAGAAGTTCTTGGAGCACCCCGCGGTTATCGCCGCTATGGTAAGCGACGAGCCAAAGCCCGACGAGATCGACAAGCTCAAGCAGGAGTATGAGCGCCTGGAGAAGCAGACCGACAAACCCATTACCACCTGCCTGGTCGGCGACGCGCTGGGGCTGGGGCGAGATGGCGGGCCGCTGTGGATGTGGAAGCGCCTTCAGCCGCGGCTGAGATGTTTCCGCTGGTATGGCATTAAAAAGAGCTTTTACGACATCCTCCACGAGGTGAAATATAAGCCATATCTGCCGCTTTCCTCCGTGCTGCGCATCGCCGAGTTTTGCAGCGACACGCCATATTGGTTCGTTGCCCAAGCTTTCGGCAAGACCGAGCACGAGTCGTATTTCCACAAGCCCACGCCGGCGGAGATCCGCGGTATGATGCACCTCGCCCTGGCCTATGGCGCGGATGGGATTTTGCTTTGGGCGTTTCAAAGCCACGGCTCGCTGCACTGCTTGGTTGACCAAAAGTCGCTTGCGCCGACCGATGGCAACTATTTCGCCGCGGCGGAAGTGGCGGCAAAGGTCGCCGCGCACGCGGAGCTGATTAGCTCGTTGGTGCACGGGGGGCTTGATGTGCGCTGCCCCAGCCCGGTGGTCGATGCCGTGCCTCGGCAAGGCGCCAAAGAGGGCAAGCTTTATGTCTATGTTGTCAACAAAGACACGAAAAACGCTGTGTCGACTCGCTTGCTCCTTTGGGCGGAGAGATGGACGCTGAGCAGCGTGCGCGATGTGTTCAGCGGCAGGAATTTTCCCGTTTCGCGCGACGCCGAAGGGTATCTGTCCGTGCCCTTTACACTGGAGCCGGGCGAGGGCATGCTCCTGGCCACCGACGCACGGCCGAGGAGCAGCAAGTAACCCGCGCGCAGCGCCCGCCGCGGTCCACGGGGCGCTGGCACGCGCGG
>CAZMGT010000011.1:0-75267 GCA_964565895.1 uncultured Armatimonadia bacterium
CCGTGCCCCGGCCCCCGCAGCCCACAAGCCCGGCCTTGAGCACCTGCGGCTGCTGCGTCCACACGGGCCGGAGGAAAGTAATTCCCACAGCCGTGGCTCCCGCGGCCGCCGCTTTGGCCAAAAACGCGCGGCGAGAGACGCCTCGTTCGCCCCCCTTTTCGCTCATTGCTCCCCCTCCTTTGCGCGGCGGATGGCGCCCGCTCTGTTCTTCGGCCAATGGTGCAGGGTAACCTCCGCGCTATGCGGCGGGCGGTTGAGAAAATATTTTTTCGCCTAAATTGCCGCACGGCGCGGAGGTTCGCCTCCCCCCGCGGCGAACAAACGGAAAACGCCCGCGCGGTGTTCCAACTGCGGGCCGACGGAGGGACGAGATATGAAGATGCTCGAAGGGCTGCGTTGGAAGCCGCGCTGGGTAAGCCACCTGGGCTGTCTTAAAGGCTGCCTGGACTTCCTCGGCGTAGACATCTCCTGGCCCTGGCTTTATGGGGGCACGGGGCATGCGTTTGTAATTAACATCCACCGCGTCGTCTGCCCCAGCGGCCCCACGGCGTGGAACTATGGCCCCCTGCTTGAGCTGTGCGAAAACATCGGGTGCACCGTGGCCAGCGTGTTCGCCAGCCGCACGGCGGTTCCCGAGCTCGGCCCCGCGCAAAAAAGCGCCTGGGAGTTCGTCCGCGGGAGCCTCGACGCCGACGTCCCCTGCTATGGCTGGGAGCTCGACGTGCCCGAGTTTTACGTTATCTACGGCTACGACGACGTGGGCTACCACTACTCCGGCCCAGGATGCGAGGAGGGCGAGGGCCCCCGCCCCTGGCAGGAGCTGGGCAGCTCAGAGATCGGCGTGCTCGAGGTGCACAGCGTCCACCCCTGCGAGCCTGCGCGCGACGAGGACGTCGTTAAAGACGCCCTGAGCTTTGCCCTGATCCACGCGGAAAACCCGCCAGAGCTTGTCTTTCCCGCCTATTGCTCCGGCCCGGCGGCGTTCGACGCCTGGGCCGAAGCTTTAGAAACAGGCTGCGCCATGCGTTTCGGCCAGGGCTACAACGCGTTCGTCTGGGCGGAGTGCCGCGGCGAGGCCGTGGGATTTTTAAACGAGGCAAAAGAGCGCCTTGGAGGGAAGGCCGCCGACCTGTTCGACGAGGCCATTGCCCACTATACGACCACCCACGACAAGCTCAACGAACTCGCCCAGCTCCACCCGTTCGACGAGGAGGGCGTGGGCGACGTCCTGTCCAGCCCCGAGGGGGCGCAGCTTGTGCGCGAGGCGGGAGCGGCGGAACGCGAGGGCCTGCTCGCCCTGCGCAAGATCGTGGACGAGGTATAGCGCCCGCGCGCCAGCGGGCTCTGGCGCGCGCGGGTTGTGTTTGCTTGTTCAGAAGGTGTTTGCTGGCCACGCGAGAAAGAACGGAGTGGCCGGCGTTTGTTTCGTGTAGTCCATTCCGGCTAGGGAGGCAGCAGTATGGGTGCGCGCGACAAGCATCAGCTAACGCGACGGCAGTTTGTCAAGACCCTTGCCGCGGCGGCAGCGGCCTCGGCGCTTTCCTCCGCGGCGGCGCAGGAGCCACAGCCCAATCCCAAGGAAATCCTCAACTATAACGAGGTTATGGAATATCGGCGCTTGGGGCGGACAGGGCTGTGGTGCTCGCGCATCGGCCTGGGCGGCCACCACCGCGGGCGCGACCAAAACGTGCGCAACGCGGTCGTCGCCAAAGCGCTCGACCTTGGCATTAACTACTTCGACACAACGAGCGACTTCGAAGCCAAAGAGCTGGGCATTGCCCTCAAAGCGTGCAACGGGCGCGACCGCGCCTACATCGTGCGCGACAACCTCGTTGTGCGCAATCCGCAGGTGCGCAAGCTGCCCGAGAAAGAGTTCAAGCGCATGGTCCGCGAGCACCTGGAGAAGGGCCTTAAGCTGCTGCAAACGGACTATGTCGACGTCTACCGCATGACCCCGCCCGAGGGCAACCCCGAAGCGGAGCCCGTTAAGCAAGGCCCCATGCCCTCCGGCTGGCCCATGGAGGAGTTCTGGACCGTGCACTGGTTTGCCGAGGAGTTCGAGAAGCTGCGCGACGAGGGCAAGTGTCGCTTTTTCGGCCTGTCCACGCACAACCCGGCGTTTAACGCCAAGGCCGTCAACGAAGTCCCCCAGCTCGACCTCGTCTACCTGCCCTACAACTACGTGTTCAGCGGCGCCGCCGACCGCCTCTATCCCGAGGCCAAGGGCGAGGGCACCCTGTTTGAGCTGTGCCACAAAAAAGACCGCGGCATCGTAACCATTAAGCCGTTCATGAAAACCGCTCTGTTCCGCACCGAGGCGTTCAAAAAGCGCTACGAGGAGCGCAAACGCGAGATAGACACCGTGGCCGCGTTTGCCCTGCGCTTCGTCCTCGCCAATCCCTATATCACGGTAACCATCCCAGGGATGGACACCCCGGAGCAAGTGGAGCAGAACGTCGCCGTGGTCAAACAAGGCGCGCCGAGCAAGGCCGAGCTGGAGATCCTCGACCGCTACACGCGCGACGTGCCGCGCATCGTCGCGGCAGAGTATCCGTGGGCCCGGTTATGGCTCGCCTAGGGCGCAGCGGGGCGGGGCCGGCGCTTGCCGTGGGCTGCCTTGCCCTGGCGCTTGGCCTGGCGGTTGCCGGGCTTCCCGCGGCCCGCGGCGCGGGCGCGCCGCCGATGCTGTTCGGCCGCTGCTCCGTGTGCCACATCGATCTCCAGGAGGAGCTCGCCCGGGGAGCGCACGGGCCAGCGAAAATCCAGTGCGAGACCTGCCACGGCGCAAGCGACGGTCACGTCGCCGACGAGCACAATAACGTTAAGCCCGACCGCCTGTTTTCCCGCAAAACCGCGCCCGCGCTTTGCGCGCAGTGCCACAAGGAGCAACTCGCCGGGGCACGGGCTCTTTTGGGCGAGCCGGACTGCCTCGCGTGCCACGGCGCGCACGAGACCCTCGCCGGCGACCCCCCGCCTCCAACCGTGCGCAACGCGAACCTCCTCGCTCAGGCGATGTCCGCGGAAGGGGCGCTCTGGAAGCTAAGCGGGGGGCTTGCGCTCGTTCGCAAAGCGGGCACGCTGGCGCTCGAGGCTCCGCCCGGGCCTCCGGGCAGCGCGGCGCGACTAGTCCTGCCTTTGCACCCCACGCTGCGCCATCCCCTGCGCTTTCGCGCGACGGTTTTCTCTAAAGCGGCCGATCCTCCCCCGCGCCTGCGCATTGAGCTTGTCGGCGAGGGCGGCCCGAATGCGCGCGAGTTCTCCCTCGCGGCGCAGCCCGGTGGGCGGGCAGCGGCAGAGGCTGTGTTCGGCGGGGAAAGCGCCGCGCAGGCCGTGGAGCTTGAGCTTGCCTTTGTCAACACGCGCGGCGGCCAACGTGTGGAGCAAATGGAGCTTCGCCCTGTGCCCTTCGCGTTCGCCCAGCTCGCGGTATGCCCGGGCTACTTTCCCTCCGGCGGCGTGCTCGTCCGCGGCGAGCTAACGTTGCCGGCGCGCTGGCGCGCCCTTTTGCGCGGGCCGCAGGGTGTCGTCTCTCGTGCCGAGGGCCACGGGACGAAGCTCGAGCTCGCCTGGGACGGCCTGGGCAGGCGCGCGCTCTTTCCCTGGCGCGCAGCGCGGGAATATTCCGTCGAGCTTTGCGCAACGGACGACTTCTTGGGCGAAACGATACAAAAACGTCTGTCCGTAGTTCTCCCCTAAGTCTTGCTACGCGCGACCTTCTCCCCCCAAGCCAAGCGCGCCCGCCAACGGCGCGCCGCGCGTATCCGCGAACCATCGCGCGGCCGGGGCGCCCCAAGGTTAAATGCCAGCCCCGGGCGAACCCCTCGCGCGAGGAGGAGCGTGGGCGTTATGCGATGGCTCTCGCTTGCCCTGCTCGCGGCGGCCGCGGCCGCTGCAGTCCCCGGCCCGCATGCCGCGGCGCAGGAAAAGATTATCGTGGGGTGGATCGACAACTTCGACAAGCTCGAAGGCTGGACGATGAACAACCCCAAAACGCCGCCCGAGTTTTCCGTCAAGAACGGGATCCTCACGCTCACCGATCCCCCCGGCGGCCAGGTTACCTGGGGCACGAGCATCTACCGCAACATCGGCGAAATAGACCTTTCCCAAACGCCCTGGCTCGTCGCCAAGACGGTTGCCCAAACGGGCCGGTTTAACATTACGCTCATTAACCGCAAGACGCGCGAAAAGCGCGGCGGGCTGGCCCCGCTCAGCGAGCCGGGAATCGTCGTGGTCAACGTTCCCGAACGCACAGGCTGGCGCGGGGTCGTTGACCTAAGCATTGGGCTTTACGTCCAGGGGACGGAAAAGTCAGTCAGCGTAGACTGGGTAAAGTTCGTCTCCGCGCTCACCGAGGAGGAAAAGCGCGCCCTGCGCTTTGTCCCCAAAGCAAGGCAGCCGTTGCCCGCGCACGGGCTGCGCATGCTCGTGCAAAAGCGCTGTTGGTGGCGGCCGGAGCTCCGCCGCCGGGGAGAGGCCTATCTCTCCGAGCGCTTGGTATATCGCGACAGCGCCACGGGGAACATAGTTTGGAAAATGACCGCCTACCCGGGCGTGGACAAGGTCATTTACTACGACATCCCCGAATGGAACGCCGACGGCAGCCTGCTTTTGTTTCTCACGCGGCGCGGCGAGGCGCCCGTATGGATCATGAACAGCGAGGGCACCTCCCTGCGCCCGCTTCTCGCCGAGGGCAAGCCCATCAAGCAGGGCTACTGGAGCGGCATCTATCCCGACATTTTTTACGCCAGCGAAAGCGACAGCCAGGGCACGCGCGTGCTCGCCGTTAATGTGCGCACGGGGAAGAAGGAGGTTGTCGCGCAAAGCAAAATCGCCGGGCTAAGCCTTTTTCCGCCCCACCCGCGCGAGGAGCACTTTTTGCTTGCCGCAAACGCCACCGCGCAGCGTGAGTGCGTCGTGGTTATCGCCGGCAGGGACGGCAGCGAGCGCGCGGTTCCCGTGGGTGGGCGGTTTCACCGGCTGCGCTTTACCAAGCGCGACGACCTGTCCATTTTCTTCAACCGCGACGACCCGCGCACACAGTGGGTAATTGGCGCCGACGGCACGGGCCTGCACCAGCTCCCCGACGCCGGCGGGCACCCGGACTGGACCCCCGACGGGGCGGAGCTGACCTACTATTTCGCCGGCGCAATTTGGGCCGTGCGCTGGGACGGCTCGGGCAAGCGGCGCATCGCCGACCTCAACTCCGGCGGGCACGGAAGCACTACCCTCGACGGGAAGTATTTCGTCTCCGACACGCCGCGCGGGGGATACTTTCCCCAAAGCATTCTCTACCTCCCGCTCGACGGCCGGGGCATTTGCCAGCGCGTGGCCTTTCACGGAAGCAGCTACTTAGCGCACACCGAGGCCACCTACTCCCACCCCGACCACCACTCCACACACCCCCATCCCTCAGCCAGCCCCGACGGCACGAAGACCGTCTTCGCCTCCGACTACCTGGGCGCGTTTACCGACATTTACGTGGCGATCAATCGCTACCCCGACCCTCCGCGCAACCTGCGTGCCGCGCGCGAGGGCCGCGCCGTTGTTCTCTCCTGGCAGCCGCCGGAGCGCCGGCGCGAGCTCGCCGGATACGCCGTTTACCGCACTACGGAAAGCGGCCGGAATTTCGCGCGGATAAACCGCAAGCTCGCCGGCGAAACGACGTTTCGCGACGAAAACGCGCCCATCGGCACGCTCTACTATCTGGTAACCGCGGTAGAGCACAGCGGGCTTGAGGGCCTGCCTTCGAACGAGGCGTGCGCAAGCGCCTCGGGCGCATGGGAGGGCCCCGTGCGCCACTTCGTGGAGGCCGAGGCGGGCGAGTTCGCCATGCCCACGCGCGAGTTCATCTGCCAGGAGGACTGCTCCGGCGGCTACTACGTGGGCCTGCACGGGGCAACGCGCGGCGAGCTGTGGGTTACCTACAACGCCCCGCGCGCCGGGCGCTATCTCGTTTGGGTGCGTGCGCGCGGGGGAGGGGAGGTTAAGCTCGAAAACGGCCCCGCAGCCCAGGCCACGCGCGGCTGGGGCTGGGTTAAACTGCCTGGCGCCATAGCTCTGAAAAAGGGCGCAAACCGCGTCAAGCTTTCGTTTTCCGGCGCTGACGGAGGCGTGGACAAACTGTGCTTTACGGACGATGCGCAGTTTATCCCCCAGGGCTTCGCGCGTATTTTAAAGCTGCCCCCTCCGCCCCCGCAAAAGCCCAAAGCGACCGCCCTTGACCCATTTCACGTAAAACTTACCTGGCCACCTGCCTCCGACCCCTCGGTGGCCTACTACAACATTTATGTTCTCCCCGAGGCCGAGGCCTACCCCTCGCAGCTCAGCCGCGTGGGCTCGCCCGCGGAGCCGGAGTTCGTGGACTGCGGCCTGCTCCCCGGCTCGACGGTGTACTACCGCGTAACCGCTGTTGACGGCCTAGGCCAGGAATCCGAAGCCTCGCCGCCGGCAAAGGTGACGATGCCCCAGCTCCAGCTCGTGCGCCTTGCCGTTGAGGCGGAGCAAGGCGAGCCAGGGCCAGGCTTTCGCATCGCCGAGGACGCCCAAGCCTCCGGGGGCAAGCTCCTTGCCCCAGACGAGAAGGCAAGCGCCCGCGAGCGCACGCTGAAGCTTACGTTTACCATCCCCCGCGCGGGCGAGTACGCCATTTGGGCACGCTTGCGCTACCCGGGCCCAGCTCGACGCACTGTCGCCGTCAGCCTGGACGATGGGCGAAGCTGGCGCTGGCCGCTTTTCGGGTGGTACAACAAGTTCATCTGGGCGCCGGTAAGCCCGGACAGGTGTATGCAACCCAAGCCGCTTAGCCTTTCCGCGGGCAAGCACGCCCTGCAGTTGCGCGCGCCCGTTTCCGGGCTCGAGCTGGACAAGTTTGTCATCACCAACGACGCCACGGCCATGCCCGACAGCTACTCCGCAGAGCCCCTTTCCGCGGAGCAAAGGGCCGCCGAGGGCGGGCGGCCCATTATCCCCACGGGGCCCGTGCTCTTCGAGGACGACTTTCGCCGCGGGCTGGGCAACTGGTATCACGAGGGCGCGGGGCGCATGGTCATCGAGCGGCCGGGGATAATGCGCATCGAGATAATCGGCTCGCGCCAGGGCGGCGCGGGCTGCCAGGCGTTTTGCCGAAAAGACTTTCCCGACCATATCGCCATTGAGTACGACCTTAAGGTGCTCACCAAAAACGGCCTGATTATTACGTTTTTCGCCATGCAGGGGCTGCACAGCGAGGACATGATCGCCGGCGGCCTGCCCCCGCGCCAGGGCGTGTTCAAAGACTACACCGGCCCCGACGCCGCGCTTAAGTCCTACCACGTGTCCATCAGCCGCTATGGCGACACGGGCGAGCACACCGGCGTCTCCAACTGGCGGCGCAACCCCGGGCTGCACCTTATGGGCAGCGGGCCGGACCTGTGCCGGGAGATCGGCCAGTGGTATCGCATCCGCATCGTCAAAGACGGGCTGCACTGCCAACTTCAGGTAAACGGCGTGCTCGCCCACGAGTTTACCGACCCCAACGAGCTGGACCTTCCCCTGCCCACCGAGGGCAAGGTGGGCTTTCGGGCGATCGGCTCCGACGTCCGCGCGCTTATTCGCAACTTCCGCGTGCGCGCGCTGCGCTAGGGTGGGGGAGAACAACCCGGGGGAAAAGTCCCCGCGCCTAGCCGAGCAAAGCCGCGGCGCAACCCCACGGGGTCGCCGCCCTCCGCCGGCCCCGTGCCCTGCGCGCAAAGCCCGCGTGCGGGCTGGAAAGAGGACATGGTGGCACTTGTCCCCACGCCCTCGCGCACAAAAGCGGAGTTTAAGCAAACTCTAATTAAAACCCGTTAAGCCCCGGGGCACCTTCCTGCGCCGCAGTTAAGGAACGCGCGCAAGCCCAAACGTATAGCGCCTGTGAAAACGTCTGCAAAGGAGATGGCGCTGTTGCGCGAGGGCTGTGGGACACGGGCGTTTACGCTTATCGAGCTGCTTGTGGTGATCGCGATAATCGCGATCCTCGCGGGGTTGCTCTTCCCCGTGTTGGCCAAGGCGCGGGAGAAGGCGCGCCAGGGGCAGTGCCTAAGCAACATTCGCCAGCTCGCCCTGGCCATCGACATGTACGCCGACGAGTACGAGGCCTATCCCCTGCACTCGCACCGCGAGCAGGGGCACCCCGGCTGGCGCTGGCACCAAATGATCTTTCCCTATGTGAAAAACGAGGCGGTTTACGTCTGCCCCAGCTCCCCGCTCTCCGCGATCGATCTCTCCACGGATATTATGGTCTACGGCTATAACTACCAGTACCTCGGCAACGGGCGGAACCCCAAGGGAACGGGCCCCGCGCTGCTCACCTCGCCCGGGGCGATCGCCAAGCCCGCGCAAACGATCATGCTCGCCGACTCCTGCGGCCGCTCGCGGTTTGACGGCACCCCGAAGGAGTGCAAGGACGGCTATGCCATTGACCCGCCCCAGCCCAACCCCTCGTTCGGCCAATACTACGGCGGCAAAAGCCCCGCGGAGCGCGCGCGGGTCGCGGACAGGCACAACGAAGGGGCAAACTGCGCCTTTTGCGATTGCCACGCGAAGTGGGTGCCCATTAGGGTAATCGACGCCGACAATTCGATGTGGAACGGCCGCGGGACCCCTGAGCCCTAGGCGTCGCGTGGCTGGGTAGTCTCGCGCGAGCCTTCTCGTGCCGCGCCTAGCGGAGAAGTCTGTACCTCTTCGGGGGGAACTAGCGGGCGAGCTTGTACCTCCGCTCCACCGTGGGCTGGCTGCCCGTAAGGTAGATATCGTCTATCACGATCCCATATTTGGGCACGCGGGCGAAGTTAATGCGAAAACCGCTCAGCGTGGCGTTCTTGCTCGGGCAAAGGTCGGCCAGGGGGATGTCCACAAGCTGCCACGTCGCGGGGATGCTGTCGATGATGATGTAGCCGGGGTGGCCGTCGCTGGAGTTATTCTTGTCGATGCGCACCCATTTCCAGCGCATCTTGCCCTCGTCGTTGTCGGTGAGGATCATCCAAAACGTCATTTGCTGAAAGCCCTCCGGCCCCATGCTATTGATGTAAAAGCGCAGGTGGCCGCCAGCTTTAATCCACTTGGAGATGTCGATGGGGTCGAAGCGAAAGCCGCAGCCCGCCCACGGCCGCTCGGGCTTGGTAAACGCAATCGCCGCCTTTGAGCCGTGCCTGGTGATCTTCGTCGTCAGCTCGCACGTCCCGTTTCCCGAGCCGACAAAGCGCAGCCCGGGGACGGAGTCGTGGAATATGATGAGCGCGTTGTTTTTAAGCGTCTCCTCGGTATCCACATCCTCAACGACATAGCCCTGGGAGAGGGCTGCGAGGCGCTCGAGCCGCGGCCGCCAGGAGCGCGTAAGCTCCGCCACGTTGCGGCACTGCCACTTAAACACGCGCTCGCCCACCTGTTCGAGCAGCTTTTGCGCGGGAGCAATGAGCTGTTCCATGTTGGCCAGGCCCTCGCGGGCAAGCGCCCCGCATTTTTCGTACTCGCCACGCGCCGCTGCGTTCTCCGCGGCGTAGGCGGCATACATCGCCGAGGACAGCGCGCGGCAGGACAGGGCAATGGAGTAGACATATGCCAGGCGCTCGCGCTGCTCCGCGGTAAGGGGCGCCTCGCCGCGTTCGGCCATGGCCCAGGCGCGGCCCAATAGCTCGCACGCGCGCGTGCTCCCCCGGCGGATCATGTCCAAAAACTGCGGTATGTTGGCGAGCTTGGGCTCCACCCAGCCGGGATAGCCCTCGCCGTGAAACTCCCAGCGCGCACACAGGTCCTCCATGCGGTTGGTCACGGCCACGGTGTCCGTAAGATAGTTCCAGCAGACCAATTGGCTTTCCGCCTCGGCAACCAAAGGGCCAATCTCCGCGCCGAACTCGTTAATGCACACCGCTCTAAGCACGCCATTGACGACCTGCGGCGGGCCGGAGCAGTCGATTTGCGGGTCGAAGGTAAACTTGCGCTGCCAGTCGGCCCCGGGAGCGTTTACGTTCCAGGCGTAGTTGTTCACCAGCGCCCGCCAAGTTAGCTCGTCCTCGGCGCGCGAGCCGACGTAATAGAAATCTTCGCGCACGCCGAAAAAGCCGGTCTTGGCAAAGCGGCACGAGGTGGCGTTAAGCGGGACCCACCCGCGCCAGGTAATGGGCTCGTTGTAAAAGTAGATTCTGCGCCCAGCGTAGGCCTCGCGGAACGCCTTCAGGTTTACCCGGCGGTTTTCGCGCACGCAAATGTAAATCTCCGGGCGCAAAAGCTCGTTCGCTTTGCGCCAATAGGCAAGCGTTGCCTCGGCCTCCTCGGGGGCCATGCGGTCCAGCGTTGCCCCATAGGGCACGAGCACGGCGGTAATAAGGCAGCCCGGGACGAGCCTCTCGATCTCCTCGGCGAAAATGTTCATCACCGCGGCATCGGCCCGCGGCCGGTCGGCGTCGGTAAAGTTCTTGCGGCACAGCGGGCAGCGCCGGTCGAACCCCCCGCCGCGGGTGTCCGGCGAGTGCAGGTAGTAGGCGCTCGCGCCAATGTCCCGCGCGAACTGGGCAAGCAGCCGCGCGCGCCGGCGCACCTCGTCCAGCCGCGACCAGCAATAGCCCACGCCGTGCGTGTGCACAATCTCGTCCGCCCACGAGGGCCGGTTCGGCCCCTGCCACTGGCCGACGTCAATGGCGCTTTTGCCCGCGGCCTCGAAAAACACCCCGCGCACCCGCCCGTAGTCGGTAACCTCGCGCAGCGCCCGGCGCACGGCGTCGGTCTGCTGCTCTACATATGTGCAGTCCAGCAGCGAGCGGAGGGAGATCCAGTTGATCTTGTTGTTCACGCACCAGTCGATTCTCCGCTTGTTTCGCTCGACGAACGTTCTCACGTATTTCTCCAGGCTTGGGCTGTCCGGGGGCGTCTTGCGGATAACGCTGAGGATCCCCCAGTAGCGGTCGTAGCGCCCGCACATGCGCTTGAGAAAATCCGGCCAGTCGCGGATCTGCGCCGCCGTGGCGCGCACGTCCTTGCCGCGCCCCTCGAGCAACATGCGAAACGTCGCCGCGGCATAAAGCGCACCCTGGGGGTCGCTTCCCGCGAGGAGCACTACGGGCGGGGTCTCGTCAAGCGCAAAGTGCACCACATAGCCCTGGGGGCCGGGGTCGTCGGGCGTTACTTTGACGCCATAGCGCAGGAGGAGCTTCGCGAGGGCGGGGTTGCTCTGCGGCGTGCCCAGGTAAATACGCGGGCCCTCCGCGGGCGGCGTGGCGGGCGGGCAGAGGGGAAGCTCGGGGGCGCCCAGCTCCGCGAGCTTTTCGTTAATGTAGCCCGCGGCGATTTTGTCCTGCGCGGTGGCCTGTTTGCCGAGGACGATCGCCGCGCGGGCGAGGGGGAGCTGTTGGTTTAGGGCTATGGCCTGCTTGGGTATAGGTACAACGTGGAGGTCGGCGGAAGCGGCTTGAGGAGGGGCAAGCGCAGCGGAGGTGAGGAGCAGGGCGAGGGCCACGCGGAAGGACATTTTCGCTCCCCCTTTTCTCGGGTAATTCATCATTTTCTTGGCGGAAAGTTAAACAAATTGCAAACGCGCGCCCAACAAACAGCGCCGCGCATGGAACATTATACGAAGGGTGGGGCGTTTCCTGCATGTCGGCTATCGGGCCGCTGCCGATATGCGCCAGAGGAGTGAGCTTGGCATCATGCGCGACTTCGAGGCCACCACCTGCGGAGGCTCCGAGGGCCAGCACGCCGCAATGATCGCCGCGCTATACGACGTCGTCCGGCGAATGATCGATGCCCGCCCTCACTACACGACAAGCGACAACCTGCAGTTCCTCGTCGCCCGCGTGACAGACATCATGAACGCCCACAGTTGCACCCTCCGCCTGCTCGACAGAGACTCCGGCGAGTTGCGCCTGCAGGCGCAGCACGGGATGAGTAACCTCTACTACACCAAGCCCCCGTTGAAGATCGGCGAGGCCGTTGCGGGAACGGTGTTCAAAGACGGCCGCCCAGAGGCTGTGGAAGACCTCCTCCAAGACCCGCGCTACAAGTATCGGGCGCACGCCGCACGCGAGGGCGTGCGCTCGTTAATTTGCGCCCCGCTCGTCGGCGAGCACGGCCCAAAGGGGACGCTCACCGTTTACTTCAGCCAGCCTAAGCAGTTCACCGACGAGCACGTGCAATTTTTTACGCTTTTAGCCAACGTGCTGAGCATCGCCCTACACTGCGCCGACCTATATATGCAGCTCACCTCGCACTACCTAGGCACGGCGGAGGCCCTCGTCCGCGCCGTGGAGCAGAAGCACCCCTATACCAGAGGCCACTCCGAACGCGTTGCACACTATGCCACGCTCATCGCCGAGGAGCTCGGCCTGCCGGAGTCGGACAAAGAGATTTTGCGCACCGCCGCCCGCCTGCACGACCTGGGCAAGCTGATCATCGACCTCTCCATCCTCGACAAGTGCACGGACCTGACCAAGGCGGACTTCGAGCTCGTTAAGCGCCACCCCGAGGCGGGCGCGGCGATTTTGCGCCCCCTGCCCGGGTTCGAGCGCCACGCCCAGGCCATTCGCTCGCACCACGAACGGCTCGACGGCAAGGGATATCCCAACGGCTTACACGGGGACAATATCGACGTCCTCACGCGGATCATCACCGTCGCCGACGCTTACGACGCGATGACCTCGCCCCGGCCCTACAGCCCGCCCTATCCCCACGAGAAGGCGGCGCGCGAGCTGCTCTTTTGCAGCGGGACGCAGTTTTGGCCTCCTGCGGTAAATGCTCTTCTGCGCAGGCTCTCCCATCCCGTAAACTTGGGCGAGCGGCCTGCCCTGCGCGTTAACTCTGGCTTTGCCAAAGCCGGGGCCAATCCGGGGTCGTCGGGGAGGCGGTGGAGCAAGCGATGAACTACTGCCACCGCATACGAAAATGTCCGGCCAGCCAATACTTGTCCTGCGAGGCGTACGCTAAGGGCACTAACTGCTGGGAGATTGCCGAAAAGCCGTGCTGCAAGCGGCGCACGTTCGACCGCTGCGAAGAGTGCTGGGTCTACCAGGCGTTCCTCTCGGAGAAAACCACGGGCGCCGAGCCTGCCGTGCAGAACGAATCCTCTTAACCCGCCCATCACTGGCCCGGCTGCCACTTGCTTAGCCCAAGGAGATAGGCGTAGGTCGTGAGCTGGCCCAGGTGGTAGTGAATGTGGCGCAGGGTGTGCATCATCAGCCAAAACGCGCTGCGCGGCCCCGCGGCCCAGGGCACGTGCACCTCGCGGCGCAGCTCCTCCTCGCTCATCGCGCGCAACGTGTGCAAAACCTCCGTGCGCGTCTCCTCTATCAGCCCGCGCAGCTCCTGCGTGTTCGGCCGCTTGCCCACGCGCTCTTCGGGCAGGGGCCGGCTTCCCCCGTCGGCGAGGTTTAGGCAAAGCAGGTCCGAGTAACAGGAGTGCATGATCTGCCCGCGCACGGTGTTGCCGTAGCCTTGCGGGGCAAAGTCCAGGTGCTCCTCGGAAAACAGCGCTAACGTGTCAACCAGCCGCCGATAGCTGTCCTCGAGGAGATCGACCAGCTCGGCGACCTCAGCCTGCGACACGGGCGTGCCCTCCCCTCCCTTTCTTTCTCCCGCGGGCTAGCGCCGCAGGGCCATAACGACGACATCGGCCGCCTGGCCCAGGGCGCGCGCTGCCTCGGGAAGCACGCCGGCGCGCTCGAACCCAAGCACGGAGAGCGAATCCAGAGCGTACTCCGCGCCGGCGTCGACATAGGCGAGCACGAGCGAAATCCCCGCGGGCGCGAGGTCGAACGCCGCGAGCAGTTGGTCGGTATAGTCGCGGAAGTTGGGGTGGATGAACAGATCGAGGCAGGCTACGCGGCCCTCCCACCGCGGGTCGGGGAGAAGGGTGGCCAGGCCCACCGCGGCCCCGCTTTCGCTAACGAGCACCTTCGCCTGCGCCCCGGCCCTAGCCTCAACCTGCTCGCGCAGGTGCAAAAACGGCCCCTCGAAATTCGTCGGGCCCAACAGCCGGAGCATATAGTTGCGCAAAATCTCGCCCTCGTGGCCCCCGACCAGCGGGGCGACCGTTGCCCAGTGCTGCCAACGCAAGTCTTCGACAAGCGCCGGCTGCTCGGCGAAGTACTGCTCGCGAAAGTCCTCCGCGGTGGTGTAGACCATAAACCCCGTGCCCTCGAACACGCTGCGAAAGCCGAAGCTGTGGTAGATCCGGTACGGCGGCGTGTCGTAGCCCGTCCCCAAGTAAAGGCAGCGGCCGCCGCGCTCGCGAAAGTGAGCCATCTGCCGCGCCATAAGCTCACGGCAGGCGCCCTTGCGTCGGTGCTCCGGCACGGTCCACACGTGGCCCAAAATGCCCACGCCGTTGTGCTCTACGGTCATGATGTTGGCGATCGGCGTTCCGTGTAGCTTGCCGATGTAAAAGCGGGTCTCGAGCTCGTCGAGCGGGCGGCAAAAGCTCAGCTCAATGTGCGAAAGCCAGGGCTCGCCCTTGTGCCCGAGGAGGGGGATGATTTGCTCGCGGTGGGCATCGTCCGGCGGGACGACGAGCCCAATCTCCATCCGCTCGCCTGTTTTCAGCCGCGCTTCGTCGAGGACGGTATACAACTGGCCTCACCCTGCCCTTGCCGTGGGAAAACGCAGCCCTGCCCACGGTGCGCAGGCCGCCGGGGGCGGCGCTTAGGCCATGAGCTTGTGCGCCTCCTCCAACCGCCGGGGGATGGGCAGGCCATAGGGGCAGGCCTCCTCGCACGCCCCGCAGCGCAGGCACGCCGCATATGTCCTCTCCGGAGGCAGGCCGCGATAGGCGGCAATCGCCCGGTGCACCGCGCCATAGCCTTTGAAATAATCCAGGTAGCGCATGATCGTGGGAATGGCCAAGCCCTGGGGGCAGACGTCCTGGCACGCCCCGCACGCGCGGCACACTTGGTTGTGCATCGCCTCGGCATATAGCCGCAGGGCCTCTTTCTCCGCCGCGGTAATCTCGCCAAACGCTGCGGGAAGGTCCATCTCCGCTTCCTTGTAGCTCATCATGCACAGCACAACGCAGGAGCAAAAGTCGTGCATCAAGTTCCAGCGAATGGCCGCCTGGAACAGGTTGGGGGCCTCGATGTCCTTTAGCCGTTGCTTTTGCTTTTCCGTAGCCCGCGGAAACCAGTCGCGCCCGGCGCTCAGCGCCTTTACGGCCTTCATTGTCATAATCCCCATGCCCGCTTTGCGCGCTTTAATGAGCGCCTCGGTCTCCGCAGGCGAGGACATGAAGTGATAGGCCACGAGGAGCACGTGGAACCAGCCCAGCTCAATCGCCTTATTAACGCACTCTACCTGCCGCAGGTGGGTGCTCATGCCAAACCAGCGGGCGCGCCCCTGCGCGTGGACCTCCTGAAACGCCTCGTAGGCCCCCGGATAGTAGACCTCCTTCGCGCTGCGCCGGTCGTGGAGGAAGAAAATATCTACCCCCTCCACGCCCATGCGCTCGCAGCAGCGGTTAAACTCGTCTAGAAAATCCTGTTTGGTAAAGTTGCCGTCGCGCTCGCCGCGGACTTTCGTGCCCACGATGAGATTTTTGTCCTTGTGCCGCGCGAGAATGGGCTTGAGCTGGCGCTCCGCATTGCCCTTTTGGTAGTTCGCCGCGGTGTCGATGTAATTTACCCCGCGCTCGATGCAGTACTCGATAACCTCCGGGCCCTGGAGGAACTCCGTGCCGAAGCCAATGACGCTAACTTCAAGGTCGGTGGGCGGAAGCGGACGCTTAGGAAGGGGCTTTTGCTCCTGCGCGGGCGCCGCAGCCGCGCCGAGACCCAACGCGCCCACGGTTGCCGCGGCGCGCTTGAGAAAACCTCTGCGGGACACTTTTCTCAGGTCGCCTCGCATCGTTCCCTCCGCTCCTCCAGCCACAGTGTGGCCTAGGGTTTCGAGTTCGCGCAGGGGAAAACCTGCGCCCTGGGTATTCATTGGACGCCCCGCCGCGGGCAACGTTGCCTTGCTTGCCCTAACCCTCCGCGCCCTTTGCCTCGCGCCCCAGCTTGCCCGAAAAGAGCACCGCCGCGGCCACGACGCCGATCGCCGCAGCCACGGGGAACGTCGCCTGATAGCCGAGAGCGGAGTGCCGCGCGAGCAGCCCGCCGGCAAATGGCGCTACCGCCAAAAACGGCCCGGTAAACGTCGTGCGCACGGCGAGGAACGTCGTCTTGTCGCGATAGGGGCAGACCTGCATGGTGAGGTTGCTAAACCCCAGGCTGTTCGCTGCGCCGCCCAGGCCGATTAGCGCCAGAGCAAGGATATATGCGCCGAGGTGCCCGCCCACCCAGGCGACGAGCGCGCTGAACGCATAACACAGCGGGGCGAGCGCCGCGACGAGGCGAAAGCCCATGCGGTCGCCCAGCCGCCCGAAACCCCACGAGCCCAAAATGCGCGCCGCGGTAAGCGTCCCTCCAAAAAGCGCCGCCGAGCTTAGCCCGAGCGAAAGCTGCGTCTTGCCTGCCACGCCCACGAACACCGCGGCCATCGTCGCGCAGTTGGCCAGCGCGCCCGCAATGAGGATGTTGCGAAACGCGGGCATGCCCGCGATCGCCTGCCACAGGCGGCGGGTAAACTCGCGGAAGTCGCTCGTCGCTGCGTCGGGTTCGGTGGGCGGCTCGCGCATCCAGAGAAAACTCGCAGTGCCAATCGTCTTCACGGCAACTGCGGCGACGAACAGGACAGCATAGCACAGTGGGAAGGGGAGGTAGTGCAGCACGCGGTGGGCCACAGCGGCGCCGGCGAGGCCCATCGCCCCGCCCCAGAAGAACACGCTGCCCATTCTGCTCCCGCGCAGCTCCTCAGGAAAAAGCTTTGCCTGAAGCCCAAACCACAGCGGCGAGGAGCACCCCAGCGCCGCTCCGGCGATGGCGTAGGCGACCAGGCTGAGGGCGATCGCCATCGGCGCGGGCGTCTCCGTTACGCTGAGCGCCACCCACGCCAGGGCAAGCCACATCCAGAGCATGGGAATGTGCGAGATGACGAACGCCACGCGGCGCGTGCGCAACTGGTCCGTAAGATATGCGCTGAGGAGCTGGAAGCTGATCGCGCAGAACAAAAACACCGCGGGCACGGCGCCGATAACGACCTCCGAGGCCCCCAAGCGGTCCAGATATATCGGGAACATCACCGTTTGGTCGAGCATGGCGAACGAAAAGCCCCAAGTGGCGTGCTCGAAGCGCAAAATGAGCGAGTTGCGGGGAAGGCTCTCGTAGATCCCCCGCTCCACAGGCCCGAGCTCGTCGGGCGCGGGGGCCTCCGGCGGCAGGATGGCGATTGCTCTCCGGGGCAGTCGCATGGGAGTTAGTAGTATATCACCCCCGCGGCGTCGCTGGGCAGCGCATAGCCCCCACCGGGCCCAGCGGCTGAACCTTTGCCCGCGCGCTGCGTCCATTGCTTCAGAGCTGCCGGCCAGAGAACTGGACGCACGCCAACGCGCGACGTTTCGCGCAGCGTCCCAGGGGAGTGTGCTGGCGGGGGAGGTGAGGCCGCGGGCAAGCGCACCATCGTCGCCGAGCGCCGTTGCGCCGGCGCAAAAGTCTTAAGTTCTTGCCGAAAGGAGAGTCTCGCCCATGAAGCGCTTTGCTGTGCTGGCATTTGTGGGATGGATCGCCGCGCTCTTGTTAACCGCGGCGATCGCTCAGCGCGGCCCGCGCGGAGGCCCCGGGGGCCGCGGCCGTGTCGCGTTTATCAGAGGAACCATTGCCGCGGTAGATGCGGGCAAGCGCGTGGTTGATATCACGCCGATGGGCCGCGAGGACCAGGTTATCTCCGTAACAATTGCCGAGGATGCGCTTGTCGCTGCCATTACCGACGCCAAGGTTTCCGAGCTCGCCGTGGGCGACAACGTCGAAGTCTCCGGCTTTCCGGCAGCGCTCGTCGCTCAGGATCTGCGCATCGGGGGCGGGCTGCAGACGATTATTCGCTCGGCGTTCTTGCCGCCGGATGCCCCGCAGGGCGCGTTCCGGCCGGGTGGCCGGCCTATGGTCATCTCGGGAACGGTGGCCAAGCTTAAGCCGCTCACCCTGGACATTGGCAACGGGGTGATGATTCAGGTCGCGGCGAGCGATAACACCCCGACAACCAAGGTTGCCTTGGTGGAGCTAGACGACCTCAAGCCCACGGAGCCCGTGCTCGCCGTGGGCCAAAGAGATCAGCAGGGCAATGTTACCGTGCGCGCGTTCGCCGTTGACCGCACGGAGCAGCGGCGCGCCCTTGGCGGCGGGTTTGGCGGCATGCGCGGCGGCCCACCCATGGGCATGCGCGGGCCCGGGGGCCCGGGTGGACGGCCCGGGGGAGGGCCCCAGGGCCGCGGCATGGGGCCGCGCGGCGAACGTGGCGAGGCGCGCGAGCGTCCCGCGCCCCAGGGCGGCCGCTAACCGCCCGCTTGGCATCCGTTGCGCCGGCTGGGCTGCGGCTCGGCCGGCGCTTTGCTTTTTCCCCTAGCGCGTGGCAAGGGACCCGAAAGAGCGGCGGGCTTTCGGCGATGTCCCGCCTGCGCTTGCCGTGCTGGAGGCGGTTATGGTGGTCGCGTGCGAGGGGAGCGGGAAACTTTCGGGGGATGTGCGCGGGCCTAAAGGTCCAGGCCCTGTTGCTCCGAGGTCAGCCGCCGCGCCGTGCGCCACGTGCTCCGCGCGCAAGAGGGCAGGCGGCCGTGGGCGGCGAGGTACTCCTCGAGAAAGCGCACCGTGCGCTCGTCTGAGGGATAGCCCGAGCCGAAATCGCCGTAGCGTCGGCGAAGCTCGGCGATCGCCGCGTCGCGCTCCACCTTGGCGATGATCGATGCCGCGGCGACCACGGGATAGTGCTCGTCGGCGAGGTTTTCCACAACAAGCTCCAGCTCGAAGTCCAAAAGCTGGCGGAGAAAGGTGACAAACGCCGTGCGCTCAACGCGCGCGCGCCGGGGGCCGGTCTCGCTCTCGCTGTGTAGGGTCCCCGTGGCCGCCTCCTGGCGCAACGCGCGCGCCGAGCGCTGGCCGATGACCTGAGGCAGGTCAATATACGCCCGCGCGGGGCGGATGTCGCGGATAAGGCGGGCGCAGGTTTCGATCTCTAGCTGGTTTAGGCTTCGCGCGGCGCGCCCGCGCTCGTCAATGTCCTGCGGGTTAAGCGAGACGACCTCGCAGCGGGCAAGCAGCGGGCGGAGCATATGCGCGAGTTCCTGGCGCTGCGCGGGGGAGAGCTGCTTTGAATCCTTGGTCGCCAAGCGCTCCAGCTCGGCGATGTGCTGCTCGTCAACGGCCGCGGCGCAGAGGACAAGCGGGCCGACGACGGCCCCCCGCCCCGCCTCGTCGATGCCTAGGATGAGGGGCATGGCGCCGTTCTCCAATCGAACCTCCGCAAGGCTTCCCTGGCTACCAGGCGCCCGAAGGTCGTTATTCTGTACCGATGGGCTTCTCCGGGCCCCTTGACGGAGCGCTCGAGAAGCCCAAGCGGAATCAAATAATGCTCGCGCCAACAGCCGCCGGGCGTTTTCTTGCTTTCTCTGCTCCTCTTGTAGTGCCGTATATAGTGGCTAATCCACGCCTCCTCGGACTGCCAACTACCGCGGGGGGCAATGTCATACAGCGCACAAAGGTGCCGCAGATGCTTCTCTGAGCACCCCCATTTATCTTCTGCCCAATCGGAAACCCTTTTTGTAAGAAAGCGGGCAAGAGCCTCAGCGTCGGCCTTCGTGCGAAGCAAGCCTTGCCCTGCGTCGGCGATTGGCTTCAAGTCTTCTGAATCGCACTGTCTTACATAGGGCCCCTCGTCGTCAGCCACTGGCTGTATCAACGGCATTTTGTGCACAAGTCGCACAGCGTCGCTATGCTGGAGCTTGCACGGCACGCGGGTGTCGCTGTCCTGGAAATGCCACGAGGGAAGTCTCCAGCGCAGTTCGTGCAGGTGGAGTAGGTAGTTGCCCGCAATAAACTTTGTCAGGCCAGGCCGGCAGTTATCAACTATCTTCTCTAGCGCCTCCCAAATCTCGTCTTCGGTCAACGCGCTGGCAGAGATTGGTGACTTCCTCTGGTGCTCGGCGCAATACTCCTCAACAAACTCCGCCGTCAGCGGCTGGGCTTTTTCATAAAGATATTCGAAAAGCTCGAGGCACTGCCTCGCTACTTCGGCCAGCGGCCCGCCGCGCTTCGCCTTGAGCAAAATGTTCGCTTCCACTTGCTCCTGCCCTAAGTCCTCGCGTACTCCCTCAACCCCCGCCCGCGTGAGATTGCTCGAGCCCAAGAGGACGTATGTGCCATCGTCCGCGCAGTCGAAGATGTACATCTTCGCATGGGCGAAAACCGCAGCGCCTGCGGGAATTATGCGTGCCGCGTCGCCGACAGCATTGAGGAGCTCGGCCAAACCGTCGGGGGTGGTCCCGCGATCTTCTTGCACAACCGCCCGCACCTCGGCCCCGTTTTCCCGCGCCAGCCGCAGCCCGGCCAGCTCCGGCCCGCCCTTGCCCACGTAAGCCGATGCTACGCACACCGCCCGCGCCTTCGCGGCAAGCTCGCGCAGCACATCCGCAACGGCCGAGCAATCCAGCCGCTCGGCGCACTCCTCGCCGGCGACGACGAGCTCCACGGCGCTCTCGCGCATTGGCCTCACCCCCCAAGCGCTTTGCTCGCGCGAGGGAAAGCGCCCCAGTGGCAAGGGTTTGTTCACTGTCCCGCCGCTTTGTCCCTGCCCCCCCGGTAGGGGGCGGTAACAAAACCGCGCCGCAGGACCACCTTAGCTTTGGATACAGCTCTTCCGACCGCTCGCGCCCAGGGAGGGGGAGGCCATGGCGGACGATTCCTCGCGCGCCGCGCCCGCAGGGGCGAGGCACACAGGCCGCCCGCAACGCCCTCTGTGCAGCAAAACCGCGGCTGCGGGCAGGCGGCTGTTGGTGGCGGTGGTCGTTGCGCTTGCTCTCTACGCGGTTTACTGCCTTGCCCAGGGCTACGAGGGCCGGCATCTTCCCGCGCCGCTTTTGCCCCTTTCCCGGCCGCCGTATGAGCCTTTTGCACAGGTTAAGCCCGGGCCGGAGTCCGGCGAGCCGGCCGAATACACGCCGGCGCCCGTGTGGCGCTTCGAGAGGTTCATTTCCGCCGACAACCCTTATCAGCACTACGAGGCCGCGGCGGGCATTCTCCTCGCCCGAGGCGGGGCGCTGCAGGCTATTCTCGCCCAGCAAAGCCCTGGGTCGTTTGACCAACAGGTAAGCAAGGAAGAGCTGCGCGCGGCGCTGCGCGAGGTTGCGCCGGCGATTGCCGAACTTTCCCGAGGCGCGGCCTGCGACGGCGCTTTTTGGCTCGGGCCATATCGGCGGAACAGCTTTTCCGAGGTTTTCCCCGAGCTAAGCCAGCTTCGCACGCTGGCCCAAGTTGCCGCCGCCTATGGCCGCGACCTGGCGCAACGAGGAGACGCTAGCGCGGCCCTGGACGTGTTCTTGGACATCGTCGAGGAGGGCAACGATCTTCTCCACGGGCCAGAGCTGACATATGTCTCGGTCTCGCGCGCGATCCAAACCATCGGCCTTCGGCCAATGCACGAGCTGCTCGCCGCGGGCCAACTCAGCGCTGAAGATTATGCGCGCGCCGCAGCGCGGCTTGAGCGGCTAGCCCGCGAGCAGCCCCCAGCGGAGAGCATTGCCCGGCGGCAATACATCGTGGACAGGCAGGCGACGGAGGAGTTCTTTTGCAGCGCGCCTCGCGAAGTAGGCGGCTGGCGCTGGGCGCTGGGCGGACTCACGCCTTGGGGAGAAGACGTGCAGAAGCTTTATGCGCTAAGGTTCGTGCCCGGCAGGCGGACAATCTTTGTCATCCGATTCGACCGGCGCTGGCGCCGCACATTCGCCGCGCTGAAAAAGCCCTATCCCCAGTCGCTTTACGAGCTTGAGCTGTTGGAGAAGGAGCAGAGGAGAGGGCCGCTTTCGCTGTTTGGGCTTGCCCCGCGATTTTTCAAGGCCCTGCTCGCCCACCGCGCTGTGTTGCGCGGAACGATGCTCGTTTGCGCGCTGGAGGGATACGAGCTCCGCGCGGGCGCCTATCCCCGCTCGCTGGGCGAGCTGGTGCGGGCCGGGCTGATCTCAGCGCTGCCCGAGGACCCGTTTGCCGGCCGGCCGTTTGTCTATAGGCGCCGAAAGAGCGGCTACTTGCTCTACAGCATCGGCCCGGACGCCCGCGACGATGGCGGAAAGGCCCTCAGGCCATTCTGGCGCGACAAGCCGGGCGATATTGTGTTCGCAAAAGGCCTGGACATTTGGCATGCCAGATAGCGCCCGCGCAGCGAGCCAATAGACGTTCTCCACCTGCAACGCTTTGGTGTCCGGCCGGCAACCACCGGAGTAATCCGCTGCGGATAGCAGCCGAGCGCGCTAGCCCAGGTTAAGCACGAGCAGGCGCAGCTCGGTCATCTCCTCGATCGCCCAGCGCAGGCCCTCGCGACCATAGCCGCTGTCCTTTACCCCGCCGTAGGGCATGTGGTCGGCGCGGAACGTGGGCACGTCGTTGATTACTACGCCGCCTACCTCGATGTTCTCAAATGCGTAAAACGCGCGCTTTATGTCGTTGGTAAACACCCCGGCCTGCAGGCCGTAGCGCGACTCGTCCACCTGGCGCACCGCCTCGGCGAAGTCGTCGAACGGGGAGACGGTGACGATCGGCGCGAACACCTCCTCGGCGCAAACCTTCATCTCCGGCTTAACGTTGGCCAGGACGGTCGGCGCGAACATTGCCCCCTGGCGTTCGCCGCCGGTGAGAACTTCGGCGCCTCCCTCCACGGCTTCGCCGACCCACCGCTCCGCGCGCTTTGCCGCGGCCTCGTCGATCATCGGGCCGACGTCGGTCTGCTCATCGCGCGGATCGCCGACATGGAGAGCAGCCACGCGGCTAAGCAGGCGTTGGACGAAGTCGTCGTATACCTCGCGATGGACGAAAATCCGCTGCACGGAGATGCAGATCTGGCCGGCATAGGAGAAGCCGCCCAGCGTGCAGCGCTCCGCGGCCCACTCTAGGTCGGCGTCGCAGTCGACGATTACCCCGGCGTTGCCGCCGAGCTCCAGGGTGACCTTTTTCTTGGGGACAAGGCTCTTCAGCCGCCAGCCCACCGCGGCGCTGCCGGTAAACGAGAGCTTGCGCACGCGCTCGTCAGCGAGCATTTGCTCGGCGACCGGGGTAGGGCAGGGGATGGCGCTGATCGCCTCCGGCGGCCAGCCCGCCTCGAGCGCGGCGCGGGCCAGGGCAAGGCAAGAAAGCGGCGTACTCGACGAGGGGCGCAGGATAATCGGGTTGCCCACGGCAAGCGCTGGGCCGAGCTTGTGCGCCACGAGGTTTAGCGGGAAGTTAAAAGGCGAAATGGCAAGCACCGGGCCGATGGGAAAGCGCCAGGTAATGGCCTTGCGGCTCTCCGCCGTGGGCAGCCAGTCCAAAGCAAGGGCCTCGCCGCCGATGCGCTTGGCCTCCTCCGCGGCAACGGTAATTGTGTTCACCGCGCGGGCGGCCTCCACTCGCGCCGCTTTAATCGGCTTTCCCGCCTCGTCGCAAATGAGCTGGGCGAACTGCTCCTCCCGTTCGCGGAGGATCGCCGCGAGGTTGGCGAGGATCTCCGCCCGGCGCCAGGCGGGCAGGCGGCGGGTGTGGGCAAACGCGGCATCGGCCGCGGCGACGGCGTCTTGCGCGTCGGCGAACGTCCCGCGGTGGGCCACGCCGACCACCCGGCCGTCGTATGGGCTGCGGATCTCCGCGGGCTGGCCGGCACGCTCCTCGCCGGCGATTATTAAAGGAAACTCGCGCTCCACAGTGCACATCTCCCTTCGCCGGGCTATTTTGGCCAAGAAGCGCCGTAAAGCTCAAAAACAGCGGCGTTAAGGTCTTCCTCAAGCTGCCGGGCTTCGTGCCCACGCGCCTGGGCCAGGCGGTGGGCAAGGCGCACGAGCTCCGCGAGCGCGCCGCAGGGCTCTCGCTCCGAAGGGGCCTGCTGCAGCCAGCGGGCGGCCGCGCGGGGCAGGGGAAACGCGCGCAGGCACGCCGTGCCGATGCGCACGCGGCCCCGGCGGCGCTCGCCCCGGGCGAAAAACCAGCGCTCGGCCCATGCACTGTTAAGCAGCGCGGCAATGGCCGAAGCAGCTTCGTCGTCCGGTGGGACGATTACGTTTACCCCATGGCCGACGAACACCTCGCCCTCTGCAACGCAGCACGTGGGCTGGCGGGCCAGCGCGCGCACAAGCACCCGTGGGGGAGAAAAAAGCTCGCGCCGCCGCGGCCAAAGCAGGCAGTACCACGGGCGCGCGGCGCGCGAGGCCCGGCGCCGAAACTCGATTAGCTCGCGGAACCGCTCGAGATGGGCGCAAAGCGCGGGAAAGCGCTGCGGGTTAAAGCCGATTTCCGCGCTGGCGTAGATGAGATACTTGACATTTGCACTGTTTGCCTGCCAACGAGCGATGTCCTCCGGCCCAAGGTAGGGCACGAGCGCCCGCTGCTCCTCCTCGGGCAGATCAAGGGCTTGGCGCTCCTCCGGCGTAAGGACGAACACGCCCTGGCCAACGGCAACCCCGAGTCTTTTTAGCAGCTTATCCGCGCCCAGGCGCAGTTTACGCGCAAGCTGGGCCGCAAGCCGCTCGGTGACGCGCTCCGGCGCGGCGACTACGCCCTGGGCCACGCAAAAGACCTCGCCCAGGGGCACGGCGTCGGCCGGAGCTGGGGGCGGCCTAGGGGGGCCGTAGCGCCGCGGGGCAAGCGCCTTCGCCGGGGCCATCTGCCGCATGCGCCACTGCCCGGGGGCGCCCGCGAGCATGGCCATAATCCCCCTGCGCCCGGGGCGGCCCGTGGCCGGCTCGCGCACCTCGGTTTCCCCGGGCTGGGCGCCCTTTTCGAAAACGAAAACCACCCAATCGCCCCCCACGCGGGCAAACACGGGCCAGTTGCGCAAAACGGCCAATTTTTCTAGAAAACCCTCGCCAAGCAGGCGCCCGCGCAGCGCCTCGCCCCCGCCTCGCGTGAGCCAGGACGCAGCAACTACCAGCCCCAGCCTTCCCCCCACCGGGAGCACGTCGAGCGCGCGGTGGGCAAACAGTTGCCACGCCTCATGCGCCCCCGCGACCAGCCCCTGCTCGCGCGCTGCGCGCAGCCGCCTGCGCAGCTCCTCGTCTTCCACGGGCAGCTCGCGCGGGATATGGCCCACGATGGCGGCGAACTGGCCGCCGGCGGCCCACTCTCGCGGCGGCTCGTGTGCAAGCGCATCGGCGGCGACAATGTTCTCCCGCAGCTTCTCCGCAAGCGACCAGTCGCCCGCAGCAAGGGCGAGCACGGCGCGGGCAAGCCACGCCGCTTGCTCGTCGCGCTCCTGGCCAAACAAGCAGCGCTGGGCGACCATGCGCCGAAGGTGCGTCGCGGATTCGTCCGTGGCTTCGCCGAACTGCGAGGCAATGCGGCTGTCCGCGGCAAGCGCGCCGACGATGCGCTCCAGAGCGCCGAGCAAAAAGTGCCCGCACCCCGCGCAGAGGTCGAGGACGCGCACGGCCAGATACGGCTGGAGCATCTCCTCGGCGCGACCCCCGGGCGAAAGCGTGGCCACCGCCCGCCGCGCGCGCTCGAGCAGCGGCGCGAGGGTCGCCTCCACGGTGAACTCGACAACATAACGGGGAGCGTAAAAGCGCGAGCTGTCTGCAAGGCGCCGCCGGCGCAGGTGCAGCCGCTGGCCGTCCCAGCGCACCTCAAGCTCGCGCAAAAGCTGATATGCCGCGCCCACGCTTTCCAGGTCGCGCGCCGGCCCGCGAGCGCGCTCCGGCCGGCCGTATTTTTCTTGCGCCCGGCGCAGCTCGCGCAGGACATCGTCGAGGACGGCGCGCAGGGCCTGAGCGCGGGCGGCGCGCAGTTCCTTGTCGCTGAGGGTCCCCGCGCCCGAGAGGCGCTCGCGCAGCGCGGCGCGGAACATCCGCCGCAGCTCCGCTTCGCGAACGTTGCCTTGCTCCAGTTTCTCTGCGCGCATGGGCAAAACGCTCCGGCGCTGCGCGCCGCCGGAGGCTCCGGCTTTTGCTTCACATTTCTTTGTGCATACCCTTCCGCGTGGGCTATAATTTCAGCGGAGGCGAGCGCCGTGCGCTGCCCGTTTTGCCATGCCGCCGACAGCCGCGTGCTCGACTCGCGCCAGACGGAGGACGGCGCAGTCGTTCGCCGCCGTCGCGTGTGCGACAACTGCCACCGGCGGTTTACGACCTACGAGCGGGTAGAGGGCGTGCTCCTTAGCGTGGCCAAAAAGGACGGGCGCATCGAGCCGTTTGAAAGCAACAAAATCCGCCGTGGCGTGCAAATTGCCTGCGAGAAGCGCCCCGTCACCGAGGAGCAGATCGACGAGCTAGTCGTCGCTGTGGAAAACAAGCTGCGCGACGCGGGGAAGACCGAGGTCACCTCGCAGGAGATCGGGCGGCTGGTTATGGAAGAGCTGCGCAAGCTCGACGCTGTGGCCTATGTCCGGTTCGCCTCGGTCTACCATGAGTTCTCCTCGCCGGAGCGATTTATCGATACCGTGGCCCAACTTGCTACACAGCAACCGCCGCTCGCCGCCTCGCCTGCGACGAAGCGCAGGAAAAGGCGCGTGCGCAAACCGGCTGAGCCGGAGACCGACAGGAAGCTCTTCTGAGCGTGTCTGAGAAGATCCGCGAGCACCTTGCCCGCCTGAGGAGAGCCGAAACATACGTCGGTTCCCCGCCTTCGGCGCACGCTCCACACCGCGCCGTCGTCGTCTATCCCAACACCTACCACGTGGGCATGTCCAACCTCGGCGTGCACGCCGTGTGGGCGTTGATAAATTCCACCCCAGGCTGGGCCGCGGAGCGCGCGTTTCTCCCTTCACCTGAGCTTCTCGGCGAACACCGGCGCACGAACACCCCGCTGCTCACCGTGGAAAGCGCCAGGCCCGCAGCGGAGTGCGATCTGCTTGCGTTCTCGCTGTCCTACGAGCTGGACGAGCCGAACATCGTGCGCCTGCTCAAGCTCGCGGGGATTCCCATATACGCCGAGGAGCGCGAGGAGCAGCACCCGCTCGTGGCTTTAGGCGGGGCGTGCTGTTCGCTTAATGTCGAGCCCGTCGCTCCGTTTTTCGACTTCGTCGTCGTCGGCGAAGCGGAGGCTGTGCTCCCCGCCGTGCTCGAAGTCCTCTCCGCGCGGCTGCGCAGGGAAGATGCCCTGCGCGAGCTGGCGGCGCTGCACGGGGTTTATGTGCCGCTTTTTTACCATGCGCGCGAGACGGCGCAAGGGCCGGAGCTTGAAAAAAAGGTGCCCGAGGCGGCGCTTCCCGTCATCCGCCAGGCCGAGAGCGACCTAGACGCTCACGACACAGCGACGCAAATTCTAACCCCCCACACAGAGTTCGCCGGCGTGCGCTTGGTCGAGGTGTCGCGCGGGTGCCCGCGGGGGTGCCGGTTTTGCGTTGTCCCCTGGGCTTTGCGGCCGTTTCGCTTTCGCTCCGCGGAGAAGATCGCCGCGCTTGCGCGGGGGACGGAGCGCGTGGGCTTGCTCGGAGCGGCAGCCTCTGAGCACCCCCAGTTTGAGGAAATCGTCCGCCAGCTCTCAAAACAAGGGCACGAGCTAACGCTCTCCGCGAGCCGCACGGAGAACCTGAGCGAAGGCGCGCTGCGCGCTCTGGCGCGCGCCGGCATGCGCACGCTAACCTTGGCTCCCGAGACCGCGGACGACGCCCTGCGCCGCATGCTGGGCAAGCAGAGCACGGCGGAGGACTTTCTTCGCGTCGCCCGCGCGGCGGGGGGCTGCGGGTTCCGCGGGCTGCGCCTTTATTTCCTCGTCGGCGTTCCTGGGACGGGGGCGGACGAAGCGGAGCAAATCCTCAGCTTTTCCGCGGAGCTCGCCGCCGCGGCAAGCGGGGCATCGGTAACCATCAGCGTGGGGCCGCTGATCCCCAAGCCGTTTACGCCATTGCAATGGGCGGCAATGCCCGCCACGGAAGAACTGGAGGAAAAGCTGCGCAAAATCGCCCGCGGAGGGCGGAAGTTGCGCCCCCAAGTCGCCGTCTCGGCAAACAGCGCGCGCTGGGCAACGATCGAGGCCCTGCTTTCCCGCGGCGACCGCGCCCTTGCCCCGTGCCTCGTGCGCGCCGCGGAGGAGGGGGCGAGCTTCGCGCGCTGGCTGCGCATCGTCGAGGAACAGGGGCTCAGCGTCGCCCACTACGTGCACCGCGCGCGCCCGGCCGAGGAGAGGTTTCCCTGGGAGGTGCTTCGCGTAGGGCCCCCGCGCGAATCCCTCCTCCGCCTGGCGCGAGGCATTTTCGGAGGCTTGGGGTGAGCGAACAGCAGTTTCAGCTCCGCGAGGCCGAGGGCGTGCGCTGGCTCGAGGTGCCCCTGGCCAGCGCTCGCGCGGTGTTTACCACGCGCCTGGGCGGTGTCTCAACGGGGCCATGGGCAAGCCTTAACCTGGGCTATACCGTGGGCGACGACCCGCAGCGCGTGGGGGAAAACGTTGCCCGCCTGTGCCGCGCGCTCGGGATCGACCCGCGGCAGCTCGCCGCGGCCAGGCAGGTCCATGGCGCCCGCACCGTAGTGCTGGACCGCAAGCACGCCGGCGCAGGGATGGTCGCCGCGCTGCCCGCGGCGGGCGAGGGCGACGTTCTCCTTGCCCCGGCGCAGGGCCCATGGCCCGTGGTCAAGCTCGCGGATTGCCTCGCCGTGCTAATCGCCGACGCGAAAACGGGCGCGTTGGCCGCGGTGCACGCGGGCTGGCGGGGAACGGCCGCGCGGGTGGCGGCGCGCGCGCTGGAGGAGATGGCGCGTATCTTTCGCACAGAGCCGCGCGATTGTCAAGTGGCCCTCGGACCGTGCGTCGGCCCGTGCTGCTATACGGTAGGCGAAGACGTCGCGCGGGCTTTTGCGGGCGACCTCGCACGCGCCCTGCGGCGCGACGAACAAGGTGCCTTCCGCCTCGACCTTGCCCTAGCTAACCGTTGGCAACTAGAGCGCGCGGGCGTGCCCCCGGAGCACATCGTCCACGCGGACTTGTGCACGTCCTGTCGCGCAGATTTCTTTTTCTCCCACCGGCGCGACCGCGGAAAAACCGGCCGGCAAGCGGCGATTTTGCTTGGCGAGAGACCACGGAAATAGTGTCCACAAGGCAACGCGCTGGGCAAACTAGATGAAGGATGACGCCGCTCGCCACAGGAACGAGCCTTTGACGCCGCGCTGCCGGGGGTGAAAATGTTGTCCAAAGGTTTATGGTGCCGAGTCATCCTTCCTGCGATTTTCCTTCTTGTGCTTCTCGTTCTGGTTGTGCTTGCTGTTTTACCTAGTTTCATGCGCGCTCGCGAAAAGACGCGATATGCCGCACCGGTGGAGAGCGCGCTTGGACCCACTGAGGCCGAAAAGGGATATGCCGAGCTTGAACAAGAGGAACCTGCCGCGGAGCTCCCCGCAACGAGCGAGGGCCTTACCTTCGCCCCCGCGGGGGTTAACTGGGACGCGATAATTAAAGCATCGCTTGCCCAGCGCGCGCGCAAGATCATTTATCGCGGCTATCTCACCTTGGAGAGCGCCAAGATCGGCAAAACTGTGGACAACGTAAAGCAGGTCGCCAGCGAGCTTGGCGGATACGTGGAGTCCGCGGAGTACGACAGGCAGGGCGAGCGCGTCACGGCCTCGATCACCGTGCGCGTGCCCCAGGAGAATTTTCACCGAGCGATGAACGCCCTGCAAAACCTCGGCCGCGTCGTAGGCAGGCGAGAGGAGGCCGAGGAGGTTACCGGCGAGTTTCGCGACCTTCGCGCGCGACTGGCCACGCTGGAGCTAACGGAACAGCGCTTGCTCTCCCTTCTCGATCGCGCGGGCACGCTGACAGCGGCGCTGAAGGTGGAAAACGAGCTCACCCGCGTGCGCGGGGAGATCGAGCGCTTGCGCTCGTACCTGGACTACCTACGCGACCAGGTGGCCATGTCTACGATCGCCGTGAGCATCGTCCAGCCGCGGGCCGAGGTTGCCCTGGCGGCGGCCGGTGCCCAGGCGGCGAGGTGGCGGCCGCGAAAAATTCTTGCCCATGCTCTAGCCTCGCTTTTGCTTACCCTTCAGGTGATTGCCACGGTGGCCATTTGGCTGGTCACTTTCACGCCGATATGGCTGCCCGTGGCGCTCATTGTTTTGCTCGCCCGGCGCAGGCTAGCCGGCGCTGCAACGAAGACGGGGGGCGAGTAGCGTGGTTCGGGCGAAAAACATTTTGCTTGCGTGCGCCGTGACCTGCACCATCCTCGCGCCGGCAGCCCCTCTCTGCGCTGCTGAGGAGAAGGGGGCGGGGTCCGCGGCCGCTCCTGCGGCCGCAACGCGCTTTTGCGAGCGCCACGCGACGCTTATCCTGGAAAGCGACGATATCCCTGGCGTGCTCAGCAAGGCGGCAGAGATCGCCGCGCAGCACGATGGCTATGTGACGGTCTTGCGCCACGACGCAAGCGAGCATACCTCGCAGGTGGGCAGAATTGTCCTGCGCGTGCCCGCGGCGTCGCTGGACAAGGCGCTGAGCGAGATGTGCACCCTGGGCGAAGTGCGCTATGAGTCGCGGAGCACGGAGAACTTAGCCACCGCGGTTCTCGACGCCCGGGCAAACGTGGCCAAGCTGCGCGACGAAGAGCAGCGCCTGCTCGGCCACATGCGGCGCTGGGGCAAGCTCGAGGACCTGCTTGAGCTCGAGCGCCGGCTGGGGGAGACGCGCGGCGAGATCGAGCAACAGGAAGGCAAGCTGCGCGAGCTGCTCGAGCGCGTGGCCTTCGCCCAGATTACCGTTACCGCAAAGCAAAACGTTACCGAGGCGGACATTGCCCAAGCGACGGGCAAGGCGAGCCAATGGCGGGCCAAGACGGTGTTTCGCCTGGCGTTTTCGGCCCTTTGCGCTGTCGGCCGGGGCCTGGCCAGCGTCGCCATTTGGCTGGGCGTGTTTTCGGTAATCTGGCTTCCTCTGGCTATAATAGGGTGGCTGGCTGCGCGCCGCAGAAGCCGGTAACGAACGCCGCGCGGAGTGAGCGACGCTGACCTTCGAGGACGCCCTGCGCTACGTCCGGCGCTTCGCCGACCTAGAGCGCCGGCTCGACTACCGCTACGACAAGCACACGTTCGGGCTAGAGCGGATGCGTCGGCTATGCGCCGCGCTGGGCGACCCGCAGCGCAGGTTTTCCTCTATCCACGTCGCGGGGTCGAAGGGCAAGGGCTCGACATGTGCCTTTTGCGAAGCCATTCTGCGCGCCCACGGCCTGCGCACAGGCCTGTATACCTCGCCCCACCTGGTGGACTTCCGCGAGCGCATTCGCGTCGGCGGCGAGAAGATCCCGCCCAGCAGCTTCGCGGAGCTCGTCCCCGATGTTAAGCGGGCTATCGAATCGCTCCCCGACGGCGCCAATGTAACGTTTTTCGAGCTATACACGGCGGTCGCTTTCCTATATTTCGCCCGCTGCAACGTAGACCTGGCCGTGTGTGAGGTGGGCATGGGGGGTAGGCTCGATGCAACGAACGTGCTCGAGCCTCGGGTAACTGTAATCACCCCGATCAGCGAGGAGCACACGCGCTATCTGGGGGCGACGGTGGAGGAGATCGCGCGGGAGAAGGCGGCGATCGTCAAGCCGTCCGTTCCCGCGGTGGTCAACGCGCGGCGAGGGACGGAGGTCGTCCTTGCCCAGTGCGCGCGGGTTGGCGCGCGGGCGTTTTTGTATGAAAAAGATTTTTCCGCGCGGCGCGAGGAGGAGGGGACGGTTGCTCTGCGCTTGGGCGAGCGCGAGTTTCGCGGCGTTAAGCTCGGCCTGCGCGGCTGGTTTCAGGTGGAAAACGGGGCGTGCGCGGCAATGGCCGCCTCGCTTGCCCTGGGCGGGAAGCTCGAGGAGCCGGCGCTGAGCGAGGGTCTGGCGCGCGTGCGTTGGCCCGGGCGGTTTCAAGTAGTTGGGCAAGAGCCCGCGTTTGTCCTCGATGGCGCGATGAACGGCGAGTCGGCCCAGGCCCTGCGCCGCGCCCTGGCCGAGGAGTTTCCCGGCCGCCCCCTGTGCTTCGTCTACGGGGCGAGCGCCGACAAAGACGTCCGCGCAACGCTGCGCGCGCTGCTTGACGAGCGCACGGCGGCGCTGGTGCTCACCCAAGCGCAAAACCCGCGGGCCCTGCCCGTGGACGAGCTGCGCGCGCAGGTTGAGTTCGCCGGCGAGGTGCGTTGTGCGCCAACGGTCGCTCAAGCGCTTAGCCTCGCGCGCGAGCTGCTCCCCGAGGGCGGGGTAGTTTGCGTCACGGGTTCGCTCTACGTCGTGGGCGAGGCGCTAGACGCCCTCGGCGCGCTGGAGGAAGAGTAAATCCTAAAACCCCCGCGTGCTGCGCCGCGGTTAGTTATTGAGCGGCGCGGGTGTGCTATAATCGCGCGGCACGCACAGCCCGCGGAGAGGAACAATGGCACAGGCCAGGCCTGTGGAGCAGCTCCCCGTGTTTACCGACGTTGCCCGGCGCCGCCGGCGGCAGGAGAAAATCGTCCGCGCGGCCGCCGGCTTGCGCATTGGCGTGCTTATGGGCGGGGAGTCGGGCGAGCGCGAGGTGTCGCTGCGCTCGGGGCGAGGCGTGGCCCAGGCCCTGCGCCAAGCAGGGCTTTGCGTGGTGGAGATCGACGTGGACTTCTCCTCGATGTCCCCCGTGGCCGAGGCGCAGATTGACCTTGCCTACAACGCTTTGCACGGGGGCAAGGGCGAGGACGGGACAATTCAAGGCTACTTAGAAAGCACGGGCATTCCCTACACCGGCCCTGGGGTCCATAGCTCTGCGCTGTGTATGAACAAGGTGTGGTGCAAAATGGTCCTCCAGCAGCTCGGCCTGCCCACCCCGCCGTTTGTCGTTTTCGGCCGCGAGGAGAAGCTCGAGGATGTTGCCCAGCGTATAGAGCGGGAGATCGGCATTCCCACGATAACCAAGCCCAAGGCCGAGGGCTCATCGCTCGGCGTGCGCGTGGCGCACAGCGGCGCGGAGCTGCGCGAGCACATCGCCCGGCTGGCGGAGGAGTTTGGCGGGGGGTTGGCCGAGCCGTTCATCCCCGAGCCGGAGCTTACCGTGGGCGTGCTCCACGGCCATCCCCTCCCTGTGCTGCAGCTCGTCCCCAAGAAAGAATTCTATGACTACGAGGCGAAGTACACGAAAGGGTTGACGGAGTTCATTATTCCCGCGGACGTGCCGGAGAACGTCTATCGCGGGGCGCAGCGCATTGCCGCGGAGGCGTGCCGCGCGCTGGAGTGCTTCGGCGTCGCCCGGGTAGACATGCGCGCCGGGGGCTTGGAGGTCCCTGCGATTACCGACATTAACACGAGCCCGGGAATGACCGAGACGAGCGACCTTCCCGCGGAGGCCGAGGCCCTGGGGATGAGCTACCAAGAGCTGGTGATTGAAGTTCTCGGCTCGGCGCTTGTGCGCGCCGGGCTGATCGAGCCGTGCGAGTGGGCGTGAGGGGGAGCGATGCCTGCGCCGAGCAAGCTGATTGCATTTTTCGTCGTCCTCGGGTTAGCTCTGCTGATGGGCTCGGGGCTGGCTTGGGCGCGGCTCTGCCCCACTGGGCGCGAGGGCCGGCGCCGAGCGCTTTGGCTTATCGCCAACATGTGGGGCACAGCGGCGATCGTTGTCCCCCTGGCCTACCTCGGCGGCCGGGCCATTGACTTCGATCTTCCCCGCTACCTTGCCCACGGCGGCGCAGCCGAGGGGGGCCACGCCCCTGTGGTGTTTGCCCTGGGAGCAATGCTCTTTAGCGGGATCTTGCTCGTCCGCCTGTTTCGTATGGTAAACTCGGTGCTCGGCCTAGACGCCGTGCTCCCGCCGCACGTGTCCGAAGAAGATAAGCGCGGGGGAGAAGGCTAGGCAGGCGTACCTCGCCCCGCGGCGGCCTTGGCTGCTCATCTTTCCCGCGGGCCCACGAGCGCGCTGAGAGGAGTGTATCAACGATGCAAAAGGTCGTCCTCGCCTACTCCGGCGGCTTGGATACCTCGGTTGCCATTCACTGGCTAAAGGAGACGAAAGGCTACAACGTCGTCGCCGTTGCCGTAGATGTGGGCGAAGAGAAAAACTACGAGGCGATCCGCGAAAAGGCGCTGCAGATCGGCGCCGTAGATGCCATCGTACGCGACGCCAAGCGCGAGTTCGTGGAGGAGTATATTTGGCCGGCGCTTAAGGCCAACGCGCTTTATCAGGGCAAGTACTACCTGGCCACGGCTCTCGCTCGGCCGCTCATTGCCAAGGTCTGCGTAGACGTCGCCCACGAGGTGGGGGCCAGCGCCGTCGCCCACGGGGCCACGGGAAAGGGCAACGACCAAGTGCGCTTTGACGTGAGCTTCGCCGCGCTCGACCCCTCCCTCGAGGTCATCGCGCCTGTGCGCGAGTGGGGCATGTCGCGCGAGGAGGAGATCGAGTACGCCGAGCGGCACGGAATTCCCATCCCCGTGACAAAGGAAGACGACTACAGCATTGACCTAAACATGTGGGGGCGGAGCATCGAATGCGGCCCGTTGGAGGACCCGAACACCGCGCCCCCCGAGGACGTGTTCCAGCTTACCGTCGCCCCGGAGAACGCCCCGGACGAGCCGCAGGAGATAACGGTGCAGTTCGACCGCGGCGTGCCCGTGGCGCTCAACGGCGAGGAGCTTTCGCCGGTGGAAATGGTCAACCGCGCCAATGCCTTGGGCGCGGCCCATGGCGTGGGTCGCGTAGACATGATCGAGGATCGCCTGGTGGGCATCAAGTCGCGCGAGGTATACGAGTGCCCGGGCGCGGTCGTCCTGAGCACGGCGCACCGCGAGCTGGAGGCGCTTACCGTGGACCGCGACACGGCGCAGTTTTGCGCGCTTGTCTCGCAGAAGTACTCCGAGCTGGTCTATAACGGCCTGTGGTATAGCCCGCTCAAGGAGCACTTAGACGCCCTTGTGGACAGCGTGCAGCGCTACGTCTGCGGGGAGGTGCGCCTGAAGCTTTACAAGGGAAGCTGCACGGTGGTCGGGCGCAGCTCGCCGATGTCGCTGTATCGCTACGAGATGGCCACCTACGACAAGGAAGACCAGTATCAACACAGGGCTGGCGAGGGGTTTAGCTGGGTGTGGGGGCTTCCCACGCGCATCTTCCGCCAGGTCCAGCGCGAGCGGGGCGGATAGCGCGCCGCGGGCCGCCGCGGCCCTCCGCGCCAGCCTGTGCCGAGGGGAGTGCTCCGGCGATGAGAGCGCTGTCGCTCGCTGCCTCGCTTGTCCTGCTCGCTGCTCTCTGCCCACCCGCCTGCGCCCAGGAGGATCCCGCGCTTGTGTTAGACATGTACCTCGCGCTGATAAACCGCGGCGACTACGAGGGCGCGTTTCGCTACTGCGCCCCGGCGACCGGCGCCGCGGACGACGCGGCGATGCGCGAGCTGCGCGACAGCGTGGACCGCCTCGTGCAAGAGACAGACGTGGGCGGCGTTTTGCGCGCGCTGTCGCTGTTTGCGCCGCTGGTCAAGCAGCGACTAACGTGGCGCCAGGTAGACTCCTCGGTGGGCCAAGACAGCGCCTGGGTCGATTACGAGGCCACGGCGACGATCAGCTTTCCCCAGCGGGTATATTTCCGCCGGGTTGCCGGGCAGTGGCGTATCGACGTGGCGCAAACGATCCAGCACAACGCGCAGGGGACGAAGGTGGAGAGTATTCTCAGCGAAAGCGAGCTTGAGGCGGCGTGCGCGACGAACCTCCAGCTCATCTCGCAGGCGTTTCGCGCCTACGCCGCAGAGCACGGAGGAAAGCTTCCCGAGGCCAGCCGCTGGCGCGAGGCCATTGCCCCATATCTCCCCCAGGGCTGCTCCTGCGGCTGCCCCGCGGTGGGCGGCGGCGAGGGCCTGGCCATGAACGAGCGCCTGTCCGGCCTGCGCGCGGACCAAATCGCCGACCTGGACCGCACGATCCTCGTGTTCGACGCGCCGCCGGGGGTTATCTCCGGCGCAGACGAGTCCGCGCTGGACAGGCGCCACGGGGGCAAGGGGCACGTTTTGCTCTTGGGCAAAGGGGGCATCGCGCTTGTGCAGACGACGCGCGGCTACAAGTGGAGCCCCGGCCCGGCGAGCGGGGAGCGCCTCCGCCCCGCCGGCCGGTCGACCGCTCGGCTCATTGATTACCAGGGCCAGGAGTACGTCGCCCTGCGCGAGGCGCTCTCCAGCTTTGCCGCGACCATTCAGTGGAGCGAGTCGCGCAACGCGACGATCGTCTCCGCTTTAGGCCACCGCGCGGTGATCGAGGAGGCGAAGTCCAAGGCCCTCGTGGACGGCAAGCCGGTTTATCTTGGCGCGCCGGCGCGAACAATCGGCGGGCGGCTCGTCGTTCCGCCGGGCTTTCTCACCCGCGCGTTTGGCCTGTGGGCACAGTGGGGCGACGGAAGCGTGAGCTTCGTCGCCGCGGGCGGCGCGGCCTAGCGCGCTTGGCGAGCGAGACCGCGCAGCGGTGCCTCGCGCGGCGACCGACGGCAGGTGTCCCCAGCGATGGCGAGGGGCGCGGACAGCCCGCAGATCCGCCTGAACAAGTTCCTCGCGCGGCACGGTGTCGCCTCGCGGCGACGGGCGGACCTGCTCATCCGCCAGGGCCGCGTGACCGTAAACGGGCAGCGCGTGACCGAGGTGGGGGCGAAGGTCTCGCCGGGCGCCGACGTGCGCGTGGACGGCCAGCCACTGGGCGAGGCGCCGCCGCTGGAGTACGTCATGCTCCACAAGCCCGCGGGCTATGTTACCACGCGCCGCGACTTCCGCGACCGCCCCACGGTAATGGACCTGTTGCCCCCCGAGCTGCAGCATCTTTTCCCCGTCGGTCGGTTGGATCAGGACACGACCGGCCTGCTCCTGCTCACCAACGACGGCGAGCTAACGTTTCAGCTTACGCATCCGCGGCACGAGTGCGAGAAGACCTATGTCGCCGTCGTGGAGGGGGAGCTTGACGAGGCGGAGGCGGAGCGGCTGCGCCGGGGGATTGTCCTGAAAGATGGGAAAACGGCGCCGGCGAAGGTGCGCGTGCTTGAGCGCGGCCGCGAGAGGACGACTGTCGAGCTGACGATCCACGAGGGGCGGAAGCGCCAGGTGCGGCGCATGTTCCAGGCGCTGGGCAAGCCGGTGGTCTCCCTGGCGCGGGTGCGCGTTGGCCCGCTGTGCTTGGGGGAGCTGGCCCAGGGGCAGTGGCGCCGGCTGAGCGAGGGCGAGCTGCGCGACCTGCGCGAGTATCTGCAAAGAAAAATTGCGCAGGGCCGCCGTGGGTCGCATGGCCGGCGGCGCTAGGCAACGGCCGCGCGCAAGCGGGCGCAAACGCTGGGCGCTTAGCGCGCCGCGGCTTAGCATTGGCGAGGGGAAGGGGCGCAGGCGGGGGCGAGCCGGCCCAGAGCGTGGGGGCGAGGGTTTGGCGCGGCCGGAGAGGCACGAGGCCGCCCCCGCGGGCAGGGCAGAGGATGCCAAAAACCTCGAAAATTCATGCGGCGCGGGGGATGTAACTTTTCTTGACAATTTCAGGGGCATTAAGTATTCTCCACGCCGTGCGCGGGGAGTTCGGCCCTGCGCACAGCGATTTGTCTCCGCCGCATTATGCGGTGCAACGCAATTTTCTAGCGGAGAGGAGGGAAACGATAGTGAAGGCGTTTGGCGTGGCGGTATTGCTCGCCCTGCTCGTGGCGACCCTCGCTGTGCTCTACGGCTGCCAGAAGGCCACGCAGGAGATGGGCCCCTCCGAGGAAGCGAGCGGCGCTCTCGAGGCTGCCAAACAGGCCGCTGAGGAAGAGGGCGTTGCCGAGGAGGAAGAGGCGGCTGAGGAAGAGGGAGTTGCTGAAGAAGGCGAGGCTGTCGAAGAGGAAGAGGGCGTAGCCGAGGAAGAGGAAGCCGCTGAGGAAGAGGAAGAGGCCGGCGAGGAAGAAGAAGTCGGTGAAGAGGAAGAAGCCGAGGAGTATGAGGAGGGCGTAGAGGAAGAAGAAGGCGAGGAAGCCGAGGAAGCGGAAGAGGCTGAGGAAGAAGAGGAGTAACCCCACGTTAACTCTGGCCGTAACCTCTATATCCGGAGGCTAACGATAGGGGAGGCGACTCCGGGAGCCGTCGGGGTCGCCTCGTTGTTGTACCCTATGAACTGCGCCTGGGGGGCGCTTGTTTTTTTCTCGGCAGGCAAAAACCCCGGCGCAGCGCGTGCAGGTGCCACCTGCTCAATAGGAGGGCTCCGCCATGTCAGAAACCCGCCCGCCTGCGGAAAGCACCCAGCCGAGCGAGGCGCCCTGCGCCTGCGACCGGCCGGCGCGCCTGTTTTGCGACGTTATCGACGGCCTAATGCCGCTGTTTCGCGACGACGGCGCCGACGCCCCAGACAGCGCCTCCGGGGCAATACCCTCGCGCGAGCGCGTCGTCGAGGCCCTGCACTGCCTGCAGGACGTGCTCTTCCCCGGGCGGATGACCTCGGAGCTCACGGAAAACGCCAGCCTCGAGGCGTTCTTAGAGGAGCGCCTAAGCCGCGCCTACCGCATTCTCACCGTGGAGATCGCGCGCAGCCTACCCTTCCGCTGGCTCGGGCAATACGCCGTGGTTTCCGGCCGCAAGCGCGACGTGGACGACGTGTGGGAGGAGGCGCGGAGGATCGTCGCTGAGCTTTACGCCAAGCTCCCCGAGATCCGCAAAATGCTGATTACCGACGTCCAAGCAGCGTATAACGGAGACCCCGCGGCAACGACGTTCGCGGAGATCATGATGAGCTACCCCTGCATGCGCGCGATTACCACGCACCGCATCGCGCACGAGCTGTATCGCATGGACGTCCCGCTTATTCCGCGGGTAATGAGCGAGCACGCGCACTCGCAGACGGGGATCGACATCCACCCCGGGGCGGAGATCGGCGAGAGCTTTTTCATCGACCACGGCACGGGCGTGGTTATCGGGGAGACGACGAAGATCGGGCGCAACGTAAAGCTTTACCAAGGCGTAACTCTGGGCGCCAAGAGCTTCCCCCTGGACGAGTACGGCAACCCGATCAAGGGGATAAAGCGCCACCCCACGTTGGAGGACGACGTGATCGTCTACGCCGGGGCGACGATCCTCGGCGGAGACACGGTGATCGGGCGGGGCGCGGTGATCGGGAGCAACGTGTGGATCGTGCAGTCCGTGCCCCCGTATAGCACGGTGGTGCAGAGGAACCCGGAGATTGAGATACGCGACAACTCGCAGCGGTCGTAGGGAGCGGCGCGGGTTTACAGGGGGGGCGTGGCTGTGCTAGAATTGCCAGTGGAAGCCCAGATGCTGGGACAGGCGAGTGGCTGCCGCCCGCCTCGGCTTGTGGGTTTTACGGAGGTTTGAGGGAGAATTGGCCATCGACAAGGAAACCAAACGGAGGATCATCGAGGAATTTCGCCAGCACGAGACAGACACCGGGTCCCCCGAGGTGCAGATTGCGCTTTTGACGGAGAGGATTGCGCACCTCACGGAGCATTTGCGGCAGCATAAGAAAGATTACCACTCCCGCCGTGGTCTGCTAAAGATGGTGGGCAAGCGTCGCCGCCTGTTGCGCTACCTGAACAAGGTAAGCCCGATTCGCTACCGGGCAATTTGCGAGAGGTTGGGGCTTAGAGGGTAGAACAACCTGTTTCCACGGAATTGCTGGCGAACGGAGCTTAGGAAAAGGGCGTTATGGGACGTGGTTGGACTCCGGCGGGGACGCCGGACCTGTCCTGCCCCTCGGGTGCTTTCCCGCGGCACCCCAACTCCTGACGCCGAAGCGTATGCCATGAGCGATTGTTGCTGTTGCCATAGGGCGCGTGCCATGCTCTCTCCAGGGCGCCGTCCGTTGCGCCATTCTTTGCTAAGGTAGGCGAACAACAGTGGAAGTGCACAAAGTGCAAATGGAGCTCGAGGGAAGGATCATGGAGATCGAGACGGGGCGCCTCGCGCGCCAGGCGCACGGCTCGGTCACCGTCCGCGCCGGGGGAACTATGGTCCTCGTTACCGCCACGTGTAGCGACAAGCCGCGCGAGGATATCGACTTCCTCCCGCTTATCGTGGACTATGAGGAACGGCTTTATGCCGCGGGAAAAATTCCGGGGAGCTTCTTTAAACGCGAGGGCCGACCATCGGAAAGCAGCGTGCTCATCTGCCGGCTTATCGACCGTGGCTTGCGCCCCCTCTTTCCCCCTGGATATCGCAACGACGTGCAGATTATCGCCATCGCCCTCTCCTCCGACGGCGAAAACCCGATTGACGTGCTCGCCATGAACGGCGCCGCGGCGGCCCTTGCCCTCAGCGGCATCCCGATGGTCGACCTGTGCGCCTCGATGCGCATCGGCATGACCGAGGACGGCGAGTTTATCGTCTACCCCACCGTCAACCAATACGAGGAGGGGCCGCTGGACCTCATCGTCTCCGCCACGCGCGACTCGATTACCATGGTCGAGGTCGCCGCGAAGGAAGTGGACGAACGGCTCGTCGTCTCCGCCATGCGCCACGGAATCGAGTGGTGCCACAAGATCTTGGACATGATCGACGAGCTAAAGCAGGCGGTGGGGTCGATTCCCGAGCGCGAGAGCCACTACTTTACCGTGGGCGACGATGTGCGCGAAGCGGTGGCTAACTCGCCCGTGCTGGACAGAGTGCGCGAGGCGCTTGAGGTGCGGGGGAAGATCCCCCAGCGCCAGGCGCTGGCCAAGGTGCGCGAGGAGATCGTCGCGCAGTTTGCCGAGCAATTCCCAGGGCGCGAGCTGGAGATCGGCGCCGCCGTGGACGAAGTGGTGAAAAACGAAATTCGCCGGCAGATCCTCGAGGAGGGCCGCCGGCCGGACGGCCGCGCCCCGGACGAGATGCGCGAGCTGCGCGCCGAGGTCGGTATTGCCCCGCGGGCCCACGGCACGGGGCTGTTCGAGCGCGGGGAGACGCAGGTCCTGTGCACCGCGACGCTGGGAATGCTCGACGAGGCCCAGCGGCTGGACGGGATTATCGAGGAAGAGGACAAGACGTTTATGCACCACTATAACATGCCCCCGTTCTCCACGGGCGAGGCCTATCCCATTCGCGGGCCGAGCCGCCGGGCGATCGGCCATGGGGCGCTCGCCGAGCGCGCCCTGCGCCAGGTAATGCCCACCGAGGAGGAGTTCCCGTATACCGTGCGCCTGGTCTCTGAGGCGCTGGGCTCTGACGGCTCGACCTCCATGGCCAGCGTTACCGCGGGCTGCCTAGCGCTGATGGACGCCGGCGTGCCCATCAAAGCGGCAGTCGCCGGCGTGGCTATGGGAATCATCATGGAGGAGGACCGCCACGTCATCCTCACCGACATCCAGGCGCTTGAGGATTTCAACGGCGACATGGACTTTAAGGTCGCTGGCACGCGCGAGGGCGTGACGGCGATTCAGCTCGATGTGAAGAAAAAGGGCCTTACCCCGGAGGTTCTCGCGGAGGCCCTGGAGCAGGCGCGGCTGGCGCGCTTTCGCATTTTGGACAAGATGGAGGAGTGCCTCCCCGCGCCGCGGCCGGAGCTCTCGCCCTGGGCCCCGCGGATTTACACGATCGAGATCCCCGTGGACAAAATCGGCGCGGTTATCGGCCCCGGGGGCAAGTGCATTCGCAAGGTAGAGCAGCTCGGCGTGCGCGTGGACATCGAGGAAGACGGAAAAGTCTACGTCGCGGCGAGCGACCCGGACATCGCCCGGCGTGCGGTGGAAATGATCGAGGCCATGGCCAAAGACCCCAAGCCCGGCGAGGTATATATCGGCCGGGTAACGCGCATTTTGCCGTTTGGCGCGTTCTTGGAGATCCTCCCCGGCAAAGAGGGGATGCTCCACGTCTCGCAATACTCCTGGGACCGCATCTCGTCCATCGACTCCGTGCTTAAGGTGGGCGACGAGCTGCGCGTGAAGGTCACGGAGATCGACGAGCACGGGCGGATAAACCTCTCGCGCAAGGAGCTGCTCGAGCGGCCGGTGCGCGTGAACCGCGGCTCGCGGCCGAGCAGCGTGCGCCGCCGCGGAGGGCGGGGCAAGTCCCGCGGAGTAGGTGGCTCGTCGAGCGGAAGCAACGTTATCCGGGCACGGTTTCGGGAGAAGCGTTAGTGGTTCGGGTAACTCGTTGCGCTAACGGCCTCACTGTGGTCAGTGAGAGCGTTCCCGACGCGCGATCGGCCACGGTGGGGTTTTACTTTGAGGTTGGCTCGCGCGACGAACCGGCGGGCCAGGCGGGCATCGCACACTTCCTGGAACACCTCGTATTTAAGGGAACATACAAGCGCAGCGCGCGGGAGATTGTGGAAGCGTTTGAGTCGCGCGGGGGCGATGTTAACGGCGAGACGGACCGCGAGCTGACGGCGTATTTCGGCCGCGTGCTCGCCGACGACCTGCCCTTGGCCGTGGAAGTCCTGGGGGATATGCTCTGCCACCCGCGGCTCGACCCGCGCGACATCAGCTTAGAGCTGGGCGTCGTCGCCGAGGAAATCAAGCGCTACGAGGACAGCCCGCACGAGCAGGTCCACGACTATATCGCTCGCGCGCTATGGCCCTCAAGCGCGCTTGGGCGGCCGGTGCTCGGCGAGCTCGACGCTTTGCGCGCGCTCTCGCGCGACGATCTTCTTGAGTTTGTTAACAGCCGCTACATTCCGCAAAGGCTCATCGTCTCCGCGGCGGGGCGCATTTCGCACGACGAGCTGGTACGCCTGGCCGAGGAGCATTTCACGCGCGAGCCGCCCGACAGCCCCGCTTCCCCCGAGCGGCGCGCCGAGCTTGCCCCGGGCAATGTGCTGTGCTGCGAGAAGGACCTGGAGCAGGTGCACCTGTGCCTCGGCTGCCCCGGCTACCCCATGGGCGACGAGCGGCGGTTTGCCCTGGCCTTGGTGAACTCCGCGCTTGGGGGAACGGCCAGCTCGCGCCTGTTTCAGGAGGTGCGGGAAAAGCGGGGGCTGGTTTACTCCATCTGGTCCTACATCGTGCGGCTGACGGACACGGGCGCGCTGATCATCGCCATGGGGACGAGCGCGGAGAACGTGCCGCGGGTGCTGGAGGTCGTGCGCCGCGAGGCGGCGGACATCGCGCAGCGCGGGCTAAAGCCCGAGGAGCTGGAGAGGGCGCGGCGGCATGCGCAGGGAAGCCTAGTTTTGGCGCACGAGAACATTGCCGCGCGGCCGGGGTGGAACGTGCAGTCGCTGCGCGCCACGGGGCGGGTGATGAGCATTGACGAGATCGTGGCGCGCATTGGCGCGGTAACGAGGGAGGATACGGCGCGCGTCGCTGCGGAAACATTGGGCGCGGGGCCGCTGTGCGCTGCGGCGGTAGGGCCGGTGACGGAGGAGGAGCTCAAGCCGCTCGTCGCTCCGGTGTGCTAGCCCGGCCACGTTTGCGATGAGGAGTTGAGCGCGATGGCCAACGGGACGATACGCGTGCTTGTCTGCGGGGCCGCGGGGCGCATGGGCCAGGAGACACTGCGCACCGTGGTGGACACGGAGGGCCTAGAGCTTGTCGGCGCGGTAGACGTGGTGCGCGTGGGCGAGTCGGTGGGCCAGCTCATCGGCCGGCACCAGGCGCTTGGGGTAAAGATCGACTCCGTGCTGGGCAACGCTTTGGCGGCAACGAGGCCCGATGTCATGGTCGACTTCTGCCAGCCCGTGGAGGCCGCGGCAGCCAACTTCCGCCAGGCGGTGGCCGCCGGCGTGAGGCCCGTGGTGGGCACCTCGGGCTGGACGCCCGAGCTTGTCGCAGAGGTCGCGCAGCTATGCGCCGAGCACAAAGTGGGGGCGATTATCGCCCCGAACTTCGCCATCGGCGCGGTGCTCATGATGAAGTGCGCGGCGCTCGTGGCCAAGTATATGCCCGCCGTGGAGATCATCGAGATGCACCACGACCGCAAGCTGGACGCCCCCTCGGGCACGGCCATGCGCACGGCGGAGCTCATTGCCGAGGCCGGCGCGCGGAGCGTGGCCGAGCAGGGCGCGGGCGAGGGGTTCCGTGGCGGAACGTGCCAAGGTGTGCGCATTCATTCCGTGCGCCTGCCCGGGCTGCTCGCCCACCAGGCGGTTGTTTTCGGCGAGCTCGGGCAAACGCTGACCATTCGCCACGACTCCATCTCGCGCGAGTGTTTCATGCCCGGCGTGGTCCTTGCCTGCCGCAAGGTAATGGAGCTGGACGAGCTCGTGTTTGGCCTGGAGAATCTGCTATAGCGCGCGTTTCCGCGATTTTTAGCAAAGCAAGCGAAGCAGGGGAAGGAGAGCATGGCCATGGGGCTTAACGTCGCCGTTGTCGGCTTCGGGCTTGTTGGCAAAACAATGGTGCGCGTGCTAAAGGAGCGCCGCTTCCCGGTGGACAAGCTAAAGATCCTCGCCCGCTCCACGCGCGACGAGGAGCTGGATGGGGAGACGTATCACGTAAAGCAAATCTCCGAGGAGGAGTTTGAAGGCGTTGACCTGGCCCTGTTTGCCGGCTCGGAGGGCGTCGGCGGGGCAAGCGCCACCTATGCGCCGGTTGCTGTGGAAAACGGCGCCGTGGTTATCGACAACTCAAGCACGTTCCGCATGGAGCCGGATGTGCCTCTCGTTGTCCCCGAGGTAAACTTCGAGGCCATTCCCAAGGGCTGTCAACTTATCGCAAACCCTAACTGCTCCACGATTCAAATGGTCGTGGCCCTTGCTCCTCTGCGCCGCTTTGGGATAAAGCGCGTGGTGGTGAGCACCTATCAGTCGGTCTCCGGCTGGGGGACGAAGGCCATGGAGCAGCTCACGGAGCAGACGCGAGCCATCCTCGCCGGCGAACAGCCGCAGGTGGACAGCGCCGTGTTCCCGCACCAAATCGCGTTTAACGTCTTGCCGCACATTGACGTTATGCTCGACGACGGCTCGTGCAAGGAAGAGTGGAAGATGGTTCACGAGACGCGGAAGATTTTCGGCGAGGAAAACCTGCCCATCAGCGCGACGACGGTGCGCGTGCCTGTATATGTGGGCCACGCCGAGGCGGTTAACGTGGAGCTGGAGCAGCCGCTGAGCGCCGCGCAGGCGCGCGAGGTGCTCGCCCAGGCGGAGGGCGTGGAGGTCATCGACGACCCGCAGGCCGCGCGCTACCCCCTGTGCATCGAGGCCGCGGGCAGCGACTTGGTTTACGTGGGGCGCATTCGCGAGGACCCCTCGGTGGAGCACGGGCTAAATATGTGGGTCGTCGCGGACAACCTGCGCAAGGGCGCAGCGACAAACGCCATTCAAATTGCTGAGAGGATGCTCCAGGCGGGCTACCTCTAAGCGGGACATCGGCGCAGGAGTTATCCCCGCGACGCAGAAAACAGTTTTGCCTGTGCAACCCGGGCAAGGGGTGAGCCGACATGCCGGAGATGCCCTATCTCCTTACCGCTATGGTCACGCCGTTTACCGAGCAGTATGAGCTGGACGTGCCACGCGCCAGGGAGCTTGCCCGCAAGCTTGTGCAAGAGGGCTCCGATGGCCTGGTGGTTACGGGAACCACGGGCGAGTCGCCCACGCTGAGTAAAGAGGAAAAACTTGCCCTGTATGAGGCGGTTAAGGAGGAGGTGGGCGAGGAAGTTTGCGTCGTCGCGGGGACCGGCGGAAACAACACCGCGGCGAGCGTGGAGCTTACCGAGGCCGCGGAAAACACGGGCGTGGACATGATCATGGCCGTTGTCCCGTACTACAACAAGCCCTCGGCGGAGGGCCTTTACGAGCACTTTAAGGCCATTGCCCAGGCGACGAAGCTTCCCGTGATCCTCTACAACGTCCCCTCGCGCACGGGGTCGAACATGTCCGCGAAAACGGTGGCCCAGCTCGCGCGCGATGTGCCAAACATCGTCGCCGTAAAGGAAGCCTCGGGAGACATGCAGCAGGTGGCCGATATTCGCGCGCAAACGCCGGAGGAATTTGTCATTTACTCGGGCAACGACGGCGACACGCTGCCCATCCTCGCCCTGGGGGGCCGGGGGGTAATTAGCGTCGCCTCGCACATTGTCGGCCGCGAGCTGCGGGAGATGATCGACAGCTTCCACCGGGGCGAGGCGAAGCGCGCGCTTGAGCTGCACCTTAAGCTGCTGCCCATTTTCAAGGCCTGCTTTGTGCCCGGGTCGCCCAACCCTTGTCCCGTTAAGGCTGCGTTGCGCATGGTGGGGTTCGATGTCGGCCCGCCGCGCTTGCCTCTCGTCGAGCCGAACGCGGAGCAGAAAACCGCTATTCGCGACGCGCTTTGCGCCTTTGGCTTGGAAGTGTGCGCATGACTGACCGCAGTGCGCTGCGCCTGACGTTTCTCGGCGGCGTCGGCGAAATTGGAAAAAACACGAGCGTTTTCGAATGCGGCGACGATATGATCGTCGTCGACGCCGGGGTTAAGTTTCCGGAGAGCGACCAGTTCGGCGTCGACGTGGTCATTCCCGACTACAGCTACCTTAAGCAAAACGAAGAGCGCATTCGCGGGCTAGTCCTCACCCACGGGCACGAGGACCACCTTGGGGCGATCCCCTACCTCGTGCGGGCAATCAAGCCCCCGCCGGTATATGGCACGAGGCTTACCCTGGGACTCATGCGCGCCAAGCTCAGCGAGTGGGACGACGTGCCCGAGATCGAGGCGCATGAGGTAAAGGCCGGCGACGTTATCCGCTTGGGGTGCTTTGAGATCGAGTTCATCCACGTCAACCACAGTATTCCCGATAGCTGCGGGCTGGCGATCACCACGCCCGTGGGGATCATCGTGCACTCCGGCGACTTTAAGTTCGACCAGTCGCCCATTGACCTGCGCCCGCTAGACCTGGCGCGGTTCGCGTATTACGGCGAGCGCGGCGTGCTTGCGTTTATCTCGGACTCCACAAACGTGGAAAAGCCCGGCTACGTGGCCTCGGAGCGCACCGTGGGCGAAGTGTTTCGGAGGATTTTCGAGGAGGCCCCGGGGCGCGTGCTCATCGCCACGTTTGCCTCGAACATCCACCGCATCCAGCAGGTAATCGACGTCTCCATGCTCACCGGGCGCAAGGTGTGCGTAGACGGGCGGAGCATGGTGGACAACGTTAAGGTCGCCTGCGAGCTGGGCTATCTGCGCTTTCCCGACGACGTGCGTATCGGCCACGGCGAGCTAGACGAGTATGACCCGCGCCAGATAACGATCATCACCACAGGGAGCCAGGGCGAGCCGATGGCCGCGCTGAGCCGCATGGCCGTGGGCGAGCACCCCAAGATTAAGGTGCAGCCGGGCGACACGGTGATTATGTCCGCCACGCCTATTCCGGGAAACGAAGGGCTTATTTGGCGGACGATTAACAATCTGTTCCGCCTCGGGGCAAACGTCATCTACAGCGCGATCGAGGACGTGCACGTCTCGGGCCACGCCAACCAGGAGGAGCTGAAGATGCTCCTCAGCGTGGTGAGGCCGAAGTTCGTTATTCCGTTTCACGGCGAGCGGCGGCACCAGCATTATTACCGGCGGATGGCTCGCGAGCTGGGCATTCCCGAGGAGCGCATTTTCCTCCTCGAGCCCTACGAGGTGCTGGAGATTACCCCGGACGAGGCGCGCGTGGTGGAGCGCGTGGGCGAGGCGCCCGTGCTCGTGGACGGCGGGACGGTGGGCGACGTGGGCGCCGCCGTGCTGAGGGAGCGGCGCAAGCTGTCCGAAGACGGAATCGTCTTCGTCTCCGCGGCGGTGAACACGGCCACGGGGGAGATCGTAGACGGCCCGGCGATCGAGACCGCGGGGTTCGTCTACGTGCCGGAGTCCGAGGAGCTGGTAGACGAGGCGCTGGATTGCGTGGCCGAGGTTGTTGAGGAGGCCGGGCCGGGGGCGGGGTTTGAGGAGCTGGAGGCCGCCGTGCGCCGCAGACTGAGCAGGCTGTTTGAGCAACGCGTGGGGCGCGAGCCCATTGTTGTGGCGACGATTCTCGAAGTCTCCCCCGAGCGGTTGCAGGGCCGCGGGGGCGGGGAGCAATAGGGCCCGCCTGCCCTGCGGAGAGAGGAGAGAGCGAGGTGCCCAAGGTCGTCGTCGGCTTTGGCCCAAAGCAGCGCGCGCGGCACTTCCGCGAGGAGGCCCAGCGCATCCTCGAGAGCTTCGCCACAGAGATCGTCTATCGCGAAAGCGACGAGCCGTGGAGCGAGGAGGAGAAGGCCCGGGTTCTGCGCGACGCCGAGGCGTATATTACCGGCTGGGGCGACGGGCCGCTTACCGAGCGGGTGATCGACGCCGCACAGCGCCTGCGCATCGTAGCCCTTGTCGGCTCAAGCGTGCGCCATCTCTGCCCGGAGGCGCTCTTTGCGCGGGGGATACACCTCACGAACACGGCCAAGGCCGTGGGCGACACGGTGGCCGAGTTTACCCTGGGGATGATCCTCGCCTGGTGCCACCTTCTGCCGGAGTGGGACCGCGTGACGCGGGCCGGGGGATGGCGCGCGGAGTATCGCTGGCCCAAGTGGGACCTTACCGGCAAGACGGTGGGGCTGATCGGCTGCGGGGCCATCGGCCGGCGGGTGGTGGAGCTGCTCGCGCCGTTTCGCTGCAAGATCCTCGTCGCCGACCCGTATTTGCCCGACGAGGTCGCCGCGGAGCTTGGCGTGGAGAAGGTGTCGCTTGAGCGCGCGCTCTCTGAGCCGGAGATTATCTCCGTTCACGCCGGCTCGACGGAGGAGACCTATCATATGATCGGGCGCGAGCAGCTTGACCTGATTAAGGACAATGCCATTTTGATTAACACGGCACGCGGGGCGATTTTCGACGAGCAGGCGCTGGCCGAGAAGCTCAACGAGGGAAAGATCCGCGCCGCGCTGGACGTATTCGAAGAGGAGCCACTGCCCCAAGATAGTCCGCTGCGGGGCCTGCCCAATGTGCTCATCTCGCCGCACCTCGCCGCGTATTCCGAGGAGATGCTCCGGCGGGTAGGGATCGCTGCGGCGGAGGACGTGAAGCGGTTTTTTGAAGGAAAGCCACCTCTGAACACCGTAACGCCAGAGATGGTCAAACGGATGACCTAGCCCCTTTCCCTGGCGGCGGGAGAAGGCCATGCGCGCGCTGTTCCGTCTGCTCTCCTATCATCTGCGGCACAAGTGGCTGCTTGCCCTGGGCTTTCTCTTTTCGCTTTTGGGCACGGGCTTCGGCGTGCTTACCCCGCAGGTGTTTCGCGTGGTAATCGATCGTGCGCTAGACCCCGCGGGCGCGGGCCTGCGCAGCATCCCCTGGCTGGCGCTGGCGATCATTGGCCTGGCCCTGGCGCGCGGGGCGCTGCAGTTTGGGCGCATGGTCGCCGTGGAAACCGCTGCCCAGCGCGTGTTGCGCAGCCTGCGCAACGACCTGTTCGAGCACCTGCAGAAGCTTTCGTTTCGCTTCTTCGACACAGCGCGCACGGGCGACATCATCGCCCGGGCGACGAGCGACGCCGACGCCCTGCGCCGGTTCTTGGGGTTTGCCTCGTTTCAGCTTGTGGTCAGCGTAATTCAATTCGCCGCGGTGCTTGCCGTGTGCATTTGGATGGACTGGAAGCTGGCTCTTCTCGCTCTGGCCACCTCGCCTGTGCTCAGCCTGACTGCGTACCGCTTCGGCAGGCGCATCCGGCCAAAGTTTGAGCAAATTCGCCTGCAGATCGCCGACATGACCGCTGTGCTTCAGGAAAACCTGAGCGGGCTGCGCGTGGTGCGCACCTATGTCCGCGAGCAACACGAGATCGAAAAGTTCTGCGCCGAGGCGTTCGCCCTGCTCGAGCGAAACATCGAGGCCGCCGGGCTATGGGCATTTTACGGCCCGCTAATGAACCTCATCAGCTCCGTGGGCACGACGATAATCCTCTACTACGGCGGGTTGAAAATCGTCGCCGGGACGCTGACCATGGGCGAGTTCGTGGCGTTTATGGGCTATTACTTCATGCTTGGCTGGCCCGTGCGCATTTTGGGCTTTGCCATCGTCATGAGCCAGGCGGCGATCGCCGCGGCGCAGCGCATCTTCGCCATTTTAGACACCGAGCCCGAGGTTCAGGACGCGCCGGACGCGATCGACCTCGACGAGGTGCGCGGCGAGGTGCGCTTTGAGAACGTCTCGTTTTCCTACACTGCAGACGGCCCGCCGGCGCTGAGCAACATTAACCTCGTCGTGCGCCCGGGCGAGTGCGTGGCCTTGCTCGGGGGCACGGGCTCGGGGAAAACGACCCTGGTTAACCTTATCCCGCGCTTTTACGACCCTGACCAGGGCCGGGTGCTTATCGACGGTATTGATGTGCGCCGAATATCCCAGCGCAGCCTGCGCCGGCACGTGGGCTTTGTCCTGCAGGACACATTTTTGTTCTCGGCCACGCTGCGCGAGAACATCGCCTTCGCCAAGCCGGAGGCCACGGAGGAAGAGATCCGCCAAGCGGCGGAGCGCGCCGCGCTTACCCCGTTCATCGAGTCGCTTGAGCACGGCTTAGAGACGGAGATCGGCGAGCGGGGGATTAGCCTAAGCGGCGGACAGCGCCAGCGCCTGGCCATCGCCCGGGCGATACTCATTGACCCGGCGATTTTAATCCTCGACGACTGCACGTCGAGCGTAGACGCGGCCACGGAGCAGGCGATCCAGCGCGCGCTGCAGGAGCTGATGCGCGGACGGACGACGTTTATCATCGCCCAGCGTCTGTCCACCGTGCGCAATGCAGACCGCATTGTCGTGCTCGAGGACGGGAAGATCGTGGAGCAGGGGAGGCACGAGGAGCTCGTTGCCCGGGGCGGGCGCTATGTCGAGATTCTGCGCGCGCACAGGGGCATTGTCGAGCCCGCCGCGGGCTAGGGCGCGTAGGAAGGCGGCTAGCAGACGATGCGCTGGCATATGCGACTGAGCGAGGAGCCCGAGAAGACGGTCGTCAGCCGCGCCACGCTCGTGCGCCTGGTTAAGCTTGTCGCTCCATACAAGGGCCGGCTGGCGCTGGCCTTTGCCCTAACTCTGGTGGTCACCGCGGTAGGCATGGCCGGGCCGTATATTATGAAGCTGGCCATCGACGAGGGGTTTGCCAAGCGCAACGTGCAACTGATCGAAACGCTCGCCTTGGTGTTCATCGGGGCGCAGGTAGTGAACTTCTTCGCCGCATGGGGCGCGGGGCTGACCATCGCCAAGCTCGGCCAGCACGCCGTCTACGATCTCCGCGCGCGGCTGTTTGGGCACCTGCAGGTGCTCAGCCTGTCGTTTTTCGACAAGCGCCGTGTGGGGAGCATTATGTCGCGCGTGACCAACGACATCGACACGCTCAACGAGTTCGTCTCCTCAGGCCTGGTTAACGCGCTGACGGACCTGCTCACGCTTGTCGGGGTTATTGCCATCATGTGCAAGATGCACGCGCGGCTGACGCTTTACGTTCTGGTCGTCGCGCCGGCGTCGATGCTCTTGCTCATGCCCCTGCAGAGGAAGCTGCGCGCAGCGTATAGGGCGACGCGGGAGAAGATCGCCGCGGTAACGGGGTTTTTGCAGGAGGCCATCTCGGGCATTAGGGTGATTAAAAGCTTCTGCCGCGAGGGCGCCTACGACGAGAAGTTTCGCACGGCCAACGACGAGTACTATCAGGCGAGTATGCGCGCGTTTCGTCTATTTGCCGTGTTCTTGCCTGGCGTCGAGCTAAGTGGCGCCGTGGCTACCTGTGTGATCATTTGGTATGGCTGCGTAGCGCTTGCGAAAAAGCACGCCGCGGCGACCCTGGGCGTTGCCATCTCTCCCGCGGAGCAGGCGATGTCTGTCGGGCTGATCCTCGCATTTTTGGGCTATCTGGATCGGCTGATGATGCCCCTGCGCAGCCTCGCTCAGCTATATAACATGGTGCAGTCCGCCGCCGCCGGGGCCGAGCGCGTGTTTGAAATGCAGGACGAAAAGCCCGAGGTGACCGACCCGCCGGACGCCGCCGAGCTGCCGCGGCTTGAGCGCGAGATCCGCGTCGAGGGCCTGTGGTTTGCCTATGAGGACGAGGAGTATGTTTTGCGCGATGTCTCGCTGACCATTCCCGCGGGCAAGGTCGTCGCCCTCGTCGGGCCCACGGGGGCGGGGAAAAGCACGCTGGTTAAGCTTCTCTCGCGTATGTACGACCCCCAGCGGGGGAGGATCTTGTTCGACGGGCGCGACATTCGCGAGGTAACGCAGGCCTCGCTCCGCCGCCAGATGGGCATTGTGCTCCAGGAGACGTTTTTGTTCTCGGGCACGGTGCGCGAGAACATTCGCTACGGCCGGCTCGAGGCGAGCGACGAGGAGGTGGAGCGTGCCGCGCGCGCGGTAGACGCCGACCGGTTCATCCGCCGCCTGCCCCAGGGATATGAGACGCGCGTGGGCGAGAGGGGAACGGTGCTCTCCATGGGCCAGCGCCAGCTCATCGCCTTCGCGCGCGCCCTGCTCGCCGACCCGGCGATCCTCATCCTCGACGAGGCAACCTCGAGCGTGGATGTTTACACGGAAAGCGTTATTCAGCGCAGCCTGAAGAAGCTGATGAAGGGCCGGACGTGCATCGTCATCGCCCACCGCCTGTCCACGGTGATCGACGCGGATATTATCTACGTTCTAGACAAGGGGCGGATTGTAGACCGCGGGACGCACCGCGAGCTGATGGCCCGTGGGGGGCTTTATGCCATGCTCTACGGGATACAGTTTCGCGATGTGCAGATAGACGACAACGTTCCCCTGCGGCGGCCGCTGCGGCCGCCAGGAAGGCTCGCCCCGGAGCACTAGCAGGCAGCGAAGCGCAGCGCGCTCGCGCGGAATGTGGTAAAATTAGCGGCTGGCATGAGGGAAAAGCTGGGGTGATGGGCAATGTGGTTCTGGTTCGGCGACCCTTTGTATCTCGCGGTGATGATTTTCGGGCTGACCGTTACCGGCCTGGCCACGCTGTGGGTTAAAACGACCTATGCCCGTTGGTCGCAGGTGCCCACCGCGCGGCGGCTCACTGGGGCCGAGGTGGCCCATGAGATCTTGCGCAGAAATGGTATTTTCGACGTGCGAATCGAGATGGCCCGCGGGTGGCTCACCGACCACTACGACCCGCGCACGCGCACCCTGCGCCTGTCGCCCGAGGTGGCGCGGGGGGTGTCAGTCGCTGCGGCGGGGATCGCCGCGCACGAGGTGGGCCACGCCATTCAGCACGCCACGCGCTATCCCGCGCTCGCCCTGCGCTCGGGACTGGTCGCCTGGGCGAGCATGAGCCACATTGCCCTGTATATGATTCTCTTCGGCTGGTTCTTGCGCAACCAAGGGCTGATGACTATCGGGCTGGTGGCCTTTGCCGGCTCTGTGCTCTTTTCGCTCGTTACCTTGCCCGTAGAGATCAACGCCAGCGTGCGCGCCACGCGCCACCTTGAGGCCGCCGGCGTGTTGCTTCCCGAGGAGCTCGCCGGCGCGCGCAAAGTGCTTATGGCGGCCGCGATGACCTACGTCGCCGCGGCGCTTACGGCGATCGTCCAGTTCCTCTACTTCTTCTTCCTGCGCTCGCGCGACTAGCGGCGCTTAGCCCTTCGCGGCGACCTCAGCGAGGCTTTCCTCGAGCGCGGCAACGAAGCGGTCCACTTCCTCCTGCTCGACGACCAGCGGGGGCAGCATGCGCAGAACGCTGTCGCCGATTGCGTTGGCCAGGACGCGCCGCGCGAAGAGGGCGTTGTTCACCTTCGCCGCGCTGCCGTCGCTTAGCTCGATGGCAAGCATTAATCCCTTCCCGCGCACCTCGCGCACCTGGGGGTATTTCGCCTTCAGCTCAAGCAGGCGCTCCTTGAAGTAGCGGCCGATCTCGGCGACGTGCTCCACGATGTTCTCGCGGCGCATGGTCTCGAGGACAGCGGTCGCCGCCGCGCAGGCAAGGTGGTTTCCGCCGAACGTCGAGGCGTGGTCGCCGGGCTCGAACGCATTGGCGCGCTCGGTGCACAGGCAGGCGCCGATCGCCGTGCCCCCGGCGAGCGATTTGGCGAGGGTCATGATGTCCGGCAACACGCCCTCGTGCTGGTGGGCGAACCACTTGCCCGTGCGCCCCAGGCCCGTTTGCACCTCGTCGAGGATGAGCAAAACGTTACGCTCGTCGCAAATCTCGCGCACCTCGCGCAGGTAGCCCTCGGGGGGCACGCGCACCCCGCTTTCCCCCTGAATGGGCTCGAGCATCACGGCGCAGGTGCGCTCGTCTATGGCTGCGCGCAGGGCTTGGGCGTCGCCGAACTCGACGTATTCGAACCCGGGCATAAGCGGGGTAAACCACTTGCGATACTTCGGCTGGCCCGTGGCGGTAACGGTAAGCATCGTCCTCCCGTGAAACGAGCCCGTGGCGGTGATGACTTTGTGCTCGGCGGAGGGGTCGTTGTCGCGCCGCTTGGCCCACTTGCGGGCGAGTTTGACGGCGGCCTCGTTCGCCTCGGCGCCGCTGTTGCAAAAAAAGCACTTGTCTAGGCCGGAGATTTCCGTAAGCAGCCGGGCGAGCTCCGCCTGCGCGGGAATGTAGTACAGGTTTGAGGTGTGCATGAGCTGGCCCGCTTGGCGGCAGATGGCCTCGACCACCGCAGGGTGGCAATGCCCCAGGCCGCACACGGCGATGCCCGCGAGAAAGTCCAGGTATTCATTGCCCGCGCTGTCCCACAGCTTGGCCCCCTCGCCGCGGACAAAGGCCACGGGAAGCTGGCTGTAGGTGGGCATGATGTGCGCTTGGTATAGCTGCTTGATTGTCTCAAGGTCCAACTCAGATCAGCTCCCGGCACCTTCGTTGAGGATCATCGTGCCGATCCCCTCGTCGGTAAACACTTCCATGAGCAGAGCGTGGGGGAGGCGACCGTCGATAATGTGCGCGCGCTCCACGCCCCCGCGCACGGCGCGCAGGCAGGCCTGAATCTTGGGAACCATCCCGCTCTCCACAACGCCTTCGGCGACGAGCTGCTCCGCCTGCGCCGGTGTTAGCGTGGAGATGAGCGAGTCCTCGTTTTTCGGGTCGCGCATTACCCCGGGGACATCGGTAAGCACAATAAGCTTTATCGCGCCCACAGCAACGGCGATCTCCCCCGCGGCGTGGTCGGCGTTTACGTTATAGCTCAGGCCGTCGGGACCCGTCCCCACGGTGCACACCACGGGGATGAAGCCGTCGGCGACGACGGCGTTTAAAATGCCCACGTTAACGCGCTCCACCTCGCCCACGCGGCCGAGGTCCACCTCGCCCTCCGGGCCGTTGTGCGTAAGCTTGCGCACGCGCAACAGGTCGGCGTCGCGCCCGCTCAGGCCCACGGCCGGCCCGCCGTGGCGGGTAAGCGCGGCGACGATCTCCTTGTTTATCTTCCCCGCGAGAACCATCTCGGCGATCTCCATCGTCTCGTCGTCGGTAACGCGCAGGCCAGCGACGAAGTTGGGTTTTTTGCCCAGCCGCTCCATCCACTGGCTCACCTGGGGCCCGCCGCCGTGGACGACAATGGGGTTTACCCCAACGAGGCGGAGCAGGGCGATGTCCTGCATTGTCGCCCGCTTTAGCTCCTCGTGGAGCATCATCTCCCCGCCGCACTTGATAACAAACGTCTTCCCGGTGTAGCGGCGGATGTAGGGCAGGGCCTCGATGAGCGTTTTCGCACGCAGCCGATGCTGTTCCATGGCAGGCCTCTCCGCAAGCTCAGGTGTGATACTCAGCGTTTAGGCGCACGTAGTCATAGGTCAGGTCGCAGGTAAACGTGCGCCATGCCGCGCGGCCCAGGCCCAGGTTAATGCGAATGAGCACGTGCTTTTCGCGCATTGCCTGCGCCGCGCGCGCGGCGTCGCCCAATCCCGGCGCGCCGCCCTCCATCAGAGCAACGCCTCCGATCTCAATTACGGTTCGCCTGGGGTCCACTTTTGCCCCGGAATAGCCGAGCGCCGCGGCGATCCGCCCCCAGTTCGGGTCTGCCCCAAACAGCGCCGTTTTCACAAGTAGCGAGCGGGCGACAGCCTCCGCCGCGCGGCGCGCGTCGTCCTCGCTTGCCGCGCCCTCCACGCGAATTTCGGCCACGCGTGTCGCCCCCTCGCCATCGCGCACGAGGGCAAGCGCCAGCTCCAGGCAAACCTCGCGCAGCGCCGCGCAGAACTTCTCAAACTCCGCCCCGCCTACGTCGATCGTCTCCCCGCCCGCGGCCCCATTGGCAAAGAGCAGAAGCGTATCGTTGGTGCTCGTGTCGCCGTCCACGGAGACGCGGTTATAGGTTTCCTGTGCGGCGCGCAAGATGGCCTGCTGCGCTGCGCGGCGGGTGAGGGTGGCGTCGGTGGTCACGAAGCCGAGGGTTGTCGCCATGCGCGGGCAGATCATCCCCGCGCCCTTGGTCATCGCCCCGATGCACACCGTGGTTCCCGCGAGGGCAAGCTGGGCGGCCGCGGTTTTGGGAAACGAGTCCGTGGTCATAATCGCCTGCGCGGCGTCGGGGCCGCCGCTGCGCGAAAGCCGCTCGCCGGCCTGAGCGATCGCCGGGCGGACGAGGTCCATGGGCATGTATACGCCGATCAGCCCCGTTTGGGCGACAAGGCACGGGCCGGCGCCCCCGGGGAGCTTCTGGGCAAGCGCTTGCTCGCCCAGGCGCGACATCTCCTCTGCGTCGCGCTCGCCTCGCTCGCCGGTGCAGGCGTTGGCGTTGCCGCTGTTGATAACCACCCCGCGCACGCTGCGCGCGGAGGCGAGGAGCTTTTGGCAAAGGCGCACCGCAGGGGCGGAAAACGCGTTTTGCGTAAACACTCCGCCGGCGACGCAGGGCCGGTCGGAGCCGAGCAGGGCGATGTCTAGCCCGCGCTCTTTAATGCCCGCGCGCACGCCTGCGGCATAAAACCCCTCGGGCAGGCACACCCCTTGCGAGACGTCCATAGGCATCGTCCTCTTTTACGCGGGCCAAGCGGGGAGAGGGCTAGGGGAACAGCGGCGGCGCGAGCAGGCCGGCCGTCTCGTCCAGGCCAAACATGATGTTTAGGTTCTGCACCGCCTGCCCCGAGGCGCCTTTAACCAGGTTGTCGATCGCCGAGAAGACGATCGCCCGCCCCGTACGCTCGTCGGCGACGGCGGCGATGTCGCAGAAGTTCGACCCGGCAACCGCCTTTACCCCAGGCAGGCGCCCCTCGGGAAGCACGCGCACAAACGGCTCCCCGGCATACCTGGCCCGCAGGATCTCCAACAGCTCAGCGGTAGATCGCGGCTCGCTAAGAGTCGCGTAAGCTGTCGTGAGGATCCCCCGGGCCACGGGCAAAAGGTGGGGCGTAAAGTTAACCTTTACCTCAACGCCGGCGACGTCGGAGAGAAACTGCTCGATCTCCGGCGTGTGCTGGTGCCGGGGCACGCGGTAGGCGAAGAAGTCGCCGAACAGCTCGGGGTAGTGAAAGAGCAGGCTGTGGCTCGTGCGCCCGCCGCCCGAGGCGCCCGTTTTGGCGTCGATGATTATTCCCTCGGGCGAGACGGCCCCGGCAGCAAGCAGCGGGGCAAGGGCGAGAATCGCCCCCGTGGGGTAGCACCCCGGGTTGGCCACGAGCTCCGCGCGGCGAATCTCCTCGCGATAGAGCTCGGGCAAGCCATATACCGCGCGGGCGACGAGCTCCGGCGCGGTGTGCTTTATCCCATAGTACGACTCGTATACGGCAAGGTCGCGCAGGCGGAAGTCGCCGGGGAGCTCGATGCATTTTGCCCCCGCGGCAAGAATATCCTCCGCGCAGCGCATGGGCACGCCCTTGGGCGTGCAGAGCAGAACGACATCGGCCGCTTTCGCCGCGGCGACGGGGTCGAGCGGGTCGCAGCGATAGTCGCCGAACGCGGCAAGCCAAGGACAGACCTCGTCCAGCGGCTGCCCCGGCTCGGTGTCTGCGGCGCAGAGGTAGACGAGCTCGATATCCTGCCGGCCGACAAGCAGCCGCAGGGCCTCCGTCCCCGTATAGCCGGAGACGCCGACGATAGCCACTTTAACCTTCTCGCCAGCCACTTTCTTCGCCTCGGGCGACAAAATAGTGAGGGCAATACTAGCACAAAGCACAGCCGCTCTCAACCTCGCCCGCGCCCGGCAAATCGAAGAAGGAACAACCGCCGCGGCCAACGTAGCATAGGAAAGCCGCGGCCGCCAGCGCCCCGCGGGCAAGGGAGGTGCCGTACGGTGCACACCATCATTCGGGGGCACAGCGCTGTTTTCCTTTGGGGTGCGTTAGCTATGGCGACCATCGCCGCGGGGACGGCTTGCCCTGTGGAGCTGGGGATTGAGGGGACGGCGTTTACCGTCGACGGCCGCCCAACGTTTCTCGTGGGCATGAGCTACTACGCGGCCCTCGGGGCGAGCGAGGAGTTCATCGTCCGCGACTTGGACGACTTGCAGCGGCGCGGATTTAACTGGATCCGCGTTTGGGCGACGTGGGGGGCGTTTGAAAACAACGTCTCCGCGGTGGACCGCGAGGGCCGGGCGCGCGAGCCTTTTTTAAGCAAGCTTAAATGGCTCACTAGCGAGGCGGACAAGCGCGGGATAATCGTTGACGTTACGCTTACCCGCGCGGGAAGGACGGCCGGGGACCTGCTCCCTACGCTCGACGGGCACCTGCGCGCGGTGGAGACCCTCGCTCGCGCGCTCAAGCCCTACCGCAACGTGTACATCGACGTAGGCAACGAGCGCAACATTCGCGACGCGCGCTTTGTGAGCATTGACGAGGTGCGCAAGCTGCGGGACAGGATAAAGGAGGTTGACCGGCAGCGCCTGGTTACCGCCTCGCACGCGGGCGACCTGTCGCGCGACGATGTTCGCGACTACGTCTTGCGGGCGAAGCTGGACTTTATCTCGCCGCACCGCCCGCGCAACGCCCCCTCGCCGCGGCAAACGGCACAGAAGACGCGGCAACTTTTGGCGTGGATGCGCGAGCTGGGGCGCGTCGTCCCCGTGCACTACCAGGAGCCGTTTCGCCGCGACTTTAGCCCGTGGCAGCCGGAGAAGCTGGACTTTTTGATCGACGCGCGGCAGGCGCGCGAGGGCGGAGCCGCGGGATGGTGCCTGCACAACGGCAGCCCGCGCCGCAACTACAAGGGCCCGCGCCGCTCGTTTGACATGCGCCCCGAGCACGGCCGGCTGTTCGACCAGCTCGACCCCGTGGAGCGGTTCGTCGCCGACCGTGTGGCTCTCGTCGCCACGGGCAGCACGAAAACCTGGCTCGCGCTCATTGATGGCCGGTGGTATATCAACGGCGAGCTGACCTATCGCGGGGCGCCGGCCGAGGGGCTGCTCATGAACGTGCGCATGGTAAACAGCGTGTTTGAGGACCGCAACCCAAAAACATGCCCCCGCGGCTTTGACGCAGAGGCAAACACCGAAGCGTTCGTGAAGCAAATTCCCGACTACGTGGCGCACGGGGTTCGCGCGTTTACGATTAGCCTGCAGGGTGGGATGCCCGGCTACGAGGGGGCGCTAAACTCGGCCTTTTCCCCGAACGGCTCGCTGCGCGAGGAGTATTTGGCGCGGGTAACGCGGGTGATCGAGGCCGCCGACGCCGCGGGGGCGGCGGTGATTCTATGCTGCTACTACCAGCGGCAGGACCAGGTGCTGCGCGACGACGAGGCGGTGCGCGCGGGCGTGCGCCACGTTGCCCGGTGGATCGTGGACAACGGGTTTGCCAACGTCCTTTTGGAGATCGCCAACGAACACGTGCACCGCGGTTTTGACCACAAGATTATCTCCGACCCGAAGGGGATGGCCGAGCTCATCCGCCTCGCCAAGGCAACGGCGCCCGCGCTCTACGTCTCCTCAAGCGGGGTGGGCGACGGCAGGGCCGCGCCGGAGGTTGCCCAGGCGGCGGACTTTATCCTCATCCACTTTAACGGCGTGCCCGTGCGCGACATTCCCGCGCGCGTGGATGCGCTGAAAAAGTACAACAAGGCGATTGTCTGCAACGAGGACGACAAGGTCGGGGGAGAGGGAGCGCGTGCGGCCGAGGCCGCCGTGGCCAACGGCTGCTCCTGGGGGCTGATGCTCAAGCACATTAACCAGTACTTCCCGTTTGAGTTTCGCGGGCACGAGGACGACCCGGTGGTCTACGGCAAGCTTAAAGAGCTAACCACCCCGCGGAGCAAGCCTTAGAGCCGCACCGCTCCGGGCAGCAGCGCAAAGAAAGGGACGAGCATGGGCCAGCCAGCGGTAGAGCACGAGATCAGCGAAGTGCGGCTTAGCCGCGACATGAGCCTGTTCTCCGTGACGATGATCGGCGTGGGGGCGATGATCGGCGCGGGGATTTTCGTGCTCACAGGCATCGCCGCTGGCGTTGCCGGGCCGGGGTTGATCGTCGCGTTTGCCATAAACGGGGTTCTCGCGCTGGTAACGGCAATGGCCTATGCCGAGCTGGGGGCGTGCTTTCCCGAGGCGGGCGGGGGATATTTGTGGGTGAAGGAGGGCCTGCCCGGGCCGGCCGGTTTTTTAAGCGGCTGGTGCTCGTGGTTCGCCCACGCCGTGGCCTGCAGCGTATATGCGCTGGGGTTTGGGGCGTATTTTCACGAGGTGCTCCGCGCGCTGGGCGTGCCTCTTTTCGGGCTGAGCGAGGGGCAGATGGCTAAGCTCTTGGCCCTCGTCGTTTGCGCAGCGTTTGCCTATATCAACTTTCGCGGCTCTGCCGAGACGGGCAAGGCGGGGGCAATTGTCACCGTGGGCAAGCTCGTCGTGCTGGGGTTGTTTGTTGGCGGTGGGGCTTGGGCAATGTTCTCGCGCGCCGATTGGACGGCGGAGTTTCGCCCGTTTTTCCCCACCGGGGCGAGCCACCTGCTCATGGCCATGGGGCTCACGTATATCGCGTTTGAGGGCTACGAGGTAATTGCCCAGAGCGGCGAAGAGGTGCTCGACCCGCGGCGCAACATCCCCCGGGCGATCCTCATTTCCCTGGGCGTAGTCGTCCCGATATACATGCTTATTGCCTTCGTGGCCATCGGCGGGCTGGCCGTGGAGGGAAAGCCGAGCTGGGTTTTTCTGGGCGAGCAAAAGGAACTGGCCATTATGCAGGCGGCGAAAAGCTTTTTGCCCGCGGGCGGGGTCATCATCCTCATCGGCGGGCTGCTTTCCACGGTCTCCGCGCTTAATGCGACGATCTACTCCTCCTCGCGCGTGGCGTTCGCCATGGCCCGGGACCACAACCTGCCCGAGCAGTTCGCGCGGGTGCACCCGCGGCGGCGCACGCCGCACTGGGCGATCGGCATTTCGGCGATGATCATCGCGGCGATGGCCCTCGCCCTGCCCATCGAGGACGTGGCCAGCGCCGCGGACATTATGTTTTTGCTGCTGTTTATGGCGGTGAACCTCAGCGTGATCACCCTGCGCTATCGTCGGCCGGAGCTGCGCCGCTCGTTTCGCGTGCCCCTCTTTCCCGCGCTGCCCATCTTCGGCGCCCTGTCGCAACTGTTTCTCGCGCTATACATGGTCGCTTATAGCCCCAGCGCGTGGCTCGTTACCCTGCTTTGGCTGGGGTTTGGCGTGTATGTGTATTACACCTATGCCGCGCAGAAAGAGCGCGCCGTGCGCGCCTCGAAGGTCATGTGGCAGGAGCGCATCCCCGGCCCCCAGCGCTATACCGTGGTCGTTCCCGTGGCCAACGCCGAGCATGTGGAGTCGCTCGTCACCCTGGCCGCAGCAGTGGCCAAGCAAAAGCAGGGGCAGATCGTCGCCGTGAGCGTGGTACGCGTGCCCCCGCAGTTGCCGCTTGCCGAGGGCCGGCGCTACGGCCGCCACCAGCGGCGCGTGCTAGAGACCGCGGCGCGCGTGGCGCGGGCCCATGGCGTGGAGATGTCCACCGTGCTGCGCGTGGGGCACAACATCTGGAAGGCCATCTTAGACACCATCGAGGAGGAGGACGCCGACCTCGTCGTTATGGGCTGGCGCGGATATACGCGCTCCGAGCGCCGCGTTCTGGGCAACACCCTCGACCCCATCGTGCGCAAAGCCCCGTGCGACGTAGCCGTGCTTAAGCCCGCGCACGAGCTGGCCGAAGTGCGCCGGGTCATCCTCGGGACAACGGCAAGCACCCACGGCAGGTTTGCTCTGGAGCTAGCGGAGATTGTCGCGCGCGAGCTGGGCGTGGAGATACAGTATTTGCACGTGCGCGAGCGCGGCCGCGGAGTGGACTCGGCCACCGTGCGCTATTTCCTCGGCGCGGACCGGCATCCCCCGGAGCGCCCCGACGTTAACCTGACCATTATCGAAGCCTCCTCCGTCGCACGGGCGCTTATCGAGCGCGCGGGCGAGCACGACCTGCTCGTTGTCGGCGCGGCGCGCGAGGGGTTGGTGCGCCAGCTTGTATTTGGGACAAAGGCGCAGCTGGTGGCCAAGCTCTCCCGCGCCTCGGTGCTTATGGTCAAGCGCTACGAGGGGCCGGTGCGCGCGGCGTTTCGCGGGCTGCTCGAGCAGGCCGAGGCGCCGCTGGAGCTCGTCGAGCAATAGCGCGCGGGCAAGGCCGGGGAGGCAAAGCGCCGGCCGGTGGGCCGCTTCGCCTACCTGGCAGCCCGGCCCAAGCTCAGGGAGGTGAGCAAGCTGAAGCTCGTGCACTTTAGCGAAGTCCCCGCGGCCCCGGTCGCCGAGGAAGGGGCGGAGGGTGTCTCCGTACGCTGGGTTATCGGCGAGGACGACGGCGCGCCGAACTTTGCCATGCGCGTGTTCGAGGTCAAGCCCGGGGGCCACACCCCGCGCCACAGCCACCCCTGGGAGCACGAGGTGTTCGTCCTCGCCGGCGAGGGCGTCCTCTTTTGCGCGGGGCGCGAGCACCAGTTCCGCGAGGGCGACGTGATCTTCGTCCCGCAAAACGAGGAGCACCAGTTCCTCAACCGCAGCGCGGACACCCTGCGCTTTATCTGCGTTGTCCCGCGCGAAAGCTACGCGCGGAAGTGATCGCCGTGGGGCACGGGCCAGGGGGCGAAGCGAGCGGCGCGACGATTGCCGCCTCGGTGGACATCGGCACGAACACCGTGCGCCTGCTTGCCGTAGAGCTCGGCGCGGGGGGCAAGCTGCGCCGCCTGCGCGACGAAGGGCGCATTACCGGGCTTGGCGCGGCGCTTACCCCCACAGGCGAGCTCGCGGGCCCTGCCGTGGACGATACGCTGAGCGCCGTTGCCGAATACTGCGCTTTGGCGCGGGCGCTGGGTGCGCAGCCGCTGGTCGTCTATGCCACCGCGGCGGTGCGCCGGGCGAAAAACGCGGCGGGGTTTTTGCGCGAGGCGGCGCAGCGCGCGGGGGCGCCGGTGCGCGTGCTCTCCGGCGAGGAGGAGGCGCGGCTGAGCTACCTGGGGGCGGCGTTTGGCCGAGAGGCAACGAGCGGCGCGCTGGTTGTCGCCGATGTTGGCGGGGGAAGCACGGAGATCTCCTGGGGCGCGGGGCGCGAGTTTCGCGGGGGAACAAGCCTGGCGCTGGGCTCGCGCACGCTCGCCGCGGAGTGCGGGGGGTGGGACGCTCGGGGAAGGCTCCCCGCGCGGGCCGCGGAGCAAGCGCTTTTTCGGGCGCGCGCCGCGCTCGCCGAGGCGCGTAAAGCGCAGTGGCCTCCCCGGTGCGCGGAGCTTTTGGCCACCGGCGGAACAATGGCCGCCCTGGCAGCGATCGCCCTCGGCCTGGGGCGCTACGACCCTGAGCGAATCCACGGCTTTGCGCTGCCGCGCGAGCGCCTGGAGGCCCTCGCCGAGCGCCTTGCCAGGGCAACGCTTGCCGAGAGGCGCAAAATCTGCCACATTGAGCCGGAGCGCGCGGAGGTCATTGTGCACGGCGCGCTAATCTTCCTCGCGCTGCTCGACGAGCTCGGGGCGCGCGCGGGAGTGGCCGATGTGAACGGCGTGCGGCTCGGGGCGATTCTTGAGGCGCTGAGCGCAGGGGAGGGGAAGGGGCGCAGTTGAGCGGCAGCAACAGCTCGGAGCCCAGCGTGGTGCCGGCGCAGCGGTCGTCGCGGAGGCTCGCCTCGGCGGCGCTGTTTGCCGCGGTATGCGCTTTTTTGGGCACGTTTTCCTACCCCGCGGCGGGGCTTTTGCTCTCTCTGCTCGCCCTCTACCTTGCCGCGCTCGCTCTGCTGCGCATTCGCGCGGGGCGGCTTGCTGCCGACGGGCGAGCGTTAGCCGCGGTGGCCCTGGCCTTGGGCTGCGTTCTTGCCCTGGCCAGCGCGCTTCACGGGGCAATACTTCTTCCGCCGGAGGTTAAGCTTTGGGAGCCGCTGGAGGCCCTGCGGCGCAGCGCTATCTACGGCACCCCCGCGCCCTAGCTCTTTTTCGGGTTGCCGCTCGGCTTGCTCGCTTCGGCCGCCTCGCGCCACAGCTCGTCGCTTTGCTTGAGCAGTTGCTCCGACTCCTCGCCCGGGGCCTTGAATTGTATCTCGGCCAGTTTGGCGTAGCGCCCGCCGGCTTTAATTAGCTCGGCGTGCGTCCCGCGCTCGATGATCTCGCCGTTGTCTACCACGAGAATTTGGTCGGCGTTCATCACCGTAGACAGGCGGTGGGCAATGGCGAATGTGGTGCGGTTTTCCATAAGCCGCGCCAGGGCCTGTTGGATAAGGTGCTCGGACTCGGAGTCGAGCGACGAGGTGGCCTCGTCGAGGATGAGGATGCGCGGGTTGCGCAAAATGGCCCGGGCAATGGCCAGGCGCTGCTTCTGGCCGCCGGAGAGCTTTACCCCACGCTCGCCGATCTCCGTGTCGTAGCCGTCGCGCAGCTCCATAATAAACTCGTGCGCGTTGGCGGCCTTCGCCGCCTCAATGACCTCCTCGTCGGTAGCGTCGGGCTTGCCGTATTTAATGTTCTCGCGAATCGTGCCTGAGAAGAGAAACGTCTCCTGGAGCACGATGCCGATATTCTGGCGCAGGCTGTTCAGCTTTAGCTTGCGCACGTCAATGTCATCAATGAGCACCTGGCCGCTGATCGGGTCGTAAAAGCGCGGGATAAGGTTAACGATCGTGCTCTTGCCCCCGCCGCTGGGCCCGACGAGAGCGGTTACCGTGCCCGGCTCGGCGACGAAGCTAATGTTTTTGAGCACAAGCTCGTCCGGCTCGTAGCTGAAGAACACGTTGCGAAACTCCACCTTGCCCTTCATGTCAGGCAGGGCGATGGCGTCCGGGGCCTCCTCCACCTCGGGCGCTGTGTCGAGCACGGCGAAGATGCGATCGAGCGCCGTCCCTGCGCGAATGAACACATCGTTTACGGTAACCAGCCGGAGCACCGGCCCATAGAGCTGGGCAAGCAGGCCGCTGTACATAGCCATGTCGCCTACGGTCATCGTGTGCGGGAAGCAGGCCTTGTACATGATGTAGATGAACACGATCTGCCGCCCGAGGCCGGAGATTACGTTCGCCGTGGCCCCCAGCCCGCCGGAGAGCATCCCCAGGCGCATGTTCAGCTCAAGGCTTTCGCGCGTCTCCGAGACGAACTCGCGCATCTCCGTGCGCTCGCGCACGAACGACTTAACCACGCGCACCCCGCTCAGCTTCTCCTGCAGCCAGCCGTAGATGTGGCTAAACTTCTCCCGCGCCTCCATGCTTGCTTCGCGTATGCGCCGGCGGAAGAACAGGTAGTTCAGCCCATAAAGCGGGAGCACGATGCACCCGATAAGCCCCACTTGCCAGCTCTTGTAGAACATTAAAACCAGGACAACGACGATCCCCAAAAGGTCGGCAAACAGCGTGGCCATGCTTCCCGTGGAGATGTGCTGCACGGCCTCTACGTCCCAGAGCACGCGCGACATAATGCGCCCTGTGTTTGTCGACTCGTAATAGCGCAGCGAAAGCCGCTGGAGATGGCGGAACAGCTGCTGGCGGATGTCGAACACCAGCCGCTGGCCCACGGTAACGAGAATCGCCCGCCGGCGAAGGATCATCGCCCCGTTGATGCCGACCATCGCTAGCTGCGCGCCGAAAATGACAAGCACAACCCGCCAGGCGTGCTGCGACTGGCCCGCGGCGATGAGGTCCTTAACCTCGTCCACAAGGAGCTTTAGGAAATACAAGGGGACCATGGTTAGCGCGCGGGAGAGGATGGCGTAAAAGAACAGCTCCAAAATGCGGAAGCGATAGGGCCGCAGAAAACCGAGGAATCGTCTCAGGTTGCTCTGCCGTTGCATCGCAGCGCGCCAGGCGTGTTTGGATTCGTTTTTCGGCTGCCTGGGGGTCTGTCCTCCTTCCGCGGCGTGCGCCTAGCGGCCAGCGTTGTGGCGAATGCGGGCGATCTGTTCCTCGGAGATCGGGCGCTCGAAACTCCGAAAGCCGGCGAGCTCAAACCCGTGCTTTTCCGCGAGCGCGGCGATCTCCAGGGCCTTGTCTAGCGAGAGCTGGCGCCCCAAGGAGTAGCACTCAAACCGCCGCTCCATGGTCAAGATCATCGTCTCCGCCATGCAGGCATAGGCCGTTCCCGGGGGAAAGCCGAAGTCGAAGTGAAAATCGACGTTCTCCCCGGGAACGCGCACCACGCCCCCTTCGATAACTAGCACGTCGTCGCGCTCCTGGGCAACGCGGCGCGAGATGTCGCGCGGCCGGGCGACGTCGCAGACCACCGCCCCGCGCTTGAGATCCTCCGGCTCGACGACGGTGTCTACCGCGCTCGTTACCGAGACGACCAGGTCGCACTCGGGCAGCGCGGCGTGCGAGTCGCGCGAGATGGTCGTGGGGCAGGCGCCTTCGCCGAAGCTCCGCGCGACATCCTCCAGCGGGTCGGTGTCCAGGCCGATGAGCACCAGCTCGCGCACGCGCGTGGACAGGTACTGCGAGCACACGCGGCCGATGGACCCCGCCGCGCCGAGCACGCCCGCGGTGGCCTGCTTGGGGTCAATCCCCATGAGCTGCGCGGCGTGCATCAGCGCCTGCAACGCGGTGGCCACGGTATAGCTGTTGCCCGTGGTTACCGGAATGTTCAGCGCGCGGGCGATGGAGATTCCCGCGTCGCCGACGACCGAGGTAAACGCTCCGAGGCCCACGATTTGCGCGCCACGCGCCTCGGCCAGGCGGCATGTCTCGATGATCCGCTGGAGGACCTTCTCCGGGTCGCCCTCGATGAGCTGGCGCGACGTCAGCGGGCAGCCCACGAGCATCCCCTCGATCTCCACGCCCTGCTTTGAGCGAATGCCCGTTATCGTGGAGACGTACTTGGGCGACATCCGGCTAATGATCGCCTCTACCGCCCTGTCCGGCAGGAGGCGCATAAGGCCATATTTGCGCGCCACGTCGCGCGCCGTGAGCGGGTGGATGACGAAGGCAAACCGATCCAAGGCACAACCCCTCTTAAAAGCGGGTTTTTCTCCTCCTATGGCGCAACCTCGGCGAGCAGCCCCAAGTCAAGCTCCGCGACGAGCAGCTCCTCGGCGCAGTCGCTTTGCGTCTGAGCGAGGACGCCCGAGCCGTCGGGCGTGAGCTGCGCGTTGCAGTATACCGCGCTGCGCCCGCGAAACGGCAAGCCGAGCAAGTTGCCCACGGCGAACACCTGGGCGGCATAGATCGGCCGCTCCTGGCAGCGCGACCACGCCGAGCGGCGGTTGTCCGCCTGCTCCTCCGGGGTGAACTCCTTCGGGTTGGCCTTAACGTCGATGAGCAGCTCCATTCCCTGGCGGACAAGGGCGGCAACGAGCTCAGCGTCGAAGCAGTCCAGGCAAATGGCCACGCCGAGAACGCATTTTTCCGTGCGCACTACGCGATACTCCTCCGGCGGCGCGGTGCATAGGTCCAGCCCCTGCTCGGCCTCGAGGTCAATCAGGTGCACCTTGCGCTGCCTGCCCAGAAGCTGGCCGTGTGGGCCGTAGACGTGGGCCGTGTTATAAACGCAGCCGTCGTCCGCGCCGGCTTCGGGAAGCGGTATGCTTCCCGCGACAACGGTTATCCCGTGTTCGCGGGCGAGCGCGGAAAACGTGCTCTGATAAACCTCGCGCATCCATTCCCCACGCCAGAGAAGGTAGGCGCGCAGGGGCCCGATGCTGTAGCGGGCCATAAGCGGGGCGAGCTCCGTATGGCGAAGCGCGACAAGCTGCTCCGCGGCCTCGGCCAGGCTCGCCGTTTGGGCAATCGCGGAAAGGTCCTCGACGACGGCCAGGGGCAGACCCACATCTTCGGGAAAGGCGACGATATCCGCCCCGCCCTCCGCGGCACGGCGGACGAAGCTCTCCATGTGGCTGTGAAACTCGCCCGCGTCGCGATACCAGCGCAGGGCGCTTTGGGCCAGCGCCAGCGTTAGTCTGCCCTGAGCCAATGCTCCCTCTCCCGCTCCCCTGGTTGGGCAACCTCAGGATTATAACACACGGGCAAAGCTCGCGGTTGCCACCCCAGGCAGGCCTCCGCCCAAGCGACTTCGAACTGTTGCCCGTGCCCAACCACGCTCTGCCTGGGAGGCGCGAACATGAAAGCGCACACGAAGTATCTTACATTCAACACGAGAAAACATCGCGAGTACATCAACATCACGCGCGAGGTGGCCCAGGCTGTCGCGGAAAGCGGCGTGCGCGAGGGTTTTGTCCTCGTCTCTGCGATGCACATTACCGCGGGGGTCTACGTCAACGATGCGGAAAGCGGCTTGATTCAGGACATAGACGAGTGGCTGGAGAAGCTCGCCCCCAGCGGCGTGGACTACCGCCACCACGCCACCGGCGAAACCAATGGCGACGCGCACCTAAAGAGCTTGCTTGTGCACCACGAAGTAATCGTCCCGATAACCGACGGCGCGCTGGACCTTGGCCCGTGGCAGCAGATCTACTATGCCGAGTTCGACGGCCAGCGGCCCAAGCGCGTGATAATCAAAGTCCTCGGCGAATAGCACTTGGGGTTGGGGTGGAAATCGTGCCCAAGCGAGGTTTGCTCTGCGGTCTGCTCTCCGCCCTGGCAGTCGCCGCCTTCGTCCTCCCCGCGCAGGCGCACGTGGCGCTTGTTTGGCGCGGCGAGCCAGAGGCGGACATCGTCCTCCCCAGCGCGCCCTCGCCGACGCTCGAGCTCGCCGCGCGCGATGTGCAGGAGGGCGTGTGGCGCATCAGCGGGGCGCGGCTGCCCATCGTGCGCGGGGTGCCCTCGCGCCTGCCCATGCACATTTACGTGGGCCAGGCGCCGCCCGCGCTGCGCCTGCCCGAGGCTGGTGAATGGTGGGCCGTGTGCGCCACGTCGCGGAAGAGCAAGGCGGTGTGGCTTTGTGGGTCAAGCGACGCTGCGGTGCAATATGCCGCGGCGGAGCTTTTGCGCCAGCTCGGCCTGCGCTTTTTCTCGCCGGAGCTGACCCTGGCGCCGCAGCGCAAGAGCGTCGCGGTCGGCGAGCAGCGGAGGGTCTTTCGCCCGGCCTTTTCCCGCCGCGGTTTTTGCCTCGGGCCAACGCCGGAGATAACACCCGCGCGCTGGTTCCTCGCTGCAGGCGAGGAAAACCGCAAGCGGGCGCTGCGCTATGTCGACTGGCTCGCGGGCAATGGGCAAAACACGCTCGCCTGCTGCCTGCCCGCGGGGCACCTGTCGGCCGCTCTTGCCGATCACTTAGCCGAGGTGGCCGACTACGCAAAGCGCCGCGGGGTGTGCCTGGGGGTTGTCGTAAGCCTCGCCCCAGACGGGCAGCTTTTCTCGCTCGTCCCCGCAGGTGCGTGTCCGGAGAGGGAGGGCACCTGGCGCGGCGAGCTCCGCTCCGCCCTGGAAGAGCTGAGCGCGCTGCGCGTTGGGCTTGTCGTTGCCGCGGTGCGCACGAGCGAGCGGCAATATCGCTGCCCCGTGTGCGGGGGCGTGCACGAGGCAAACGTCGCCGCGCTGCGCTGGGCGGCGGCCGCCGCGGAGGACCTTAGCGCGGGCAAGGGCGGGCCACGGTTTGCCCTGTGGCTGCGCGACCTGTCGCAGGCGCGCCCCTGGGCGGAGGGGTTGAGCGAGCAGGCGTGGTTCTGGCCGGAGGGGGAAGTGGCGCCGGCGCCGCTTCGCCGCGCGCCTCTGCTTCGGCTGGACCTGGTGCATCAGCGGTGGCTCGACGCGGCAAGCCTTGCCGACCGCCGTTGGACGGGCTGCATATTCCCCGCTGGCGAGGCGCACTGGTGTTCGTGGCTGGTGGACTGGGCCGCCGCTAGCTTCTCGCGGAGCGGTGCAGCCGACGGCTGGGCCGCTCCGCTGGGCGAGCTGTGCTCCGCGCTGGGTGACAAGCGGGGCGAAGTGCTGCGCGCTTTACTCGAGGCCGCCGCGGCAAGCGAACGCGCCTTTGCGTGCGAAGGGCTGCTGGGCGACATGGTTGGGCGCGGGGCGAGGCTCCCCGCGTTGGCCCACCGCGCGGCCAGCGGCGACCCCGCGGTGCACGACGAAGCGGCGCAGGTGATTGTTGCTCTGCGCGAGCTGGAGCGGGCAGCGGGCCGCACGCGGCGGCGGTTGGAGGCGGCGAAAGCTTCTCTCCCGCGCCAAGCGAAAGACGTTCTCGAGGAACTCTGCGCCGGGCTTGAGGCAAACGAGCTGCGCGCGCGGCATGAGCGCCGGCTGTTTCAGGCGATTTGGCAGGGCGGGCTGTGGGAGCTAGAGGACCTGCGCTACGCGCAAAACATGCTTCGCGCGGCAAGCTATGCGCAGCGTCGCTTTGCCCCACTGCTTGAGCGCTGGCTTGCCCGCCGATGCCCGGACGGCTCGCCGCAGCTTGCTGCGTGGGCTGAAGAGCGCAGGGTTGTCGCCTCGGCGTTCGCTCTTGCGGCAATCGAGGTGGGCAGCGAGGTCGAGGTCGTGCGAGGTTTTCCCAATGTGTTCGTTGTGCGCGCGGGCAAGCCGCGCCAGGCGCTGGTTAGCCTCCCATACTGGCTAGACGACTACGAGCAGGCGACGCTGGTGTTTGGCATCTCTCCCGGCGAAGGCGCACGGGGGGCATCGCTGCGCGTGCTGGAGGAAGAGCGCGCCCTTGCCCTCCCGCCCGCGGGCGAATGCGCCATCGTCCGCGTGCCCCTCCCCATGGACAAGCTGCAGGGCGGCTCGCTAAAAGTCGCGTTTTCCGCGGGCAAGGGCTCGTTTGAGGTGCGCGGGCTGTGGCTGCACCTTAAGAAAAAGCCGCCCGCGGCAAGCGGCGAGCAAACGTGGCCGGAATATCTTCCGGCGGAGACGGAGGAGTGAACCGCTATGGCTCGAGGTGTGCTTGTCGGCTGTGTTTTGCTGGCGCTTGGCGCAGCGCTTGCCCGCGCGGAAACCCAGGTGTGGGTGGCGGACTCTCTTACCCGGGTGTTTGCCGACACGCTCCCGCCGAAAAATGCGCCGGCGGAGATCTCCCTCCAAGCGGCGCGCGGAGAGTATGAGTCGGCGCAGATTGCCGTGCGCAGCGCTGCGCCGCTAAAGCAACTTTCCGCCCGGGCAAGCGATCTCCGCGCCGCGGGAAGCAGCGAGGTTATCCCGGCAAGTTGCCTTAGGGTAAGGTTCGTGGGTTTCGTACGTGTGGAGAAGAACACGCCGCGCACACCGCCCGAGGAGCTCGAGCGCGCCGCCCCCGCGGACTTTCCCGAGCCGTTGCTCGAGGACGCCGCGCGCGACGTTGCCGCAAACGCCACCCAGCCCATATGGCTCACCGTCGCCGTGCCGCGAGGCGCCGTGCCCGACCGTTACGTGGGCGAGGTGGAGCTAACCTGCGCCTCGGGGAAGGTCGGTGTCGTGCCTGTAGCGCTAGAGGTATGGCCGTTTGAGGTGCCCCGGGAGCGGCACATGTTTTTCACGAACTGGTTCTCCGTAAGCCGCCTCTGCCGGCGCTATGGGGTAAAAGCGTATTCGGAGGAGTTTTTTAAAATCTTCGAGCGCTTCGTGGCGGACCTGGGCGCGCACCGGCAAAACGTGCTCATCTTCGACCCCGCCGCAGTCCAGATTACCGAGGACGAGCAGGGCGAGCTGTCGTTCGACTTCTCGCGGCTCGACCGCTGGGTGGAGATTTGCGAGCGCTACGGGGTAGCGGACAGGATCGAGATCGGCCACCTCGCCCGGCACAAGGGCGACTGGAGCGCAAAGGAGTATGAGCTGCGCAAGTTCCCCGTGTTCTCTAAGAAAACGGGCAAGACGGAGTGGCGCGCCGGCGAGGAGGTCTTGCCGCAGTATCTGCCCGCACTGGTAAACCATCTGCGCGAGCGCGGCTGGCTGGAGAAGGCCATGGTGCACATCGGCGACGAGCCCGCGCCGCACAACATCGACTCCTGGCGCAAGCTTTCTGCATGGGTGCACGAGCAGGCGCCCGAGCTGCGTCGGATAGACGCGATTGAGGCGCCGGACTTCGGCGACGACCTGGAGGTCTGGGTCCCCAAGCTGACCCACTACGACAACTGGCGCGAGCAGTACGAACAAGCGCGCCTGCGCGGCAAGGAGCTGTGGTATTACACCTGCCTCCACCCCACGGGGCGCTACCCGAACCGGTTTGTGGATTTCCCGCTAATCAAAACGCGGATTTTGCACTGGCTTAACTGGCGCTATAACCTCGTGGGCTACCTCCATTGGGGGCTGCTTGCCTGGACCGAAGACCCGTTCGCCGGCTTTCCCGCGGGCAAGCTGCCCCCGGGCGATGCATGGATTATCTACCCGGGGAAACAAGGTCCGCTGGATTCTCTGCGCTGGGAAGCCCTGCGCGACGGGATCGAGGACTACGAGTACCTCTGGCTGCTCACCGAGGGCTATCGCGAGGCCAAGCGCAAGCTCGGCCGCGCCGCCGCGGACATTGACCCCAAACATGCGGCGGACTACTACGCGCGCCTGGCACTGCCCGGATTTAAGGACTACCTGCGCAAGCCCTACCGCCTGCTCGGCCTGCGCCGAGCGATCGCCGAAGAGATCGCCGCGGCGCGGGAGGAGCCCCTGCTTGTCGTCGACCTCAGCGGCCCCGAGCCGCGGTGGAAGCGCACCGTCGCTGTCGTTCGCGGAGCGGTTAGCCCGGGAGCGAGCGTGGCGATAAACGGCGAGCCCGTGCCCGTGAGCGCCATTGGGCGGTTCGTGCGCGAGATTACCGTGAGCGAGGGGGACGTGCCGGTAACCATCGAGGCGCGCCTTGGCGGCAAGCGCAAGGTGCTAAAGCGGATAGCGTTTGCCTCGGCCGAGGCCCCCACAGCGCAGAAGCAATAGCAACGGCGCCGGCACGCGCGCCGCGGGGCAGGGGGGCTAGCGCGGGGCGAGGTAGCTGCTTGTCCAGCGCGGGCGCGGGGGCGGGCTTTTGCGCAGCATTTGCCGCCACTTCTCGTCCGTCAGCCGGTCGCGCATGGGGTGCTTGAACTCGTAAAACGAAAGCACCGGCCCCGCGGCGAGAAACGGCCTTCCCTCAGGGTCGGGCGCGACGACAAAGAGCATATCCAGCGGCCCCACGCCCACCTCGAGCACCTGCTGCGTGTTTAGGTCGGTGTGCACATCGGCCACCGTGCCCATTAGCTCGTCCCAGTTCAGCCGCTCGCCGCGGACCATTTGCTTGGCCAGCGCGGTCACGCGCGAGCCAACCGTGCGCAGCCAAGCGCGCTGCTCCGCGCTAAGCGGTTTGCCGGAAAGCTCCGCTTGGGCGATCTCCTTTGCCTGGGCGAGAAATTGGCGAAAGCCCTCTAGCGAGCGCTGCGCCGCGCTGTCCATCAGCCCGAGGGCCTCAAGGCCCTTTGCCGTCATCGCGGTGAGGGCGAGCAGCTCCGCGTAAACGTCGGGCCGCGGCTCGACGTATCCCGGCGGGGGCGCCGCCGGCGGGCGAAACGCCGTTACCCCGACGTAGCTCTGCTTGGCATAAAGTATCGTGTCCCGCCGCAGATGTGCCCATGAGGCGAGCGCCGCGCAAAGCTGGCGGTCCTGCCACGCCTCGCTGAGCATAAACGCCGGATAGCCCGGCGACAGCTCGCGCGCGTAAAGCGCAAGCGCGTAAAGCCAGGACCAGTTAAGCGCCCTATGCCAGCCCTCGACGCCGATTTCTGAAAGCAGCTTTTGCATCTCAACAAGCTTCTCGTCGTAGCGCTGATAGGCCGTGTCGCCCTCGCTGCGCAGCAGCTCGAGCGCGCGGCGGTTGCCCGCGGCGGCGAAGAAGTCGAGCCCGCGGGGAAAGGCGCGCACGCCCGCGGCGAGGGTAAATGGCTGCCCCTGCCCCAGATATCGCCCCACCGAGGGATAGGTCAGCCGCTGAAATACGTGCGAGTCGGGAACGTAGCGTTGGCCCATTACGCGCATGCCCATGCTCTGGGCAAGCAGGCGCTCCAGCTCCTCCGGTCGGTTCGCCACATAGTCCGGCCCCTGCCCGCCGTAGATCGCCGGCGCGCGCAGGGTTTTGAGCTTCTCGCGAATTGCCTCGCGCACGCCCGGGTCGAGCAGCCGCGCGGCGTCGAACTCCTCGCTGCCCACCGCCTCGCGTATCGCCTGGGCATATTCGCCCGGAGTCAAGTCGTCGGCAAAGCCTGCGAAAAACGCCGTCGGCTCATAAATCCTCTGCCACAGGGCAAGCGCCGGCGTGCCGTTGACCGAGGTGGCCCCCAGCGTTCCCGCGCACAGGCAGGCCCGCGTGAGGTATTTCTCGGCCAGCTCGCGGCTGCGCGTCATCTGCTCGCTAATGGGAAACGTTGCCCTCCCCAGCCACATCATCGCCTTAAAGTACGCCCGCAGGCGCTCGCTCGTTGTGTAGTGCCCCCGCGGGACGTATTGGCTATAGTCTTCCTCGTAGCCGAGGAGCGGGCTGGGCATTTTTCCCGCGTGCTGCTCTATTAGCTGAATTTCGGCGTTGGCGAGCTTCGCCGCGCTTGCGGGGATGCGCGCTGCTGGGTCGAGAAGCTTTAGGGGGACGGCAAAAAACGCCGCGTTAAACTCCGCCGCCTGGCGCAGGTCGCCCGATGTCTTTGCCTGCTGGGCGACAGACGCCTCGACCATCGCCCGACAGAGGGCAACGAGGTCGTCATAAAGCGCGGTGCTTTCGATATGCTTAAGCAGCTCGTCGAACTGCACGTGGTAGAGAAAGAGCACGACATCTACGCCGACGAACACGGGCACGCCGCCATCTTTGACGGTTTCCAGGGCGCGGGCGACGTCGAAGTGCCCCAAGGGCACGGCGCAAAAGCCCTGGCTGGCGAGCAGCTCGCGCGCGGCGTCGGAGCGCACGAAGCGCACGCCTTTCAGCGCGCCGACCGTCTCTGAGGGCAAGGGGAGGGAGTACGTTTTGCAGGCAGGCGGGGGAAGGGTTTCGGGCGCGCGGTAAAACGCGACAAAGCTGGGCTGGGGCGGCGTCTGCACGCGCAGAGTTACTCGAGATTCCGCGCGGCACGCGGAAAGCAGCGGCAAGGCGAAGACGAGCACAGCGAAAAACGTTAGCCGGCAGGCAGCCGGCCGGCAGTGGGCGGCGCTCACCGAAAAGCCTCCTTTGCCGAAGCAGGTTTATGTTGTTGGACCGCTCGCTCGTTTCGCTTGTTCCACACGCACGGGGAAGGGGCCTTTGCCGCGGGAGGGGTTTGCGCGCGGCGCGGTGAACTTCGGCGCGGGATAGGCTTTCGCCCAGCGCTCAGCGGGGGCGCGCAGGTCGCGGAAGGGGGCCCAGCGCGTGGCGTTTTTCGACTATACCCTGGCATTGCTGGCGCTCTGCTCGGCAGCGG
>CAZMGT010000012.1:0-8013 GCA_964565895.1 uncultured Armatimonadia bacterium
CACCAAGCGAGGAAAACTGAAGGTCTTGCGCGCAGCAGTGCGGAAAGCCCCAAAGAAAACCTTTTTCCCGCGGAGGGGAAGCAATGCGTCGGGCAAGTTTTGCCGCAATCTTTGTATTCATCCTATCCTGTGTTAGCGCAAGCGCCGGTTTGGCCCAGGGCGCGCCGCGGGCCACAGCCCAGGCGACAAAGCAAGCCCAGCCCAAGCGCGCGGCGCGCGCCCGCCGCCAGCGGGCAGGCTTGCCCACGCGCGCGGGCACGCCGCTTTTTGACATCCCCGGGGCGCTCGCCGGCGAAGTCCCCTCGGAGCGCGTTACCGCGCCGGAGAAGCAGAGCGACTGGCCGGCGATCGCCGCCACGCCCAGCGGGGCGATTTGGTTTGCCTATGTGCAGTGGAACGGCAAGGATGCAGACCAGGTGCTCGTGCGCCGGCGCTCGCCGGAGGGGAAGTGGGGGCCGCCTGTCGCCCTAGATGACGGCTGCTGGGACCACTATTGGCCCGCGGTTGCTGCACGGGGCGAAGACGCGCTTGTCCTCTGGTCTGCGCAGAGAACGGGGAACTTCGAGCTTTACGCGGCAACGGTGCGCCCCGACGGGACAGCGACCGCCCCGGAAAAGCTTACCGACGCCCCCTACGCCGACTTTCACGTGCGCGCGGTAGCCGACAAGAAGGGCAATGTGACCATCGTTTGGCAGTCGTTCCGCAACGGGCAGAGCGACGTTTATGCGCGGCGGCTCGTGGGCGAGCAGTGGGGGCCCGAGATCCGCGTCTCGCCGAGCGAGACGAACGACTGGCTGCCCGCCGTGGCGCTCGATTCCGCGGGTAACGCGTGGATCGCCTGGGACAGCTACGAGCACGGCAACTACGACGTGTTTTTGCGGCGGCTGAGCGGGGAGAAGTTGGGCGAGGTCGTTGCGATAACCACGGAGCCCGAGGCCCAGTTTCACGTCTCTGTCGCTGTTGACGGCCAGGACCGCGTATGGGTCGCCTGGGACGAGGCGGAGATTAACTGGGGGAAGGACTGGTCGCGCTCTAGCGCTGCCCCGGGGAGCATGGGGCTGCACTACTCGCGCAAGCTTAACCTGCGCGTGTTCGATGGCGCGCGCGTGCTTAAGCCCACGGCGGACCTGCAGAAGATCATGGTCGGCCGGTTAAAGCAGTTCGCCGAGCTTCCCCACCTCGCGTTCGACGGCAACGGCGCGCTGTGGATGGTGTTTCGCCACTGGACCATCGCCATCCCCACGGAGATGTACCACTTCTACGCCATCACCCTCACTCCGCAGGGGTGGACGAAGCCGCTGCTGCTGACCAACAGCTCCGGGCGAAACACGCAGTTTGCCTCGCTCGCGCTCTTGCCGAACGGGCGGCTCGCCGTGGGCTATGCCAGCGACGGCCGCGCGCCGGACCACCTGCCCACGGGCGACCCCATCCATGCCTTGCCCTACAACGGCTATCTCGCGGTGCTTCCGCTGGGCCAGCGCGCGCCGGTGGAGCTCGCCGCGGTGGAGCTTCCCCCGCCCCAGGTGCCGCCGCCCCCGCGGCCGCGCTATACGATGACCGTGGGCGGCAAGACGTATACCCTCCTTTGGGGCGACTGCCACCGGCACACGGACATCCGCGGGCACAGCGGGGCGGACGGGTCGATCCTCGACACCTACCGCTATTGCCTGGACGCCGCCCCGCTGGACTTCGAGGGCATGGGCGACCACAACCAGGTTACCGCCGGGTCGTGGCCGGACGGCCTGCGCGACTATCAGTGGTGGTATACGCAGAAGCTGGCCGACGTGATGCATCACCCGCCAACGTTCGTTGGCGTCTACAGCTACGAGCACAGCCTGGGCAGCCCGAGCGGGCACCGGAACATTATTTTCCTCAAGCGTGGGGGCCCGCTGCGTATTGCCGACCGGAGCAAGGGGAGCGAGGACAACCTGCCCCCGCGGCTGTGGGAGTGGGTGCGGGGCAACCCCCTGAAGCAGTTGGGGCAGAAGGTAGTTATCGTTCCGCACACGTTCGCCGCGGGGCCGCTTGCCGAGTGGAACTGGCCCAACCCGCCGTTCGACTGCTTGCTTGAGATCTACCAGGGCTGCCGTGGGAGCTATGAGGCACTGGGGCTGCCCCCTGGGGAGAAGCGCGGGCCGACGCAGACGACCAAGCCCGGCCACTTCGCCCAAGACGCGCTTGCCCGGGGCAACCGCTACGGGTTCGTGAGCTTCAGCGATCACCGCTCCACGCACAACAGTTTCGCCTGCGTGTGGGCCGAGGAGGTTAGCCGCAGCGGGGTGATTAACGCAATGCTCGCCCGGCGCACCTATGCGGCAAGCGACGAGATCCTTCTCGAGGTCACTGCGGACGGGCACATGGTCGGGGAGGAGTTTACCGCGAGCAAGCCACCGGTGATCAAGGTCCGCGTTAAGGCGCCGGATACGATTTTGCGCGTGGACGTGTGCAAAAACGCCCGCTATATCTACACCATTACGCCGAACAAAAAAGAGTGCAGCTTTGAGTTTGTGGACAGGAAGATCGAGCCCGGGCTGTCCTATTACTACGTGCGTGTAATGCAGCGCGACCCGGACAAGCCGGACGGCGATCCCGAGATGGCCTGGGCCTCGCCGTTTTACGTGAACTATAAGTAGCGCGCAGGAGCGCTGCCTGCTGCGCGGTCGCGGAGCGGCCCGGCTTGTGTTTTGGGAGGAGAGGCCTGTGAGCTTTGAGGCCTGCGTTTTGCTTCTCTGCGCGGCGCTCGTTGTGCCGCTTTGCGCCGCTGCCGCCGGCCAGCAAGGGGGCCGCGAGCTGCGCATCGGAATGATCGGGCTAGACACCTCGCACGTCGTCGCGTTCACAAATCTGCTCAACGACCCAAGCAACCCCGACCATGTCCCTGGGGCGCGTGTCGTTGCCGCCTATCCCGGAGGCAGCCCCGACGTGCCGGCGAGCGCCAACCGCCTGGAAAAGTTCACCAACGAGCTGCGCCAGCGCGGCATCGAGATCGTCGAGGACATCCCCACCCTATGCTCCATGGTGGACGCGATAATGCTCGAGAGCGTGGACGGGCGCAAACACTTGGAGCAGGTGCGGCCCGTGTTTGCCGCGCGCAAGCGCGTGTTTATCGACAAACCGTTCGCGGCGAGCCTGGCCGACGCACGGGAGATCGTGCGTCTGTCGCGCGAGAGCGGCGTGCCGTTTTTCAGTTGCTCGGCCTATCGCTGCTCACCTGAGTTTCGCGCCCTGCGCGGCGGCAACGAGGAGATCGGCAAGCTGTTAGGGTGCGACGCGCTCTCGCCCGCGCCCGAGGAGCCCACCCATCCCCCTTACTTCTGGTACGGCATCCACGGGGTGGAGGCCCTGTATACCGTCATGGGGCCGGGCTGCGAGTGGGTGCAAACGTTTGCCTCGCAGGACAGCGACGTCGTCGTCGGCCGCTGGCGCGACGGGCGGATCGGAACGTTTCGCGCGGTGCGCAAGGGCAAGGTAACGACCCAGGTTACCGCCTATGGCGAGAAGAAGACCGTCACCACCACGGGGACGATCTATCGCCCCCTCGTGCAGGCGATCGTCGAGTTTTTCCGCACGGGCGAGCCGCCGGTAGCTCCTGAGGAGACGCTGGAGATCGTCGAGTTCATGACCGCGGCGGGCTTGAGCAAACAGCGTGGGGGCGAGCGCGTATATTTGGCGGAGCTTTAGCGAGTCCCAAGCGAGGGCCCCGTTTGCGGCGGGTGTTGGGCGCGGGCGCTTTAGCTCCGCGCGAGCAGTGAGAGGAGACGGTGAGGAGCGATGGCCCTAACCAGGCGCAGGTTTTTAACAAGTGTTTGCGCGGCGCTGGCTAGCTTTGCCCCGAGCGCCAAGCTTTTCGCCCGAGGAGACGACCCCCCGAACTTTCTGCTGATTATGGCCGACGACTTGGGGGCGAAGGAGCTTCGCTGCTATGGCAACCGCGAGCACCGCACGCCACACCTCGACCGCCTTGCCGCCACGGGAGTAATGTTCAAAACCTGCTGGGCCACGCCCATGTGCTCGCCCACGCGGGCGGAGATCATGACCGGGCGATATGGCTTCCGCACGGGCTGGTATCACAACAACATGAAGTTTCCCGTGGGCGCGGCGGGCATTCACCTGGGCAAGAGCCAGCTAATTTTCGCCGAGCTGCTAAAAGGCGCGGGCTATGCTACCGCGGTGAGCGGCAAGTGGCAGCTTCCGGGCAAGCTGCCCACGCTGTGCCACGACTTTGGCTTTGACGAATATTGCATTTGGGCGCAGGTCAACCAGCTTCCGCCCGGGGCGCGCTACGACGGGCCGGTCGACATTGTCCCCGGCAATACCTCGCGCTATTGGCACCCGTGCGTCCTGCGCAACGGAAAGCACGTTTCCACGACCGACGCCGACTATGGCCCGGACATTTTTTGCGCGTTTGTCATCGACTTTATGCGGCGCATGCGCGACAGGCCGTTTTTGGCCTATTACCCGATGTGCCTGACGCACGGGCCGCACGATCCCACGCCCGACCCGGAGCATCGCGGAGGCAAGACCGCGGGCGGGTTTGCCGCCTGCGTGGAGTATATGGACGTAATCGTCGGCCGGCTCGTTGCCGCGCTCGATGACCTGGGGCTGCGTGAGAAAACGGTGCTTATGTTTACCGCGGACAACGGCACGGCGGGCTCGGGCAAAACCCAACCCACAGAGCTCGGAGCGCGTGTGCCGTTGATCGTCAACTGCCCGGGCCGCGTTCGCGCTCTGGGGCCGAGCGAGGCGCTGGTTGACCTTTCCGATGTGCTCCCCACGCTCGCCGAGCTTTCCGGGGCGAAAATTCCCGAAGGCTATACCATCGACGGCAAGTCGTTCGCACCCGTGCTCCGCGGCGAGGCACGCAGCGTGCGAAAGTGGATTTTCAGCTACATTGCCCAGTATCGTATGCTCCGCGACGAGCGCTGGCTTTTGGAGCGAAACACGATTCACCAGTTCGGCAGGCTTTATGACTGTGGCGACAGCCGCGACGGCACGGGCTACAGAGAGGTTACTGACTCAGCCGACCCCGAAGTTGCCGCGACGAGGGAGCGCTTTTTGCAAATCCTCGCCGGCCTTCCCGCGCCGGACCCAAACGACCCGAAGGTTAAGCGCGCGCTGGAGCGTATTGCGGCGCAAAAGAGGCGCAGGCAGGCGATTAGCAGAGCCAAACGAGCTAACAGGCAATAAGCGAGGCAAGCGCAGCGCCTCCGCCGGCCCTTTCGCGGCCGGGCGAAAGGTGTCCGCGCCTAGGGCAGGGGGATGTTGCGCAAGACGAAGGACAGCGGGGGCGCGTCGCCTCTGCGCTCCACGCGGTGCACGGCGAGCTTTGCGGGCAGGGGGAGGCCCTTGCCGCGGATGTCCACTCTCGCTGTCGTGGTCAGCACCCGCTGTTCGCCCTCCGCGCGCACCTTCGTCTGCCACATCGCGTTAATGCGCAGCCCGTTGCCCGTTGTCGTCGTCCCGCCGGTCCCGCCCGCAGCCAGGTTTATCGCCCACAACTGGTTCGCTTGGCCGTCCAGGAACGTCAAGCGCAGGGGCCATCGGTCGGGGGGAAGGGGCCGGCCACGCGGGTTGCCCTGCACCGTGCGCTCGATGGTCAGCTCGCAGTGGAGCAGTTGAGGCGAGCGCTGAACCTTGTCCACGCGCACGCGGCACTCGCCCAGCGTGGCCTCCGCGGGGAGCGTGGCGAGGTCGATCGTTTCGTCCCAGCGCACCTCTTCTCCCCAGAGGAGCAGCTCGGCCTCGAGGCGGGACAGCGCGCGCACGTTTGGCCCGGGATCGCCGAGAAAGAGGGTCGTGCGCAAGGGAGCTTCGCCTCGGCCGTCCCCAAACGAGGCAAGCGGCATGCGCGCTTGGACGTCGCCGATGGTCATTATCGGCCGACCGGCGTCGTCGAACACCCCGCGCAGGTGCAGCCCGCGCACGCGCTGGAGCGCGGCGATCGTCGGTGCGTCCACGATGCAGCTCAGGCTGAACGAGGAGGAGCTTTGCTTTTGCCCCGGCTGCCACAGGGGGAGGGTAAGCGTGCGCGAAACCAACACGCGCTCTACAGCAACGACATATTCGTCAACGAAGCAGCAGGGTACGTTAGGGGAGATGTACATCCCCGGGCCGACGATGGCTACGTCGCCCTGCCGCTGCTTTACAGCAAGGCCCATGAGGCGCAGGGCAAACGCCTCCGCCGCGCCCGGGTTAACTTCGGCGAAGCCCAGGGTGATCTTCCGCTGCTTGACCTTCTCGGCAACGCCCTCCTCCCAGGCGTAGCTTGTGCCCAACGTCTCGCCCAGCGCGCGCAGCGTTTCATCATACGTCCGCTCTGCCGGGGCGAGGGTGAGCGGCTGGGGCTTAATCCCCGTCAGCTCCTGCAAAGGATCAGTAGCCCGCCGGGGCGACCTGCCGTAGGGAAAGAGGTCTACGGAAAACGCCGTGATGCGCACCATAAGGGGCATGTCGGCGAGCGCTTGCAGGGCGCGGATGGCGCGGTAGACCGCGGTTGGCTTGGCGACAAACGAGAACCTCTGGTTGGCCAGGGTATAGGCGCGGATGCGCACGCCGGCGGCCTTAGCCAGGGCGTCGGTCACCTCCTCGCCGGTCGCCTGGACGAAGCTTAGCTCAACGGTCTTGTCCAGGGCGTCCAGGGAAATGGGGCCCTGGGGGCCTTGCCCGCGGAGGAGGCTAAGCGCGCGGCCGTTATGCTGCGCTGGCCGACCGTCGCGCCCGGCCGCGCGGGGAGCGGGGTTGCGCAAGCGTTGCACGGGATATGCCGCGCAGAGAAGGGCAAACGTAGCGGCGAGCACTCCTGCTGCGAGCACGGTGAGCTTTTGCGTTCGCCTTGCCACCCGAGCACCTCCGGGGGATATTTTGTATGTTTTAAAGCGCTATTCGGCAGCATCTTGCGACATCCTTGCCCGTGCCGGGGCAAGGGCGGTGAGCAATATAGGCGGATAGCGGCCGCCTCGCTCAACGTTTTCTTGCACAAAGCTCCAAAATGCTTGACATTGCTCGGGCGGCGTGGTAGATTATTTAGCGCGTCGCGGGGTGGAGCAGTCTGGTAGCTCGACGGGCTCATAACCCGTAGGTCGCAGGTTCAAATCCTGCCCCCGCTACCAATGAATGCGCCGGCCCTGGTGTTGAGTAAGACGCCAGGGCCGTTTCCTTTTTTGCGCGCCGCCGGCTTTTCGCTGTTGGCGAGCGCCCCCGCGCCGCCCCTCAGTTAAGCGGAGCCTGCCACTCTTGTTTCGTCCAAGCGCCAAGCGCGGGTTACGCACAGCCGCAGAGCCAAGGATCGGCCCGCTGCCTCCCCGAAACCTTGGCCCGCGCGAAGCAAAACAGCGGTGGAGTTTCCTGCGCAAAAGGGGAGGCGGCGGCAATGAGGCTTGCCCTGCGCTGCGCTTTGGGGCTGGCCCTGGGCGCGTTTGCCCTCTGCGCGCGTGCGGCCGCGGACACGGTAATCATTGCGCCCTCGGCGGATACCTATATCGAGCCCTACGGCGCGGAGGATAAAAACTACGGCGCTCAGCCTAAGCTGCGGCTGGACCAGTGGTCTGGGCGGCAGGTGTTCCTCCGTTTTCCCCTCGCCGCAATTCCCCGCGACAGGCGCATTGTCTGCGCAACCCTAAGGCTTTACATCACGAAGGTCGGGTTTAACGAAAAGGGCGAGTTCCCCCAGCTTAAGACGTGCGTTGCGCTTTACGACGTGGTTACCCCGTGGACCGAGGAGGGGGCGACGTTTAACACCTACGACGGCGTGCACCCCTGGCGCCAGGGGCCGGGGATCGCCCGGCCGAAGTACGGCGACGTTGGCCCGCTGCCCGAGCCAGACATCGGGGTTCATCTCCGGCGACCGCTAATCGCCCTGGACCCCGCGCAGGCCCAGCCGGGGCGGTGGCTGGAGCTCGATGTCAGCGATTTCATTCGCGGGCGTGTGCGCGCGCGGGCAAAGAGCGCAAGCGTCGTCCTCCGCTCCTCCGCGCTTGCGCGAAACTATGAGTTTGCCAGCCGCGAATCACCCGA